>NC_017243.1:2643830-3304788 GCF_000223215.1 Brachyspira intermedia PWS/A
TTGTTAACATTGTTCTCTTTATTTAAATTATTATCATTATCTTGATTATTCTCATTATTATTTAAATTATTAGCAAAAAATGCTTTGTCTTTTATCTTCATATAAATGAAATAAGAAACAATAACAGCTATAAAAGTAAATATCATAGAATTAATATAGAAAAATGAATGTTCCATTATTATAGTATTATAATTTGATACATTATCTTTAGAATAAATTAATAAATAAAATGTACTTACAATTAATTCTAAAAATGTTATTATAACTGCTATAGTCAAAGCCATACTAATGTTAATATCAATTCCTTTTTTTAATGCTTTTTTCTTGAAAAAATAAATTAACAAAGAAGCTAATACAACAAACAATATATTAATCAATACATTAGCTGAATTTCTCAATGCAGTCTGCAAAAAAACAAGTACTAAATTATTCAAATAAGGAAGAAGTTTTATTATGCTAAATGCAAGTAAAAATATATAGCTTGCAATTCCAATCCCTATTGAATAAATAGGAGAATACAAAAAAGCAGGAAGTATAAAAAATATTTTTAATAAATTAAAGCTCCTTAAAAAAGGCACAAAAGAACATGCAATATAAAGTACAACACATATAAAAGAAAATATAATTCTATTTTTTTACTATTCATCAATCTCTCCATATTTTTCAACTAATCAGGCCTTTACATCGCAAAAAAATGGCTTATCTTTTATTTTAATATAAATGAAATAAGAAATCATCACAGCAATAAAAGTAAATATAACGCTAACAACATTAGCAATAAGCTGCTGTATTATTAAATCATTATTAATAGTTATATTATTTACCATAAAGTAAAAAAAGAATGATGAAAAATTAAATGCACTTACAATAAATTTAATAAACGTAATTATACCAGCTGTTATTAAAGCCATATTTATATTAAAATCAGTACATTTATTTTTAATATATTTTTAACAAAATAAATAGTCAAGCAAGTTAATACAATACCAACTATATTAATAATAATACCAAAAGCACTTTGAAATATTAAATAAATCAAAGTTACAGGCGTAGAATCTAGTTTAGTAAAAATTCTTATAATTTCAAACATTCTAAAAAATATATAATGTAAAACTCCAATAATTATTGAATAAACAGGAGAATATAAAAATGCAGGAAGTATAAAAAATACGCTAAATATAGTAATACAAGTTACTGCAATTATATTTAATAGTTCCGAATTGAAAGGTATTAAATAAAATGATAAACCCAATGCTGTATAAAAGATTAAGCATAAAAAAGAAAATATAATTTTATTTTTAATACTTCCCATTAATAATAAACTCCAAAATATTAAAACATTATAGCGCTGATTATTAAATTCATAACCAAACTATTATTATTATCAACACCGAAAGTTAATTGTAAAGGTGTTGTTCCGTAAAGATTATACCCTATTCCTCCGCCTACAACATATAATAAATTACCTTTATCAATACTACTTTCAAAATATTTTCCATAACCTACATTACCAAAAGCAACTAAGTATATATCATTAAAACCAGAAGGAAGAAATCTCATAAAAAATTTATATTCAAAATGGGCAAATGTAAGAAAGTCCATATTTTTAACATGTGCTTCCAAATTTGATAAAGGCATCATCATAAGAGAGTATAAATATTTAAAGCCTATAGAATATTTTTTCTCGCTTTTATCAAAATAAGCACTATATCCTATATAAGGCATAATTCCAAGCTCTCCCCAATAATGGAAGAATGAATAAGGCATGCTAGCTGAAACATTATAAGAATACTGCTTTTCATTAGGTATAATGCTTGCTCCTACACTAGCATTGAATTTTAATTTATTAACTCCATCATCAACAAATGTAGAACTTAAACCAATACTCTGATTAATCTTAAATATAGAACTTAATCTATAAACCTCTCTTTCAGAAGTTAACATTTTACCTATATTCATACCATAATAAATACTAACATTATCAAAAGAATAACCTAATTTTAATTGTCCGTAATATTCCAAATCTTTATAATTGAATGTAGCAAATGGAGGTGTTATTCCTTGTTTATAATTCAAATCTATAAAAAATCTTCTGTATCTGTATTCCATTCCAACATTAGCAAATATTCCAAATGATGATTCTGCACCATAATCAAAACTTATTCCTACACGAGGAACATATATAAAATGAGAATTCTTTTTATATGCATATCCAAAATCAACAGAAAATGGAAATCCGAAATAATTATAACTATAATGGAAACCTGAGTTTACAAAATCATTCTGAGCAAAAAGGAAACTTGATAATATAAAAAATAGTAATAACAACCTTTTCATAAAAACAATACACCTACTATTTATCTTATACTACTATTATAACACAAGTATTATGTCTGTCAATATACTTTGTGTAAAGTATTACAAAATTTAACTCCTATAATAAAAACAAATCATTTTATGAACTGTAAACTATCTGGCAACTAATTAAGTGTATTTACAAATAGTATATATCTAGACAACTATATTTTGTCAACTACTAGCCTATACCCATTGGGTACGCTTCGCGGAGGCAATCCGCACAGTATATCATAATATTATGGATAGTCCTTTATACGTGCGGCTGATTATTTATCATTATACAAAATTAATCATTTATCTAACTATTTTATCCAAGTTTATCGAGGATATAAGATTGACAGCAACTATAAGGAGTACCTGATAAAATCCACTGTAGGTATGGTTCACAGTTGAAAAAGACAACATAAAAATTAATTTAAAACTTTTCAGTATATTCAAATATTCTGCTTCTAAATAAATGATAATCTGCAATTATAGAAATAGTCCAATTCAATATTCCATTGAAAGCCCAAATAAACCATAAATAATTATTATATTGATATGTAATGATATTTACAATAATCATTATCACAGAATAAATTATAACAGCAATAATAGAATTTTTTAAATTAATTTTATATATATCATAACTGTACTTTCTTATTTTGGGTTTTATATTATCAGAGAAATTCCAAAAAGAATAAATCACTATATAAATAAATAATACCAAATAAAAATAAGGCATAGTAAGTTTATAACCTATTTTAGTAGTTTCATTAAAAAAACTTAAATTATTTACAATCAAACCAACAATAAAAGCTAAAAGAGCTGTAGAAAAAGATGATATTAAAGCTGTTAATATTTTTATATATAAATTATGAACAATTTTTGCATCTTTGCTTATATCTTCAAAAACTTCATCAATATTTCCAAGCTCATCTATAGATTTACTGCATGCTTCTTCATATTTCATTCCATTTTTTACATAATGCTGAACTTTGGAATTTAACATATCTTTTATTTCATCTAATTGCTCAAGAACTTCTTTAGTATTAGGGTATTTCTTTTTAATATTTTTATAAAACTCATTAATATTCATCATCATTTCCTATTAATATTTTTATCAGAATTTTTAAAAAATTGATAAAATAAAAACACAGTCAAAGGCCAAGATAAAAAGTATATAATAACAAATACAAACCAAATATGATGCGGACTAAAAAACATATTAAATATAAATACCGCTATAGATATAATAATAAAACCTATTATAGAATATTTTAAATTTATCTTATAATCATTGTAAGTATATTCTACCGTTTCATATATATTACGCATATTAATAAACTGTATCACTATAAGTAAAAAATACTAATTATTCCAGAAATGATAAAAAATATGCTGGCAATCAATGAATTATTTATATAAGAAAAAAATGATATATAATTATTTTTTAAAGATATAAAGCATAATAATAAACTTAAAAAAGCCACAATAACAATATCAATAGTACCAACAAATAAATATAATCTGTATTTATTAACTATTTTTGTATCCTTTGATAATTCCTCAAGAAGTGAATCTACATCTCCGAAAGATTTAAGTGCCTTTTTAAAAGCTTCTTCTTTAGAATCATTTATATATTCTTCGCTTTTCATATATAAATAATTTCTAAGTTCTTCAATTTGATCTCTAATTTTTTGAGTATTAGGGTATTTATTTTTTAATTCATTACAAAAATCATCTATCATAATATTTTCTCTGCCTAATATATCTATTCAATATCAAGAAGTTTATCTATTATCTTTTTAGTGAATAGCCATATTTCTCTTTCTTCCTGCAAAAACTTTTTACCTTCTTCAGTAATTTTATAATATTTTCTTCTTCCGCCCTGACTTTCATCACCCCAATAACTTTCTATTAGCTTTTTTCCTTCAAGTCTTCTTATAGCACTGTATAAAGTCTGACCATTAATCTCATATTCTCCATTAGTTTTATCAGTAATTAATTTAGAAAGTTCATAACCGTAAGAATCATTATCTTTCAAAAAATGCAGAACAACAGCATCAATATGACCTCGTATTATATCGCTTTCTATATACATTAATACTAACCCTAAACTAATTATAATTTATTTTTTAAAGTAAAATAAATATGGAATTTTGTCAATAACCAAAAAAATAATTTATACTTGTTTCAAAACTTTAGCTGATAAAATTATATGTAAAATTATTATAATATATATTGTATATACCTAAAAAACTATATTTTTTCAAAATTAAAATTATATTTTCTTTTTAATATATGGGGCTTTGCCCCATACACCAGTTCTTTTATTGGTATAAAAGAACCTATATCCTCAACAGGCTCGGATACGCTTCGCGAACAACTGCATTTTTGACCTACAATAGGGTATTACACTATACTTAATACATATTCTTAAAATATAAAGTTATAGCAATTGCGTTTTCGCGAAGCGTGCCTGCGGCAGCAACTTTGACGAAGTCCGCAGAGCGTGTGCGGCTGGAAAAAGTTGAATAAAAATTGACAAAATATAGTTGTTTAGGTAGAAAAACAAGTACATAAATTATTTATCAGCGTATCTGAAAGTATTAACGGCAAGCATCAAAGCAATTATTAAACATACTAAAAGTACAGCTATTCCAATAAAATATGCATGAAAATCAAAATAAAAAGCACCTCTAAAGGCATTCAAAAAATACTGGAAAATATTTAATTTACTTAAAATTTTCACTATATTTGGAGCATTGTATAAAGAATAATATCCGTCACTCAAAAACATAGAAGCCATCAAAATAATATTATATAATATGCTTGCAGTTTCATTATTTTTAACCAGACTAGAAACAAAGAAGCTTATAAATATATAAAGCAAAGAAGCCAATATAATTACAGGCAAAAATAAAAGTATAGAAGCAAAAGAAAATTCCAATTTAAAAAATAAAGCACATACAAAAAATACAAATAAACAGCTTATAATAGATATTATCACCCAAGCACATGATAAACTTATAATATATTTGTATAAAGGAAGAGGCGTTACTTTAAGTAAATTATAAACTCCTCTCCTTCTCTGACTAAGCACATTAAAACTTGTAGTCATAAAGGAATAGGCAAGCACACTCACACAGCTCATAGCGGTAAGTATATGCACGGTATAGCTTTCCATTTTGAAAAAAAGTCCCAATGATATAACTATCACCAAAGGAAAGAATATAGACCAAAATATAAGAAAAGGATCTCTTATAGCTTTTTTCATTGTGAGTTTAAATATCGTTTTCATAATAATTTTTTAATATATATTTATAATTTTTTGTTGTTCTTTTTCCCGCCGCACACGCTCTGCGGACTTCGTCAAAGTTGCTGCCGTAGGCACGCTTCGCGAAAGTGCAAATATAAAATTAGTGCTAAATCATACTAAAATTGTCTTACACGTAAAATAATTTATTACATTTAAGTTCAAATATAGCCTTTCGCCATAGGCGGGCTGTGCCTGCTTCTTTGTGGCAACAAAAGAAGTGGGGGTGTGGGGGCTAGTCCCCACAAATAATAAAAATAATAAAATAATTTTTGACAAAATATATTTGTTTCAGTATATACTAAAATTAATAATTAGTAATATGCAGGTAAAGTTTCTCCAAACTGTCAAAATTATATTTATTTAAAAGTTCTTCTTTGCTGCCGCTTTCTAATATCTCCCCTTTATATAAAAATACTATTTTACTCGCAAGGTCCTCAACTTCCTCTAAATCATGAGAAGTAAAAAGTATAGTTTTATTATTTTTAGCAAGCTCTAATAACATGTTTTTAACATTATACCTTTCTCTAGGATCCAAGCTCGCAGTAGGCTCATCAAATATAAGTAAGTCCGGATTTTGCATAGTAGCTATCATTATAGCAAGTTTTTTCTGTTCACCTCCCGAAAGTTTTATAGCTGGAGTTTTTGGATTAAGTCCGTATTTTTTTGTAATGCTTTCTATTTCTTCATTACTCATTTTTATATCGTAAAGTGCTGAAAACATTAATATATTATCTCTTACACTGTAGCCCTCAAAAAACGGCGTGGACTGAAGCTGAACTCCTATATGCTTTTTATAATTATCTATATTTATTTTTAATTCGCCTTTATCAGCTTTTAATATTCCTAATAATATATTGATTAATGTTGTTTTGCCTGAACCATTAGGGCCTACAAGTGCTATTATTTCACCTTTATGTATATCAAAATTAACATTTTTCAAAATAACATTATTATTAAATTTCTTTTCTATATTTCTAGCACTAATCAATATTTCCATTATAACCAACTCAATATATTATAATATATACAAAAAATTTTTAAGTTTATCAATTTTTTGTTGTTCTTTTTCCCGCCGCAAAAAGAACCATACGAAGTACGCCTACGGCGAAAGTGCAAAAGAATTTTTTTCTAACCGTAGGCATACTTATATGTAGCAAGAAAAAAGTGGGGCTACCAACACAATTTACTACAGTTGCGGTAAAGTCCCAAATGTAAAAACAAAAATATAGCTATTTAAGTATAAACCCGCTGCATTAATAAAATTAACACAGCAGGCATACTAATTTACTATAAACTATTATAATAAATTAATTGTTAGTTGTAGTTGTTACGTTAACGCAGCAAGAACAACAACAAGAACAGCAACATCCTCCAGGAGTCAATACAACAGATTGGCTTTTTAGAGAACATGTTGTTCGTACTTTAGAAGAATATTTAATCATATAACAACTCCTTTTGATGTTTTTTATATTAAATTTTCTATATATAAAATATATAAAAAAATTAATACCAATAATTAAATTTTATGAATATTTGCTAATATTTTCAAATTGCCCAAAATAATAAAGCGTAAAAGATATATTGGCAAATACGGAAGGAATCAAACTTCCGCTATACTCAAATGTGAGAGCATTAATAGTTATAACAACAAAACAGGCTATAGTAAATATTAATGCCTGCTTTATGCTGTTTACTCTCAAAATTTCCTCTAATGAAAATAACATACTTACTATGAAAATAGTAAAAAATATACCGTAATCGCTAAACTGCATTTTTACAGCTGAATATATTACTCCGTTAAAGAATAAGCATTTGATTATACTTGCAAACATTATTAAAGTCCATTTAGGGTTGCTTCTTGAAGAATAAAGCATATCCACAGAAGGAACTAATAATATATTATTAAATATGGTATTTACTCTTATATCTTTATTGATTAAACTTATTACACTCATAATCAGTTCAAAAGCAGATATAACAGCAAAAATATTTATAAAAATATAAATTATATATTTTCTTTCTATATACAAATATAATAAAATATTTTGTTTTTGTATCAGACTTATTATAACAGCAAAAATAATCATTAAAAGCCAATATATATAAGTGCTTACATAAACATACATCTCATTATATTCAAGCCTGCTATGATTCATTAATTTAAAACAAATATTATTAATGATATTAGTACGTTCTGAAAACTTGATTATAATACCCAATATAAAAGATACGGCTATATATGGTAAAAGATTTAAAAATATCAATTTAATGCCTCTCTTTTATTTCTTCTAAATGATAATATATATAAAATAAAGTTCTGTAAAAAATGAGTAATTACAGGTGCTATTATACTAAAAGAAGAATATACAAATAATAAAGAATATATAATTCCTACAATAAATTTCTGAAATACAGCATTAGCTCCGAAATATATATGATTAATAGAGTATATAAATGCCGAAAGTATAATCACAATATAAATATTAATGCCAAATACATTATAAGTAATATTAAAAAATACCTGTCTGAAAATTATCTCCTCGCATAAAGCCCCTATAAATATAATGATAATATCAAATAATATATTCTTTTTTTCTATTATTTCATGAACTTCTATATTTTTTATCCAAAATCTATATTTAAAAAAATGAATGAGCATTGCTTCAAATATTTCTATACCTATACATACAAAAGACATAATAAAAGACAAAATTACAAAATAAATACTAATATTATAATTAATGCTTCCAATATACCCTGTAAAAAACACTATTATAACAAATAAAAGATAACTTAAACTATTTGGAAGTATAGTATTAATTCTTCCAAAATTTAATTTATAAAATATTCCAATCAAAGAAGTAGGAAAAGAAATAGCCAAAAGTACAAGAAAAGCACTAAGGTAAAGGGTGTGGAAATTCATTATTTGAAATTCCTCCATTATCAATGATTCTAGGATGCTTACTATAAGGGAAAGCAGGCATTGACATTTGAACAAGCTCCGGAACATATACACGCATCACATGCAAATCTTTATCAGATATTTCTGAAGGCGTAATATCCAAATAAACTGCATATTTTGACACATTATAAAGCCCTTTAAGTAAATATTCCAAATCTGATTCAGTATTTACTTCAAGATTTTTATATTTCTTTAATTCGATTTTATCCTGAACTTTGCTGTTAATGAATTTTAAATTTTTATCTTTATTTTCAGCATCAGCCCAATAATTAACATTACTGTCAAGATTAAGATAATTTTTTGGAGATACAGTTTCCAAATAATCGGCAGGCATTGATAAGGGTCCGTTAATATTTAATGTAAGTATAGCCAAAGCCTCCATAAAAGCTCTGTATATCACTTTTCTAGGATTAAGCCCTGAAGAAGCACCTACAACAATATAAGGAGATTTTTCATTTTTATTTTCAAGCATAACAGTAAATACATAACCCAATTTTTTGTCAACTGTATAATCAAAAACTCTCACATTATAATCAATATCTTTTAAAATACTATTAATAACTTCATTAAGAATATCATCATCAATAATAATTTCTTTAACTTTACTGTCAGTATACCATTTTATCATGCAGCTGTCGCATTCTATTATTTCGGTAATAGCAGATTTCAAAGCAAGGGGAATACTTTTATGACTTGCACTTCCCTTTGAAAATCCGCCTATAAATATTTTTTCTTTTTTATCTCTTCTAATAATATGCGATAAAAAGAAATTCTGTGCCGGTACATAATATTCTTTTTCTTTATCAAACAAAGAAGGAAGAAGCACCCAAGACAATATATCATCTTCTGTAATATTTTCTAAAATTCCTATGCTGTTTAATTTATTACAATCTTCATCGCTGTATATTTTCACATATTCAAATGGTATTATATTATCAGGATACTTTTCTTTTAATTGATTATATGAAGCGTATTTTAATTTTTCTTCAAAGTATAAATTTGCTGTAAATAATGCATATCTCTCAATGCCTTCACCCAATAATCTAATAATAGCCTCATCTCTATAAATACCATAACCTGAAAGATGATAATTAACTTCAGCATTATCGCCTAATAATATTTTATGATAATCTGGAAGCATTGCCGTACATGTATTAATATTTTCAGCAATAACAGAATTAGCCTGCATTATAATAAGAGAATCCATAATTCCTGTTTGGTGTCCGCAAATAGAATTGTATTTATTTAATATATTTTTATGGCTTGGATAATATTTAATCATATATTTTCATCTCTTTACTTAATTATTTCATAAATACCTACATAACTATAATTCATAAAAAATAAAATTATATTTTGTTTTTAATATATGTGGCTTTGCCCCATACCCCACTTCTTTTGTTGCCACAAAGAAGCAAAAAGGCTATATTTAACTTAAATTTGATATTTATATTGCTAAACACAAATTAATATTATTTAGTTATAATTTTTTACTATAACTTTAATATAACTTTGCTTGAAAAGTTTTCTATTATCTCCTTTGAAGAAGTATACATTTCATTATATTTAGCCTTGCTTACATTACCGCATGCAGGACAGAAAGGCACTCTTAATAAATCCTGAATTTGAATCTCTAACAAAGGTATATAAACATTAATAACGCGTCCTGCAAGTTTGCATTTACCTATAGTAGCAAATAAAAATGCTTCATACAATGCAAGAGAAGTAAATGTCTGCAAAATAGGCGTTATATATGTTCTTTTACCGTTTGATTTAAAATTCATAGTCTGCTTCACAAATTTATTATAAACTGATAAACTTTCATTTCTAGCTACTACCCTATTTTCAAAGCATTCATAACAGCCTGTTTCTTTGCCCTTTATTGTGGTAATATTCAAAAAAGGCCCATCTAATATTGATATAACTATTGGTATAGATTTATCAAGTAAAAGCCTGTTTATATTTCTAAGCAAATTTAATCTTGGCTTCTCGGCACTTACAACAACACATGATATATCATCAAATAATTTTATTAATTCTTTATGTTTTTCCATATTTTCAATAGCATCTGTTGTATCTGTGAGATTTGCTTTTTCTAGTTTTTTTATATCATCAGCATTCATCATAATAACATTCATATACAAATCTTCAGAAGTCAATTTAGCATACTCTTTCAATCTGTCATTATCTGTAATGAACATTATTTTATTTTTCTGAACCTTGCTTTCATCTGGTATATCATAAAAATATTCCCCTATAAACTCATAAACCGTATTAAGCATATTATTTTTTTTATCATCATACTCTAAAAATCTATTGCCTATAAGAGAAGATATAAGCTCATTTAAAAAATTACTGTCTTTATCATTTAGAGAAAATTTCTTTACTATATCATCAAAAGAAATCAATTTATCATCAAAAAGCTCTTTAGCTATGAATATTAAAGCTTCTTTTATAGTGTCATTTAAATCACTAAGCTCTAAAGAAGCCTCTTCAAAATTCCATATTCCCTTTCTAAATCTAATTTCATCATCAGAATTAAAGAAAATACTCACATTATCATAAAGTTTAATATTTTTTTTAGCCATTTTATTAACCTATTATTTTTATATATGTTTCTCATACCATAAATTTAATTATTTTATTTTGAAAGTAAAGTCAAATGCACAACATGATTAGTATTACCGTCAATATTGAGTAAATCCTCGGATAAAGTTTTATTAAATCCTCCGATATCGCATGCCAAAATACCGCTTGCCGCTGCAGTAAGCTGTATATTTTGAGCAATCTCACCCGTTTCTATTAAAGCAAATTGAAGTCCCATATCTCCGTACTTCCTTGAGTTTTCATATATACTATACACATAATAAATGGATAATGCCGTTTTTCTTAAATCTATACCGCCGCCGAAAACATTATTATTATAATAGTTTTCTAAATCCTCATCATTGAATAATTTTATTTTTTCAAGAGAATGAGTAAAAGGCATGTATTTGTATATACCTTTATCAAGATTATTTATATTGAGTGCTGCTATATAAAGATATATAGGATAAAGTCCTCCGCCTGAAGGAGCTGTTCTTAACTTTGATATGTATTTATCTGAAAAAGTTATTGTTCCGTATTCATTTTTATTCAAATTAAAATCAAAATCTCCTGAAATTCCATCTCCATAATAAAGTAAATTGGATAAATCAACCATTGTTAATGGCTTTCCTTTGAAATCTCTTCTGCTTCTTCTTGATCTTATTACAGAGCCTATAGGAGCATTAATATTTTTATAAGGAGGAAGTTTAACGGCATTTCCTTTTTTATGTACTTCTTCTTCTAATAATATCCTATTACTCAAAGATGCATCTATTGGAAATGATGAATAGCCTACAACATCAAGCATTGTAGATAAATCTATCGATGATTTTTTAGAGTTTAAAAGATATTCTTCACTGATATTTCTGTTTACTTCCGAATGCATTGAAGCTCTATATGAAGATTCAGAAGTTTTTATTCCTATAGTATCTGCATACATAGAAACAGGTATATTTGAAGAAAAATTTACCACACTAAAAAGCAATGGAATCTCTTTAGCTTCCAATTCCTCTTTTGATACTTCTATTTTTTTTAATTTATTTTTTAAATTCTTATCTTTCGCTTTCATATAAACAACTATCTAAATATATTTTTATAAACAGTAAATAATTAATTTAGTCAAAAATATAAAATTATCATTATTTTAAAATAAATAAGTAATAAAAAAATACAACATTATGTATTTTATAGTTTCATACAATTACAATAATATCAATTAAATGTATTATAAAATTATAAAAAATGTGATTTACAAAACTTTTTTATATAAAAATTAATTAACAAAATACATACTTAAAAATATTTATTTATTAAATAATTATCATTATAAAAACTTGACAAGTAAATAACAGTTAATATACTTGAATTTATATAGTATTTTTTTCAATATAGGGGGATAATAGTATGGAAATTTTTAATTATATGGAAAAATACAATTATGAAGAATTGGTATTTTTTAATGACAGCAAAACAGGTCTTAAAGCTATTACCTGCATTCACTCCACAAAATTAGGGCCTTCTCTTGGAGGTACAAGACTTTGGAATTACAATAATGAAAATGAAGCTATAGAAGATGTTTTGAGGCTTGCAAGAGGAATGTCTTTAAAATCTGCATGTGCTGGACTTGATTTAGGAGGCGGAAAAACTGTAATAATGGCCGATCCTAAAAAAGTTAAAGGGAATGAGCTTTTCTGGAGATCTTACGGAAGATTTATAGAATCTTTAAACGGAAGATATATCACTGCTGAAGATGTAAACACAAGTACAGAAGAAATGGAATATGTTGCTAAAGAAACTAATTTTGTAGCAGGACTAAGAAGCAAATCCGGAGACCCTTCTCCTATGACTGCTTATGGTGTTTATATGGCTATAAAAGCAAGTGCATTAAAAGCTTTCGGAACTGATAATTTAGGCGGCAAAAAAATATCAATTCAGGGACTTGGACATGTAGGTTTGGTATTATGTGATTATTTAGCTAAAGATAATGTTCATTTATTCGTATCTGATATTGATAATGATAAAGTGAAAAAGGCTGTTGAACTATATAAAGCTAAAGAAGTTGATGTTAATTCTATATATGAACAAGATGTGGATATATTTGCTCCTTGCGGATTAGGTGCTATAATAAATGATGAAACTATACCAAAATTAAAATGCAAAGTTATAGCAGGTTCAGCTAATAATGTTCTTAAAGAATCTCATCATGGAAGAATATTGAAAGAGAAAGGTATTGTTTATGCTCCTGATTATGTTGCAAATGCAGGAGGCGTTATAAATGTGGCTATGGAAAATCCTACCTATAATTATGAGGCTGCTAAAACTGCTACAGAAAAAATATATAATAGAATATTAGAAATATTTGAAATATCCGACAGAGAAAATATTTCTACAAATGAAGCTGCCGATAAATTAGCTATGCAAAGAATAGAATCTATAGGCGAAATACATTCAAGATATATAAGAAGATAATTAAAAAATAAATAGCAATAATAATAGGTTTATTTAAAAGCTTATTATTATTGCTATGCTCGCCTCAAACTATGAGCATAAAATAAATAAATTTATTTTATGTTTTCGGCTCGCTTTTTTATATTGCTATGCTCGCCTCAAATTACAAGCATAAAATAAAATTTATAAATTCCAATAATTTGATAATATAAAAAATATATACTTAAATAACTATATTTTATAAATTATAATTTTTTATGATATCAAATATTATCTAATATTAGCTAAATATGTTTTATCTGTAATATGAATTATTAATTTTGTACAATAATAAATAATCAGCCGCACGTATAGCAGACATTTGATAATATGAAACAGTGCCGTGCGGGAAGGTGCTGCAGCTCGCAGTTGACAAAATATAGTTGTTTAGGTATACACTGCGATCTAAAATGAACTTTTTATCATAAAGTTATTATTTTCTTGCTTTTTATTTTTTTGATATTAGAATGACGACTCAATTAAAAACAAATAAGGATACCTCTATGAATACTATAAAAACTATGATAATTATGCTTATATTAGCAAGCCTTTTATATTCTTATAATTCAAAGGATATTAATAATTTTTACAATGCCTATTATTCATCAAGCTATAATATAAAAACTATAGAAAACAATAACTCTCAAACCTATAAAAATATTTATTCTCTTATCAAAGCAAAAACTATGACTAATGATAAAGAAAAATATAATTACTTAAAAGAAGCTATAAATCAAAATAAAGATTATGAAAAATCTAATGATGCTGATTATTTGATAAGCGTATCTGAACTTATGAATTATATTGTTTATTATTCAGGACTTTCTGAAAAAATTTCTTTCGGATCAAAAAGCAAAGATATATATAAAAAAATATTAGAAACAGATGATAAAAACTTTTTTGCACTTCTTGGTACAGGTGTAGGATATATGCATGCTCCGGCAATAGCAGGCGGAAGCGATAAAAAGGCTTTTCAATATTTTAATGATGCTCTTTCAAATGCTAAAGAAAAATATCAAAAATATTTATCTTATATTTGGATATCTCAATATTATTTCAAAACAAAAGATGAAGAAAATTATCAGAAATATATTAATATGTGTAAAGAAATATATCCTAACGGCGAATTATTAAAAGAAGCTTTAGATAGAAACAACACAAAGAAAAAAACTTTATAATTGTATATTATTTTTTATTGACAAAATTTAAATATAGTTTATAATGAACAATGTTCAATATGAAGGCGTAAAGCAATGATATATTGAACATTTATTTTACTCAAATACTGAACAATGTTCAATATGAAGGCTAAATTATGAGAATATTATTTATATCTTTAGGTTTTTTATTTATGGGTATAGGTATTGTTGGAGTGGTAGTTCCTATACTTCCAACAGCACCTTTTTTACTCTTATCAGGATTCTTTTTTGCTAAAGGATCTAAAAAATTTCATGATTGGTTTATATCAACTAATATTTATAAAAAGCATTTAGAAAGTTTTGTTAAATCAAAAACTATGACTTTAAAATCTAAATTAACTATATTGATACCTGTTACTATCATGCTTTCAATAGCATTCATATTCATAAATCATTTGCATGCTAGAATAGCATTAGTTGTAGTACTATTAATAAAATATATATATTTCTTTGCTTATATAAAAACTACAAAAGAATACAGCGAAAGCATAGAAACAAATATTGAATTAGATAAAGAAAATTAATTATTTGGGTACTATTATGAAGATATGTAAATATATTATTATAATAAATATTATTTCATTGAGTTTATTTGAAATTGCTTATACAGAAGAGGATAAAAAGAATAAATTGTTATCTGGACTTGATAATAGATTTTTTTCTATAGGACTTTACAGCAGTGCTGACACTATAAAAACAAGTGTTAATATAGAGTTTGGATTTAAATTATTTAAGTATAATAATTTTGAGATGAAAAGCTATACTTCAATAGTAGGTTCAAAAATATATGATGATAATCCTGATATGTATCAATTAGGATTTATGCAGAAATTTACTTTTGGAAACAAGGATGAATATATAGATAAGATAACTATAGCAAGATATGCATTTACTTTCGTGAGTTTTGGATTTATATCCTTTGAACCAGATAAAAGCGGTAAATCTTTATTTGCTAGACCTTTTTATTGGGAAGTAGGAGGAGGAGCAGGTTTTAATATCAATGTGAGCAAACATGTTGGTATAGTACTAGAATTTGGCGGAGGACTTCATGATATATTTAATGGAAAATCATTGGGATACCCTAAAAAATTGAATATGGCAGGTTTTGGAAGAATGAGTATGGGTGTAAGATACTATATTTATTAAATAAAATACTATATTAAAAAGGACTATTGAATGAATAATGTTGTAACTTCAAAAGAAGAAATACTTAGAGTAAGCAGGGAATTAATAAAAAAAGAGGACTTAATTCAATAAATATGCGTTCTCTTGCGGAAGCCTCTAATATAGCTGTTGGATCTATATATAATTATTTTAAATCTAAAGAAGAACTTACTATAGAAGTTATAGGAAGTGTATGGATGGATATATTCCACCCTTTAAATGTTTGTTTAGAATCTGATAATTTTTTGGATATTGTTGATACTATTTATAAAAGTTTAGAGAAAGGAAGTAAAAAATACCCTAGTTTTTTCTCTATGCATTCCACTATGATGTTTGGTAAAAATAAAAGCAAAGGCATCAATATGATGAATATGATAAAAAAGCATATTAAAGAGGGATTATATAAAACTCTTATGAATGATAAAAAAGTAAAAGAAGATGCATTTAATGATAATTTTACTGCTGATAAATTTATAGATACTATATTCTCATTTATTATCAGCTCTATGATTAATGCAGATTATGATGGTTCTATGATAAAAGAAATAATAAAAAGAACCATTTATTAATATATTAAAATAAAAATAAAGGAAAGTTTATGATTAATAAAAGACTTATATCATTAATGGGAAATGCTAAAAAATACATAGCATGGCATGTGATAATACAGCTTGTGAATTTGGCTCTAAATATAACAGCTGTAATTTTCATGGCTGATATAATACAAAAAGCTTCACAAGGCAATGTATTAAAAGAAGATATATTAAAACTTGCTATTGCCATTTTTGTTATAATAATATTGAGATTCAGATTCAATATTTTAATGGCTAATATGTCATATCATGCTTCAGGAAGAGTAAAACAAACTTTAAGAGAAAAAATGTACTCAAAACTTCTAACACTTGGAAGCAGATATAAAGAAAAATTTTCTACAAGTGAAATAGTTCAGATATCTATGGAAGGCGTTGATCAATTAGAAACTTATTTCGGACGTTATCTTCCTCAGTTTTTCTATAGTATGATAGCTCCTATAGTACTTTTTTGTGTACTTTCTACTATAAGCGTTAAGTCGGCTGTTATACTTTTGATATGTGTTCCTCTTATACCTATATCAATCATTGCCATAGTACAAATTGCTAAGAGAATATTAAAAAAATATTGGGGAAGCTACAGCGATTTAGGTGAAATATTTTTAGAAGATGTACAGGGACTTACTACTTTAAAAATATATAAAGCAGATGAAAAGAAAAATGAAGAAATGAATATAGAAGCTGAAAAGTTCAGAATCGCTACTATGAATCTTCTTTTTATGCAGCTTAACTCTACTACTATAATGGACATAATAGCTTATGGCGGAGCTGCTTTAGGGGTAATAATATCTGTACTTGAATATATGAAAGGAAATATAAATTTAGCAGGCACATTCACTATAATAATGCTTTCTGCTGAATTCTTTATACCTTTAAGACTTTTAGGCTCTTTCTTCCACATAGCTATGAACGGAATATCAGCAAGCGACAAGATGTTTGAAATACTTGATATGGAAGAAGATGATAAGAGAGTAAATAATATAAATAAAGAAAATGAAGAGATTACTTTTAAAGATGTAAGTTTTGCATATAATGAAAATAAAACTATATTAAAAAATATTAATATGACTATAAAAGAAAAATCATTCGTTTCTATAGTAGGCGTTTCAGGTTCAGGAAAAAGCACTATAGCAGGACTCATATCTTTGAAAAATGAAAATTATAAAGGTTCAATAAAAATCGGAAGTTTAGAACTTGATACAATAAATAAAGATGATTTATACAAAAAAATAGTTGTTGTTGATCATAATAGTTATTTATTTGAAGGCACTGTATATGACAATTTAAAAATGGCTGGAGATACTATCACAGAAAATCAAATGAATGAAGCATTAAAGAAAGTTGAGCTTTATGATTTTCTTCAAACTGAAAACGGACTCAATACTGTAATAATGGAAAAAGCTGCCAATTTATCCGGAGGACAAAGACAGAGATTGGCTTTGGCTAGAGCAATACTTTTTAATGCTGACATATATATATTTGATGAAGCTACTTCCAATGTTGATGTTGAAAGCGAAGAGAGCATTATGCAGATTATAAGAGATATTGCTAAAGAAAAAACTGTAATACTTATATCTCATAGACTTTATAACTGTATACCTTCAGATCATATATATTTCTTAAAAGACGGAATAATAATGGAAGAAGGAACTCATAATAAACTGATGAGCTTAAATGGAGAGTATGCTAAAATTTACAATGAACAAAGCAACTTAGAAAGCATAACTAAAAGCGAAAGCTTAAGCATAGCCATTTAATTTTCATCATTAATAATTATAAAAAATAAATTAATAGGAGTTTACACGATGAGAAGAAGCGGTATAAAAATTATGGCACAATTAATTGGTTTAATTACTCCGCTTATGCATGTTATGATATTAGCTATAACTACAGGAGTATTAGGTTTTTTATGTGCTATATCTATAACTATATTTGGAGGATATGCCATATTAACATATTTAGGTTTAGATTCTCTATTTACAATAAAAACTATATTTATAACTGTTTTAGTACTTGCAGCTTTAAGAGGGATACTTCACTATATTGAACAGTTAAGCAATCATTATATAGCATTTAAATTACTTGCTTTAATAAGAGATAAAGTTTTCAAAGCTTTAAGAAAATTATCTCCTGCCAAACTTGAAGGAAGAGATAAAGGAAACTTAATAGCACTTATTACAAGCGATATAGAATTATTAGAAGTATTTTATGCCCATACTATTTCACCTATAGCTATAGGAATATTAACTTCTCTTATAATGACAATATTCATAGGAAGTTTTAATATTGTACTAGGTGCTATTGCTTTTTTGGGATATTTTACTATAGGTTTTATTATTCCTTATTTTTCATCTAAATTTGGGAAAAATGATGGAATGGCTTATAGAAATAATTTCGGAAAATTAAACAGTTATTTTCTTGACAGTTTATGGGGAATAAAAGAAATACTTCAATTCGGATATGGTGAGAAAAGAATACAAAATATAGAAAGTAAAACTGATGATTTAATGGATTTAAATAAAAAATTAAAAAAATATGAAGGTATAATATCAGGACTTACAACTTCTGCTGTATCATTATTTACATTAGCTGTTCTTATTGTAAGTATAATGATATCAAAAGAATCAAATTTTGCTGCGATTATAATACCTACTATAGCAATGGCAAGTTCTTTTGGTCCTGTTATAGCATTGAGTAATTTATCAAACAATTTATTTATGACATTAGCTAGCGGAGAGAGAGTACTCAATTTACTTGCTGAAAAGCCTATAGTAGAAGAAGTTTATGAAGGCAAAAAAGATATTTCTTTCAATGGTGTTGAATGTGAAGATGTATATTTCGATTATGAAGGTGAGAATATATTAAATGATTATAATTTAGAGATAGAGCCTAATAAAATAATAGGTATAAGCGGAAAAAGTGGAAGCGGAAAATCAACACTTCTTAAACTTTTCATGCGTTTCTGGGATATTAAAGAAGGAAGTATTAAAATATCAAATACTAATATAAAAGATATCAACACAGATAAATTAAGAGATATGGAAAGCTATGTAACTCAGGAAACTTCTATATTCAAAGATACTATAGAAAACAATATAAAAATAGCTGATCAAAATGCCACTCATGAAGAAGTTGTGGAAGCATGCAAAAAAGCTTCATTACATGACTTTATTATGAGTCTGCCTAATGGTTATGATACAAATGTAGGTGAACTTGGAGATACTTTATCAGGAGGAGAAAAACAAAGAATAGGAATAGCAAGAAGTTTCTTACATAAAGCTCCTTTCATACTTCTTGATGAACCTACAAGCAATCTTGATAGTTTGAATGAGGCTGTTATATTGAAGTCCATAAAAGACAATAGTGAAAACAGGACAGTTGTTTTAGTTTCTCATAGACTTTCTACTCTCAATATAGCAGATAAAATTTATAAAATGAAAACTGACAGAGTAAGTTAAAATTAAATTAAGTATATAATGAGAATCTATATATTAATAGATTTTCATTATATACATACCTTATCAAAATATAATCATATAAACTTATCTATAATATAAAAATACCTGTATATAATTCTATAGCTAGAAATAACTATAACAAATAATATATACAACTATAATTACAGCTATATTTAAAAAATTAAAATATATTGAAAATAGTGATTAAATATAATAGAAATAAACTTATTTTTTAAATAAATGCATATATGGAACATTCATTATTTCTGCCAAAGCAAGTGCTGAAAAATTTGCTTCTTCTATGTTGTAATCAGCTCCATTATCTAATAATACTTTTATAACTTCTTCAGGCTGATTTTTTATGATAGCAGTATGCAATGGACTAACACCTCTCTCATTTATAGCATTAACATTTGCACCCTTTGCTATTAAAGCTGCAACTACATCAGCATTATCTATCTGCACAGCAAGATGAAGACAGCTTATTTTATTATCTGCATAATTTACTTCTTCCTCTGTACTTTTTGATATAAGCTCCAATAATTTATTGATATGATCCTTCAAGTCAAAATTTTCATCATCTTTCTTTTTAATAATTTTAGAAAGCAAGTCGTATAATTTGGATCTTTTATATAAATTAGTGTTAATTGGCATTAATTAAAACCCCTGAATTTAATATGCCAATATTATAATATAAAACTTGAAATTTTGCAATATAAAGCTCATAAGTATATGTGAAAAATTGATAAAATAAATTCATAAAAAGCAGATTTAGTATACTGTAATGTACAAAATACTATATAAGTTTATCTATATATTTAGTTATAGCACTATAAGATGAAAAACTAGAAAATCTTCTTACTATATTACCATTTCTATCTATTAAGAACTTTGTGAAATTCCATTTTATATCTTTATTAAATAAATAATTGCTATTATTAATAAGATATGAATATAAAGGTTCTATATTTTTTCCTTTAACATCTATTTTTTTAAATCTATCAAAAGTCGTATTATATTTAAGTTTACAGAAATTATCTATTTTTTCATCTGATTCAGGAGCCTGATTTAAAAACTGATTACAAGGAAAATCTAATATTTCAAATCCTCTGCTATTATACATTTCATATATATTTTCTAAATCTTTGTACTGCTTGGTAAAACCGCATCTAGTAGCTGTATTAACTATCAAAATAACTTTATTTTTATATTTTGCTAAAGACACATCATTACCATTGATATCTTTAACATTGAAATCATATATGCTCATTTATTTTCTCTTTCTTTTTTCTTATATTCATTCCAGAGTTGATCCATTTCATCTAAAGACATATCTTCTAATTTCTTATTCATTTCATAGGCAGTTTTTTCAACATAATTAAATCTTTTTCTAAACTTTTCATTAACTTTAATAAGAGAATTTACAGGATTAATTTTATTCATACGAGCAAAATCAAGAACAGTCATAATCAAATCCCCTATTTCCTCTTCCAAATGTTCCTTATCTTGCTCTTTATACGCCTCTTTTACTTCCAAAAGTTCTTCTTCTACTTTAGATAAAGAGTCATCAATATGTTCATATTCAAAGCCCACACTAGCTGCTTTTTTCATTAATTTATAGGATTTTTCCATAATAGGAAGTGATTTAGGTATTCCATCAAGCACACTTTTAAATTCATCTGCCCCGTCAGTACCTTTCTCTTCTTTTTTTATTTTATCCCACTGCTTAAGTATACCCTGCACATCTTTTACATTACTATCACCAAATACATGCGGATGCCTTCTTATAAGTTTTTCATTAATATTTTTACAAACATCATCTATGTTAAATTTATTTTCATCTTTTGCAAGCTCTGAAAAAAATACAACATGCAAAAGCACATCTCCAAGTTCTTCTTTGATATTCTCATAATCTTTATTGTTGATAGCCTCTACAAGTTCATAAGCCTCTTCTAAAAAACAAGGTATTAAACTATCAAAAGTCTGTACCTTATCCCAAGCACATCCATTTTCTCCTCTTAAAGTTTGTATTATAGATATAAGTTCTTCAAATGATTTCATTATTATGACTCTTTAACTAAGTTTTGATTTTTTTATTCTCATATAATTAATTCTTCTAGGTTCAAGTATAGCATTATATATTATAGCATTCTTTATATCTAATGAAGATAACATATGATTAACTTGTCTTTTATTTTCTGATGTTCTAATATTATTAAAATCACTGCTGACTGTTTCTTCTTTTATAGCATTAATTTGTGACATTTTAGAATTATATTTTTCTTGAAGCTCTAATATTTCTCTGTCATTATTTGAAGTTTCATAACTACTAGTATACACTTCTTCTCTTTTTGTATTTTCTCTGAGAACTTCTTCATTATAATTCTTTAAATTTTTAATATTTCTTTGTAATTCTTTAAATATTTGTTCTTCATTTTTATTATCATTAAATCTTTTATTATTAACTTTTTTATTATTTTGAGTATAAGTTTTTTGTTTTGGTTTTTTGTTTTGTTTATTTCCCTTTGTTGCTTTTTGAATCAAACTTACTATACCCCATATAACGGCTATTATTAAATATATAACTAATTCACTCATTTTATACCTTTTATATTTTATTCTTTTGAATCATTATCTTCTTCATAATTATTATTATTTTCTTTTTTATCTTTATTTGCTCTACTATTTACAATTCTAGTTGTTATAGAATACACAGCCAGTAATATAAATCCAATAAGAAGCAGTAAATTTATATTAGACATAAAAACTCTCTTTTTAATAAAATATTTTATTAGTTTAATATAAATTTATATTAATTTCAAGTTCTTTATAAAATTTAAATAATAAAAAAGGTGAAGTACTATTAATAATACTTCACCTTTAATATTCATTTCAACTGGTTATTATTACCAAGTATCTAATGGGTCATCTTCTTCTCTATAAGTTTCTAAGTACATATCTGTTTTAGCCATTAATTGGTCGAAATAGATATAGTATTTACCATAAGAATCTTTAGGATCAACTTTAACATGTATACCCATAAAGCTAATACCTTGTTCAACTTGACCTCTGAATTCTTCTTGTCTTACATTAGCAGGAACTTGTACAGTAATGTTTTTCCAACCCATAAAGTTAAGAGCTTCATTACCAACAGATTGAGGTTTACCATTTACATCGTAAATGTAGAAACTCATTTTGTTATTATGGTTACGTCCTGCTACCCAAACACTAAGTTCTTTAGTATAACCAGGTATTTTAACAGGTCTAGGAGGAGTAACAGAGAACCAAGGATAACCTGTTCTGAAGTACTCTACTTTAGCACCTAAAATATATTTATTATTTTCAGCACCTTCAGCTACAACATCAGCTGGACCGCCTTCACGACGAATAATACTAACTACACCATAATCTCTAGGCATAGAAGCTTGCCAAGTATTAGCAAATTCAAAATCATCTATTAAGTAATTAGTGATAGCTTCAGTTACGAAATTATTACCATCTTCACCCTGATTTTGAGTAGTTTGCTCACCTGTTTGAGCCGCATCTTGGGCAAACAACAAGAATGCAACAGTTAGAATTAACATTGTTATCAAGATACTTAATCTTTTCATATTCATTCTTCTCCTTACTTATACATTATTGTTGCGCTTCTTGTGGCTGTTCTGTAGTAGTATCAGCAGTACCGCCATCTTCACCTACTACTTTAGCTCCGCCTTCTGTATATTGTTCAGAAGATCTTCCACCAACTTCCTGACCTAATGTAGTTTCAATATCAGAACCGTCATAAGCTTCTCTGAATGTATCTGTTACTGTTTGGAAGTAATCCAATAAAACTACAAAGTTATCAGCTCTTTCCTCTGGTGATGACCAGAAACGGAAATTCATAAATCTTAAACCTTTAGCTCTAGGAACATAAGGCTCTTCTTGAGGAATGAAAGATGGTACTGCTGTACTCATATTTCTCCAACCTATATATCTTATAGATCCCAAAGGCAATGTATAAGTATAACCACGATAATCTTCAAATATCATTTCCATAGTATAGTCATAATTACCACCCCATACCCAAACGTCGAAAGTTTGAGCTTTACCTGGTATGATTTTTTGTACTGTTGGAACTAAGTCAAAGAAGTTATAAGATTTTCTGAAAAAAGAAACACTTACTGATAATGAATTAGTTGAATTATAACTTTGGTTACCCATACCATATGGTTTTGTAGCGAACAATCTCATGTTAGGATATTTCATTACAACACCATTTTCATTTGTTCTATCACCTCTAAACATAAAACGGCTAGCATTTGATATTGGTTGCCATTCGTCTAATGTTTCAAAGTTGTAAAGCAATCTAGTTTCCATGTAAACACTAGAAGTTTGTCCATAAACAGCAAATGAACATATGCTTATGAATAGACAAATGATTATGAGGTAGCGAGAAAAATCTCTCGTACTTCTATAGAATTTCATAGCGCACTCTCCTTAATATTTATAGCTAAGCAATTATATCCAATAACTTAGCACAATTATATTATAATCAACAAAAATTGTCAACTATAAAATATAAAATTCTAATATATTATATCGATATCATAACTATATAATTTTAGTAAATATTATTAAAATTTGATTAAAAATTATATTATGTTAATATGTAAGCAAAATTTATTAGAAAAAGACGGATAAATGAGATTAAATAAATATATAGCATCTTTAAATATCGCAAGCAGAAGAGAAGCTGATAGGCTTATTCAAAATGGAAATGTTAAAGTTAATGGAATAGTAAATACAAATCCTGCTACACAAGTTGATGAAAATGATAAAATAGAATGCAGTATAGAACAATATAAAGAAGATAAAATATATATAAAGCTAAATAAGCCTAGAGGTTATGTTGTATCATCAAATAAAAATGAAGGAAAACCTATATATAATCTTATAAAAAATGATTTTGATAATATATATCCTGTGGGAAGATTGGATAAAGACAGCAGCGGACTTATACTTCTTACTAATGATGGTGTATTTGCTAAACAAATAATAGGAGAAAATACAAACTGTGAAAAAGAGTACTATGTAAGAGTAAATGACAGTGTACCTGACGGAGCTTTGAAAAAATTAGAATATGGTATTTCATTAGACGGGCAAAAACTTAAACCTGCAAAAGTAAAAAGAGTTAATAAAAATTCATTTCATATAATATTAACAGAAGGCAAAAACAGACAGATAAGAAGAATGTGCCAGAAAATAGGTTTTGAAGTTATAATACTTAAAAGGCTTAGAATATCCGGTATTTTATTGGGCGATCTTAAAGAAGGCTCCTTTCAAAATCTAACCAAAGAAGAAATAGACTCAATTCTAAAAAGCGAACTATAATTATATTTTAGTCAAATTATAACAACTATATATCATTGAATAACTCTAGTATATGTATATAATTAATATATAGGAGTTTATTATGATTGAAATAGCAATGGCAGTTTCTATTTTATCAATTATCATTTTATTTTTGATATTCTTATCTAAAAAACAAAAAGATTCAAGTAGTAAAAAAGATGATGATAATCAAGTTAATAATAGTGATAAATACATATTCAATAAAATAACAGATCAAAGATTAAAATACATAGAAAGCGGAAATATAAAAACAAAAAAAGTTATGAATATAGAAGAAAATAAAATCTTTTATTCTATGGTGAAAATACTTAACAATTACAATATCAATCCTCAAGTGTCATTCAGAGCATTTTTAAAAGGAGAAGAAGATACTGAAACTTGGAAAACTTTCAGAGATTTTTACTGTGATTTTTTAGTAACATACAAGAAAGGAAGTAAAATAAATGAACCTGTTGCTGTTATAGAATACCATGGAGGAGGACATTTCGGAGATACTGAAAATCAAAAAAAGAAAGTAGAAAATAATGATTATGTAAGAGAAAAACTTTTTAATAAAATAGGACTTAAATATTTTATAATAAAAGACTATGACATAAAAATGAAATCAGGATTAATAGAGGAAGAGAAACTAAACTTATTTCTTAATGATATTAATAACATTTTATCTAATGAATTAAAACAAAATTAAAGGAAAATATATGGCTATTATTGCATTAGTACTAATATTATTTTCAATATTATTTTTATTATCTAAATCCAATTATAAACAAGGGTACTATAAAGGGTACTATAGAAGAAATAAATATTATAAAAGACATAAAAAAACAGAAGCAGAAAGAATACAGGATATAACAGAACAAAGACTATCAAACATGGAAACAGGCAATATATCAATAAAAAAAATTATGAACATAGAAGAAACAAAGATTTTTTATTCTATGCTTAATATATTTAAAGATTATAATATTTATAAGCAGGTATCATTCAAAGCATTTTTAGATGCTGAAGAAGATACTGATGTATGGAGAAGCTTCAGAGATTTTTACTGCGATTTTTTAATAACATACAAAAAAGGAAATAAAATAAATGAGCCTATTGCCGTAATAGAATATGACGGAGCAGGACATTTCGGTAATACTGAAGATATGAAAGAAAGAATAAAAAACAATGATATGATAAAAGAGCTGTTAATTAATAAGGCCGGAATGCAGTATTTCATTATAAAAGAGAATGATATAAAAATAGATTCAAAATTTATAGACGATAAAAAATTAGAAAGCTGCTTATCTGATATAATGAACTCAATAAAAAATGATAACTAATTCTATATAAATAAAAATTAGTTATCATTTTATAAATTTTATTAATCTTTATTAGACTTGTTTCAAAACTAAAATAATAAATATTTACACTGTTTAATTTTAAGTGCTTTTTATTTTTGTAGTTGGGGCTTTGCTGCGAAGCACACATACGTGCCAAACCCCACTTCTTTTGCGACCGAAGGAAGTACCTGTGGTATTGGCACAGGCGAAGCCCGCCTACGGCGAGAAGCAAAAAGACTGCAATTTATCACAAAAGCATAGATTATACAGAATATAAAATATAATACCTTCTTAAAATTATGCTGAAAATTTTTCAACTAATATTGTTAAATAGTTTTAAAATAAGTCTATTATAAAGAGAAAAATATTTTTCCGTTTTCAACATTAGAGCTGGCAACTAAAACTTTTACTCTATCACCCAACTCATAAGCCTTTACTTTATCAACATATACGCTTTGCATATCCTGATAAAATCTATAATTAGAACCCACATAAGTAGCCTCAATAAAACCTTCTATTTCCAAACCTTCTATCTCAACATATATTCCCTTTTGAGTTATAGAACTAACCGCTCCATAATACTCATCACCGAGTCTATCTTTCATGTATCTTGCTGCTTTTATTTGAATGAGATATTTTTCAGCCTTCTTTGAAGTTTTATCAAGCAGAGATAAACTTTCAATAGAATCCTTACATATATTTTTTAATTTTTCATTTATTACATCTTTATTAGATAAAATAGTATCTTTAACTATTCTATGAATGAGTAAGTCTGCATATCTCCTTATAGGCGAAGTGAAATAAGTATAATAATCAAGTCCCAAACCAAAATGGCTCTTATTAACTATACTGTAAGATGAAGGAGTCATAGAACGAAGAAGTACAGGTATAAGCAAATTTTCTTCAGGTTTTCCTTTCACATTATCAATGAATCCTTTTATATCATAAGTTTTATCAGGATTTTCTTTTAAATTATAACCTTTAGTATGTGCAAGTATTTTAAAATTATTGAATCTGTATTCATCAGGAAGTCCATGATAGCGGAATATAACTCCATCATAACTTGATAATTTTTCAGCTATTTGACTATTAGCAAGAAGCATTAATTCTTCTATTATAGCCATAGATTCTTTTTTTTCTTCTGCATAAAACTCTATAGGCATACCTTCATCATTGAGAACTATTTTTATATCCTGATTTTCAAACTCTACTCCCCTGCCCTCTTTTCTTTTTTTATACAAAATATTTTTTATATTTAAACCATTATCAATAAGCTCTAAAAGCCAATCCTCATCGCTTTCTTCTTTTTTTATAAGCTTTTCAGCATAATCATAAGATAATTTTCTGTCGGATCTTATAACGCTTTTACATACAGATGAAGATAATATTTCACCTTCATTATTTATATCAAAAATAAAAGTAATGGCAAATCTATCCTCATTTTCATTTAAAGAAATTATATTATTAGACAAAACTTCAGGAAACATATTATAAACTGTATCAATCAAATAAGTAGAATTTCCTCTTGCCCTAGCCTCTAAATCCAAAGGAGAATCAAGCTCTATAAAATGGCTTACATCAGAAATATGAACATACACTTTATAATTATCAGTTTTTTCTATACTGAAAGCATCGTCCAAATCTTTTGAACTTTCACTATCTATAGTTATTGTTTTTAAATTTCTTAAATCAACTCTGTCATCTTCTATATTTGTGAAATCAGCTTTATTATTAATTTCTTCTGCCAATTTTAAAAGCTCTTCACTGAAATCTAATTTTATATTATAAGATTTAGCTATGATCTTAGAATCTGATTTAGCATCTTTAGGATCAACATTTACCCTTACAGATTTTACAGTTTTAGGAGCTTCCTCTTTACCTTCTAATTTATTAATATATTGTCTGCCCTCTTTTGTTACACGAAGTAAATTACCTGCTGTTTTTTCTATATATCCGCTGCTTATGGCTTTTCTTATCAAATTAGTAAGAGATGTTTTTTCTAAAGCTGTTTTTGAATTAAATTTTATAAATATATTATAATCCATTTGATTTTTCATTAATTTTTTTATTAATTCTTCTGCAGTTTTCATTAACACACCTTTAATTAAATTTATAAATAATAATATACTTTTTTTATACTTATTTCAAATTAATGCTTAAAAATATAAATCTTTTAATTACTTTATATGGTAATTTTTATTTTTTAGATTATAATATATATTCAAAATGAAAATAGATAATAGAGAAGAATAAAATTATGAATGAAAATGATATAGTTTCTAAATTAACAAAAATATACGAGCAATACGGATACAAGAAAATTAAATTAAGTAAATTTGAAGATTATAATTTATATAATAATTATAAAGATTTTCTTCAAACAGAACATATATTAACATTTATGAATTTAAATGGTAATTTGCAGTCATTAAGACCAGACGTTACATTATCAATAGTAAAAAAAGTTTTGAAAGATAATAATAAATACACAAATAAAATTTATTATATAGAAGATATTTATAAAATAGACAGCGTTTCAAATGAATATGAGGAAATTCAGCAGGTAGGAGTGGAAATAATAGGAACTCTAAGCACATATTCAAATTTAGAAATAATCAGTATGGCAGTAGATAGTTTAAAATCTATAAATGATGAATATATATTAGAAATATCAAGTATAGATTTTATGTTCGCTTTGATAGATGAACTTAATTTAGATGAAGATAAAAAACTAGAAATACTTAATTTTATATACAGCAAAAATAAACATGATTTAGAAAAAACATTAATAGCTAATAATATAGATGATAAATATAAAAATAATATAATATCATTAATAGACTTATGCGGAAACTATAGAGAAATATTAAAAAAAATAGAAAGCATAATAATAAATGATAAAATGCAAAAAGCATACGATGAATTAAAAAGCCTTTCAGCTGTATTTGAAAATTATGATAACTTCGATAAAATTTTATTAGACTTTTCAATAGAAAGTAAATTAGGTTATTATAACGGAATAATTTTTAAAGGATATATAAAAGGCAACAATGATGCTGTATTATCAGGCGGAAGATACGATAAACTTCTTGCGAAATTCAATGCTCATACACAAAATGAAAAAAATAAAAAGAATGCAATAGGTTTCGCTGTTTATATGGATAAGCTATATACAAATGACACAATAAAAAATGAATATGATTTTGATATACTTATACTATATAAAAGTGGTGATGAAAAAATTTTATTAAGCAAAGTACAAAGTTTAATAAAAGAAAATAAGAAAGTAAGAACAGATATATACAGCGATGATTATAATACAGATTATAATTACAGAGAGAAATACATATTTGAAAATGATGCTTTAATTAATTCATAAAAATTGCGAATGCCTGACATTTGTAAAAATGGCAGGGATTGTAAATGAGCAATTTTTATTAGCAATAATATAAAAATTTTATTAAGCAAAGTACAAAGTTTAATAAAAGAAAATAAGAAAGTAAGAACTGATATATACAGCGATGATTATAATACAGATTATAATTACAGAGAGAAATACATATTTGAAAATGATGCTTTAATTAATTCATAAAAATTGCGAATGCCTGACATTTGTAAAAATGGCAGGGATTGTAAATGAGCAATTTTTATTAGCAATAATATAAAAAATTTTATTAAGTAAAGTACAAAGTTTAATAAAAGAAAATAAGAAAGTAAGAACTGATATATACAGCGATAATTATAATACAGATTATAATTACAGAGAGAAATATATATTTGAGAATGATGTTTTAATTAATTCATAAAAATTGAGAATGCCTGATATTTGTAAAAATGGCAGGGCTTGTAAATGAGCAATTTTTATTAGCAATAATATAAAAAAATTTTACTAAGCAAAGTACAAAGTTTAATAAAAGAAAATAAGAACAGATATATACAGCGATGATTATAATACAGATTATAATTACAGAGAGAAATACATATTTGAAAATGATGCTTTAATTAATTCATAAAAATTGCAAATAACTAAGATTTAGAAGATATAAAACAATTTTTATTAGTAATATTAATTATTAATTAGCGTTTATCACTTTCACATAATACTATTCTTGTAACTGTTGGATTAAGTTTTACAACTGTTCCATCATCTAATTTATGTTCGGTTAACATAACAGTAGAATTTTGTAATTTTTTAGTTTTTTTATTTGACATATAATGCCCTCCTAATTTAAAGTATATAAATCATGTTACTATTGTCAAGAAAATATTAACAAATATTATTTTTATTAGTATTTTTTTACACATTATTTATAATTTTATATTAATAAAAGTCATATATACAAAATTATTTATACACTATAGAGCTTAACAAACAATATATAAATACATTATTTCACATTATTTATTTTTTATACTATAAAACAAATATTTGAAACTTTTTAAATATTACTATTTGAAAAAATGTCTTATTAATATTATAATATTTTCTAAAATTTAAAATATATCAAAGAATACAGATTATGATTAATATAGCATTACCAAAAGGAAGATTAGTAAATAAAGTATATACTCTATTTGAAAAAATAGGTTATGAAAATAAAGAACTATTAGAAGATAATAGAAAATTAGTATTTGAAAATAAAGATAAAAATGTGAGATATCTAATAGTAAAGCCTTCTGATGTTGGAATATATGTTGAGAAAGGTGTTGCTGATATAGGTATTGTGGGAAAAGATATACTTCTTGAAAATAATCATGATGTATATGAGCTTCTTGATTTGAAATTCGGAAAATGCAGAGTTTGTATGGCTTCTGTCAATGGATATAAAGAAGATATTGAAAGAAGATTAAGAGTTGCTACAAAGTATGTTAATATATCAAAAAATTATTTTAATTCTATTAATAGAGATGTTGAAATAATAAAATTAAATGGTTCTATTGAGTTAGCTCCTATACTTAATCTTTCTGATGTGATTGTTGATATAGTAGAAACAGGAAGTACTTTAAGAGAAAATAATCTCACAGTTATAAAAGAAATTATTGATTATATAAGTGCAAGATTAATAGTTAATAAAGTAAGCTATAAGTTTAAAAATGATTTAATAAAAACTATAGTAAAGAATATAGAAGAAGTTTTATAAAGGAAATTTTATGATAAAAGTAATTAATTATAAAGAATGCAAATCATTAGATGACATATTATTAAGAAGCCAATTCAGTCATGATGATGTTAATGAGAAAGTGAAGGCCATATTAGAAGATGTAAAACAAAATGGAGATAATGCATTAAAAAAATATTCTAAGATGTTTGATAATGCAGAAATAGAAACTTTAGAAGTAACAGAAAAAGAAATAGAAGAAGCATATAACAGAGTTGATGATAAGTTTAAAGAAACATTAAATCTAGCTTATAACAATATAGAAAAATTCCATAAAAAACAATTAAGAAATAGTTATATAACAAATGAAGAAGACGGAATAGTAATGGGACAGATTATAAACCCAATAGAAAAGGTCGGAGTTTATATTCCAGGAGGCACAGCAGTTTATCCTTCTACAGTACTTATGAATGTAATACCTGCAAAAGTAGCCGGAGTCAATGAAATAATATTGGTATCTCCTCCAAACAAAGAAGGAAAAATAAATGATAATATATTAGCCGCTGCAAAAATATCAGGAGTAAACAAAATATTCAAAACAGGCGGTGCTCAGGCAATAGCAGCTTTAAGTTACGGTACAGAGTCCATTCCAAAGGTATATAAAATAGTTGGCCCTGGAAATATATATGTTGCTATGGCTAAAAGACTTGTATACGGTGAGGTTTCTATTGATATGGTGGCTGGTCCAAGTGAAGTATTAATAATAGCCGATGAAACAGCAAATCATATACATATAGCCTCTGATATGCTTGCACAGGCTGAACATGATAAATTAGCTTCAAGTATATTAGTAACTACAAGCAAAGACATAGCTGAAAAAACAAAAGAAGAATTATACAAACAATTAGAAAAATTAAGCCGTAAAGATATAGCTTTAGAATCTATAGAAAATAACGGCAGAATAATAATAACTGAAACTATAGATGAAGCAATATATATAAGCAATGAAATAGCACCGGAGCATTTAGAGATAAGCATAAAAGAGCCTTTCTCTGTATTAAGCAAAATAAAAAATGCAGGATCAATATTTTTAGGAGATTATACTCCTGAGGCTTTAGGAGATTATTTATCAGGTGCTAATCATGTAATACCTACAAGCGGAACAGCTAAATTTGCTTCTCCATTATCAGTAGATGATTTTATAAAGAAATCTTATATAACTTATTATACTAAAGATGCTTTGAGTAAAGTAAAAGAAAATATAATCAATTTTGCAGAGCATGAAAGTTTAGAAGCACATGCTAATTCTGTAAAAGTAAGATTTTAATAGTATTTAATTTATAAAAAGTGAAAGTAAATTTTACTTTCACTTGCCCACCCTTTTTGATTTATAACTTCAATTTGTCATTTTTAGATTATTTTTCTTTTTAGCTTTTACTGTAATTATAAAGCCCACCCTAGTGTTATTTAAATTTATAATCTCCTCAGCGCACGCTGAACAAAATAAAAAATATAAATTGATTATAAAATTATAATTCTAATCATATATAAAATTTAGTTCACCGTGCGTTGAATGCATTTTAAATTTAATAAAAACTTGGGCGGGTGCTATAATTTCTTATTAAACTATAAAGATAATAAAAATTAGAATTCCAAAATAAAATAAAAAATAATAAAGGGCGGGATATGTAATTAAAGCTAAATAGAAAATATTACAATTTTTAATAATATATACCTAAACAATTATATTTTTTCAAAAATAATTTCTTACAAAATATAGTCGTTTAAGTATAAAATAAAAATATATTTATATTACTCTATTAATATAAATATATTTATTAATTATCAAAAATATTATTTCTTTTCTTTTATAACATTATTGTGAACAAAGAACATCATATTAACAAATACATAAATTATCATCATACTTGCAACTATAAGCTCAAATATAGAAACAATATTCCATATATAGTAATATTCTCCATTAACACTTTTAGAATAATTAGCATATTTTAATAATGCTTGAGCTCCAACCGCCAAAGGGAAAGTATAAGCAGCAAATAAAGGTATAAATTTTATTTGAAAAGCTCTTATAAGAGATAAATATACTTTGAATGTGGTAAATAATCCCAATGCCAAAAGGAAATTAAGCAAAGCAGTATTATAATCAGTAAATGCACTTAAATAACCGCATAAACAAAGATTAGCAGGTGCTCCCATTACAGCAAATGCCGGAAATCTATCATCAGCCAAAGGATCATGAAAAATTATTCTATAAAATATAAATGGAAATAGTATAATATATAGAACTGTACCTATATAAACTATTACTTGCGATACTTGAGGAAATCCCATATTAGTACCAGTAACAGCAGCTACAACTATTCCTACAGGAGGAACAAACCAGCTAGGAAGTATATGATGCAAATCTTTCAAATTGATTCTATGAGCTAAAAAAGTAAAAGCAAATATCACATGAACTGCAATCGCTGTAAACCACATAGCAACACCAAGCGGTTTTACAAATTGAACTACTGAAGATGATATCACCATAACAGCCATATCAAGAGTAGGAATAGTGCTTCCTGCAACAGGATGTTCTAAATCATTAAGAAAATCTCCGAATGATGAAAATATTTTAGTTATAATGGTTAATATTAAAATAGATGAGATTAAAGCACCTACATAGGCAAAATATTTAATACCTGTGAATATAGTCCAAGCATTAAATATACCTCCTACACCAAGTGCTAAACCAGTGAGAGCCAAAGGCATTTTATTAATTTTACTTATCATTTTTTGTTACACTTTATTATTTAGATTTTTGAATTATTCATTATTAAGACTTTTTAAATTAGAAATTGATAATCAATATAATTAAAGAGGTTTCCATAAATACTTATGAAAACCTCCTTTATTGAAATGATTTATTTATACAGTTATTTGCATAACCTCTTCTTCTTTAGCACTATTATCTATATTATCTTTCTTATCCAAGTCTCCGCTTTGCTTGTTGTAGACATGAAGTTTGTTATACAATTTAACACCAGTACCGGCAGGTATTAAGTGTCCTATAATAACATTTTCTTTTAATCCAAGCAATTTATCAACCTTTCCTTTAATAGCAGCATTAGTCAATACCTTAGTAGTTTCTTGGAATGAAGCAGAAGATATAAAGCTTTCAGTATTAAGAGCGGCTTTAGTTAATCCTAAAAGTACAGGCTTACCGCTTGCAGGAGAACCGCCAGCCTCTTCATAGCGTCTGTTTTCTTCTTCAAACTCATATTTATCAACATACTGACCAACAATATATTTAGTATCGCCCGGATCAGTAATTTCAAGTCTTCTAAGCATCTGTCTTATGATAAGAGCGAAGTGCTTATCGTTAATACCTACACCCTGCTGATTGTATACTGTCTGAATTTCTTCAAGCAAATAAGTTTGTAAAGCCAAATCTCCCTGAGTTTCCAATATATCATGAGGGTTTATCTTACCAGCACATAATTGAGTACCTGTTTTTACTTGGTCGCCGTTTCTAACAAGAAGCATTTTACCATGAGGTACTAAGTGTTTAGTTTCATCAAATTCATTTCTGATTTTAACTACTTTTTTACCCTTATGAGAACCGCCTATTTCAACCTCACCGTCAATACCAGCAATAATAGCAGTATCCTTAGGTTTCTGAGCTTCAAGCAATTCCTGTACTCTTGGAAGACCTCCTGTAATATCCCTACTTTTCTGCTGTATACGAGTAGTTTTAGCAATAACCTCTCCTATTTCAACTCTTTGGTTGTTTTCAACTAGAAGCTGAGCACCATTAGGTATGTCAGTTTCAAAAGGATCTCCCTCACCTGTAATCAAGATTTTAGGCTGCATACTAGCATCTTTAAACTCTTGAATAATATTAGTTACGTTTCCTGTTTGATCGTCTATAGATTCAACTAATGTTCTTCCAGGAATGATGTCCTGCCATCTTACTATACCAGCTTTTTCTGAAATGATAGGCTCGTTATATGTATCAAAGCTAGCTATAACAGTATTAGGTTCTATGAATACATGTTCATCAACTTTATACTCACTTCCAACTTTAATTACAATTGTGTGCTTATCACCTGTAATCATTATATATTTATCATCATCAGTGATTTTGAAAGTACCATTATGAGTAGCTTTAATTTCTGTACCGTCTTTAAGAGTAGCTATAACATCACCTATAAGAACTTTAGTATTCTGTTCAGTTAAAATATCTTTTAATGTAGATTTTTCCCATTTCTCTAAAACTCTTCTGATAATTAAATCACCTTTTCTAGCTGTGATTTTAACACCATTAGGCTGAACAACATAGTTAGAGAATTGTTCAATATATATAGGGTAGTTAACTTTAATTTCGTTTTCTTCTACCATCTGAGTAGCAACACCACCGATGTGGAAAGTTCTCATTGTAAGCTGAGTACCAGGCTGACCAATACTTTGAGCAGCAACTACACCAACAGCCTCACCTATAGAAGCTAAATTATTAGTAGATAAGCTTCTTCCATAACATTTCTGACATACCCCCATTCTGCTTTCACAAGTAAGAGGATGTCTTATGCTGATTTTTTCTATACCAGATTTCTCTATTAAATCACCTAATTCTTCTGTAATTTCAGTATTAGCTGAACATATAAGCTCTTTAGTAACAGGATGATATATATGTTCACTTGTGAAGAAACCAACAACACGCTCTTTAAGAGATTTTTTGATTTCATCTCCGTTTTTTATGGCTTCTATAGCAATACCTTTAACAGTACCGCAGTCATGCTCTGAAACAACAACCCCTATTGCAACGTCAACTAATTTTCTAGTAAGATAACCAGCACTTGAAGTTTTTAAGGCAGTATCGGCAAGACCTTTTCTAGCACCGTGAGTAGAAATAAAGTATTCCTGTACAGTAAGACCTTCTTTAAAGTTAGAAATAATAGGAAGTTCGATAATCTCACCGGAAGGCTTAGCCATCAAACCTCTCATACTAGCAAGCTGTCTTATCTGCTGTTTAGAACCTCTCGCACCAGAATCAGCCATTATGTATACAGGGTTAAATCCGTCCTGATCCTGTCTTAAGTTATCCATCATAGCTTCAGTTATTCTACCTTCAACAGTAGTCCAAAGGTCCATAACTTTCTGTTTTTTCTCATCAGTAGTAATAATACCGTTCATATACTGATTTTCAATAAACTCTACCTGTTTAGTAGCTTCCTCTATTTCATGTTTTTTCATTGGAGGAATAAGTATATCAGCAATAGAAATAGTAGAACCGAATACTGTAGCACTTTGATAACCAAGTTCTTTAATATCATCAAGCATATTAACTGTTACTGCTGTACCATGTTTCAAATATACTTCATGAATAAACTTAGCTAAATCTTTACTGTTAAAATCTCTGTTTTGATATCTAAAATCTTCAGGAATAACTTCATTGAATTTTAATCTTCCCACAGAAGTTTCAATAAATTCTTCCTCTCCGTCTTTATTTTTCATAAGAACTTTAATTCTTGATTCAAGCTCTACCAAATTATTATCATAAGCAAGTAAAGCATCTTTAGGAGATGAGAACATCTTTCCTTCACCTTTACTGCCTGTTCTTAATTTAGTAAGATAGCTGATACCAAGTACTATATCCTGAGTAGGGTTAACAATAGGTTCACCGTTAGCAGGGTTCAATATATTATGAGGAGCAAGCATTAAAGTCCAAGCCTCAATCTGAGCCTCAGCAGAAAGCGGAGTATGTACAGCCATCTGGTCGCCGTCGAAGTCAGCGTTATAAGCGTGACAAACTAATGGGTGAAGCTGAATTGCTTTTCCTTCAACAAGTACAGGTTCAAATGCCTGAATACCAAGTCTGTGAAGAGTCGGTGCTCTGTTTAAAAGTACCGGATGCTCTTTAGCAATATCTTCTAATACTCCCCAAACTTCTTCTCTGCCCTCTTCTACGAATCTCTTAGCAGATTTTATATTATGAGCTGAATTAATTTCAACTAATTTTTTCATTATGAAAGGCTTGAATAACTCTACAGCCATTTTTTTAGGAAGTCCGCATTGATGCATTTTAAGTCTAGGACCAGCAACAATAACAGAACGTCCTGAATAGTCAACACGTTTACCCAAAAGGTTCTGTCTGAAACGTCCTTGCTTACCTTTAAGCATATCTGAAAGAGATTTTAAAGGTCTATTTCCAGGGCCTTTAACAACTTTCTTTCTTCTGCTGTTATCAAATAAAGCATCAACAGCTTCCTGTAACATTCTTTTTTCATTTCTGATGATAATATCAGGAGCTCTTAAAACTAATAATCTTCTTAAACGAATATTTCTGTTTATAACCCTTCTATAAAGGTCATTCAAGTCTGAAGTAGCGAATCTTCCGCCGTCAAGCTGAACCATAGGTCTTAAATCTGGAGGAATTACAGGAACTACATCAAGTATCATCCAAGTAGGATCATTACCACTCGCTTTAAAATCTTCAAAGATTTCAAGACGCTTTCTTAAACGTCTATCACTCTTTTCACGTTTTTTAATCATTTCCTCTCTGAGTTTTCTGATTTCCTCATCCATATCAAGGTCTTTAAGCATATCTCTTATGCCTTCAGCACCTATACCTATTCTTATATTATCGCCATATCTATCTAAAGCTTCATTATATTCATCTTCAGTTAAAAGATCGCCTTTAGAATAACTGCTATCACCTGGATCTATAACAACATATCTTTCAAAATAAAGTACGCTTCTTAAATGAGCAATATTCATGTTTAAAAGAAGCCCTATTCTTGAAGGAGTATTCCTATAGTACCAAATATGAGCAACAGGAGCAGCTAATTCTATATGCCCCATTCTCTCTCTTCTAACTTTGAAATGAGTAACTTCAACACCGCATTTATCACAAACTACGCCCTTATAACGAATACTTTTGAATTTACCGCAATAACATTCATATTCTTTAGTAGTTCCGAATATCTTCTCACAAAAAAGTCCGTCTCTTTCAGGTCTTAAAGTTCTGTAGTTGATAGTTTCAGGTTTTTTAACCTCACCATAACTCCATTCTCTCATAACCTGTGGGCTTGCTATACTAATTTTTATTTGGTCAAAGTTTGAAAATTGCATATACTTAAACTTCTCCTAATTATTTAAAAATCTTGGTTTGTTTCTTAGTTTTTTGTCTAAGCTCTTTTTCAGTAGAAGGAAGCTGATTGCCTTCTTCATCATGAATAGTAATATTAAGACCCAAACCTCTAAGCTCTTGAACTAATACGTTAAAGCTTTCTGGTATACCCGGAGAGGATATAACATCACCTTTAACAATGGATTCATATATTCTAGCACGACCTGTCATATCATCTGATTTAACAGTTAAGAACTCTTGAAGCATATTAGCAGCTCCATAAGCCTCTAATGCCCAAACTTCCATCTCTCCTAATCTCTGACCTCCGAATTGAGATTTACCTCCCAAAGGCTGCTGAGTAACAAGTGAGTAAGGACCTGTACTTCTAGCATGTACTTTATCTTCAACCAAGTGATTAAGCTTAAGCATATACATATATCCTACAGCTACATCATTTTTGAAAGGCTCTCCTGTTCTTCCGTCATAAAGTCTAACTTTACCATTAGGATTCATACCGCTTGTAACGAATGCTTCTCTTAAAGCCTCCTCTTTAGGGCCTTCAAATACCGGACAAGCATATTTAAGTCCCATTTTATGGCCAGACCAACCAAGCAACATCTCAATAACCTGACCAATGTTCATACGAGAAGGTACACCTAATGGGTTAAGACATATATCTACAGGAGTACCATCTTCTAAGAATGGCATATCCTCTATAGGCATGATTCTAGCAACAACCCCTTTGTTACCGTGACGTCCTGCCATTTTGTCGCCTTCCTGTATTATACGCTTCTTAGCAAGGAATACTTTTACAACTTCCTCTACACCAGGCTTTAATTCATCGCCATTTTCTCTGCTATATACTCTAACATCAATAACAGTACCATCTTTACCATGCGGTACTCTTAAAGAAGTATCTTTTACATCTCTAGCCTTCTCACCGAATATTGAGTGAAGAAGTCTGTATTCAGGAGTTATTTCTGTTTCTCCTTTTGGAGTTACTTTACCAACTAATATATCTCCTGCTTTTACTTTAGCACCTATTCTTACAATACCTCTTTCATCTAAGTTTTTGAAAGCAGCATCTGATACATTAGGTATATCTCTAGTAATATTCTCTTTATCTAATTTTGTTTCACGAGCTTCAACTGAAAACTCTTCTATATGTATAGAAGTAAATACATCTTCCTGAACTAATCTTCTGCTTAAGAGAATAGCGTCCTCGAAGTTATAACCTTCAAAAATCATGAAAGCAGCAAGAACGTTTCTTCCCAAAGCTAATTCACCATGATCTGTTGCAGGGCCATCAGCTAAAAGTCCTCCAGCCTTAACAACATCACCAACATTAACTACTGGTCTTTGGTGATAATTTGTATCTTGGTTAGTTCTTTGATATTTTACTAATTCATAAACATCTAAATCATCATCACTATTTTGTTTAGTAGGCTTAATTATAATTTCATCATGAACTACTTTTATAACTTTACCAGCTCTTTTAGCATGAACTGCTATACCTGTTCCAGGCTGACAAATCTTAGCCTCTACACCTGTTCCTACTATAGGAGCTTCCGGATACAATAAAGGTACACTTTGACGTTGCATGTTTGAACCCATCAAAGCCCTGTTAGCGTCGTCATGCTCCAAGAATGGTATCAAAGAACTTGAAAGTGAAACAATTTGCTGAGGTGAAACGTCCATATACTGTACCTGATCTGGTGAAGAATATGGGAATTCACTTCTGAATCTTGTTGAAATAAGATTGTCTTTGAAAGTTCCGTCCTCATTTAAAGGAGCATTTGCATCGGCAATATGGTATTTTTCCTCATCATGAGCTGTCAAATACTCTATTTCATCTGTTACTTTTCCATCAATAACTTTTCTGTATGGAGTTTCTAAGAATCCATGCTTATTGATTTTAGCATAAGTAGCAAGTGAAACTATAAGTCCGATGTTTGGACCTTCAGGAGTTTCAATAGGACATATTTTACCATAGTGAGTATGGTGTACGTCTCTTACTTCAAATCCTGCTCTGTCTCTAGTAAGACCGCCCTGACCTAAGGCATTTAATCTTCTTTTATGTGTAATCTCTGATAATGGATTGTTCTGATCCATGAACTGAGATAATTGGTTTGTACCAAAGAATTCTTTTATTACAGCCTGTATAAGTTTAATGCTTACAAGAGATTGAGGAGTTACTGCCTCCATATCCTGCATTTGCATTCTTTCTTTTGCTATACGCTCCATTCTAGTGAAGCCGGCTTTTATTTGTATAGATAATAATTCACCTACGCTTCTTACACGTCTGTTTCCTAAATGGTCAATATCATCTAATTGTTCTTCATTTATGAATACTTTTATCAAAAAGCGAATAGTTTCTACTATATCTTTATGTCTTAAAACTTTATCCTGTTCGCTTTCTGGGAAATTCAATCTTTTATTTAATTTATAACGTCCCACATCTCCTAAAGCATAGGATTTAGGGTCAAATACTAAGTCATTACAAGTTCTTACAACGTTTTCTATTAAAGCAGGCTCACCAGGTCTTATAACATTATAGATTTTAGTGCATGCTTCTTCTTGGTTTTTTGTTGTATCTTTATCTAAAGTATTAATTATGGTAACATTGTCTTTTATTGCTTCCATATTTAATACGGATATTTCTTTAATACCGCTCATTAAAAGTCTTTCAGCCAAGTTAGGGTTGATAAGTTCGCCTGGATTCAATATTATTTCATCAGGGTTTTCTGTATCAAATACTGTAGAATAAGATCTTCTGCCTATTAAAGCTTCTTTAGCATCTTCATCTGAAAGTTTTTCTAATGATATATTATCTATTTCATAAAATAATTTCAAAATTTCTTCATTAGTTGTGATACCAATAGCTCTTAAAAATACTGTAACAGGAAGTTTTTTCTTTCTGTCTATTCTTACATACATTATATCTTTTTTGGTATCGAGTTCGAATTCAAGCCAAGTACCTCTATCTGGAATTATCTTAGCTACGAACATAGCATCTCTGTCGCTGCGGTTGAAAACTACACCTGGAGATCTATGAATCTGAGAAACTATAACACGTTCAGCACCATTAACAATAAATGTACCTCTATCAGTCATAGCAGGTATATCACCCACAAATATTTCCTGTTCAATGATTCTTTCAGGGTCTCTTACAGTTAATTGTACTTTTATTTTAAAAGGATAAGAATAAGTTTTATCTCTTCTTCTAGCCTCTTTTTCTGTCATTTTAGGCTCGCCTATAGAGTAAGAAATAAATTCTATCTGCATCTTCTCATTAGAAGCTACTATAGGGAATATAGAAGTTAAAACTTCTTGTAATCCTTCATTTTTTCTCTTATTTTCAGGTACATCCTTTTGAAGGAAGCTTTCATAAGATTCTTTTTGTATAGCGAGGAGATCGGGAGGTTCTATTACAGAAGCGGTTCGTGAAAAGTTTACACGTCCGTTTTCTATCCTATATTTTTTTGCGAACTCTACCCCTCTTTCCGGATATACTTTATTATCTATCTGAATATTATTGGCCATATTAAAAGATCTCCGCTTTTACGCTTTTAGTTTTACTAATTGATTAAATACACTAATAAGAAGGGTACAAAGACTCATACCCTTCCTATATACGAATCATTAATTGTTAATGATATATTTACAAAAATAATTATTTAACTTCAACTTTACCACCAGCAGCTTCTAATTGTTTCTTAATAGCTGCAGCTTCTTCTTTAGAAACGCCTGATTTGATTGTTTCTCCGCCTTTTTCAACAGCATCTTTAGCTTCTTTTAAGCCTAAGCCGCTAACTGCTCTAACTTCTTTAATAAGAGCGATTTTTTGAGCTGCATCAAAACCAGTAAGAATGATATCAAATTCATTTTTCTCTTCTTCAGCTGGAGCTGCTGCACCGCCTGCTGGAGCTGCTGCTACTGCTGCAACTGGCATAGCTGCTGTTACATTGAATTTTTCTTTAATAGCTTCTACTAATTCATGAAGCTCTATAACTTTCATTTCTTCTATTGCTTGTAATATTTCTTCTTTACTTAAAGCCATTGTTTATCTCCTTAAAATTGTTAAAATAGTTTTTTAATTATTAATTTGTCAGCATATTAAGCTGATTTTTTCTTTTCTTCTTCAACACTGTCAAGCACATAAGCAAGTTCTGATATAACGCTTTGCAAGCTGTTTGCCAAGCCAGATATAGGAGACTCGAGTGCTGTAACAAGATGAGAAAGTAAAACTTCTCTTGGCGGAATATTAGCTACTACTTGAACATCTGCTGGGTTTAGCAAATCTTCACCCATATAGCCGCCTTTGATTTTAATTTTATCATTTTTCTTAGATGCTTCACTTATAACTTTAGCTGCACCAGGAACATCTTCCTTAGCAAATACTACAGCTGTAGGATTAATGAACATCTCATCTTTTACTTCTCTGCCTAACTCTTTTAAAGCAATATCAACTAAAGAGTTTTTACATATTTTCATTGAAGAAGAAGTCTTTGCTAATTCACGTCTTAAATCTGTAAGCTGTGCTACTGTTACTCCTCTATAATCGAAGAATACCAAACCAGCACATGCTCCCATAGTTTCTTTAAGCAATGATACTGTTTCAATGTTTTTCTTATTAGGCATAAATACCACCTCTATTATATTAAACTATTTTGATAATACTATTCATATAATGGGATCACAAAATATGACTTCGCTTAAGCAAAATAAGTTTATCGCTAAATTAATTACATTTTGATTCTTTTATGATCTATTTTTATACCTACACCCATTGTAGATGTTACACCTACTGCTTTAATATATTCACCTTTTAAATCTGAAGGTTTTTTTCTTAAAATTTCATCATAGAATACTTTGAAATTTTCATTTAATTTGTCAGCAGTCATAGAAGCTTTACCGATTCCCATTCTTACGATACCGTTTTTATCAGCTCTGTATTCCATTCTTCCGGCTTTGAAACTTTTTACTGCCTGAGCTATATCAAGAGTAACAGTTCCTGTTTTTGGGTTAGGCATAAGTCCTTTTCTTCCAAGAATTTGTCCCAATTTACCTACTTCTTTCATCAAATCTGGAGTAGCTATAGCAACATCGAAGTCTGTATATCCGCCTTTAACTTTATCAATTAAATCTTCAAAACCAACTTCCATAGCACCAGCAGCTTTAGCCTCATCAGCTTTTTCTCCTTGTGCAAATACAACTACTCTTTTTTCTTTACCAAAAGCATTTGGGAATGATAATGTGTCTCTTATTGAGTGTTTAGGTAAGATATTAAGGTTTATTGTTACCTCAATAGTTTCATCAAATTTACAGGTAGCGTTTTTCTTAGCTAATTCAATAGCTTCATCTACGGAATAGAGTCTTAATTTCTCTACTTGCTTTCTTATAGCGTCGTAACGTTTGCCACCTATTTTTTTCTCTTTTGTAGCCATAATTGTTTTCTTCCTTTTCTTTCAAACGTTTACTCCCATTTATTATACTAAATAAATGGTATGCTTCTTAATTATTATTCTACTTTAATACCCATAGCACGAGCAGTACCCGCAACTATTTTCTTTGCTGCTTCTATATCATTAGCTGACATATAAGCCATTTTTTCCTGAGCAATTTCTTCAAGCTGCTTTTGATTGATTGTAGCAACTTTAGTTTTGTTAGGCTCTCCAGAACCTTTTTCTATGCCCAATTTCTTTTTGATTAATGTAGAAGTAGATGTTCCTTTAGTAACGAATGTATAAGTTTTATCTTCATACACTGTTATGTAAGTATTTAATAGCTGACCTTTCATTTTAGATGTTTTAGCATTAAAATCCTTAACGAAAGCGGCTATTTGTATCTGCTTCTGACCCAATGCAGGTCCTAATGGAGGAGCAGGAGTTGCCTCTCCGCCTGGTATGCGAACCTTTACAATACCAACCACTTTTTTAGCCATTTTTACTACCTCTTGATTTATTTATTTTTATAATATCTTATTAAATTATAACTTTTTTACTTTACTAAATTCTAATTCTGTAGGAGTACTTCTTCCAAATATCTCAATTTTTACTGTTACTCTTCCCTTATCAGAATTAATATTTTCTATTATACCATTAAGTCCATTGAAAGGTCCGTCTATTACCTGAACCTTTTCACCTATATCAAATTCCATTCCAATAATTTCATTGATACCTGTTTTGGATTTTTCTTCTCTATTTTCAAATATACGTGCAACATCTGATTCGCTTAAAGGAGTAGGAATAATATTACCTTCTTCTTTAGTTGTAGCATGACTTCCTATAAAGCCTGCAACTCCGGGAGTTCTTCTAACCATAGACTGTGTAGCATCATTCATTATCATTTTTACTAAAACATAGCCAGGATAAAAGAATTCTTCTTTAGATACTTTTTTACCATTTTTTGTAGAAGTTACTGTTTCTGAAGGTATATATATATCAACTATTAAGTCAGTCATACCATTTTCTTTAGCTCTTTTCTCTATACGTTCACGAACTTTATTTTCATAACCGTGCTGAGTATGAACTATATACCATTTATAATCTTTTATATCAGATATTTCTTCAGACATGTTTTTCACCTATTATATCTATTTTTTCTCATATAGCGAATAGCAAAATATATCACAAACAAAACAACTACAGCAAGAATTAAAACTAATGTGATTTTAGAAGATATTAAGCTACCCAAAATAGAACCGTCTAATAACGCCCTTGTCAAAAATGTTACTACATAATCAGCAGCACCTAAAAAAGCCGATGCTAAAATAAGCAATATTATAACAACAACTGTCTGATTTATTACATCTTGACGAGTAGGCCAAACACTTCTTTCAAAGAGTTCTTTTTTTATCTCTTTGATAGAATCAATTATATTATTTTTCTTTTTATCAGCCATAAATATTACCTTAAATTATATTACAACAATTTAGAAAAGAATCAGGTCAGACAGGAGTCGAACCTGCAACACCCGGTTTTGGAGACCGGTGCTCTACCAATTGAACTACTGACCCAAAAAATTTATAAACAATCTTAATTAAAAGAATTATTTATCTTGATACTTTTAATTCCTTATGAATTGTATGTTTTTTATCATGAGGGCAATACTTTTTTAATTCCAATTTTTCTGGAACATTTTGCTTATTTTTTGTTGTTATATAATTTTTTCTTTTGCATTCTGTGCATTGAAGATGTATTTGTTCTGTTTTTACTTTAGCACCTGCCATTTTTTGCTCCTTAAATTTATCTTAAACAAATTTCAGATAACCTATAATTTACAAGGTATGCTATTATATACCTAAATAAATTTTATGTCAATATAAAAACACAAATAAATATATTATATTTTATAAACTTTTCTATTGAAAAAGAATAAATTAATATATATAATCTATACCAAAAAATTTAATAAAATTTAGATAAATGGAATAAAAATGAAACTTATTAAACAATTTGCTATAATATTTTCTATTTACTCAATATCTGATATTCTAAGTAAAACTCTAAAATTGCCTATACCCGGAAATGTAATAGGTATGATGCTTCTATTTATATTATTATTAACAGGAATAGTAAAAGAAAGCCATATAGATGAAGCAAGCGACTTATTAATAGCAAATATGTCATTATTATTCATACCGGGAACTTTGGCTATAATAGATGAATATCAATATGTAAAAGCTGAAATTATACCATTTGTAGCAATATGTATATTTATGGCAATAATTATTATGATAAGTACAGGATTATCTGCACAGTTCTTTGAAAAGTTATTTTCAAAATTTAGAAAATAATACTTTAATTAAATTGTTTGTAAATATTTAGTTTATTAAATAAGCAAACCAAGAATACAAACAATGAATTATTTATAATTGAGAACATAGAAATAAATAACAATCTGAACGCCGAGTAATAAAATTATTTTGGGACTATTTGGCTTGTCGAGCATAACAACAAAAAAAGTGAGCCGAAGCAGCCAGTAACTTCAGTTAATGGCTTATAATAGCCAACCAAGTAGGCACCTTCGGCGGGCGAACATAGCAATAAACAAGCGAGACAAGCCGCCGAGTAATGAAATTACTCGGGACTATTTAACTTGTCGAGCATAACAACAAAAAAAGTGAGCCGAAGCAGCCAGTAACTTCAGTTAATGGCTTATAATAGCGAACCAGGTAGGCACCTTACGGTGGGCGAACATAGCAACAAACAAGCGAGACAAAGCCGCCGAGTAATGAAATTACTCGGGACTATTTGGCTTGTCGAGCATAACAACAATAAGGATCAATATATGAAAGAATTATTTATACAAAACCCTATTATACCAATAGTGATAACTTTAATAGCATATATAATATCATACACTATATATATAAAAACAAAATTACCTATTTTAACTCCATTAGTAACAAGTGTTATATTAGTAGGTTTTTCTCTGTATTTTATGCAAGTTCCATATAGTGTTTATAATGAAAGCGGCGGTAAATTTATAAATGCCTTAGTCGGACCTGCTACAGTTGCTTTAGCTCTTCCAATATATAGAAATCTTCCTATATTAAAGGCTAATTTAGCTGTAATATTTATAAGTATAGCTATAGGAAGTTCAATAGGAATAACAGGAATATTTATATCTGCTAAATTGTTGGGTATATCCGATGCATTATTTCCTTCTTTACTTACAAAATCTGTAACAACTGCTATTGCTGTAGATATCACTGCTAGTATGGGAGGAATAAGATCTATAACTATTTTGTCCGTTATTATATCAGGAGTTACAGGAGCTATTGTTGCCCCTACTGTATGCAAAATATGTAAAATAAAATCATCATTAGCTATAGGTCTTTCTATTGGAACTGCATCTCATGCTGTAGGAACAAGTAAAGCTATAGAATTGGGAGAAACTGAAGGTGCTATGTCAGGACTTGCAATAGGTATTGCCGGTGCTTTATCTGTTGTACTTATACCAATACTATATAAACTTCTTTTGATAATATGGGGATAAAATCATCTTATTCTTGATTCCATTATATCAATTATATCATTATTCTTGAAATATACACTGAATATATTTTCATCATCTCCGCAGTCAACCTTGGAATCTATACTGCCGTCTTCATTAATTTTTATTAGTATTTTATATATCTCCAAATTATCATACCAATTATCATCTACATCTATAAACATAAAATCGCCGTAAGCTGTTTTTAATTGATCTCTGGAATCTGATAATATAGAAATATGATCTTTTAAATTATTAATAATATCTTCTAACTTCCAAACTTTATGAATACCTATATCAAATAAACTTTCTAATTGTTTACCAAAAATTTTCATAGGTTTAAATACTTTATATAATTTCCAATCATCTTCATTTATATTTGCAGCTTCTACATCTACTAAGTCTTCTACATTTATCATAATCTTCTCCGTCATTTTAGAATAGTTTTTATAAATAGTTTTTAATTGATTTTCTCATTTATCATATATTTTGTTTATTACATATAATGAAGGTAATGTAATTACTGAAAATATAATTATACTATAAAAAATACCCTCTACATCTAAATTATATTTTTTACTATAAATCATTTCTGTTTCTTTTCTAAAAGGTGTTGGCTTGCTGTCTCCATCAGGTCCTTTGCATTCTTTTTCTGAAAACATTACAAGAAGCATAAATGATAATATAAATAAATATTTTTTCATAAATAAAATCTCTTTTAGTTTTACAGCATATAATTTTTAGTATATTAAAAAAAGTTAATATGTCAACACTTGAATAAAAGCTAAATAAAATTTATTTACAATATAGAATAATGATTATTACAAATATAAAATGTAAATCACCAGTTTTTACTTATAACCTCATTATAAGTTGGTATGGAATCTATTGCCCCTTTTCTAGTAACAGTTATATTAGAAACTTTTGTAGCAAAAATTATAGCTTCTTCTATAGATTTATTATCAGCTATCATTCTTACAACTCCACCAAGAAAACTATCACCTGCTGCAGTAGTATCAATTACATCAACATCATATGCATCAAAATGTTTTCTTCCTTCTTTATTTATAAAATCGCATCCATTAGCACCTAGAGTAAGTATTATATTTTTAACTCCGCATTCAAATGCATAATCTATGCCTCCTATAATATCTATCTCTGTTTCATTAGGTATCAATATATCAACATAGCTTAAAAAATCTCTGCTTAGCTTTACAGATGGAGAAGGATTTAGTACAACTGTTTTTCCTAGCTTTTTAGCAATATATGCAGCATATTCAGCTATTTCTAATGGAATTTCAAGCTGCATTACTATAATATCATATAAAGATATTAATTCTTCTTTTATATCATCTTTTGTAATTAAAGCATTAGCTCCTTGCGCCACAATAATATTATTTGCTCCATAATCAGTAACAGTAATAACAGCAATACCGGTAGAAACATTATTTTTTATTATTAAATTATCAGTATTAACATTATTAGAAATTAGAGCATTGCATAAATCTTTCCCGAAACTATCATCTCCTACAGCTCCGAGTATGCTTACATCACCGCCTAATTTTCCTATAGCACAAGCCTGATTTGCACCCTTTCCTCCATTTCCTGTATAAAAATTGCTTCCTAATATAGTTTCTCCTTCTTTAGGAAAACGAGGAGCTGTTACTACTAAATCTTTATTTATGCTTCCTATAATTAAAATCTTTTTACTCATATACAAACCCTAATTCATTTAAAAATTTATCATTTTGCATTTACAGTGTTATTTAAAGCAAAATCATTAGCACTTTCTTGATCTTTTTTATCATAATCTTTAAGAGGTATTTTATTTCTTATAGCAGCGTAAATTGTAGGAACTATGATTAATGTAAACATAGTAGAAACAACAAGCCCTCCTAATAATGCTATAGCTAAAGGCTTATACATTTCATTTCCGCTTCCTATACCCAAAGTCATAGGCAATATACCTAATATAGTGGTAAGAGTTGTCATAAGTACAGGTCTTAATCTTCTTTTTCCAGCAAGCAATGCAGATTCATCTCCATTTATATGTTTTTCATGCATAAGCTGATTCATATAATCTATTAATACTATACCATTATTAACAACTATTCCAATTAAAACTATAAAACCTATAGCACTATAAGCATTGAGTGTGGTATTAGTTATAAATAAAGCAATTAGAGAACCGGCAAATCCGAAAGGTATTGCAAATGCTATTACAAATGGTGCTATCAAAGATTCAAATTGACTAGCCATAATAGCATAAACTAAAACTAAAGCTAAAACCAAAGCCTGTATTAGCTGAGAAAAAGCTTCATTCATATCCTCATAATCTCCGCCATAATTTATAGATATGCCGTTTGGTATGAATACATTATTATCTATATTATCTTTTATTTCAGAAATAACCTCATTTAAAGGTCTTTCATAAACATTAGCGATTACAGTTGTAAATCTTTTTCTGTCTTTTCTATATATTCTATTAGGTCCATAACTTTTTACTATATCTGCTATTGAGGATAATGGAATCAATACTCCTTTTACAGGTATACTCACTTTTTTTACATCATCTATTGTAACCTTATCAATATTTTCTAATTGAACATTAACATCTATATCTGTAAAGTCAGAATTTTCAGGTGTTATTGTAGTAGCTGTTCTTCCTGCAAAACTTGTATTTATTATTCTTGCTACATCATTAACTTTAAGCCCCATTTTAGCAGCTATATTTCTATTAACATATATTTGAAGTTCTCTGTTTGATTCATCAATATCAACCATTGCCCCTCTGACACCTTCTATATTTGATATTGCACTAACTATTCTATCTCCAAGTTCTTTTGCCTGAGCAGCATCATCTCCAAGCATCTCTATTCTTATAGCCTCGCCTGTTCCTCCTCCTGAAGCTGAACCTAATGCATTAATATTTATTCTGGCTGGATATTTCTGTAGTTTTTCTCTTGTAAGTTCAACATAATCTTCAATAGTACCTTTTCTTCCTTCGCTTTTAGATTTTAATTCTATTCTTATATTAGCATTATTTGCCTCATCACCTTTTCTTATTCTTGACTGAATTTTTACTAAATCATCTTTAACTATTTCTCTTATATCATTTTCCATAAGTTCAATGAATGACTGAGTCTGTTCGTATTTGGTACCTATAGGCATAGTTATACGAACCATAAACTGACCTTCATCTGTTTTAGGAAATCCTTCCTTGCCAATAAACATCACTCCTAAAAATATTACAGTAAATACTAATATCATAGATGGTATTAATACAGTCTTTTTTCTTCTTATTGAAAAATGCAAAATTTTATCATAGAGTTTACTCATATTATCATGTATGTATTTATTGCTTAAAGCTTCAAATTTTGAAAAAAGTTTTAATTTTTTATTCGTTATAAGTCTTGCACCAAGCATAGGCACTATTAATATAGCAACTAATAAAGAGGCTATCATTGATACTGTAACAGTAATGCATAAATCTCTGAAAACCTGACTAACCATACCTTCAATATATAAAAATGGAAGGAATACGGCAATAGTTGTAAAGGTAGAAGCTGAAATAGCAAGCGATACTTTATGAGCTCCATTAATAGCTGATGAATACTTTCCATATCCATGATGTCTGTAATAAAATATATTTTCAAGCACTACAATAGAATTATCAACCATCATTCCTATTCCAAGTACAAGCCCTGAAAGAGATATTACATTTAAAGTAACTTTCATAAAATACATAAGTGTAAAAGTTACTATTATAGAAATAGGTATTGATATAGCTATTATTGATACAGTTCTTATATTCCACATATAAATCATAAGCACTATAACAGCAAAAAGTCCTCCCTGCCAAGCAGCATCAAGAACTCCTGCTATAGCCTCATTTATACTATCGGCTGTATTAAACATTATTTCATATTTTACGCCTTGAGGAAAATTATATTCTTCTAATTGCCTTATTACATTTTTTGAAACTTCTGCTGTATTAGCTCCGGATTCTTTACTTACAGCTATTGATATAGAATTTTCTCCATTAATCTTTATTATATTAACATCATCATCATAACCCTGATAAACTTCTGCTAAATCCTGTATTTTTACTACAGAAGCATTTCCCATACTATCTTTTTTTAAACTGATAATTGTATTTTTTATATCATCAACACTATTTATCTCTCCCATTGTTCTTATTGTATATCTGTAAAAACCCTGATTAGCCTGCCCACCTACTAAGTTATTATTATCTCTTGCAAGTACAGAAGCTATTTCATTAATATTTATATTATATGCTTTTAATCTATTCAAATTAACATCAATTTTTATCTCATTTTTTAATCCGCCTAAAACTTCAGCCTGAGCAACACCTTTAGCCTGTTTTATTTGCGGAGCTATTTGATTATCTGCTATATTATATAAAGCTGCCTGATCATTCATTCCATAAACAGCAACTTCCATCAATGAAATATCATCTGTGCTGAATTTTCTTATTATAGGTTTTTCAGCATTATCCGGAAGCAAATCTACAACCTGTTCCAATGCCTCTCTTATATCTTCTGAAGCATCATTTAAATCTGTTCCCCAGTTAAATTCTATAGTTACATCTGATGCATTCTCTCTTGATGTTGAAGTGATTTCTTTTATATTATTTACTGTAGCTACAGCACCCTCAATGATTTTTGTAACTGATTTTTCTATCTCTTCAGGACCGGCATTTTTATACCTTGTATATATGCTTACATAAGGAACTTCAATACTAGGCATAAAATCTATTGATAGTTTTGATAGGCTTACAATACCTAATATAATTACTGATACAATAACCATAAGTATAGTTACTGGTCTTTTTACAACTGTTTCTATTATTGTCTTCATAATCAAACTGTTTTCTTAATTTGTATTCTATAATACCTTATCAAATATTATAGCATATTAGACGGTAAAATGTAAAAAAAGTTTCAGGCATATACTAATAAATTAAATAATCTATATTAATTAAACCATTTTTTAATTACATTTCAATGAAATATCATAGAATACTTATTCAAATATTATGCCATTATTGATATTTAATACATTATAGCAAGTAAATATCATTTAATAATAAATATTAAAAAATATATAAAATTGTATTGATTTTTTACAATATTTATTTATAATAAAATAAATTTAATAATACATTTAAATTCGTATTTAAATGTGTAAAAGCATGTAATTATATTTTACGTTTACTACAATTATATGAAATAAACATTAATAATGTTTATATAAAAACAATCAAAAGGAGTTCAAATTATGAACAAAAAAATTTTATCTATTATTTTCACTTTATTTTTAGCAGGGCTTTTATCTGTAAGCTGTTCTAATAAGGACACAACAGGTACAGGCGGAAACAATGACAATGGAGGCGCAAGTACTACTACAACAATTCCAACAGGTACACAAGATGGCGAAGGTGTAGATACAAGTTATCAATATAAATATGCTTCTACTGCAGATTACGGCGGTCTTGAATTAACAGTTGATGGCAAACTTAGTCAGACTCTTACTACTCAAGATCAATTACAGATAAGTACTTCTACAGACAAAGATCCAAATTTACAAGGAGAATATGTTGGAGGAGTATTAATAAAAATGCCTCAATTAACATCCTTAGGATTTAAATCAGATCTTATAAGAATACTTCCTAAAAATATAAAAAGAAATCCTGGATATGGATATGATATACATGCAGTTTATGTAATCAATAATACTAATCCGGAAGAAAGATTAGAATATGTTGAATTACAAACTACAGGAATACAATTTGGTAGTAGTTTCATAACTATGAATGGCGATATTACATTAACAAAAACTACAATAGTAAAAGAACAAGATAAAGATCCTGTTACAACTAAAGTTATTTATGCATTAAAAGAGAACAAAATAAAAGCAATTGAAAAAGCTAATAGTGTAACTCCTATAGCAGGTACTCCAGTAAATCCTCAATAAATAAGACAATGGCTTCCTATTTATAAATAAAAAATATTAAAAAAGGGTTTTACTTTATTATACAAGTAAAACCCTTGATTTTTAGTATCAAAATAAAATTATAATTAATAAAAATGGGTTAATATTATCTTTTAATAATAAATTTACAAATATAAAAAGGATTATAAAAATAATGAAAAAAATAAATATACACTTTATTTTTGCTTTATCTTTAATATGTTTATTTTATTTTAATAAAAACTCATATACTCAATCAAAACAAAATACTATCAAAGTGCCTGAATATGGAACAGGTATAAATAAAAGCTGGAATGACAGATTTTGTGTAGGGTTTGTACAAATAACTAAAAATGGCTCCTCTTTAGGTGAAACACAAATGAGAGTTTTAGGTTCTAAAAATACATACAGAGATAACGGCACTTTATTAATAAAACTGCCTTTAGAAGATCTATATATAAACAGTGAAATACAGGCAAAAAATATAGTTGAAATGTCTTCATCAGAATTTTCTGTACATGCAGTAATATATGCAGAAAATAATGATACGCCTATAATATTTAAAACATCAACTTTTATATATGAAAGATCAGAGCTTTATATAAATGCTTCTCTCTCTATAAAAAATGATGTATATTATATAAAAGGCACATTAAAACATAATCCTAATTTTAGAGAATAAAAAATAATTAATTATTTATAGGAATTTTTAATAATTAATATTATAAGGAGAATACATATGAAAATAAAATTATTAATAATCTTTTTTGCATTAGTGTTTATTTCATGTCAAAGCAAAGAAGATGGTTGGTTTAAAAATGCCGGAAATAAATTTTATACCAATACAAAAAATCAATCTATATTATTCATAGCCGATAAAGTATTAGTTGGTGATGAAAAAACTATAATAGATCCTCTAGGTTCATTAATAACTTTAGCTACAACTTATGTTAAAGAAATAAAAAGCAAAAACGAAGCAACATATACTATGGAGTTTTTTGGAAATCAGGATTTTAATTTCAAGCTTGAAGGAAATACTCTTAATGCTTTAATCAATGGAGAAGATGTAAAATTTTATTATAATGATGAACTTACTAAAAAATATTATACTAATATAACAGCTATGCAAAAATGGATTGAAGAGTATAATGCTACTAATACCAAATAATTAATTCTTCTATTATTCAAATATTCAAAGCTGCAAAAGTATTAAATATATCATTATAATACTTTTGCAGTGATTTTTTTATAATAAAATCATCTAGTAAACATCTTTATAAATCTTTCTCTATATTTGTAAGTAAGTAATTTTTTATTATATAATTCTGCTAATTTTTTTATTTCTGTATTATCCATTTTTTCTGTATCTATTGCATATATATAGCTGTCTTCTTTGAAACCCTTTACCATAATATTAATATAGTTATTAAATTTCTTATCTAAGAATAATTTAAAGAACATTATAGAGCTTGTAAGTATAATAGAATTTACTATAACATATATAAGTATAAACATATAATAAGGATAAATAAATTCCTTACCGCTTCCCATAAATAAAAATCCGTTTCCCTGCATTATAGCAACTTCAAAAAGCAAATGCATACTTTCAAAATTATCCCAATCTTCTGCTCTGTATTTTAGATCATTATCATAATACACAATAACCATATCATAACTTTTAGCAAAACCCTCATATTCAAGATCATCAGTTTCTGCATTCTGAGAAAATGCAAGTCCTGCTTCATATATTATTTCATTCTTTTTATCTCCATATGAAGTGATTATCTTATCATCAAATACCCAATTTATTATTCCATACAATACTATAAATATAACAGCCATTATCACAGAAACAACTATAATAAAATTTGAAGATATCAAAGAATAAAAAGTGTTCTTATTTTCAATGCTAAACAAATAGAAAAAGTATATTATATGAGATATATAAAAAACAAATAGAACATGATAACCTCTAGTGAGAAAAGAAGCTATAAGATTCTCTCTCAAAAAAACTCTGTTCAAAGAAAAAAAGTTAGTAATATAAAAAAGTCCTAATATAGACAGTATAAAAGGTACTAAATATATTATTAAATAGAAAAAAGTTTCAATTCTAGAATATCTATTTAATTTATAAAAAAACACACATACAAAATAAAAAGAGCATACAAACTCTATAATCATTAATACCCTCATAATATAAGCAGGTACATTCAAAATCATATATGCACACATTGATATTATAGTCAAAGATGATACAGCAGATACTATAAAGGTAATATTATATTTACTTAATTTTTCCACTTTATTTCTCCTGTTTTTGCTTTATCATATATAACTCTAATCATCTTATAATCCAAACCTAAGAAAGAAGCATTATTAACTAAATTATACAAAGCACTTGAAAATATAGGCTGAGTATTTTCCATAATTTTATCAGTATAAGGATATGATGCCATTATCCTTGACAAATTAAAAAGTATTGCTATTAACTTAGATGAAGAAGAAAGCTCATCATTTGTCATAGAATAAGGAATAACACTTTTTGCTGCTATTGCTATGAATATAGGATTAATATGCTCCAAAGTAGATATATTAGATATAGAATGTTCTATCATTTCTCTAGCTTTATCTATGAATTCTTTTTGTTCATATTTATATTCATAGTATATTGGAAGAGATGCTATATAGCTTGTATGCATTACATCTCTTAATACTAAAAGTATAGAGATATAATTAACTAATTCTTCATTATTTAATTCAAACTTATCATCATTTATTATTTTATCTTCTTCACCATTTCCTTTAATCCAAGATATGGATAATATTTGTTTTATTATATCATTTTCAAATATAGTATATGTGTACGATATGTAATCCAAAAAAGATTCATTAGTATTTGATCTTTTTACTATATTAATGATAGACTCCCTTTGCATTTCTATAGTATCATCAGAGCCGGGTATATGAGATAAAAAATTAAAGTTTATAACATTCTCTATATAGTCTATAAACTTTTCATAAGCATCATTTCCTACAAGCACTTTTTAATATCCTAAAAATTAAATTTTCCTTATATGTTTGTACCATTTTCGGAAACTTTAAAAAAATCACTAAATATTTTAAAATGTATATATATTTTCAATATTTTTTATAATAGTTGATTTATTTATATTTTATGGTATTTTATTATAAATCATTAAATTGGACTTCTTTATATGGAAAACGAACAAAATAACATTAATGATAATAATCCTAAGAATCGTAAAAAAATTAGAAGAAAAATCAAAAAAATTCTAAAGAAACGAAGAAAACAAAAAAGAATCAATTATATAAATAATCTTCCATTGATAAGATTTATGTCCAATATAGACAGCAAATTATTTTTAAAAATATTCAAAGATAATAGAAAAGGTCCTGTAAAAAGCTTCATGAAATTCATGAGCAGAATGGGAGACGGATATATATGGATGATAATCTATTTAATATTCTATATGTTCAGAATAGATTATGCAGCTTTATATTTTTCAAGAGCAGTAACAGGAATTTTTATATGTATATTTTTATTTTTATATATAAAAAGTTTCTTCAGCAGAACACGCCCTTATAAAAAACATCAAAAAACACCTATTATGTATCCGCCCGATAAACATTCTTTTCCATCAGGACATACAATGGTAGCTTTTTCGGTATCATTTTCTATGGGCAGTTATAGTTTATATTCAGCTTTGTTATTTTATCCTATAGCTTCTCTTATAGCATTCAGCCGTGTATATGTAGGGCTGCATTATCCATTTGATGTAGTATTCGGTATAATTTTTGGTACTTTAATAGGACTTTTAGCAAATGTTATATTCTTCTATATTACCGGACTTCCTATAATAGGTCATTTATAATTCTTTTTATTAGATTTCATACTTTTAAGAATTTCTCTATTTTCTTTTTTAATTTTTTCTTTAATTTATTTGAGTCAATCATATTTCTCTTTTCAGATATAAAAATATAATATCCATTTTTTTCTTTTACTTTTACTCCTCCAAATACAGATGAAAGTTTATTTTTATACCAATCAAGCCTTTTAGTTACCATTATAAATTTACCATTCAATGCTAATTTATAAAATCCTGATTCTATAAAATGCTTTGCCACAGAAAAATCCGTATGATAAGGAGGATTTGAAAGTATCATAGAAAAGTCTTTATCTGCTATATTTTTTAATCCGTCGCTTTGTATAATATTAATATTTGAAACATCATTTAAAACAGCATTATGCTTTGACATTTCCACAGCTTCAGTATCTATATCGCACATAACTACCTTATCTTCGCCTATTATTTTTGCCGCTAATATGCCTACAAAACCGTATCCGCAGCCTAAATCTAGGATTTTACTTTCATTTTCAAAATTCACCTCATCAATCATAGATAATGTTCCTATATCTATATTTCTAGGCGAAAAGAGTTTATCACTTGAATTAAATTTTAAATCAATATTTTTTATAGTAATTTCAATATCATACATTTAAAGTATTTTATAATCGTTTATATAAATTGTCAATTTTTATTTATTGGTATAAATTCAATAAAATATATTTCCGATAATTTATATATGTTTAAAGTAGATATTATATTAAAAGGAAGAGTTCAAGGCGTAGGCTTCAGATACTATGCTAAACAGGTGGCCGATGAAATGAAAATCGGCGGAAAAGTGTGGAATAATTATGACGGTTCTGTAGAAGTAATAGGATATTTACAAACTAAAAATGATATTGATGAGTTTGTAGAAAAAATAAAAATAGGACCTCAAATGTCAAGCGTTAAAGAGGTAACTGTTACGGTTACACCTTCAGACCCTCTTGTAGATGAAGTTTTTGAAATAGCAAATTAAAGCCTTTATATTGAACTAAAAAATAACAATTATGAAAATATTTTTAAATATGCTTCCATTATAGGATGCACCTTTGCCTCGCTTAATTTCGCGGCTGATTATATAGATTATAAAGTAAAAAACGGAGATACTTTATTCGGAATAGCATTCGCTCATGATATGAGTGCAAGCGAATTTTTAAAAATTAATAATATAAAAGATCCGGATAAATATAATCTTAAAGTAGGAGAAGTTTTAAAAGTAAAAGAGAAAGGCTACACCCTTGTATATGATACTGATAATAAAGTTTTCGGCTTGAAAGGAGAAGAAGGAAACTCATATAAAGATTATAAAGTAAAAAACGGAGATACTTTATTCGGTATAGCATTTGCTCATGGAATGACTGCTAATGAATTCCTAGCTATAAATAATATTAAAGATGCCAATAAATATAATCTTAGAGTGGGACAAACTCTTAAAGTGGCAAATAATCAAAAAGAAACTAATTCGCCTTCAAATAATATAATAAATAACAGCAATAATAATGATGATAATAATACAGAAAATTATGATACTTATAAAGTACAAAGCGGTGATACTTTATATGGAATAGCTTTCTCTCATGGTATGACAGCAAGCGAATTTTTGAAAATCAATAATATAGATGATCCTGATAAATATAAACTATATGTAGGTAAAACTATGTATGTTAAATCATCTAAAAAAGAAAATAATTTAAACACTAATAATGAAAAAGATACAGTAAAAGAAATTGAATATTATACTGTAAAAAGCGGCGATACTTTATACGGTATAGCATTTCAAAATGATATTAGTGTAAATGATTTTCTAAAAATTAATAATATAGATGATCCTTTAAAATACAAATTAAGAACAGGCGAAAAATTAAAAATATATGCAAGAGCAAGTGCCTCTAATGCACAAAGCAAAACTATAAAAACATATAAAGTAAAAAGCGGAGATACACTTGGAGAGATAGCATTAAAGAATTCTATGTCTTTAAAAGATTTGCTTCAGTTAAATAATCTCAAAAATAATTATGTACTTAAAGTTGGGGACACTTTAAAAATATATGATAATATTAGTATAGGAAATTCTTCACAGACAACCGCATATAGAACTTTAGAAAATTATAAAGTTAAAAGCGGTGATACTTTAAGCGAAATAGCTTTAGCAAGAGGAATGGATTTAGTAGAATTATATTCTATAAATAATATAAATGATAAATATATTTTGAAAGTTGGAGATACTCTCAAAGTATATGCTAATCCTAAAAAAACAACTACTTTAGTAATATCAAATTATAAAGTACAAAGTGGTGATAGTTTATATTCGATAGCTAAAAAGCATAAAATGGATTTAAGAGATTTAATGCAGCTTAATAATATAAAAAATGCCAATGAATACAAATTATATGTTGGTGCTAATCTAAAAGTAAAAACAGCTAAAATGGTCCCATATTCTTTTAATGATGATTCTATATTGCCTGAAAGTTCTTTTATATGGCCTTATAAAGGTATAATAATTTCAGGATATGGAGTAGCTTCTGATAAACTTGCAAATAGAGGAGTTAATATATTAGGAGATGTTGGAGATAAAGTTGTAGCTTCCGATGACGGAATAGTAGAATATGCTGATAATATAAGAGGATTCGGTACTGTTATAATACTTAAACATAAAAATGGATATAATACTTCTTATGCTCATCTTTCTAAGATAAATGTAAAACTTGGAGATATAGTAAAAAAAGGAGATTATATAGGCGATATCGGTGATACAGGCATGATAGACAGAAGCGAATTATACTTTAAAATTTCTTATCAGGGAAGAGCGGTAGATCCTGTAAAACTTCTTCCTAAAAGTTAAATAAAATTATTCCTACAAAAATAGAATTTTATATAATAAAAAAATAGTAAAACAATTTAATATCTATTGTTTTACTATTTTTTTATTTACTCTCAATTTATTTTATTTAATATCATTTTACTTACCATGACCAAATTTAAAGAATGACAATTCTTTCACTATATCTTCAGCCATTTTTGAAGTTTTAGCACTAGCTTCAGAGGCTTGTTTTGAAAGTTCTTCATTTTTGATCATTATTTCATTAATAACACCTATATCATTATTAATATTATTTATACGCTCTATCTCTTCATTTGAAGAAGCTGATATATCCAAAAGTATAGAAGAAGTTTCAACAGAACTTTTTGCTATACTATCCAATGTTTTAGAAGTTCTTGAAACTGAAATACTTCCATTATCTATTTTATCTACAGCATTTTCAACTATAACAGTAATGTCTTTTGTAGCCTGTGAAACAGTAGTAGCCAATTTTCTTATCTCACTTGCAACAACCGCAAAACCTCTGCCCTGCTCTCCTGCCCTTGCTGCTTCTACTGCCGCATTGAGAGCTAGTATATTAGTCTGCAATGCTATTGATTCTATAGACTTTGTTATCTCGAATATCTTTTTACTTGAAGCCTGTATTTCATTCATATTGCTTTCTATTTCATTTATAGTTTGAACACCTGTTTGAGTTGTATTCTCCATCTTTTCCATAGAATCTTTAGAGGTAGCAACACTTATTGATGATAAATTAATTGCTGTTGCTATATCTTTTAAAGCCTCATCAAGTTTTTCAAGATTAACCGCCTGTATATAAGCTCTTTCAAGCAGCTTCTCACTTGATTGTGATATCTCTACACCTACAGCATTAATATCTTCTATTGCTTTTTTTATTTTAAATATTAATTTTCCAATATTCGCTTCCATTTTATCTATAGCACGAGCTAAATCACCTGCTCTATTACCCTTTGATAATATAGATTTATCTATTCTATATGAAAAATTACCGTCTGCCATATTATCAATAGCCGTAATTGCCATATCCAAATATTTTGAAAGAGGAAGCAGAACAATAGTTGTTAAGAATAATCCCATAACTAATAAAAATATAAGCATCAATAAAAATATAAAAAACGTTTTATTAAAAATAGATTTATAATCGTCTAAATTTCCTTTAACAGCTAAAGCCATCTTAGTATTAGGTATTTGACGAATAGAATACCAATTATTATTTTTTATTTTAATAGGCGAAGCTATATTATTAACATATTCTTCAGCACCTTCAAATGTATTATCAGTATTAAATATAGTAACTCCTTCTTTTAGCACATAATCAGGATTGCTATGCTTAATATAAAGACCATCAGATGTAATAATGAATATATTATTTTTATCTATATTGCCCTCTGTTCTTACATTACTTACACTTGAAAAATCTATGCCCATAACACCTTTCAATCTTCCATTAGTATAAACAGCCTTTGAAAAAGTGATTAAAAGTTTTTGTGTATTAAAATCTATATAAGGCTCTGTAATATATATTCCATTAGTACTTAAAGCACCTTTATACCATACTCTTGAAGTTTGATCATAATTAGTAGGATATTGATGTGTTACACTTAAAAATAATCCGCCTTCTGAAAATGGAACTGTAGAACCATAAAGTATATCAAAAAATTCCTGTCTTTTATTATAAACATTACTCATAGATAAACCAATTTCATAAGGAGTTAAATCAGCTACGGCATAAGAATCAAGCATATTTAATACCAAATTTACATTATCAATATCTCTTTGTATATAGTATCCGATTTTATCTATATTTATTGATATCTGTTCTAAATAATCAGATTTATAAGCTTTCGTAAACAAAACAAATATAATAGCAGATGTTATTATAATAAATAAAGAATATGGAATTATTAATTTTAATAAAAGCTTAATATTATTTTTCATTTTATTCTAATCCTTATTTGAACTTTTAAACTGAAAGAAAGAAAGTTCATCTACTATTTCATTTACTATTTTAGAAGCTTTAACACTAGATTCAGCACTTTCATTTGCAAATTTAGCATTGCTCATTGTAATATCATTAATCTTTGCTACTATATTATTAATATTATCTATGCCTGATTTTTTATCATTAGACATTTTGTATATTTCTGATAAAGAATTTGAAGATTCTAAAGAAGATGATTCTATGCTGTTAAGAACTTCAGATGATTTGCTTACGAATTCACTTCCATGCTCTATCTTTGAGACAGCACCTTCAACTATACTTGTAATATTATCAGCCGAATTAGTTACTGTTTGAGCAAGCGAACGAACCTCACTAGCAACAACAGCAAAACCTCTTCCTTGATCTCCTGCACGTGCTGCTTCTACTGCCGCATTAAGAGCAAGTATATTTGTCTGCGAAGCTATTGCCTGTATGGTTTCTATAATATGAGCAATTTGATTACTTGCCTCTGTTATCTCATTCATATTATCTTTTATTTCACCAATCATTTTAACACCAATTTTAGTGTTCTCAAAAGATTCATCACTCATAGTCTTTGCATAGTCAGTTTTTTTAGAAGCATATTCTATAGAAGAAGAGATTGAATTTATAGCATCTATTAAATTATTTAAAGACACACTCTGTTCATTAGCCTTATTTGATAATTCAATGCTTACATTTGCTATAGCTTCTCCATTTTTATTAACCTCTTCAACTCCTGTTTTTATTTTATACATAGTCTTTCCAATATTTCTCTGCATCTTTTCCATAACACTAGAAAGTCTTCTTGCACTGCTATCCATTAATTTATGCTCTTTGATTCTTGAAGTAAAATCGCCATTAGCCATATTTTCTAGGCTAACTATAATATCATCTAATCTGTCAGAAATAGGAATCAAAGATATAGAAACAATTATAAGCTCTCCGATTATAAATAATATTCCAAAAGCAATTAAGAATAATATTAAATATCTAATTAAACCAAAATAATACGATGCATCCCCCTTAACTGCTATATACCAAGGAGCATTATTAACTTTTTTTACTGTATACCAATAATTATCTTTTATATATATTCCTGAGTCTTCCATATTATTTTTATATGATGAAAATAAATTATCATTAAAAACAAGCATCTTAGGATTCATAAGATATTCATTATTTTCATGAGTTATGTATAATCCATCTTCAGTAATTACATTTATAGAATCTATAAAATCATTATTAGCATTTCTAATAACAGTATTCATATTATCAAAATCAATACCAAAATATCCTGCTAATCTATTATTAATCATTATCTTATTTATAAATGTTATAACTAAATTACCTGAATTAAAATCAATATACGGTGCTGTTATATATAAACTATTCTGACTTTTTGAAGCATTTATATACCATTCTCTTGCTGTTTGATCATAATTACTAGGATATGTTATTCTTGAACTTATAAATGTACCTCCTCTGCTATAAGGTACTGTATTGCAGTAAAATACATCAAAATAATTACCGAATTTTTTTACATTAGTAATACTTTGCGCTATATTCGGAGTATTAATGCCTATTTCTGCATAAGAACTTAAAAAGGTTAGAGAATTTACAATATCATCAACTCGGCTTTCTATATCACTTTTTGCTAATTCTACATTTAATGATATTCTATTGAAATAGAATTCTTTATTTAAAGGAATAAATATTGAGAGTAAAATAACAGCTATTATTGATATAAAAATGATGTATGGAATTGTAAAACTTAATATTAGTCTAATTCTATTTTTCATAATCATTCCAAATATACGTTTTGAAATATGATATAAAATTTAGCGAAAAAATTCAAGATAAAAATATCTAAAAAAGATATTGTTTTAATTTTTAATATAATTTTAATGTTGACAATTTTTTTATAAATGATAAGATAAACTAATATTTGTTCTTTGAAAGGGGATGCTCCGGCTTCGACTGCGATGGTTGGAACATATTTTGCATAGTCGTGCTAGGTGTATGCACGTTAATATCATACCGAAAAATAAGTGCAGACGAATATGCACTCGCAGCTTAATTGAAGTTGCCGCTGATTAAGTGATTTGTCTATGGGTTACTTTTTCGGTGCCAAAACACATAGAACTTGTATTAGGTGCCGTATGAGCCTAATATTACGTACACTCATGCTAGTCTTATAGTTTTTCTGCTTGTCTTCTACCTATAAGGCGAAACCTTCAAAGATAAGATATGCTATGTAGACGAATATGGTACGCTTCGTAGGACGCGGGTTCGAGTCCCGCCATCTCCAATTTTTCTTGTACCGCTATTTAAGAGATTTTCAATTATGAAAATAGATTTTAATCTTATCAAATATATTTTTGATTTTATAGATAATAGTTCTTCTTATCAAATCATTGGAAGCAGTTTGTCAAAACAATTTGATGTATACAATGAAAATAAAATACCAGAAAATGATTTAGATGAATCAAATCAAGAAATAGAAAAAGATTATCAAAATAAAAGAATTAATTTTATAAATCACATACAAGTTTTATATGATAATAAATGTTTAGGAATACCTTATTATCCTGTAAGTATTGAAGATTTATCAGACGCTTATATAAGAATAATGCCTAATGGTTATGAATTATTATACATATTAAATAATTATAATCTTGAAGAAGAAATAAATAAAAATATACCAATATCAATCATAATAAAAAAATATCAAAATGAAATATTAAAAAAATAAAACTATTAGTATATTTCTGTAATATTGATTATTTTTACATAAGTGATATTATTTAAATAAAGTTTCTTAATTATATGGTTTTCACAATGAAAAATATTTCAAAAATTACATTAATAATATTATTTATTTTATCTTCAACCCTTTTAGCTCAATGGGAAGTTAATATTGATAATGACTTAATGTTTATGATGAATTTTGACAAAGAAAATGAATCTGTATTGGCTATTGGTGTAGATACTTCTATTGTTGATGATATTCTATCAGTATATGATGATAGTCAAATTGCTGCGGTAGCATTTTATAGTGATAAAATAATACCTAATGATAATTTATATTTACGCATAAAGAAAAAATCTAATAATTATATTACTTACTCTATTTCTGAGGAGGATATAATTGAAAATGATGAATCAATATATATTGGTATAGGAATAAAAACTGAAAATGGTATCAGAGCCAACAATCTAATAAATATACTGCTTGATTCATCAGAGCTTGAATTGTATAGAGATGATGAATTATTAGGATATTTTAACTTAAAAGATTTAAAAGATATATTAAAGGAAAATCTCGGTAATACAGAGTGGTATAATCAAAAAATAAAGAATTAACATTTTTAAATAGTGCTGCATTATTTTTTACATTATATTAAATAACCATATTTTAGTAAAATAAATTAAATAAAATGTATTTTTTATTAAAAAGCAATAAAAAAGAGTATGCATATTAAATATACATACTCTTTTATTTTTAATTACTTTCACTTAAACAGAATAATTTAACTGTATATTCTGAAATCCATTTCTGGGAATATATCATCACGCCATTCTATTTTGCTTAGCCATTCTTCGTTTAAATCTCTGTTTTTAATAGCATAATAAAGATCAGTAAATCTTTTTATATATAATTTTGTAGTATTAACAGCATAATCAACCATAGTACCTGTATGCATAATGAAAGCCCAGTCACTACTTTGAGCAAGAAGCAATTCACGGGCTGCCTGATTCAATGCTCTCTCATAAAGACCTGTTTCATTATAGTAGTCATGAGCTAATTCTATCATTCTTTCAGCAGCTTTATGCAAGTGTCTGTATATCCAGCCATTAGTACCATTAAGCCATACTTCTCCGTATCCGTTAGCACCCCAGCTTGACATTGAAGGCATTGATATTTGGTTTACCGGATGTCTTTCCAAATATTCTTTAGGTGTAATAGTTTCTATTGTATTTTGATCATAATGAATCTTTCTCATTAAGAACTCTATAAACATAGGGCCTTCATACCACCAGTGTCCGAATAATTCAGCATCATAAGGAGATACTACTATAGGAGGTCTGTCCATAACAGAATCTAAATATTCAATTTGCTTTTCTCTATTGAACATAAAGTTTCCAGCATGATCTCCTGCAGCTTCCATAGCCCATTCAGGATTATAAGGTTCTTTAGCACAGTCTTTACCTGTGATTCTATAGTATTTTATTCCTGTATTCTTTCTAAGTCCATTGCTTTGTATGAAATCCTTAATATACTCGAAAGGCAAATCATAACCTATATCTCTATAGAATTCTCTGTATCTGAAATCGCCTGGATAACCTACTTCGGCACTCCATACACTTCTTGAACTCTCTATATCTCTTCCGAAAGCTGCAACCCTACTCTCTCTAGAACAGTATAAAGGAGCATAAACACCATATTTAGGTACTTTATCAGCATACATTATACCATGAGTATCAACAAAGAAGTATTTAATACCATTATTGGCAAGATGCTTTTCAAGTCCTGGGAAGAAACCGCATTCACCAAGCCATATCCCTGTAGGCTTTCTACCCAAATGTTTTTCATGGGTTTTTACAGCCATTTTTAATTGAGCTTCTATTGCCTTAGGATATTCCTGCATAAATGGGAAAAATCCATGAGTAGCACCGCAAGTAATTATCTCTAAATTACCTCTTTCTAAAAAATATCTGAATCCATTTAATAAGTTTTTATTATACTTATAAACAAATATATCTCTTATCTTTTTAAACTTATCTCTGTAAAATTCAGCTGTATGATGAAAGTTAGGATCTAATGAAGTTCTCTCACATTCCAATTCTGACAATTTTATTAATTTCTCTATATATTTAACATATCTATTTTGAAGCAATTCATTAGCTAACATATTCATAAGAGGTGGAGTTACACTCATAGTTATTTTAAAGTTTACTCCATCATTAACCATTCTATCATAAGCATCTAATAGAGGTATATACGTTTCAGTTATGGCCTCATATAACCATTCTTCCTCCAAAAAATTTTCATGTTCAGGGTGTCTCACATAAGGCAAGTGAGCATGCAGCACTAAAGCTAAATAGCCTTTTGACATAATTATTCCTTAAATTTAAAATGTTATATAAATAGTATATAAAATATAAATATTAAAATCAAGACTTTCAATATACTTATTATTAAAAAATAAAAACCATTAATAAATTTATGCTAAGAATATGCACATATATATTACAAATCTTTACAATTCTTACAGATACCAGTGAATACAATATCATGCTTGAATATTTCTACATCATATTCTTTGGAAACTAATTCATCTAGTTTCTTCTGATATTCCATAGGTATATCTGATAATTTTTTACATTTACTGCATTGAAAATGATAATGATCATTTGTTATATGATCAAAACGAACAGCATCATCTATTATAGATAATTTCTGTATCTCTTTAGTTTCTGACAGTAAATTCAAATTTCTGTATACTGTGCCCAAACTTATAGATGGGAAGTTTGGTTTTATATGATTATAAACTTCTTCTGAAGTAGGATGATTTTTTAGCTCTCTTACAGCATTTAAAATAACTTGTTTTTGTATTGTATTTCTTGTATTATTCATAACCCTAATTTCCTTGCTAAAGCAATTAATAATTAATCTTATTTAGTAATATTATATCAAGTAAATTATTTGTCAGGAAAAAAATCATATTTTATACAAATAACACAGAAAAAAATCATTACAATGGCAATAAATTAACATAATCTATGGATAAATTAATAGTATTTGATACATAAGTTTTTGTTATTACTATTTTATAGTTATCAGTTTTATGAGTATAGATTTCAGCTAAAAGGTTTCCATTTTCATCATCTAAAGACTGTTTTTCTAATTGAGTATTGTTAGAAGATAAACTATCAAAAACGTTTTCAAATAAATTTTCAACATTATCATAACTATTAACTGTTATTTGAGATATAGAATTGCTTCCTGTAAATACTATTAACTCCGCATCATCTTCTCTAATTTTTATATTTTTTTAAAATATTATTAGGTACAAAAGATCTATCCATATCGAACATTTCTGAAAGACTTTCAAAAGAATCTTTAAAAGAAATAGAAGCTAGAGACTTAATATCATTATTACTATAAGCTATCAAATTATAATAAGTAAAAGGATTCTTTATATTGACAACTTCATAAGAATTCATATTTTTATGAATTATATTAGCTATAACTATAAAAATAACTAAAAAGCATGCAAATACTATAAATCTAATTACTCTCATCAACTTCTCTTCAAATCTTTAAACAAACAGCATATATTTGACAGCAGTAAATATATTATAGTTAGCTAGGTATATTATGATTTTCTATAAGTAGTATATCATTAACCTCTTCTATAGAGAATAGAGGCATATCTCCTGCATTATAGTATGAAGGCTTTAATTTAAAAGTTAATACACTTTCATATTGCATAAATTTTTCTGATTCAACAACTATATCAAGTTTAACTTCAACCTCAGTATTAGAATCCACTCTTTTAGGCATAAAGCAGAACATAAATTTACCAGGAACATTACTTGATACTATAGCAGGATTAGGGAAATTAACTCCATAACCTTCTAATATTTTTCCATCTGAGAATATATAAACTAAAGCATTTTCTATTCTTTCAAAATTATTAGAAGCTGTAATATTACCCATTATACTAGGATAAGTTAAATAATATCCGCTTTCATCAATAGAAGGAACTGACTCCAACAATGTATTTTCTTTTCTTCTAGTAACTATTTCACAAGCATCTGCTATGATACTTAATATTTCGGTATTGCTTTGTATAGGATCTTTATTATAACTATGAAGAACTCCTCTTGCACTTGTAACATACTGAGGCTGAACTCTATTTAATGTATACGCTATTATATCCATACGCATATTAGTGTTAACGGGAATATTTTTTTCTCTTAAGTATGAATCTGCTAGTTTTGAAACTTTCTGTTCCATAAGGTTTACTAAATACATAGAAAAAACTCCTCCTAATTAATATATATTATACAAAATAAACTGTTATTTGTCAAAGCAAATTCTATTAATATGAAATAAATTTATGAATTGTCATATAAAAGTTGTTTTATTTATATAATTTTTGTATTAAAATATATTTTTATAAAGAAATTGCTAAAAAATTAAATATAAAATGTATTCTTTACTTGAATATATAAGTGTTTGTATGTATAAAAAACAATGATCTAATATAAGAATATGGTTTTTATAATTAGTAATACAAATCTATCTATTAATTTTTTATTATAATTTCACTTTGTTATTGTAAACAAGAATAATTCAAAATGTGCCTTGAATATATTAACCGGTGTTGTAACACTTAAAGTATTTAAATATGATATTTTCGATATTATGTTCACTACTTCTTCTAATGAAAACAGTTTCAATGAAGTTTTTTTCTTTTTTAAGATAAATTCTGGTATTTTTGTTAATTTACTTATTTCGCCTAATGTAGTTTGAGGAGGAAATATTTTCATATAATAAATAGCCAAGAAATTATTCATCATCAAAGTTAAAGAACTTGAAGCGTCTTGATCCAATCTATGCATTATACTAAAACATTTTTTTCTATCTCTTTCAAAAACAGCATCTAGAAAATCAAATATATTCCTATTTTTAGATACATAAGTAAAATCTGCAATATCTTCAACATTCAAATATTCTTTATCATTATAGCTGCATATTTTTGCTAGTTCCGAATAAAGAGAATCATAATCCAAATTTATATTATTAATAAGATATTCTATAGCTTCAGAAGATATTTTTTTTCCCTGTTTGATAATATAAGCATTTATAAGTCCTCTAAAATCTTTTTCATCAGGAAGCGGAAAATCTATAAAATATATATTATTAACATCTTTCTTTTTTGAAAAATATTTATATATAGGATCTTCTTCTAATGAACTTTCTGTTTCAAGTATAACAATAGATGTTTTTGACGGATTTGAACAATAATCTAAAAAATCTTCCTGAAAATTATTATATTTATAAATTACAATAAGTCTTAATTTAGAGCCAAATGGAGGAGTATCAGCCACCTCTAATGGCATAAAGCCCACAGCATCATTTTTATCATAAAATACACTGTAATTCATCTCGCTATCACCTTCATCTGAAAACATACTTGAATGCATAGCCGCTACAAATGCTTTTTTAAAAAGTCTTTCCTTACCTGTTAGTACATAAATACAGTGTTTAAATGGCTCTTTTATATAATTATCTTTGACTTTTTGAAATTCTATCTCTGTTTTTACTGAAACTTTATTCATAATAAATATATAATATCATATATTTTTTATATGCAATATTATAGATCACATAGCTTTTTTCTTCTTCTTGGCTATATCTATAAAAACTCTTATTTCTATTTTACATTCATCTGTAGCATCTAATTTCACATTCTTGATTCTTGCATATACTCTGTTTCTTTTATCTTCAAGTTTATATGATATTAGAGGAGAAATAACACTTGGAACATATCCTAATCTGAAATCAAAACTTCTATCATAAATAGCTATGGCAAACCTGTCATAAGGATTTGTTATATCACGAAGCAAATTTATAGGCTCATTTTTAAGCAGTAAATCTATAACATCTTTTCCATTATTATATTTATATCCTGCAACAAAAAAATCTATATAGTATCTTTTTGTTTTGTAATTTCTATTTATGATGATTCTTTTGAAACTCTCTTCATGATTAATTAGACAAGTGATATGTTCTGTATTTTTATCCATAAGACGAAAGATTTACCTTAATTTCTTTAATGCGTATTTAAGAATTTTACTTCAATTCAAATTTTCTGTCAAGCATTATATAATACAATTAATAAAAATATTTATAACACATATTTTTCATATTAACATATTATAAAAACAAATAAAGATACACTAAAAAACTATATTTTAATAATTTCTGATATTAAATTTTAATGTATATATATCCGAGTTTATATAAGTGCATTTTATTTTAGTTGTTTTTATAAATAAAAATTATATAATTAAACTATGATTTTTATTTTAGGAGAACATATAATGAAATTTTATAAATATGCCTTAATAATTTTTATTTTAATAGCATCATTTTCATGCAAAAAAACAGAACTTACAATAACAGCTCCAGGTCCTGATTTCTTTTTAGGAAAAATGGAAAATGGTAATTGGGGAGGTGTTACAGTAAATGGAGATAAATTAACAATTGATGGAAAAGGTGATTATACATTTGAAGAGCCTATATTAGGAGTAGGCGGAATATATAATGATGGTAACGGAGGATATCTTGTAACAGTACCTGCCGGAGATAATTTAGGAACTGTTGAAATGACAGAGAAAGGCAAACAAGCTGTTGATGAAATATTGGGAATAGTAGGAGAGGAAAATGCATTAGGTGCTATTAATGGAATAATCAATAGTAAAGATCCTAACAATATTAATGTTGATGAAATAGTAGGCAATGCAAGTGTTACAGAAGAAGAGAAAAAAAGAATAGAAGATATAGTTATTGGATTAAATGGTGGGAATAATTTTAAAAATCCAGAAACTATAGGTCCTAATGGCCCTAATACACCTAGTATCCCTAATCCGTAACAAAAATATATGAAACAAGGTTAAAATATGAAAAAATCCTTACAGCTATCATAGTATTTAATATATCATTTATTAATCTATATGCTAATGGGATACCTTTATCTACGCAATCGGATACAAATACTTATAGCTGGATTAAAGGCAGACAGATAATAAGCGTAAATCTTAATCCAGGATATGCTGGATTGATTCCGCCTATGATTAGCACTATATTTGATAATTTAGAAACATTCAGCGGATTGACAGGATTTGATTTGGGAGAAAATAAAAAATTCCTTGATGCTATAAATGTAAAGGGAAGTTTTTGGTATGTACCAACTATATCATACACATTACTGCTTCACCCAAGAATAGGTGTAGAAGTTGGAGTGGGTGTTCAATCTATGTCATTTAGTTTAACTATACCAAGAGATAAAGCTGGAGAATTAGTAGATTCTACTGTTAATACAGGTAATTTAGGAAATATAGGCGGATTAATAGGTTCTGATACCACATTAAAAACATCATTAATATTTATTCCTGTAACTTTCGGTATAACATTTTATGGCGGAAAAAATAGACAGGTTCTTAATACTTTCAGATTTGGTGTAGAAGCTTTAATATCAGATGTAGAAACAGAAAATGGTGTAACAGGATTAAAAACTAAAAGACATACTGTTGACACAGGGATGTATATCTCTTATGAGCTTGGTTGGAGTATAGAATTGTTTCCTACTAGAGAATGGCCTGTAAAACCTTATATAGATATATCATTATTTGAAATAGGATATTATGTGCGTTCAGGACTTCCTGGAGTATATGAAGATATGAGAGAGGGTATAAATTTCTTTGGCGGCGGATTAGTAGATTTGACTGCTAGTATACCTGCTTGGAGTTCTTTTCCTTCTTGGATTAATTATGTTTCAGCAATAAGATTTTCTCTATTCCCTAGAATAGGTTTCAGTTTGAGATTTTAGTGAGGTATAAATAATGAGAAAGAATATATTGATAATTTTATTTTTATTTATACTTGCTAATATTACATTTGCTGATGATGTTTCAAATATAGTGGTAGAAAAATATAAAAATAATAGCACAAATGAATCTGCATTAAACTCTCATAGAAATTCTATAGGTATAAATTTCGGATCTACAATTTTTTATATGTTGGTAGCTCCTTCCGTTTTTAATCTATTAATGCCGCTTAATGATAACGGAAATTTAAAATTGCAAGGTGATTTCGGATTAGATATTACATATACTTTTAGAGCAGCTGAAAAAGTAGATATAAATGTAGATGCTGGTTTTTATGCTATGAAAACATATTATAATAATACTTCAGCTGAATATAATGGAAATGTGTATGGACTTGGATTCTCAATTGGAGGAAGATTTTATTTTAATGGCAAAGACAGAGCCTCAGGTTTTTTCTTAATGCCTAAAGTAGGTACAACATTATTTATCACTCAGGGAAGAGAATTACAAAAAAGTACATCAACATATACTAATAGAAATACTAATATATGGGACTTTTATATATCTGGAGAGATGGGGTTTAGAATAGATATTTCAAGAGGATTAGGTGTAAATAGCGGAGTTCGTCCTTTCTTTGATATATCCATACTTGATATAGGTTTTTCATATAGAAGTATAATAAGAATTGTTCCGCTGCCAAGATTTGCTATAGGCATATTGTTTTGATGTTTTTAAGGAAATCATGTTATGAAGTTTTTGATAAGGAAATTTTTATTAATATCTATATTATCAGCATGTTTCACTAATATGCTTATGTCTATGGATATAGGAGCTTATTTAGCGCCTAAATTTATATTTAATGTAGGTGATTCTAAAATAAAATTACAAGGAAATAATAAAAATACTTTAAACATGTATGTAGGCGGAGGACTTGCTTTAGGTTATAACTTTGATATATTTCATAAGTATAGCACTGTAAGAGTAGAGTTTGAATATTTATATAGAAATGCATTACCTGGAAACGCTTATAAAACAGATATAAAAACTATAAATTCACATACTTTTTTAATAGGTGCATATTATGATTATAATTTCTTATATATAAATTATGATAATCCTGATTCTATAAGAAGCCAATTAAATGGAGGAAAAAGACCTGTTATGTCTGTTTATGCCGGATTTATATTAGGCGGACAATTAGATTCATATATTACTTGTGAGAATTTTGAGTATCATGGACTATTTAAAACAAGTAAATATTACAACAAAGCTCAATTTGTTTATGGTTTTGGAGGTGGTTTAGCATTCCATATAACTGAAATAGTTAGTATTGATTTAGGTTACAGATTGCTTCTAAATACAAGTTCTCAATTAAGTCATGATGTTGTGGCATCTGTAAGGCTAAATTTCTAGGAGTTGACTAATGAAAAAAAATTATATAATAATATTTATGTTTATATTTTTATTTCATAGCACTCAAAAGCTATTTTCAATAATTCCAGAAGGTTTGTATATAACACCTAAATTTGCATTTGCTCATAATGGAAATGATGCTTATATAAAAGATAATGGAGAAAAAGGGTATTTCAATTATCTGGGAGGCGGTTTTGCATTAGGATACAGCATACCTACTATAAATAAATCATCTCCTGTAAGATTTGAATTTGAGTATTTAGGAAGAAAATTAGTTAGTATGTCGGATGATTTACAAATGCATACATTACTAGGATCTGTATACTTTGATCTAAATTTCTTATTAACTAAAGAAAAATTGACAGATGAAGTTTATAAACAAACTATGCTTACTCAGTATGCACCTTTCACAATATATTTAGGTATTTCTATAGGAAGCAGAATAAATACTGGAATTCCAGAAGAATTAAATGGGGTAAAATTACAAAATTCTTCAAGTACTTTGGTTTTTGGATTTAGCGGAGGTATGGCATTTAATGTACTTCCTTATATGTCAATAGATATTGGATATAGATATCTGCTAGATACAAAAGCACAAGGATATCATGAAGTATTAGCAGGATTAAGATTTAAAGTACCTAAAATATAGTATTTATTATATAGGTAATAAGATTTCATATCATAAAAAATAATTATAGTATAAATAAACAAATAAAATAATTTTTATTCTTACTTGATTTTTTGTAATTTCAAATTTAATATACTAAAATACAGTCAGTAATATCAATATAAGCGGAGGTAAATGATATGAAAAAAATGATAAATAATATTATATTTATAGTCTTAATAGCATTTGTATATTCTTGTAATAATTCTTCAACAAATCCATCATCAAATAATCCAATAGAGGCACCTATTGAAAATGTTACTGACTACATTGTAAAAGCAAATACTACAGAAGCTGATATAGAAGCTAAAATGAAGAAATATTTTGAAGATAAAGGTTCTTATGCAGTATTTTTAGAAGATACAAAAGAAAACATTGCTAATAATAAAACATTAGAAATAATAAATACTATAATCAAAAAAGATGTATACACAAAAGACGGAGTATATCTTGATTTAAGCAGAACAACAATTACAGAATTAGCAGATAATGTATTTAATGGAAATAGAAATTTAAATAAAATTACATTGCCGAATACTATAACAACTATAGGTGGATATGCATTTAGGGATTGTTCTAGTTTGAGAGAAATCAACTTCCCATCTTCTATAACTCAAATTAAAGGCGGAGCTTTTCAGAGCTGTTTAAGTTTGCATACTGCTGATTTAAGCCAAACAAAATTAACCGTATTAGAACCTTATTTATTTAATGACTGTTCTAGTTTAATTAAGGCTGTAATTCCTGAAACTGTTGTTGATATAAAAAACAACTCATTTGGCGATTGTTCTGCATTAAAAGAAATCAATTTACCATCTAAGTTAATTAGAATGTATCCAGAGTCATTCGTTGGTTGCAAATCATTAGAGAAAATCAGTTTGCCTAGTACATTAATTTATATGTATGGTTATACTTTTGGTGAATGTGCTTCATTAAAAGATGTAGAATATTTAGGAAATAATCCCGCTACCATAAAAGTAGCAAATGGAGCAGTATTTGATGGATATACTGAAAATAGTACTCCTGTAAACTTATATCTTCCTAATGTTACTGCTGATCCAAAAGACGGAAGTTGGAATAATTTCTTGGGTTATGATTGGAGTAAGCAAACTATAAATTATGGTAAGACTATGCCAAAATAATAAGGGAAAAACATATAAATGAAAAAAGCTATAATATTATTATTCATTTTTTTTATTTTGATTTCTTGTAAATACAAAATAACTTCTCCAAAAATACAATATGAATGCGGTACAACAGACAATATAAATGATAATAATAATTTATATACTGTTGGTGCCAATTCTACTGAAGAAGAAATAAGAACAGCATTAGCAAATAATAAAGAAATATCTGGTAAAAATATTATAGTTGTGACAGGCTATATTGATAATTCATCTAAAATTTTTGATAATATAAAAACGGTTATTCAAAATGAAAAAAATATAATATTAGATTTATCAGGAAGTAATTTAAATGCAGATAATAAATTTACATTAAATGATGTTACTTCATTAATAACTATATTGCTTCCTAATATGCAAGACATTATTGAGAATTTTTTAAGCGGATGTACTTCATTAACAAGTATTCAAATACCTAATGGAATGACAATAATAAAGGATTCATGCTTCAATAATTGTACTTCTATAAAAAATGTTGAATATTTAGGGACTGCTGCAAATGCTATAACAGCAACTCCATTTACTGATTCAAAGCCTACAGATTTATATTTACCTAATGTTTCTTCAGATCCTAATGATGGCAGTTGGGATAATTTTTTAAATGTTGCTTGGGCTAATATACATTATGGTGCTTCTATGCCTAAATAATTAACATATTTTAACTTGATTATATACTTTTTGTATACTATAATTTATATATAGAATTTTTTAATTTTTTCTTAAAAAATATTTTTAAATAAAATAAATATAGAGAGAGGTGCATATATGGAACAAGAAGTAAAAGCTAGAATTGACTCTTGGCTTAATGGTTCTTATGATGAAGAAACCAAAAAAGAGATTAAGGCATTATTAGATGCTGGTAATGAAAAAGAATTAATAGATGCCTTCTACAGAGATTTAGAATTTGGTACTGGCGGACTTAGAGGTATAATGGGTGTTGGTACTAACAGAATGAATAAATATACTGTTGGTGTTGCTACTCAAGGATTAGCTAACTATATATTGAAACAAGGCGGAAGCGATTATAAAGTTGCTATAGGATATGACTCAAGAAATAATTCTGATATATTTTCAAAAGCTGCTGCTGAAATACTTTCTTCAAATGGAATAAGCGTTTATTTATACGATGATATTCACCCTATTTCACTTCTTTCTTATGCGGTTAGAAGTTTAGGATGTATTGCCGGAATAGTTGTTACTGCTAGCCATAACCCTAAAGAATATAATGGTTATAAAGTTTATTGGACTGACGGTGCTCAAGTTATACCTCCTCATGACAAAAATATCATAGATGAAGTATTGAAAGTTAAACCTGAAGAAGTAAAAATGGGCGATTCTTCAAAAGTTACTATCATAGGTAAAGATATTGAAGATAAATACATGAATGATTTAATGGGATATTTAGTTAATCCTGATATCATAAAAAAACATCATGATATAAAAATAGTTTATACTCCTATTCATGGTTCAGGATATAAAATGGTTCCTATGGCTTTAAGAAAAGCAGGATTCACTAATTTGACAACAATGGAAGGAGCTCAGCCGCCTAACGGTAACTTCCCTACTGTTGAATCACCTAACCCAGAAAACCCTGAAGCATTAAAAATTGCTGTTGATAAAGCTAAAGAAATAGGTGCTGAACTTGTTATGGGTACTGACCCTGACTGCGACAGAATGGGATGTGCTTTGCTTACTAAAGATGGTTCTTATATGTACCTTACTGGAAACCAAATTGGTTCTATTATGGCTTACTATCTTATAACAAACAAAAAGAATGTTAAAAATCCATATATAGTAAAAACTATAGTTACTACTGAACTTGCAAGAGCTATTGCTGATGCTAATAATGTTAAGATTTATGATGTTCTTACCGGATTCAAATGGATTGCTGATGTTATAGAAAGAGATAAAGAAGGAACATATTTATTCGGATTTGAAGAGAGCTTCGGATACTGTATCAACTCAAATGTACGCGATAAAGACGGTGTTAGTTCTTGTTTAATGCTTGCTGAAGTACTTGCTTATTGTAAAGAAAACAATATGACTTTAGCTGATTATTTAGAAAGCATTTATGAGAAATATGGCTATTTCTATGAAGAAACTATCTCTATAACTAAAAAAGGTGCTGACGGTGCTAAAGCTATAGCTGATTTAATGACTTATTACAGAAACAATTTACCTAAAGAAATTTCAGGAGTAAAAGTTGAAAGTATAAGCGACTATGAGAAAAAAGAAGTTTATGATAACACTGGTAAAAAAATAAAAGATATTACTTTACCTAAATCTAATGTTCTTCAGTACATACTTGAAGATAAAACTAAAATTACTATAAGACCTTCTGGTACTGAACCAAAAATAAAATTCTATTTTGAAGTTTGCGTAAAAGAAAGCAAAGACAAGAGACTTGCAGTTGCAAAAGAAAAAGTAGCTAATTTCAAAAAGTTTATTAAAGAATAAGTTATTATTATTGCTAACGATAAACTTATTATTAATAAAAAATAAAAGAAGTCCTATTTTTTAATGGGGCTTCTTTTTTATGCGATATTTTTCATCATAATAAATCACAATAAATTTGAAGGTTTATGATACAGATTATAATAGTTATATACTTTTATATTGTCAATTTTATTCTCACTCCCCGCCCTTTTTTCTTATTAATTTTAATAAGAATATTTAAGTATAGTTTTCTTAAAAATCTAAAAAGAAAATATAGCACCCACCCTAGATTTATTTAATTTTTAGTAACATTACCGCACGCAGAATAAAATAAAAAATGTAGTTTAATTATAATTCTAATTTTAATCATGTATAAAATTTAGTTCACCGTGCGTAAAGTAAATTTTTAAATTTAACAAACACTTGGGCGGGTGCTAAAATTTCTAATTATTACAATAAATATAATTAAAACTGAAATTTATAAATAAAACAATAAGACATAAAGGGCGGGGTATGTAAATAAAATTACATAATATAATAACTACTTTTTTAAATAATCTTTCCATTCTTTTGGAAATCCTATATGAACAAAATCTATATAATTTTCATATTCATCAACAAGATTAATAAAATTTGGAAGTATATCATAATCCCATTTATCTTTAAAAGGATACAATTCCTTAACTGCCAAAATAGCTCCCCATAATTTCCTTTCTGAATTATTATTTAAATGATTCATTTCTTTTGGAATAGATGAAAAAATTCTATAATAAAGTCTACCATAATGAGCACAAATATTTCTTAAATCCGTACAGCAACGAAGCCAACTTTCTAATTTTTTAGCAGTAATGTTATACATATCCTTTGCTAATATTTTCTGATCCTCTAATTTTAAATTGGCAAAAAAAGTTGATAACATACCAAAAGTAAATATTTCTGTTGCTACCCATATTGGAAAATTACTATTATATTTAGATATATGATGTTTAACAAATAATACCTTTTGATTATTTTTTATTTCTCTTTTTAAGTTATTTATAAATTTTTTATGATAGTTTATCTTTTTATTTATATGTTTTTGATTTGAATTTGTATTATAAAAATTTTTTTCATCTAAATATCCTAATGCTCCATATTTATGAGCATGATAATATGCTATTTTAGCACGAATAAAAATTTCTATCTCTTCTAAAACATTGAACAATATAGTATGTAATTTTCTATCAAACTCATAAATATTAAAAACTTTTTCAAATGAAGTACCATAAATATAAATATCATTACTTTGTTTGAATGGCAAAAAATAAGCACTAAAACGATAATAATTTACTGATTCAAGTATAGACATACATTTTTTATCATCATTAATAATACAGCCTCTATCTTTCAATTTTTGAAGCTGTTCTTCATATTTATAAGGACGCTTTATATCCATAAAATAACCAAAAATAAAAAATGTCCCCCATGGTCCACGCCATAAAATGACGTGCTGGGGGTCCTGTTAATATAATCATATATTATATGATGTTTTTGTCAACATTGAAACAAAACATTTTATTATAAAATAAATTACTATAGTATGATTTTTTATTTGTATAAAAATAATAAAATATATAAAAAATCATTCATCTTTGACAATTCTTGATTTTAGATAATTAGCTTTTAATATAAACGCTTCATTTTCTTTATAAAAAGCTTCTCTAGAATTTTCATCTCTCAATAAAGAACGCATTTCATCTTTAGCCTTACGCATTATCTCTTTGTCTTTAATGATGTTTCCAAGTTTGAAATCCGGTATTCCGCTCTGCCTGTCCCCCAAAAACTCACCAGCCCCCCTTAATTCCAAATCCTTTTCTGATATTTTAAATCCGTCAGTAGTTTCACATATTATATTAATTCTTTCTTTTATGATATCATTAAGCTCGCTATGTAGTATTAAATAGCAGTACCCTAATTTATCTCCTCTGCCTACCCTACCTCTAAGCTGATGAAGCTGTGATAAACCAAAACGTTCCGCACCTTCTATGAGTATTGTTGTAGCATTAGGATTATCAATACCAACTTCTATAACTGTTGTAGAAAATAATACCTTTATTTCACCTGAAGAAAATCTGTTCATTATATATTCTTTTTCTTCATCTTTCATTTTGCCATGTATTATTTCTATTTGAATATCTGAAAAATAAGTTTCTTTTGCTCTTTGAAATTCGCTTGAAAGGGTAATGAAGCTTGAATCATTATTTTCTATAAGAGGAAAAACTACATAACCCTGCTCGCCTTTTGCTATTCTGCTTTTTAAAAACTTGTAGCAATGATCCCTCTCATAAAGCTCTTTATACTTTGTAAGTACACCCTTTCTGCTGCTTGGCATACTCTTTATAATAGATAAATCCAATTCCCCAAATAATGTTAATGCTAAAGACTGAGGAATAGGAGTTGCTGTCATAAGTAAAAAATCAACATTATTCCCTTTAGAAAGAAGTTTGTTTCTTTGTGCTGCCCCGAATCTTTGCTGTTCATCTACTATTGCATAAGAAAGATTTTTAAATATAACTTCATCATAAATAATAGAATGTGTTCCTACTAATATATGACTTTTTCCCTCTCTTAATCTTTTTAATAAATATCCTCTTTCATTTTGATTAACTGAAGAAGTGAGTATATCTATTTTTATAATATCTTCTAGTCCAGCTGCTTTAATAAGTTTCTTAAAAGTATTATAATGCTGTAATGCTAATATTTCAGTAGGGGCTAAAAATGCAGTTTGAAATCCTGATTCTGCAGGTATTAATGCAGTTAAGAAAGCTACTATTGTTTTACCAGCTCCAACATCTCCTTGAAGAAGTCTGAACATCTGCTTAGTAGAAAATAAATCATTTTTTATTTCTTCAATAGTGTTTAATTGATCTGCAGTAAGTTCAAATGATAAACTTGATTTTACTTTTTCTAGTAAATTTAAAGAATTATACCTTTCTTCTTTTATAAGAATATTAGGTCTTCTCTCACTTAAATGTATATACTGAAAAGTTAAAAACTCTTCAAAAATTAAACTCTCTCTAGCCTCAGCTAAAGCCTCAAAAGAAGTAGGAAAATGCATCTCCATAATAGAAGGAACAAAACTTTTAAGCCTATACTTTTTTTTAATGACACTCGGAATATCATACTTCATATTTTTTTCAAAACTTTCAAGTTCATCTACAATCAAAGTTCTTAATTTTTTCTGAGAAAGTCCTTCTGTAAGCGGATATATAGGTACAATTTTTCCATAAGATAATGCATTAGAAGAAGGTTTTTCAAATTCAGTCATTCTGCATTGCAGTTTGCCTCTGCCGCTTCTTACAAACTTACCTGTTAAATAAAGTTTTGCTCCCTTAGTTACTCCTACAGGAAGCCTTCCTCCATAAATAGGAACTTCACACACAGCAATTCCATCTGTAACTATAACTAAAGGTTTACTCCTATATTGAAAGGTAAAACTTGATACATCTATAACTTCTACATATACAACAGAAGTTTTATCTTTATTCTCCAATGCCTCATGAAGTTTTAAAGTTTTTCTCCTATCATCATAAGTTCTAGGAAAAAATGCTATTAAATCATATAAAGTGATTATACCTTTTTTGGCTAGTATTTCTGCGTATTTAGGACCTACGCCTTTTGAATATTTTATACTTTTAGTAAATATATCCTTACTATAATCATTATTTAACAAATCTACATATCCTATTTGTCATCATCTTTTTCTTTATCATCTACTATTTCATAATCAGCTTCATCAGATTCACTACCATCGTCTGTTACTTCTTCATCAGATTCTCCGTATTTCCAAATTTTATACTGCTCTAAATCAGTTGAAAAACATTTTATACATAAGCCTATAATGAATGCATCATCTAATAATCCTATAAATGGAAATAAATCAGGAAGAACATCCAAAGGAAGTATTAAATATATTAATGCTCCCGCTACAGCAGATAAACTTTTCCAAGGAATTTCTCTGTAATTTTTATTAATATAATCTCCTATCATATCCACCATCAATTGAATTTTATCTAAAAATTTAGAAAGATGCCTTGATGAAGAAAGATTCAATATATCTTTTGTTTTATCAATAATAGATGTTAATTTATCAAATGTAGTTTCCAATGAAATTTTTTCCCATAATTCTTTAGATTTTTCTCTTATTCTCATAAACACTCTCTATAATTTTAATAATTTTATTTAATATGATTTATTATAACATATAAACAGAAAATATGAATAACTTTAGTCTTCTATTTTTTTATTCATAATATTGCATAAATAATAAATTATGTTATACTTAATAAGCAAGTATTATCAGGAGAAGGAATAATGGATAAAGAACAAGTAAAAGGTGTAATTATAGAAAATAACCCCTCTATTTTAACCAAATACAAAAATGCTTTTAATAACATATTTGATATAAGTACTTTTAATGATACCAGTTCTTCTTTAGGTTATATAATAGAAAACAATTTAAGTATATATTTTTATATTATAAGATATAATGAAACTGAAAAAGATGGTATCAATTTATTTGTAGAAAAAGTAAAAAAAATTAACCCTCAAATAAAATTGGTAATGACAGATGTTCCAGATAGTTTTGATGAAGCTGCTTATCCTTATGCTTTAATATTTCATAGAAATACAGATGCAAGCGTAATAGTACAATCAATACAAAATGAAGTTTCAAAATTATTAGATGATGGAAGTAAAAAAAGAAGACAATATTCAAGAGTTAATTGGCCTTTAAATGTTATTATAGCATATAAAGATAAAATTAGAGGAACTATTGATAGAAATATTCTTTCTATAAGCGGTAATGGAGCTTATATATCATCTGATACTAATATTCCTGATAAGGGCGATATGTTAGGTCTTACTATATCTTTTAAAGATTTCAAATTATTTACTGAAGCTAAAGTAGTTTGGATAAATAATGAGAATCAAAAGCCTGATTTACCTAAAGGTTTTGCTGTACAATTTATTGATATAGGTATGGCATCACAAAAAATTATTGACCAGATTATTAGAGACAAGTTATTACAGGAATTATTAGTAGAATTGAAAGATGAAAACTTCTCCTAATGAAAATAATATTAAAGAAGCAAAAAATTTAATAAGAGAATCCTTTAAACTCATTAGAAATAATTTAGATTCGTACTTCATTAAAGAGAAAAGTGCTGTAATTTTTAAAAAATTTAGAAATATAGTGAATATTAATAAATTTCATTCTATATCAGTATATGTAGATTTCAATAATGAAGTACCAACTAAAGAAATAATAGAATATGCTTTAAAAAATAATATTAAAGTATCTGTACCTTTTCTTATAGATAATCATAACATGAAATTAAAATATATAAATGATTATGATAAAGATATCAATAGAAATACAAAATTCGGATGCGGAGAGCCTTTCGAACATTGTAAAGACTGCAATATTAACGAAATATCTATGTTCATTATCCCTGCTTTAGCCTTTGATGAGAAATGTAATAGACTCGGATTTGGAAGAGGATATTATGATAATATGTTAAAAAGAAATAAAAATGCTCTAAGAGTAGGCTTAGCTTATGATTATCAGATACTTCCATCAATACCTAAAGATAATAATGATGAGATATTAGACATTATTATAAGCGAAAGTAAAGTAATAACTGCTACTTTTTAATATTAACTCTCAGCAGAAGCAGTTTCTTCCTCTTCTTCATCTGTAGTAAACAATTTTTCTAGGTCTAAAACAACTAATAATTTATCCTCTAATTTACCTACACCTTTAATATATTTCTGACCTATACCGGAAAGCATTGGAGGAGGAGGCTGAATATCAGAATTAGAAATAGATACTACCTTAGAAATAGAGTCAATAATTATTCCCATATCAACATCTTCTATTTTTACTATGATAATACCTGTATTTTTATCGCCTTCTGTTTCTTCTAAATTGAATCTCTTTTTTAAGTCAATTATAGGTATAATATTACCGCGTAGATTTATTACACCTTCAACAAAATCTGGGGCATTAGGAATAAGAGTAATCTTTTCCATCTTGATTATCTCTTTAGCCTGCATGATGTCTATGGCATACTCGCCGCTGCCTAATCTAAAAGTAACAAGGTTTGTACTATCTTCGAGATCAACTCTATTTTCGGTACTTTCAATAGATTGTTGCTCTGTCTGCTCTGCCATTTTTATTATGCCTCCATAAAATTTACAGTTGTTCTATTATCGGAAATAATTTCTTATTTTTTACATATACAATAAATATTTGCAATTAAAAAATCTGAAACGAATTTTGTAACTACTATCATTTTATTATATTTTTTGTTAAAAGTCAATCTATATATAAATTTTATTATTTTCTTATTACTATAAAAAAATACATTATTTACTATAAATAATAAAAATTACTTATAAATATTGACATCATAATAAAAATATGTTATATATTGTTGTAATATTAATCATTACAATGTTTTAGAATATACGGAGTATACCCATGAATATAAAAAAAATCAATACATTTTGGAAATTATTTCCTCTATTATTCATACTTATAACTGTTTTAATCTTCACTGTAAAATACGGAGTTCCTATAGAGTTTTTGCTTACAATAGGCACATTGATAGCCTGTATAATAGCACATTTTGCAGGTTATAAATGGAAAGATATGGAAGAAGCCTTCATAAAAAAGATAGTAGATACTTGGCTTGGTGTACTGATATTTATATTAATAGGTATAGTAGTTGGTTCTTGGGTATATTCGGGAACTGTACCTATGCTTATATACTATGGTATTAAATTAATTCACCCTTCATTCATACCTTTAATGGCATTTATTATAACATCTTTTCTATCTATATTTACAGGTACTTCTTGGGGTTCTGCTTCTACTGCAGGAGTGGCATTCATAGGAATTGCACAGGCTACAAATACACCTTTGCCATTGGTTGCTGGTGCTGTTATAAGCGGTGCATATCTTGGTGATAAAAACTCCCCTATATCGGATACAACTGTTTTGGCTGCTCTTGGTGCTGGAACTACTTTACAAAATCATATAAAAACTATGCTTGTAAACACTATACCATCTGCAATATTAGCGGCTATTGTTTTTACTATATTAGGTTTTAATGCCTCCCCTATTAATTCAGATATTCTAAATTTAAAAGAAGCAAGCGAAATATTAACTTCATTAGAAAATATATACAATTTCAATATATTTTTGCTTATTCCTCCAATATTTGTACTTATTGCAAGTGTAAAAGGTGTTAATCCTGTAATAACTATGTTCATTGGAAGTTTAATTGCTATAATATTAGGAGCAATATTCCAAAACTTTGGGTTTATTAATGCTATGAAATCATTTGTAACAGGTTTTAATATTTCTATGTCGCCTACAGTTAATCCTGAAAGCATACCTCAAAATCTTCATACATTACTAAACAGAGGCGGAATGATAAGCACTATGCCTAGTGTATTATTTTTGATACTTGCTCTTACTTACGGAGCCATGCTTCAGTTAATAGGTACTTTAAATACTTTAATAGAATTATTAGTAAAAATAGTAAGAGGCGCCAGAAGTTTAATATTTGTAACTTGGTTTACAACATTCACTATAAATTCAGCATTAAGCAGTTTACAATTTACTTTCTTAACTTTAGGTGATGTACTAAAAACAGTATACGATAAATACAATGTTAATAGAGGCGTACTTTCAAGAACTATGGAAGAAGGCGGAACTCTTACAGAGGTTTTACTGCCTTGGACTGTTACAGGAGTTTATATGACTTCTATACTTGGAGTGCATACTTTACAGTACATGCCTTATTCATTTTTTAATTTAATTAGTATAGGAATTTCATTTATTTATATGCTTACTTTACCCAAATTTGCTGTACAAATAAATAAAGATATTTTAAAGAATTGAAACATATTGAATAATAAAATAAATTAAACTATACTAAAAATTTTTAAGTTTCTCATTTTTTTATTCAACTTTTTCCCGCCGCAAAAAGTTGCAAAAAGTGCAAGTATAAAATTAGTACTAAATCATGCTAAAATCATCTTAAATGTAAGGTAATCCATAAAATTAAAGCAAAAATGTAGCCTTTCGCGAAGCGTATCCGAGCCTGTCGAGGATATAGCTTCTCGCCACAGGCGGGCTTCGCCTGTGGCAATACCACAGGCACTTCCTTCGGTCGCAAAAGAAGTGGGTGCTGCACGCTGTGTACTTCGTAAGGGCAAAGCCCTGAAAATATTTCGAATTAAAAAAATTATTTTGACAAAATATATTTGTTTTAGTATATACTGAAAATTTTTAAGTTTCTCATTTTTTTATTCAACTTTTTCCTGCCGCAAAAAGTTGAATAAAGTGCAATTATAAAATTTGTATTAAACTTATAAAAAGGATATATTCAGTCCGTATTCTTTTGAATGAGTTTTTATACTATAAGTTTTATTATGCTCAAGTAGTTTTATTTTCAATATTTCTCCGTCAAATACTGATGAAATATTATTTAATTCCAAAACTTCATCATTATCAACTAATAATTTTTTATTTGAAATTGGACGTCTGAAAGAAATAGGATCGGCACTCATATCTTTTCTAACAAAAAATAGATATACTTTATTAATTGTAATATATTTAAAATAAGAAATAACTGCCAAAGTTCTTAAACAAGCACCTTCAAACTGTTCTATTAATTCATCATCGCCTTTTCTTTTTCTAGTTAATTCAAAAATATATATATTATAAACTTTATCGCTTTCTTTTTGAATTATAACTTTATCAGCACATTTTTTATTTTTTAAGTATGGAAAAGATGCATTACCTTCTAATTCTTTTATTAATAAAGAATTTTCAAAAACTTCTATAGTTACAGATATATCATGATCAGTTAATATATACTCTTTATCATTATAATCATCAAAGAAATTATTAAGAAATATTTTTTTTAAAACTTCTCTGAACTCTTCGGGATATTTTTCATACCATTTCATTATTATAATTCTTCCTGAAAATCATATATTTCATCTGATATTTTTTTTAGTACTTTATTGAAAGTAGGAACTTCAAAACCATACTCTGAACTTTCTAATTTTGTAACTTTTGTAAATCCATCTTCCTCAATATCAAACTGATACATTCTAACCATATCTTCTGAAATCAAATCATCTTCATCATAGCCGTATTTATTCATCAAATATTTTTTTCTTTCTTCATCATTTGAATTTAATTTAATCATATTATTTATATGCTGAACAATAGTGTCGCTGTGAGTTGTAATTAAGATATGGATACCTTTATTAATCAATTTAATAAAAACTCTTGTTAATTGCTGCTGCAGTTCTGGATGTAAAGAAATTTCTGGTTCTTCCATTATTATATCTTCATTATGTTTACTATATTTTAAAAATAGTATTAAAGTGGCAATTTCAGTAATTACTGCAGAACTTACATGCATTTTTAAATCAATATCTGAATTATTGCTTTTATAGTGCACTTTGGGAGAAGGCATATTATCCAAATATATCTTACCATTTATAATTTTATTTTCTAATAAATCAACAATGTTTTTTTTACTAATATTCTCATTAAAATTTAAATATGATAATTTAAAGAAAAAATCTCTTATAGGTAATGTTAATTCTAATTTATCATTAACATTAGAATAATAATTATTACTGAAATAACTGTTTAACGATTTATTTATTATTAAATCTTTAAATAATAAAAAACCTGTTCTTGATATAGGTAAAAAAAGAGTATTATTATATTCTCTTGACATAATACCCTCCAATATTCTCATACATAATAATGTAATAATGCTATCTATACTATTACTAGCATTTCCTGGAAAATACATATTATTATGATAAAAATAAATAATATTATCATTGGATTTATTAAATGAAACACTCTTATGATATTTCATATTAATATTTATATCATAATTTGTATAAGATATATATATTTCTTCAGCAATAATGTTTTTATAAGCAAATATATTTTCAAAAATAGCAACCTTATTATGAGATATCACATCATTTGCTACATTCATACATTCATCTATAACTTCATTAGATATCTTTACTTCTGTAACATCAGTTTTATTATTAGAAAATATTTCATTTGCCAAATTATATAAATAATGATAATTTTGAAAATTCAAAGATTGTTTATAATCCCAGAAAAACATTACACTAGAAATATACCAAACTAAACTAGCTAAATAACTTTTCCCGCTGTTGTTGTCGCCTACAAAAAGTGTGAAAGGAGCTAATTCTATTTCTGCCTCTTTAATTTTAGCGAAATTTTTAACATATAGTTTAGGGTATTTATTTTTTTCTGACATAATAATTCTTTACACATTAATTTTTTTAAATTATATAATAGATTAAAAACTATATCAATACAAAGTAAATTCTTATATAGATAGTATATACTGAAACAAATATATTTTGTCAAAAATAAAACTATAGTTTCTTTTTAATATATGGGGCTTTGCTGCGAAGCACACAGTCGTGCCAAACCCCACTTCTTTTGCGACCGAAGGAAGTGCTCTGCGACTGGAAGGAGTACCTTTAGGTATGGTATTGCCACAGGCGAAGCCCGCCTGTGGCGAGAAGCTATATCCTCGACAGGCTCGGATACGCTTCGCGAAAGGCTATATTTCAGCTTAACTTTAATGAATCACATTACATTTTAGACAATTTTAGTATGATTTAGTACTAATTTTATACCTTGCACTTTTTGCAACTTTTTGCGGCTGGAAAAAGTTGACTAAAAAAATGACAAACTTAAAAATTTTTAGTATATTATTTAAATCTAGATAGCAGCCACATTATAAAAGATAATAATACACTGATTATAATACAGCTCAGCAAAGGAAATGAAAAAGTAAAATTCTCTTTTTTTATCATTATATCACCCGGAAGTTTGCCGAAAGGGATTTTTATATTAAATAAAAATAGTATGCCAATGATTATTGATATTATACCAATAACTATAAAAAGTTTAGCAATTTGAATATTCATTTACTATTCAGCCATTTTTTTATACATTTTTTCTATATCTTTATCATGACCTGCAATTACAAGTATATCGCCTTCAACCATAGGCACATCAGGATCAGGGGTACAATCCACAATAACTTTTTTCTCTCCCAATATTCCTACAGTTTCTTTCTTTATGGCAACAACATTGATTTTGTATTTCTTTCTCAAATCAAGTTCTTTTAAATTTTTACCGGCAAGTCCGCCATGAACAGGGAATTCTACTATAGAGTGATATTCAGTAAGATCATAAAGAAGAAGCGTATCACCTACTTCAAGCTGTTCTGCAATATGCACTCCCATAGACTCTTCAGGGCTTACTAGATGCGTTATTCCTATCATACTTAATATGGCTCTATGCTTTTCATTAGAGTATCTTGCTATAATATTTTTTACATTAAGCTCTTTTAAAAGTAATGCTGTTAATATGCTTGTCATCATATCTTCACCTATTGTAAGTATAACAGCATCAAATTTATTAATCTCAATAGCTTCCAATGCCTCTTTTTGAGTAGAGTCCAAACGCATAGCCTGAGTTACATTATTTTTTATAGCTTCTATTTCGTTTATATCATTATCTATAGCAAATACCTCTATAGAAGGTTTTGTCATAAGTCTATTAATTAATGCCTTGCCTAAAGTGCCGACTCCTATAACAGCATACTGAAGCATATCAATCCCCTAATACTTTATTTAATGTCTTATTATTATAGAATAATATAAAAATTTGTCAAAAACATTATTAATTAAATTATAATAAATTAAATAGTATTTTTTTATAAATAGTATAAAAGATATTAAACAGCTATTTACATACATTTCATATTATAAATAGAATTATTTTTACCTAAAAATGAACAAAAAGAAAATAAATTTTAAAAATATTAAAATTTAATAAATTTTTTTTACAATAAAAATATATTATTGTTATATTTAAAAACAAAAATAATAATTGATGAGAGGATTAAAAAAATATGAAAAAAATTATATTAATCATAAGTATTTTATCAGTATTAGCAGTTGCATGTAACAGCAAACAAGCTCCAACAGTAGGCGATAAGCCATTAACTACTAATGTACCAAGCGATGACAAAACGGTAAAAGAAGGTACTCCATTAGCTAGTTGGAATGGAAATAGCCAGTCTATAACAGTAAACGCTTCAGTTGCTGGTAATAATGCTGGAGATAATACTGCTGCTGCTCAAGAATTTGACTTATTACAAAGATTATATTCTACTACTTGGTATCAATCAGAAGAAGAAAGTGATGACGGAAGATTAGAAACAGAAGAAACATTTGTATTCTTTAATGAAAATTCTGAAATGATTGAAAGAGAATATGAAAATGGAATAATTGATGGAAGAGATTACTATTGCTAATGCTCAAGCTAATAAAAATAAAAAATGCATGTATAGTTAAAAATACAGAGAGCGGAAAGTATGAAAATGATACAGAATATGAAGGCTACTATTTAGTTGATAGAGATACTTTATATATAGTTGATGGCGATTCACAAGATGAAGTAAGAAGACAATTAAATGAATTAATAGCTGGAAATACTCAAAAATACAGAGAAGATAAATATGTATTATCTACTAAAGCATTAAATTAATACTGATAAATAACTAAAAAATAGAGGGACTTAAAAAGTCCCTCTTTTATTTTTAAACAAATAAATAAAAAATTAATCGTCTTCATTAGCTTGATAATTCAATTTTACCAAATAATCTATTTTATCAACAACTTTAGTAAATGGCTTTTCTACACTGATTAAAGCTCTTTCAACATCATTTCCGTCTTCATCTTCAATATATATATCATAGTAAAGTTCTTTATGATCATATTCATTTTCAAAAGTAAGTCTTATGAATATGAAATTATTAATATTAATTCTATCCATTTTAGGCTCATACTCTAAACGCTTAATTTCAGTGTTTAGTAATTCTTTTCCTAAATTCTCTACTATGATCTTATAAATAGATTCAAGCTCTTTTCTTATATAGTGAACATTGTTATCAAACATTATAAAACTCCAAATAAATATATAGATTTTTCCAATATAATAAATATACCAAAATAAAATAATTTGTCAAAGGAATTTATCAATATTATTAATATTTATCCAATATAGAAGCTACTTCTTCATCTCCTAATTCTCTAGCTATATTTGCCAAATCTTTAGCTTTTTTCTTGGCAAGATTAGGATTAGCATTATTTTCAAGTAACATTAAAGCTGCATCAAAATTACCATTTTCAACAGCATAAGATAGAGCTGTTTCTCCGTCTTTATCTACCATATTCACATCAGCGCCATTCTCAAGTAAAATACTAATAGCCTCTATAGATATTTCTCTTCCAGCGAAAGATATTAAAGGTGTTATTCCAGCTAAATTAGGCTTATTAATATTAACTGTTTTAGATAATATTTTAACTGTTTCAACATCATTTGCTAATAAAAGAGGTGTTATTCCTTCATCAGACACAGCATTAATATTAGCACCATTATCAACTAAAAATGCCACTACATCAGAATTAGAATTATCAGCAGCAAAGAATAAAGGAGTCCATCCATAATTATTAACAGCATTAACATCTGCTTTAGCAATTACCAAAAGCTCTACTACATTGAAATTACTATCATATATTCCTATACCTTGTCTAGACCATATATCAGTAGCATATAAAAGTGCTGTATAATTTCTTTTGTTTTTTATATTAGCATCAGCATTATTTTGTATAAGTGCATTTACTAAATCAGCATATCCATAATATGAAGCTATCATTAAAGCTGTAGTACCTTCATCAAAAGTTACACTAAGATCATATTCTGTATCTTCTGCATTTACTATATTCGTAGTTTCTGTTAAAGTATTATTTATATTGCCTGAACTAATAAGATTTTTTATTATATCTATACAAGGACTTTCTTCATATTCTGCTATAGCATCTTCTATGGATAAATCCTGAACTATATTTACACCTTCCATAGATGTTTCATTACTTTGAGTATTTTCATCAACATTTACATTAGACTTTTGAGTGCATGATAATAGTATCAATAATAAAAATGTGCATAAAATAAATCTCATAACAGTCCCCCAATAGTTATATTTACATATTGAACTATTATCTATATATTACCATATATTATTATCAATTACAATATATTTTCTACAAAATGATTTGTATATTTATTCCAGTAGCCTTTATAAACTCTTTTATTATAATCATCTAAATTTAACTGATACATTCTAAATATAACTTTTATATTTTTGGGCTGACATAATTCCTCATAGCTATATTGATAATGCATTCCTATTTTTTTCATTACTTCACCGCTTGCAATATTATTTATATCATGAGTAGCTGTTATATATTTTATATTATCTTTCTTTAATTCTTCTATAACTCTTCTTGAAGCCTCTGTGATTATTCCCATGTTCCAATATTCTTTTTTAAGTCCATATCCAAAATCATTATTGTCATTATTGTTTTCAAGATGCACATAACCTATAGGTACATTATCTTCTTTTAAACATACTGCATATCTATAAAAATTATGATTATCATTTGTATCTAAATAAAATTTTTGTAAATGTATTTTAGTTTCTTCTAAACTTTGAAAAGGAAACCATGGAAGGTATTTATTGACTTCTTCATCAGATAATATACTAAATAAAGCTTCAGCATCATCGATATTAAATTTTCTTATTATAAGTCTTTGTGTATTTAACATATTATTTCCTCAATATAATGAATTAATTACATTTGCCCACCCTTTAGGCTTTTTATCTTCTCTGGTATTTCAACATTATTTTTCTTCTTTGCATTATACAGTCATTTTTGCTGCCCGCCCAAAATTTTTTTTTTAAATTATAGTATCATCACCACACGCAGAGTAAAACTCAAAAATATAGATTTATTTTTAATTCAAATTTATTTATATTGCAAATTTAGTTCACCGTGCGTTAAGTAAATTTCAAATTCTTTAAAAAATTTGGGTGGGTGCTAAAATTTCTAATTAAGCTATAAAGATGATGAAAATAAAAATTAAAAATAAAGCAATGAGGAATAAAGGGTGGGATTCAAAATAAAATTTCTATATATTAAAAAAGCCTACAAAAAATATTTGTAAGCTTTTTATAATATTATATATTATTTATTTATTTTTCCTAAAAGCTTTTCAGCAATAGCACGTCCAGTAGGAGTATTGGCAAGTCCGCCTTGAGAAGTTTCTTTAAATCTTTCATCCATTCCATCGCCAACTTCTTTCATAGCAGATACAACCTCATCAGCTGGTATAACGCTTCTAAATCCAGCACAAGCCATCTCAGCAGAAACCATAGCATGAACAGCAGCCATAACATTTTTACCCATACAAGGCACTTCAACGAATCCAGCAATAGGATCGCATATAAGCCCAAGCATAGCCGATATAGTAAGAGCAAAAGCATCCGCACATTGCTGAGGAGTAGCACCCATAATCTCAGCACAAGCACTGGCCGCCATACCTGCAGCAGAACCGCATTCAGCCATACATCCGCCTTCAGCACCTGCAAATGTTGCTATCTGTGCTATAATGTCAGCTAATCCAGCAGCTGTAAACATTGATTTTACTACATCCTCTTTTTTATATCCTCTGTTCTCACATACTGTAAGTACCGCAGGCATTACACCGCAGCTTCCTGCAGTAGGAGCAGCTATTATTTTACCCATACAAGCATTATAACCGCTTACGGCCATTGCAGCAGTTACAACCTCACCTATTGTTTCACCTAATATGCTTTTCTTAGATTTATAAAAATTCTCTACTATCTCAACACATTCATTTTGCAAACCTGTTACAAAATTGAATTTATCCTTTTTACCATTCACAACAGCTTCTTTCATTATATCATAATAAGAAGTCATATTATTAATAACAGTTTGCCTATCTGTTTTCTGAGACTGAGCCTCTATATCTATTACTATATCGCTTATTTTCACTTTTTTTCCGTAGCTAAAGCCACTAATGATTCTATAGATTTTATATCCATAATATTTTAATACTCCATATAATATTTAATATAACTTATCTAAAAATACAAAGTCCCTTATATTTTCAATTTTTCTTATTTTTTCCTCTATATCTTTTGATATAACATCAGTCATACCAATAACAATAATAGCATATCCTCTATTAGGACCTTCAAATTGAGGAGTTACATTCATATTTTCAATATTTATTCCTTTTTCAAATATAATAGAAGTAACTTTAGCTATAATACCAGGAACATCTTTATTAACTATAGCAATAGTAGGGAAATCTCCTTTATAATGCACTTCTATACCATTAACTTTATCCAAAACTATCAATCCTCCTCCTATAGAAGAAGCTAATATATCAATCTCATTAGTTTCGCCTTTAGCTTCAATATATACAGTATTAGGGTGAAAAGCCTCTCTTAATTTTGTAGGAATAAACTCATATTTAAGATTAGCCTTTTCAGCAAAACTGTAGCTATCTCTAAGTCTAGGGTCATCAGTTTCAAAACCTAAAAGTCCTGCCAAAATAGCCTTATCAGTTCCATGACCTTTCCAAGTTAAAGCAAAAGAACCATGCAAATATATTTTTGCCTCTTTTACATCTTCGCCCAAAATCTTCTTAGCAAGTTTCCCAATACGGCAAGCTCCAGCTGTATGAGAACTTGAAGGCCCTATCATTACAGGACCTATTATATCAAATAATCCAGCCATATAATTCCCTCCATTTCATAATTATAATTTAACATAATAAATAATTTTTGAATATAGTTTTTTATTATTTTTTATTTAAGACAAATAAAAATATTGTTAAAAAGTACAATTAATCTATAGATAATTACTATTAATAAGAATATTTAAATATCAGAATAATAAACTTATCTCAAGTCCAACCTTAGTTTCATAACCGAAATAACTAGATGCTCCTCTAGGCTTTCCATAACCAACCTTCAAAGATATAGCATATCTATAAAACTCAATACCTATACCAAAATTAACAGCAGCATGCCAAGGATCTTTTATAAATCCAAGTTTATCTTTCTTATCCAAAATGGCAGCAATATTTATTCCTGTTATTAAGCTGATTTGATCTTTATATAAAGGAAATCTATAATCTAATCCTGTATGTATTCTAAATAATTGCGGACTATTTCCTACAGCATTATAAGAAATTTCAGAACCTAAATAAATACTGAAATTTTTAATATAATAATAAACTGCTATAGAACCAAATTCATAACTGCTTCCGCTTTTTATTTTAGTATCGCCTTTAAATCCATCTACCAAATGTGTGGATTGATGATACATGGGTATAAATCTTATTTTCATATTAATTCCAACAAGATTCTGAAGCCATAAATCAGCAAATACCATAAACTGACCAGAAAAATCATAAACATCAAATAATCCGCTGCTTCTTCCAAGTATAGATATTTCCATAGCTCCGCCCATGCCTACAGAAAAATATTTATTTCTATAAAACATTATTTCACTTGCCAAACGGCCTTCTACATAAACAGATACGGATTTAAAATCCCAGTTTACATCAGGAGCAATGAGCGATAAATTCTTCTCTACATTAAAGTTTTTAGCAAATAATATACGCCCTATAAAAGCTCTAGGATCCTGCCAACCCATATAATATTTATCAACTTCATATATACGAAAAGGATTAGTAAAAGTATAATCATCACCCAAATAATTTAAATCATTATTTAATTGTTCTTCCTGAGAATATAAATTCAATGAACTTAATAATATTAATAATACTATAATTAATTTAGTTTTCATTTTACATCTCTTAATATTTATTTACTATTAAGTATCATATTTTAATATAATAAAGACTTTTTCTCAATAGAGATATATAAAATTATAAAAAATAAAAAGCAATGATGCCAAACACACCATTGCTTTTTTTATTTCATAATGAAGATAATCAAAAAATTAATTTAATTTCTTAGGTATTCGTACATTCTTTAATGCCTCTAATCTTTGAACTATAGCCTTTTGAACATCAAAATTACTAGGCTCAACATTATCAAAATCATATTTAACAGCAAGCATTAAAGTTTCTTTTTCTAGAACATAATTACGCATTCTTCTATATATTAAAGACATTCTAAAAAGAGATAATTTTTGTCTGTATCCGTTAATATATGCCTGTCTGTAATAATCTACAGCCGAAGTACCTCTATTCTTACTTCCATAATGTTCTGCCAATTTAAAATAGATTCTTCCTTTTTCATAATTTTTATAAGTATTTTCAGCCATAGTAATGATTTCTTTTTCTACAGCAGCATAATTATTTTCATCTATCAATTTTTCATATATATATAAAAGACTGAAATATGCATCCAATTTATATGCTGGTATTGTAAGATTAGTAGCCAAATTTATAGCCCTTTTATATTCTTCTATAGCCAAATGATAAGAAGCAGCTCCTCCCTGTTCTGCTGGATTGCCGGCTTCTTTTTCATATATTAAACCTAAAAAATAATGAGCATCTGCATTATCAGGATAATACATCAAAGTTTTATTCATTATATATAAAGCATAAGGAATATCGCCGTTATGTATTGCTCTTTTTGCCTCTCCTATATATACCCAAGCAGGTTCCAATTTACCGCTGAATAATGATTCGTAGGTATTTGTGTCCATCTCCATAGTTCTAACAGTATCTGCTGTCCTATTAGGAGTATTAAGGGATTGTCCCTGAGCATATATTGATAAACAAGTCAATATTAATATACCAAATATAAAAAATATACGTTTCATAAGCTAAATCAAAAATAAAGTTTTATTGTCTAAAGTATCGGTATAATAAATTTTTACATTATACTATTTTTTTATTTCTTTATATATTGGCTTATCTTTGAGTGCTATAGTATCTGCAAATACATTTTCAGTTTCAAATATAATTATTTCATTTTTTCCAGTTTTCAAAAGAGGAGCGGGTATATATAAGTAACATACAGGACCTTCACTCCAGTATCTTCCTAAGTTAAAGCCATTTATAAATGCAGCACCTTTTCCAAGTTTGGAACAATCAAGGAAAGTATCTGCTGGCTCTTTAACATCAAATTCATAACGGTAGAATGAAGGAGTATTTTCTATCCATTTTGAGCTGAAATCAACATCTTTTATATTATCAAGTGGTAATGCATACTGCTCCCAGCCAGTTTCAAAATGTATATCAGCCATAACTCCTATACGAATACCCTTAACCTGACTGCATTCCTGAAGTTTATAGCCGTAATTAACACGTCCTACATTTTCAACCAATAATTCTAATACATTATCACCATTATTAAAATGCATTTCAATAGGCTCTATAAGCTCATCTTGATATTTTACGCCTTTATATTCACCATTCAAATAAAAATGGACTCTGTCTGAAGCTCCTACTGCCCTTACATTCATATTATTGTCAAATCCTTTCACTGTAGTTCTATAAAGCATATAACCATATCCTCTGCCTGCTTTTTCCATAGTTATAGGGGCATCACTTTTCTGACATTTTGATATTTTATCTATTACTGAAAATAATGAAGTTTTATCTTTGAGTTTTGCCTCTCCAAAATCTGCTCTTTTATGATCTCTAGGCTCAAAAGTTTTTATTTCAGGAAATAATTCATTTATAAGTTTCTGAAGTTTATAAAATTTCTCTGTAGGCTCTCCCCATTCTGTAAGAACTGCATCATAATCATAAGATGTAATTTGAGGAAAATCAGTATAACCTGTTACAGAAGTACCATTATAAAAACCGAAATTTGTTCCTCCTATAAACATATATAAATTTATACTGCCTCTTTTTATAATTTCTTTTACTTCCATAATGAAATCGTCAGCATCTCTTTTGATTATAGGCTCTTTCCATAGATTAAACCAACCATCCCAAAATTCCATACACATTAATGGATTTTTTATACCTTTTCTTTCAAAGAATTTTTCAGTAGCATCAAAACTTTCTTTAGCTTGAGAGCCAAAATTAACAGTAGCTAATATTCCATCATCTACTAATGTTCCAGCTTCTAAAACAGCATCCCAAGCTCCATCTGAAGTAAATAAAGGTACTTCAGCACCATGTTTAACCATAAGATTTTTTAAAGCTTTAAGATATTCTTTATCATTACCAAAAGAACCGTATTCATTTTCAATTTGCATCATAATTACAGGACCATTTCTAGTAATTTGTAAATCTGCAATTTGTTTAAATAATTCTTTATAATAAGCATCAACTTTACTTAAAAATAATTCCGTATTAGTACGAACTTTCATATTATCATATCTTAAAAGCCAAGCAGGAAGTCCTCCGAATTCCCATTCAGCACATATATAAGGAGTAGGTCTTAATATAACCAATAAATCCATTTTCTGAGCAAGTTTAATAAAAGATGCTATATCTTTATTGCCTGAAAAATCGAAAACGCCTTCGTCTATCTCATGAATATTCCAAGGTATATACGTTTCAACTGTATTAAACCCTGCTGCCTTTAAATTATAAAGACAATCCTCCCAATACTCTTCAACAAATCTAAAATAATGAATAGCTCCTGATAAAAGTTTTATAGGTTTACCATTTAAAATAAAATCTTCTTTAACTTCAAAAACAGCCATAATTTATATCCTTAATTTTTTATTTTTAAATAAAACAAAAAAAACTCTATTTAATAAAAATCAAATAGAGTTTTTTAATTTATTAAGCAAGATATTTTTTACTATCTCATCATCTTCCAAAGCGGTTAGTATTTCAACACCATCTTCTTTAACGGCTACAGTATGTTCATAATGTGCCGATAGAGAACCGTCCCTAGTTATGATAGTCCAATCATCATCTTCTATTAGAATTGCATGATGTCCCATATTAACCATAGGTTCTATTGCTATAACCATATTAGTTTTAAGTATAGGTCCTGCTCCTTCTTTTCCTCTATTTGGAACGGCAGGCTCTTCATGCAAATTAGCACCTACTCCATGACCTTGAAACTCTCTTACAAGAGAATAACCTGCATCTTCAGCGGTTTTTTGAATGGCATGAGAAACATCACCCAAATGAACTCCATCTTTTATCTTTTTTACACCATTAAAAAATGACTGCATAGTAACTTCAATCAATCTTGAAGCCTCTTCTGATACATTTCCTACTTTGAAAGTAAATGCTCTGTCTGAATGATATCCTTTATAATATACGCCTATATCAAGACCTATTATATCTCCATCTTTTAAAATTTTCTTTTTGCTTGGTATTCCATGTATTACTTCATTATTTATAGAAGAACATATAGAACCCGGAAAAGGAGGGTTACCATAGCCTTTAAATGAAGGTTTAGCATTATGTTTTCTTATATAGTCATAAACAAATTTATCTATTTCTTTAGTAGAGATTCCCGGCTGAATTATCTTTTCAACTTCTTTAAATACATTAGCCAATATATGTCCGCTTTCACGCATTAAATTAATTTCAGCTTGTGTTTTTATTTTTATAGCCATTTATGAATACACCTTAATTAAAAATACTATTATTTGAATTATTATTATCTGTATTATAAGAGTCATAACTATTATAAGTATTATTATCTGATGAGGAAGTATTATCTGATGACAAATTATTATCAGAAGTATTATTATTTTCTGACATCTCATCTTCAATTTTTATACCTGTAAAAGATTCATGCACTACTTTTGTGATATCTTTTTTCTGTCCGCCTGTAATAGTCATTTCTCCCTGTATAACAGCACCTTCACCTACATCTATTTTAGGAGCTTCTATATTACCTAAAACTCTTCCTGTTTCTATCAATATAACTTCTTTTTCAGCAGCTATATTACCAATCAAAGTACCTGCTATTGTAATACTTTCTGTTAGAATAGTGCTTGTTTTTACCTTACCATTAGGTCCTATAATTAAATGTCCGTCTATTTTTAATTCACCTTCAAATTTTCCATCTATTTGAAAAGAACCTTTTACGATAAAAGTTCCTTTAAAAGATGAACCATCTCCTATAACACTGTTTACCATGTCTTTTCTTGCCATAAATTTAATCTCCTAAAGTTTCATTTTATAAGTTTAGTTATAAAAAGTCAATATTATATATTAGCTTACAATAATTATAACATAATTTTATTTTTTAGGTATACAAAAAAGTATTGTCTCTCCTCCCCAAGGAGAAAATGTTCTTATATAATATTCGTAATTTTCTGTTATTTCTTTTATAAATATTGGTACTTTATAAAAATCCTCCATAAAAAGCTCTCCTCCATGATATATGGCAATAGCAAGAGATGGACGAAATTTTTTTATTGTATTTACAGCCCCTTCCAATATATGCTTTTCAGCTCCTTCTACATCCATTTTTAAATAATCTATTCTTTTTATATTATTACTTTCAACAAATTCATCTATTGTAGTAGCATTCATCTTAACAACGGGAGTATTTGGTATCATAGAAACAAAATCAATAGTTTCATTTCTATTAGAAAAAAGAATATTTTCTAAAATAACATTATTTAACTTATATTTTTCTTTCATAATTTTTAATATTTCAAAAGCATTTGCATCAGGCTCAAAAGCATATATTTTTGCATCATCATTACATTTTTTTGAAAAGAAATAAGCTGTATCACCTTTCCAAGCACCAACATCAAATACTACGCTATCATTTCTTACCTCAAAAATATCTTTTATATCATATTGCTTCATTTTAAATATATGAAATAAAGCAAAAGCACCTATCTCTTTAGGCAAAAATATCCTATTAAAAATTAAAAAAGAAATCATACTCATAATCCATTTATAAGTGGATATTATGCCATATTTAAAACTAAATAAAACTTCTTTCTTAAAATTCATATGAACATCTCTATGAAATGAAAGCATGTATCTGTATCTTATAACTTTTTTAAAAATTTCTTTTGAAAAAGAATCTTTAAGCATATTATAAAAAATATCAAAGCTATTATTATTTTCTTCATTCATCATAGCTTTTATAAAATTATCATTGCTTTCTATTTTTTCTATTTCTTCTTTACTGAAGTTTTTATTTACTATCTTTCTGCATTCTTCTAATATATTATTTATCTCTTTCATATTATTGCTAATAAAAATTGTTCGCTAATCAACTCTAGCAAATAAATTTGCTAGACGCTCGCAACTTTTATAATCCCCCCAAAAAAATTTAGCAATTATATATAGCACTATTATTACAAAATGAAATTACTGCTTTGCTATTTCTATTATTCTTTTTAAATCCATTCTGCCTTCATATATAGCTTTTCCAACTATAGCACCATTAATCTTCATATCTCTTAATTTTATAATTTCTTCTTCAAATGTAACACCGCCTGAAGCTATGATATTACAGGAAATTTTTTCTCTTAACTCTTTATAAATATCCAAATTAGTACCAGAAAGTTTACCATCTTTTGAAATATCTGTATATATAATAGTATCTATTCCCATGCTATCCAATTTAATACAAAATTCAACAGAATCTTCTTTTTTTATCTCTTTCCATCCTTTAACAGCTATCATTCTATCTCTTGAATCAATAGATACCGCTATATGCTCTTTATACTTATTAATCATATTATTAGTAAAATCAATATTTTCAACAGCGACAGTTCCTAATATTGTTCTTTTAACACCTATATCCAAATACTTCTTGATAGTTTCCTCATTTCTTATACCGCCGCCTACTTCTACAAATAAATCGCATTTTTTTATTATTTTTTCTATCGTTTTAAAATTAATAGTTTCTCCGTCGCTTGCCCCGTCTAAATCAACAACATGCAAATAACTGCTTCCGCTCTCAATAAAAAAATCCAAAACTTCCAAAGGATCTTTAAAGTAAGTTGTTTTATTATCATAATCTCCTTCTACAAGCCGTACAACCTCTCCGTTTTTCAAATCTATCGCAGGCAATATATACATTTTCAATCCCCTAAAATATTATATTTATAATAGTATTTATTATAGCATATAATTTATAAATGTAAAAATTAATAAACTGTATTTTTTTCTCAAAACTCCGATATTTAATTTTAGATTAATTTAAATTCGATGGATTTTATTATGATTAAAGACTTATATATAGAAAATTTTAAATGTTTTAACAAAATTAAAATAGATGATATAAAAAAATAAATTTCTTAGTAGGAAAAAATAATTCTGGAAAAACTACCATACTTGAAGCCTTAATGCTTATTTTATCAGAATCTCGTATTAATGTAATAGAGAATATAAAAACTATTAGCCGATTCAAAGAAAATAAAACTGAAATAAAAACATTATTTTATAATTTTGATTATAACAACAATATAAATTTTAATTATAATAAATATGATAATACAAGCTACAATATAAATATCAGCCCAGTATTAAAAGATAATAAAATACCTAAAGATGATAATATAGAATTAAACTATAATACCATAATAAATAATGATGATTCTGCCTCCATAGAAGAAAAAAAATTAAATATTCCAAACATCAATAATACTATATATATGATGAATAAAAAAACTGATAATGTAGGAAATAGAGAAGAAACATATATAACAAGTAATATAGAATATAATACATTAACAGCATATTTAATAGAAATTTTAAAAAATAAAAATGAACAGCCTATAATAGAAATGCTTTCATTTTTCAATAAAAATATAAAAGCAATAAGTGTACTTAACAATGATATTTATATTAATATTGAAGGAATGAATAAATTAGTAATATTGAATTTAATGGGTGAAGGATTAAAAAAATATTTATCTATAATACTTCCAATAGCTGCAAATAAAAATAATGTGATTTTAGCAGATGATATAGCCAGCTCTTTAGACAATGAAACAGCTAAATATTTATTTAAAAGCATTTTAAATTTAAGCAGAAACAATGATATGCAAATGTTTTTCACAATCAATAATTATGAAACATTAAAACTTTTACATGAAACAGTAAACGATAGTGAAGAGTTTAATGATATAAAAGAATCAATAAACATTATAAATATAGCGAATACTGAAGAAGAAGGGTTTAAATCTTATAATTATAATATTGATAATGTAAAGGAATTATTATAATTCCAGCCCATTTTCATTTATAACTATCATTGATTATTTTTATGCTATTTTATTTTTAACTTTTACTGGTATTATAACGCCAACCCAAGTTATAATCTCATCACCGTGCGTTGAATAAAATTCTAAATCTAATAAAAACTTGGGTGGGGGCTGTAATTTCTGATTAAGCTATAAGTGCAATAAAAATTATAATTTCAAAATAAAATAATAAAGAATAAAGGGCGGGTTATAAATAAAATTTTAAAATATAAAAAATTATTTATGTTATAATGATATATATTAATATTTGTTATATAGGAGCGACCAATGTCAATATTTGGCTATTTATTTAAAAAGCCTATAGACAAATCTAAATTAGAAAAATCTCGATTAAAAGACTATGATAAAGCTATAAACTTTTATGAAGAAACCTTAAAAAATAATAAAGATTTAAAAATAGATCCGTATCATATTAAATCATATAATAAATAATTAAGTATAATATGGGACTTTTTGAAGATGCTATAAAAGATTATGACAGAGCAATAGAACTTGATAATAATTATTTTGAAGCTTACTGTAATAGAGCAAATGCTAAATATAATTTGGGATTATATAAAGAAGCATTAAAAGATTATAAAAAAGCTTTGGAATTAGATACTACTAATAATACTGTCATAGAAAATATAAAAAATATTGAAAACAAATACGGTTTGAAATGAAATTTAATTAACTAACAAAATTTAGTATAAAATGATGTTTTATATATTATATAATTAATTATTTTAGTGTATAAATATACATTTTTTAAAGTATATTTGAACTTATATAGAATATATGTTCTTTTATGCAGATAAAGAATTTTGGGGTGGTAAAGTTACGATATAAAATGAAATATGATATGCAATATTATTTTTCATTGGAGGATTATATACATTCATATTATTTTGCTTAATCAAATTTTTGCCCATTTTCATTTTTTGAATATTAACATTTGAAAAATTAGATGTTATATCAGTTATAACGCAATTTTTAATTTCATTATCTGCTTCATTTTTGTTTCCATAAAAAGAAGAAAATTCTTCAACGTATATATTTTTATTAAAAGCGTTTCTATATTTCTTTCTTAAATTCAATTCAATATTTTCTATTCTTTTATCAAAAGAATTATCCATTAAATAAATAATAAATAAAGATTTATTATTAAATACTTTTATATCAGATATAATATTAAGATTTCTAATCTCATCTATATACTCCTGTATAGCAATGTATTCTTGTTGTATAGTATTAAATATTTTGTAATTCATTATACATATCCTCATATATAGTTTGAGCTTTTTGAAACATTGTATCTGGAACATTTATGCCATTATATTCATATCTATTTCTCATATCAAATAATAAAGTACCATTTTTTTCAAAATCATATGATAAACCTTTTATCTTAGCATTATCATCTAAAGTTTCCCATATACCTAATTTACGTTTATTATTTTTATCAAAATATCCAGTATGGCTTATATATTGTTTTCCTAATTTTTCTTTAGCTAACAAATAAAGACCATAATACCATCTTCCTATAATGATATGTCTTAATTCATCTTTAGACTGTACATTATTACCATCTCTTCTATTAAGTATAGAAAAATCATGAAAATTATTATCAAAATAATTAGCAACTGCTATATTAATTTCTCCTCTATCTTTCATAAATATACTCCATTTACAAATCATAACTTTCTAGTTCATATAGATTACTTTTTTTACATTTTATTTTTGAAACAGGGATAGTTTTTTTATCTGCTATCTCTTTTATAATTTTTTGGTCATTTCCTTCTATATCTTTTCCTAAATAAATATGTTTAATATGAATTTTTTTTCTTATTTTAATTTTATAATCACTATTTTCATTATCTTTATATTTAATAAAATCATATCCATCAATATTAATAATATTATTAATATTACCTATGTATTTAATTAATCTAAATTCATTTTCATACATCCATTGCACATTTTTAGTTAAAAATAGATGTAAAGGATATATATTATCGCTTTCTAAACGATGATATTCATCTTCAATATTAAAAAAATTATCCAATTCATTTTTATAATCAAAAGTTAATTTTGTTGTATACATTAACTTTTCTAATAAAACATCTTTTTCATTAAAAAAATCTGTAATATCATAAGCAATACATATACCCTTATGTTTATTAGCATAATGTGCCCACATTAATATATTATATGGTTCTGTAGTTAAACAGCATATTTGAAAATTATTAGTTAATTCATAAAGTATATCATCTTTTTCTAATAGTCTCGTAGGAGGATCTATAGGATCATTAAATGTAGTCGGATTTCTGAATTCAATTTGCTCATTTTCTATAAGTTCTTTGACTTCATCAGTTACATTTTTTGAATACCATGGTATATATTGATATAATATATTATCTTTTATATTAATATTATTGGAAATATATGATTCTATATTTTTTTTAATATTTTTTCAATAATATCTTTAGACTTTAATTTATCTAATAAAGCTTCTTCATACATTCTGTATACAATGATAAAAACATCATAATTTACATTATTTTTTACAAGTTCATCTAATATCTCATATGCTTTTTCATTTTCATTTAATTTTAGATGAGCATAAGCTAAATAAGCTTTTGATTGTTCTCTATTAGATTTAGATATATAATTAATGCCCTCTTGATAATTTCCTTTTTCAATTAAACAACGACCTAAATTATGATATATATCATAATGGGTATAATTTTCATTAATTGCTTTCTTAAGAATTGTTATAGCTTCATCATATTTTCTAGTTATAGCATATACTATAGATAATGATAATATGATACTTGTAATATCATGTTCATTATTAAGACCTATATTTTCTATATTATCATATAGATATTTTGATATTTTTATTGCTTCATCATAGTTTTTATTTTTTATATAAGAACTAGCTAAATTTATATATATAGATAGATATAATTGAGGATCATTTCTTATATTTTTAATATCTCCTATAATATTAACTGCATATTTATATATATTTATAGATAATTTATAATTTCCAAAATATGAGTATAAAATTCCCATTTGATTTAAAACAACAATTTTATTTTGTATATTATCTGTATTTGAAATTAATTTAAAAGCATCATTATAATATAACATTGCATTTTCATAACATTGATATACATTACTGCTTAAATGATATAAATAATAAATATATCCCAAATAAAAATATGACTCTGCTATTTTAAAATTAATTTCAAATTGTTGATAATCTGATAGTAAATTAGTAACACTATTTTTTAAGATATATTGAAAATTACTTATTGCAGCATTAAAATTTGTTATACAAATATCAAACATTTTTGAATTCAAATCGAAATTAGTAACAGTTAAATTATGCATATTACACTTTAAATTAATATTTGCTATTTGGTAATGACACATTCCTATATTTTTTATAATGTTATAATCTTTATTATCTATCAAATTATAACTATCTATTGCTTTATTGTAATATTCAAACATTATTTCTATGTTATCCATATTTCCTGATTTTAAAAACTCATTATAATATGCATTAGCATTTGCAAAATAATTATCAGCTGTAAATAACATTAATTCATAATCCTTATTTTTTATATTTTCTAATATATTTAGAATATTTTCATAATTATAAACTGCATTCAGATATTCTTTTCTATCAAAATAAAAATTAGCTATTTTACCATAACAATTACATTTCAATAATTGTTCTCTAACAATAACATCTTTTAATTCTGATATTAAATCTATAGTTTTATTGTAATATTTTATTGATTTTTTAATGTATTCTTCATTATTAGTATTATATAAAATTTCTGCTATTAATGTTGTTACTATATAATATTTAGGATATTTTTTTCAATTTCGTATAATAAATTTAATACTTTATTATAATCATTTATTTCATATTTATTTAGATCAACTATTATATTTTGAAGTATCATTACCAGATTTTCATCTTCTATATTAATTCTTTCTAATTCATCATCTAAAAACATATCAACTCCTAACTAATATGTATTATTATATTAATAATATAATAAAAGAAAACTATATATAGTTCATTTTTTAAAAAAAGAGTACGGACTTTTAATCCATACTCTTTTTTATTATTCTAAATTAATTATATTTTATTTTACAACTATATTTACAAGTTTGCCTTTAACATAAACTACTTTAACAATGTTTTTGCCGTCTGTGAATGCTTTAACTTTTTCACTTGCTAATGCCTGAGTTTTTGCATCATCTTCGCTTATATTAACATCAGCTTCCACCCTATCTCTTATCTTACCATTAACTTGGAATACAAGCTCAAATGTATCATCTTTACAATACTGTTCATCATGTTCAACCCAGCTTTCCTCAAGTATCATTTTACCAAAGTTTAATATCTGATAAAGTTCTTCTGTCATATGAGGAGCTATAGGATTAAGAAGTATTAAATATCCTCTTATAACTTCTTTAAACATAGCATAATCATCATTATTAGCTAATTTTATTACAGACATATCATTCAAAAGCTCCATCAAAGCAGCAATTGCAGTATTGAAATGGAATCTGTCTTTAATATCTATTGTAACTTTCTTAATAGTTTTATTATATTTTCTGAATAATTTTTGTCCTTCTTTTGAAAGATTATTATAATCAAATGATTTGCCGTTTTTGAATGCTTCTTCATCTTTGTATTTAAGGAATAAGTTCCAAATTCTATTTAAGAATCTTGAAGAACCTTTAACTCCTTCATCAGACCATTCTTTATCTTTTTCAGGAGGAGCAACAAACATAACGAATATTCTAACAGCATCAGCACCGAAAAGCTCTATAATCTCAGCAGGATCAACACCATTAGCTTTTGATTTAGACATCTTCTCCATTTTTACTATTATATCTTCTTTTCTAATGCCATCTTTCTCATACTCTTTATTGTTCATTTGTTCCTGAGTATAGAATTTCTTTAACTCTCTTGATTCATAGCTATTTGCTAAAACCATACCTTGAGTAAGAAGTCTATTGAAAGGCTCATCTCCTTTAACAAGTCCTATATCTCTCATAAACTTGTACCAGAATCTTGAATATAAAAGGTGCATACAAGCATGTTCAATACCGCCTATATACTGATCAACCCCAAGCCAAGCATTTGCTGTTTCAGGATCGAAAGGCATTTGAGTGTTATGAGCATCTGTATATCTAGCATAATACCAAGAACTGCATGTGAATGTATCCATAGTATCAGTTTCTCTTCTAGCCTTGCCGCCGCATTTAGGACAAGTAGTATTAACAAATGATTCTGATTTTTTAAGAGGGTTATCACCAACTGTAAACTCTATATCCATAGGAAGTGTTATAGGAAGTTCGCTTTCAGGTACAGGAACAACACCGCATTTCTCACAATGTACAAATGGTAAAGGATTGCCCCAATATCTTTGTCTTGATATAAGCCAATCTCTAAGTTTATATTGAACTTTTTCTTTTCCGAAACCTTTTTCTGTAGCATACTCTATAGCTCTTTTTATAGCATCTCTTGAAGAAAGTCCATTTAAAATATCTGAATTAACAACTGTTCCGTCTTCAGTATAAGCCTCAGTCATATTTTCAGCTTTTAAAGAATTGTCAGCATTTTGTATAACAACTTTTACAGGAATATTGTATTTTTTAGCAAATTCAAAGTCCCTTTGGTCATGAGCAGGTACAGCCATTACAGCACCGCTACCATACTCAGCTAAAACGAAATTAGCAGCATATAAAGGGGCTTTCTCTCCATTAAATGGATTAACTACATATCTTCCAGTAAATACACCTTCTTTCTCATAATCTGTCTTTTGGTCAATCTTAGCAGACTTTTTAATAAACTCCTCTACAGCACTTTTTTGTTCAGGAGTACACATATCCAAAAGTCCGTCATAGTTCCAAGCTATAGCCATATAAGTAACACCATAAATAGTGTCCGGACGAGTTGTAAATATAGGGAACTCTTTACCGTCATCTAAATTGAAATTGATATAAGCACCTACACTTCTTCCTATCCAGTTTTTCTGCATAGCTATAACATTATCAGGCCAATAACCTTCTAATAATTTCAAATCTGCATCTAATTGTTCTGCATAATCAGTAACTTTTATATACCATTGTTCAAGTTTCTTTTTAGTAACTTCTCCATCACATCTCCAGCAAGTACCTTCAGGAGTAACCTGTTCATTTGCAAGTACTGTATTACAATGATCGCACCAGTTAACATCCCCGCCTTTTCTATATAAAAGACCTTTCTCATACATTTTTAATATGAACCATTGTCCCCATTTATAATAATCAGGCAAACAAGTAGTAACTTCTCTATCCCAATCATAGGAATATCCAAGCAAGTTTAACTGCTCTTTCATATTAGCAATATTTTTCAAAGTCCATTCAGCAGGGTGAGTTTTATGTTCTATAGCAGCATTTTCTGCAGGCATACCGAAAGCGTCCCAGCCCATTGGGTGCAAAATATCATATCCTAACAGTTTATAGTATCTAGCTATAGAGTCAGCTATAGTATAATTAGAAACATGTCCCATATGCATTTTTCCAGATGGGTATGGAAACATCTCTAGTACATAGTATTTTTTGTCTGTAGGTTTAGATACTGTTTTGAAAGACTGATTATCTTTCCAGAATTTCTGCCATTTCTTTTCAATGGTAGTAAAATTATATTCCATGATTAACACTCCGTAGTTTGTTTGATAGATACTATTAATTTTTATTAAAATATTAAAATTTAGTTTACATATTTTTAATGTCGAAAATTATATTGCAAATTCATATATTTTTCAAGTGATAATATTATTTTAAATTCTACTACATGCCCCACCCTCTTATTTTATAGACTTATTTAAAAATAATAACTTTAATTATATTTACAGCCAAATAAGAAATAAAAGCACCCACCCAAGCGATTATTAAATTAAAGACTAACTCTACGCACGTTCAACTAAATTTTATATATAATTAAAATTAACATTCAAAACCTATTTATATTTATAATATAGCTCTGCGTGCGGTGTGGAAATTCAAAATCTAAATAAATCTAGGGTGGGCGTTATAATAACAGTAATAACTCAAAAGAATAATAGAACAATAATAACAAAGAAAACTATAAAACAAAATGGGTGGGAATTAGAATAAAATTTAATATATGAAGAAATTTAAAAAAATTGCTTGACTCTGGAGTTTACTTCAATGATATAATATAATTATAGAAATTTATGAAGGAGATTATAAAATGAAAAAAGCTATATTAATTACAATGCTAGTTATATTATATGTGTTGTCATGTAATAATTCATCAAATGCACAAACAAGTGTAAATACAGAAAATAATAATGCTGTTAATAATCAGAAGAATTCTTCAAACGCAATGTATAATCAGGAATTAAAAAAAGCCCCTATCAATATACAAACCAATGCAAACGGCAGAGTAAAAACAAAAGGCTTTGCTGCAGTTTCAGCCAATATGGATTTTAAATACCATGAGTTTACAAGACATGCAGTAGGAAGCAATGATGTTTTAATAGAAATACTTTATGCCGGAATATGCCATAGCGATATACATGTTGTTGAAGGAAAATCAAGCAATACTCCTTTAGTGGTAGGACATGAAATAGCCGGCAGAGTTGTACAGGTTGGAAATACAGTAACAAAATTCAAAGTTGGAGATTTTGCCGGCGTAGGCTGTATGGTAAACTCATGCGGACAATGTGAAAGCTGTTTGGATAATTTGGAACAGTACTGTTTAAATAGAGCTGTTTATACTTACGGATCAAGAGATAGATTCCATAATAATGAAATAACTCAAGGCGGATACTCTGATAATATAGTGGTGTCTGAAGATTTTGCAATACTTATACCAGATAATGCAGAACTAGATAAAGTTGCTCCTCTTCTTTGTGCAGGTATTACAACATACTCACCTATACAAATTATGAATGTAAAGAAAGGCGATAAAATAGGTATTGCTGGATTCGGGGGACTTGGTTCTATGGCTATAAAATATGCTGTTAAATTAGGTGCTGAAGTAACAGTATTTGATATAACAGAAGATAAAAGACAGGACGCTTTGAATATGGGAGCCGTAAAATATGTTAATGTTAATAACACAGAAGATTTGAAAAATGTTAATAATACTCTTAATTATATAATAAGTACAATTCCAGCTTATTATGATGTTAATATGTATATGCGTATGCTTAAAAGAGGCGGTACTATGTGTATATTAGGACTTCCTCGAACCTCTAAAATGCCGACTCTTATAGCAATGGTCGGACAGCATGGCAGTAAAAAATTATTTGGTTCACTTATAGGAGGCATAAAAGAAACTCAGGAAATGCTTAACTATTCTATAGAAAATAATATTTATCCTACTGTGGAAATTATAAAAGCAGATGCTCAAACTATATCAGATGCTTATAGAAAAGTTATAGACGGAAAAGTAAAATTCAGATATGTAATAGATATGCGTACTATAAATAAATAACTTATAATAATTTAATACCATATAAAAAAATAAAGGCTGTAGGTATAACACTTTCAGCCTTTTATTTTTTATATTTTTAATAGTAGATTAATTATTTATATTCTTTAAATGTATTTTTAGCACTGCCGCATATAGGACATTTATTAGGTGCTGAATTTGCTTCAACATAACCGCAAGTTTCACATAAATAATATTTATCTGATAACGGTTTATTATTTTGCAAATTGCTTATAGCTTGAGTAAATAAAGCATTATGTGATTTTTCTGCTTTTATTATATTATTCATCTCATTTGACATTTCTTTTTTATTATCCTTATTTATTACTTTTAATAATTCAGGATACATTTTAGTATATTCATAAGATGTCATTGATTGAGCTGATTTTAAATTTTCAATGTCCGTTCCTACTTTAGGATCTCCTACTTTAGCTTGTAAAATGGTGTCTGTTATCTTATCTTGAATGGCAGCATTATATAAAATATTAGCATGCCAAGATTTTGAATCAGAAACAGCTTGAAATAAATTAACTATAGCTTTATTTTTTGAAGCTGCAGAAAATTTAGCATAAGCAAAAGAAGAATTAATTTCTACATCATAAGCTATAGACACAGCTTCTAAAGTATTATTAGCAGTTTTTGGAGTTTGAGAATATACTAAAAAACTGAAAATCAAAAAAATAGAAATTATTAATAATCTTTTTAACATAAATTCTTACTCCTTAATTTATTAAATATATTTTATTATAATATATCAACAAATACAGAAAAATCATTTGATAAATATTCATCAGATATTTTTATTTGGCATTTTAAATCCAAATCTTTTACTATATCGCAAACCATATTGAATACTTCATCTTTTTTATAGTAGTAATATTTATCACCATATTTTTCTTTGCAAGAAATATCAAGCAAATTAAAGCATACGCCTTTCCTAGCAGCAATTAAAAAATCTCTAACAGCATTTCTTAAAAACTCTTCATTGTTTCCAAGATTAAGATTAAATATACCGGAAGAATATATATAATCAAAATCATCTTTTGTATCAGAATTCTTAAAAAAATCTATAGTCATAAATTGCGGATTAATATTTTTAAATTTCTTATGCTTAGCTCTTTCAATCATCTCTGGCATTATATCAATACCAATATAGTAAGTATTAATATTCTGCTTATCTATGTATTCAGCTAAATGTCCAAGTCCGCATCCCACATCAAGTAAAATTGACTTTCTTATATCAAAATGACTAAGCAAAGCAGAAAATCTAGCCTCCTGAGCGTCCTGCGATTCCCAATCCAAAACTTTATATTCCGGTATATTAAAATCTTTTACCCTTTCTATATAATGCTCTATTATTATTGATTTTTTATTCTTACTGTCCATATACCATTCCAAAAATATTTTTTATAATTCTTTATAATTATTTTAGTGATAATTTATATATTGTTTTATGACTGTAATTTCTGTCAGCATCAAATATTATACTTGGAAAATGCGGGAAGTTTACAGCACCAGGTAAGTACTCTGTTTCAAAACAAAATGCATTATGCTTATTTAAAACTGTATTTCTAACTTCTCTATTATTAAGCATATTTCCTGAATAGAAATGCATGGCCGGTTTTGTAGTATAAAGCTCTAAAGTAATACCTGTTTTATCACTATGGCATGAAGCTCTTAATTTATTCAAATTATTCTCTTCTTCGTTTGTATTAGATAATATATTTTTTTCATTAAATATGAAACAATTATCATAACCATTTGCTTTTTCTATATCAGCACCTATTTTTTTTGTTTTAGTAAAATCAAAAGGAGTATTTTCTGTTTTTAAAATCTCTCCTGTAGATACGCATTCATCTGTTACAGGCAAATAAAATGAAGAATCTATAAATAAATTATGATCATATATCTCGCCTTCTCCATTAAGATTCCAATAAGCATGATTAGTAAGATTTATTGGTGTAGGAGCATTCACTGCAGCAAAATATTCTATAATTATTTCATTATCATCTGTTAAAGAGTATGTTATATCTATATCAGCATTGGCAGGATAACCTTCATCGCCTTCATTTGAACTGTAGCTGAATAATACAGAATGATTATCCAAAACCTTAGAGTCAAATTTTTGAAATGATATTCCTTTATCGCCGCCATGTAAATGATGTTTTCCATTATCATTTTTAGTTAAGTTATATGTTTGTCCATCAAGTGTAAACTCAGCATTTATAGTTCTGTTAGCTATTCTTCCAACAGAAGCACCTATATAATCATGCGGATTCAAATAAAATGAATAATCATCGCTTCCAAATGATACCTGCACTTCATTTCCGTTTTTATCTTTGAAAAATACGCCAACTATTGAAGCACCGATATCTGTAAGTTTTAATATCATATCATTTTCATTTTTTAATTCATATAAAAGATATCCGTTTCCAAAATTTTTAACTTGCATAGTAAAAAACTCCATATTTTATATAGTAATGCTATATTATACCATTATACAGCATTATTTCAATAATATAAAAAAAGATAAAAAACATATTGATATTTATCGATATGTATGCTATATTAAACACATCGATAAACTTCGATATATAAATTTAATAAGGATATTATTAATATGAAAGACTATAAAAAAGAAGCAATAATATTCAAAGCATTCTGCGATGAAAACAGACTTCAAATATTAGATATGATTAAAAACGATGAAATATGCGCCTGCAAACTTTTAGAAGAATTAAAAATAGTGCAGTCTACATTATCACATCATATGAAAATATTATGCGATGCTGAAGTAGTGATACCAAGAAAAGAAGGAAAATGGACTTATTATAGCATAAACAAAGAAGGTTTTGAAAGAGCAAAAGAATTATTAAATTATTACATCAAATTATAAAGATTAATTTTATACCTAAACAACTATATTTTGTCAAAAATAAATTTATATTTTTGTTTTTATATCTGGGGCTTTGCCCCCGCTGTGCGTGCCTTTGGCAGGCGTGCGGCAAGAAAAATAACAACAAAAAATTGACAAACTTAAAAATTTTTTAGTATATAAAGGAAATTAAATTATGACAATAATAAAATCAATATTTATATTTATACAAGATCAAATCATATCTATGAAATGGCTTAATACTTTAATAGGAAACATATTAAATAATTTTGCCTTATCAGAAACAGTTAAAGGAATAATACAATTTTTTATTTATGATGTTATAAAAATATTTGTGTTGTTATCAGTTCTTATATTTTGTATATCATATATTCAATCTTATTTTCCACCTGAAAGAACTAAAAAAATACTAAGCAGATTTAAAGGCATATCAGCAAATATATTGGCTGCACTTTTCGGTACTGTTACACCATTTTGCTCATGTTCATCAATACCGCTTTTTATAGGATTTACTTCTGCAGGAATACCTATTTCAATGACATTTTCATTTTTAATATCATCGCCTCTAGTAGACTTAGCATCTTTAATACTTTTATCAAGCATATTCGGTATGAAGATTGCAATTGCTTATGTTGTAGTAGGACTTGTACTTGCTGTTGCCGGAGGTAGTTTGATAGGCAAACTTAAAATGGAAAAATATTTAGAAGACTTTATAAAAAATATAAAAGTAAATAACACTGAATTAGAAATACAAACTATGACAAAAAAAGAGAGATTAATATATTCAAAAGAACAGGTTATAGAAACTATAAAAAAAGTCTATTTATATATTTTTGTAGGAGTTGGAATTGGAGCTTTTATTCATAATGTTATACCATCAGAATGGATAAATACAATACTAGGAAAAAATAATTGGTATTCTGTGCCTTTAGCTTCTTTGGTAGGAATTCCAATGTATGCTGATATATTCGGAACTTTACCTATAGCAGAGAGTTTATTTTATAAAGGTGCAGGACTTGGCACTATTTTATCATTTATGATGTCAGTTACTGCCTTATCTCTTCCTTCTATTATTATGCTTAAAAAAGCCGTTAAAATGCCTCTTTTAATATTTTTTGTATTTATAGTAACTTTAGGAATAATTATTATTGGATACTTATTTAATAATTTTTATTTTCTTTTTGCATGATTTAATTTTTAGTAAATATTAATAATAAAAACTATAAAAAAGGAGTAAATTATGTTTTTTAATAATAATAAAAAATCACAATGCAATTGCGGCGGTTCATGTCAAACATCATCTGAAGAAAATGCTAGAATAAAAATATTAGGTACAGGCTGTAATAACTGTAAAAAATTAGAAGAAAACACATTGAAAGCTTTGAAAGATATGGGGATTAATTTAACAGTAGGACATGTTTATGATATAGAAAAAATAGCTTCTTATGGAGTTATATCCACACCTAGCTTAGTATTAGATGAAAATGTATTATCTTATGGTAAAGTATTAAATAAAGATGAAATAATAGAACTATTAAAAGATAAATTGTAAAAAATGTATGATTTTTTTCATTTTTAAATTTGCAATTATTTCATATATACCTATAATATGTATATACTAACTTTGGAGGTATATTATGGCTATAGAAAAAATACAATTTGGCTGAGGATGTTTGCCTGACCCTCTAGAGGATGAGGGTATAGAAAGAGAAGTAGAAAAAATACTGCTTTTAGGTAATGATGATGAAAATTCTCTTGATATGCTTGATAACTTAAGAAGAGCTATATTGGATTTAAATCTAGACTTATCCATAAAATATACAGACAGTAAAGGAACTATGTCATATTATGGTGTGATGACTTTACCGGCTCTTATTGTTAATGATGAGCTCATATCCTATGGAGAAGTTTTGGATAGGGAAAAATAGTAAATATTTTAAAAGAAAAATTATAAATATTAAAAATTTTAAGGAGATAACATGTCATTAAAAGATATTTTATTCGGAAAAGGCGGATGCGGCTGAGGACCATCTATTACTCCCTTCGTTGAAGAGGAAACAACAAAAGAATCGCCTATAGAGGCAAGAGTAAAAATATTAGGTACAGGCTGTGCTAATTGTAAAAAGCTAGAAGAAAATACAATAGCTGCTATAGAAGAAGCAAAACTTGATTTAGCCATTAAATATGTAGAAGATATGGCTGAAATAGCTTCTTATGGAGTAATGTCAACTCCTGCCCTATTATTAGATGATAAAGTTCTTTCTTATGGTAAAGTATTAAGCAAAGAAGAAATCATTAAAATTCTAAAAGAAAATCTATAGTATTTTTTATTCTCTAATATCAGAATAAAGGCTAAATATTCATTATTTGGCCTTTATTCGTTTATATCGTTTTTATTAAAAAAATTTTAATATTTATTTGACAATTAATATTTAGTGTACTATCATATTATTAGAAGATTATTGACATACTAGTATATTATTAAATAATTAGAGGTAATAAAATGTCATATATAGTAGGCTTTGGAGAGATAATGCTAAGGCTCTCATCAATAGATAATGAAAGATTATTTCAATCTTCAAAACTTAATGCAACATTCGGAGGAGTAGAAGCTAATATTTGTGTTTTAGCTTCAATATTTGGATTAAAAAGCAGATATGTAACAGCTTTACCTAATAATGCTGTAGGAAAAAAGGTTGAAGAATTACTTTTAAGTCATAGAGTTGATACCTCTGCAATATCTTGGGAAGGTAAAAGACTTGGAATATATTTTGTAGACCCTGGTAATAATTATAGAAGTTCAAATGTTATTTATGACAGAGAATATTCTTCTATTTCTCAGGCTTTAATAGAAGATTTTGATTGGGATAAAGTTTTTAATGATGCTTCATACTTTCATATAAGCGGAGTAACACCTGCTATAAGTCAAACTGCTGCTGATCTTACATTACATGCTGTAAAAGAAGCTAAAAAAAGAAATGTAAAAGTTTCATGCGATATAAACTACAGAAAAAAATTATGGAAATATGGAAAGACTATAGAAGAAGTAATGCCTGAAATTGTAAAACATTCTGATATAGTATTTGCCAATGAATATGATGCTGTAAAAATATTAGGTGTAAAAAGCAATGTAGATGTAGATGGAAACATTAGCGATGAAGATTATATGGATATTATGCAACAATTAATTAATAAATATTCTTTGGAAATGACAGTAACAACAAAAAGGGAAACTATAAGCTCTAATCATAACAACATATATTGCATGCTATATGCTGATAAAAAATTATATAAATCAAAAAAATACTATATAAAAAATATTATTGATAGAATAGGAACAGGAGATTCATTTGCTGCTGGAATACTTTCAGGCATTCAGCTATTTGATAATTATCAGGATATATTGGAATTTGCCACTGCTTCATTTTGTATAAAGCATAGTATACCAGGAGATTGGAATTTAACAACAAAAGAGGAGGTAATAAATTTAATGAAATCAGAAAATGGTTTAGATGTAAAAAGGTAAATTCTCTAATTAAAATATTCAGGGAATTTATTTTTCAAAAACACCATGTCATCTTTTACATGAGTTAAATGCACCTCCATAATAGGAAGAAGCTTTTTTATATTTTTTTCTTTTATATAAAGCAGTATATTTCTATGTTCTGTTAATGTTCTAGTTCTGTCCATTTCCATTATATTGAATATTCTAGCCCTATTAAAATGTTTTATTGAATCTCTTATTAAACTAAAAGTCAATTTTTTATCTGCCATTGAAAATAACAATTCATGAAATTCATTGTCCAATTTAAGAAGATCATAAACTTTATTAGTATTTATATTCTTCTCATACTGCTCTATATTTTTATTTAATAATTTTAAATCTTTTTCTGAATGATTTTTACAAACCATTTTTATAATTTCTTTTTCAAGAACCATTCTCATAAAACTAGTTTCCTCAACTATGCTAGTATCTATCAATGAAACCATAGTTCCTTTTTGAGGATATATTTCTATCAAATTAATTTTCTCAAGTCTTGAAAAAGCCTCTCTTATAGGAGTTCTGCTTATAGATAATACTTCGCTTACTATCTTCTCGCTAATAAAAGTACCTGGAAGCAATGTCATATTTATGATATTATATTCTAAGCATCTAACTGCATAATCCCCTATAGGTTCATTAATTTCCCTATCCAATATTATTAAATTATCTGCATTATTATTCTTAGCTTTAGGCATAATCTAAAAATATATCCTTCAAATTATTATTTTTTATCATTACTAATAAAAATTGTTACTAACTATGCTTCCCCATTAAATAAAACTGCTGCACATTAACAATTTTTATATTTAGTTATCTAATTTATAAGTATTAAAGATACATCATTTATCAATAAACTTCAAGATATAAAAATATAAATAAAAAATCTAAAATATTACTTTTTTGTAAAAAAGTCATCATTTTTATTGACAATGGATTTTATTTTTACTAAAATACTAGTATGTTAGTAAAGGAGTTTTATTATGAAAAAAGTTTTTATTAATGTTTTAGTTTTTTCATTTTTAGTAAGCACTATGTTATTTGCTCAGCAAGCAGCAAATACTCAGACAAACCCTGCTTATCAGTTTTTTAATGTATATCCTGGATCAATGAAAATGCTAAGTTTCTATATCGAATATGCTTCAGGAGACTTAACAAGTTTGGGAACAGATCCTAAAGCAAAAAGAATGATGGAAAATTTCGATACTAAATTAACCTATATGCAGACATTAAAAAGTGTTCCATGGTTAGGTTTTGGATTTATACTTCAAGCTCAATTTGATAATCCAAGTGTATATGACCCTAGTTGGAAAGAGGGAAGCAGAACTGGAAAAAACAGCTCAAATCCATTTTCTATGGTTGAATTAACAGGAAATATGCACTTATTTAATACTTTCAGTTTAGGATTTACTTCAACAGGTGATTTTGTATTTGTAATGTACTTGAATAAAAAACTTCCAGACGTTGCAGCGTTCAAATCACATTCTATAACATTTATGGCTCAGCAAAATATATATTTGAGAGGAAATCAGTATAATTCTCAAACAGGTGCTTTAACTCAAGGCTGGTATGATGGTACTGAATTCAGAGTAGCTTATCAAATGCGTTTCAATGATTGGTTTGCTTTAAGACCTGAAATACAATTCAAAATATTATCAGGTGCTCAAACTTCATTTAAAGATTGGTATTGGATAAGATTCAATCCTCGTTTACAGTTCTTCTTAGAAGAATGGACTTTCTTTATCGAACCTAGATTATTCTATGGCGGTATATTTAAACAAGATATGTCTGCTTTAGGAATAGGATCATCTCAATTTAATAAAAATGGTTGGGGATTTGAACTTAAAGTTGGTATTGATTTAACAAAATTATTCTTTGATTAATTAATTTTATAAAATATAAATATACGGAGGAATTTTTTGAATATGGTTAATTCTATGTTATATCCTAGAGAAAGCAAAACAAGAAGAGTAATTGATATATCTGGTATGTGGGAATTTAAGATTGACTCCAACAATGAAGGCAGAAAAAATGGTTATGCTAACGGACTTAAAGACACTACATTTATACCTGTACCATCTAGCTTTAATGATCTTTTTACAGATAAAAATATAAGAGAACATGCTGGAGATGTATGGTATGAAACTTCATTTTATCTGCCTTCAGAATGGAAAGATAAGGATGTTAATATAAGATTCGGTTGTGCAACTCATGAAGCTACTGTATATATTAATGGAAAAGAAGTATGTACGCATGTGGGAGGATTTATGCCTTTCAATGCTCCTGTAAATGAAGCAGGTATATTTGGAGAAAAAAATAAATTAGTTGTTGTTGTTAATAATGAACTTAGCAATACAACAATACCTTGCGGACATACTGAAACTAAACCTTCAGGCAAAAAATATATCAAACCTTCTTTTGACTTTTTTAATTATGCCGGATTAAACAGACCTGTAAAAATCACTGTTACAAATAAAGAATATATACATGATATAGATATAGTATCAGATATAAACGGCGGTGATGGAATTGTAAACTATGAAGTACATACTACAGGTGAAAACAAAGTATATATTAAAATACTTGATGAAGAAGGTAATGAAGCGGCAAATGCTGAAGGAAAAAGCGGAAAAATAGTTATAAAAAATGCTAAACTCTGGAATCCAAAGGCTTCTTATTTATATAAATTCATAGCCTGCATAAAAAACGGAGATGAACTTATAGATGAATACTATTTAGACTTTGGAATAAGAACTGTAAAAGTTGAAGGAACTAAGTTTTTAATTAATGGAAAACCTTTCTACTTTACAGGGTTCGGAAAACATGAAGACAGCGAAATAGCAGGAAGAGCATACAACCCTCCTATAATAAAAAGAGATTTTGAACTTATTAAATGGATTGGAGCAAATTCATTTAGAACATCTCATTACCCTTATAGCGAAGAAATAATGCAGGCTGCTGATAGAGAAGGTATAGTAATAATAGATGAAGTTGCTGCTGTAGGTATGTTTGATGTAGGTTCAGTACTAAACCCTGGTGCTTCAAAAACTGATTATTTCTCTTTAGATGAAGTACATAACAAAACTAAAGAAGTGCATAAAAAGGCAGTTGAAGAACTTATCAAAAGAGATAAAAATCACCCTTCTGTTGTTATGTGGAGTTTATTCAATGAGCCTGATACTTCAAAAGATGAAGCTGTGCCATATTTTGAAGATATATTCAATTTTGCTAAAAGTCAGGATAAACAAAATCTTCCTAAAACTTTTGCTGCTATTCAGGCATCATCACCAGGAAAATGCAAATGTATGCATTTATGTGATGTAATTACATTAAATAGATATTATGGCTGGTATTTCCTAGGCGGTTATGAAATAGATATGTCAGAAGAAAAATTTAAAGAAGAAATGAATTTATATTCTAGTATGAATAAACCAGTTATGTTCACTGAATACGGAGCTGATACTTATGCAGGTGTTCATAAACTTCCTTCTGTAATGTGGTCTGAGGAATATCAATGCGAATACTATGAAATGAATTTCAAAGTTTTTGACAGCTATGACTTTATAATTGGAGAACAATTATGGAACTTCGCTGACTTCCAAACTACTGAAGGAATATTCAGAGTAGACGGAAATAAAAAAGGTATATTCACAAGAAATCGTCAGCCTAAAGCCGTTGCTCATTACATAAGAAACAGATGGACTAAATTGCCATTAGATTATAAATCCAAAAAATAATCATTACTAAAATTAGGGTAGAAAATTAAATATTTTCTACCCTTTTTACAAAAGAGGAGGGATATAATATATGGATAATACAAATACTTATCATAGAGCCAAAATATGGCAAATAGCATTCTTTGCATTCAATAATACCGCAACAAATTTATATATGTTCTTTATGTTTTTTATATCATACTATGCAACAGGAATGTTAGGCTTAGGAGTAGTTTTAGTATCTACATTGCTTACAGTTATGCGTATTTGGGATGCTGTAACTGATCCTTTTGTAGGTTACTTGCTTGATAAAACAAATGGAAGATTTGGAAAAAACAGACCTTTTATAGTAGCAGGAAATATTGTAATGATAATTTCTTGTATAATAATGTACAAATTTGTATATAAAGCACCTCAAAATATGAGGCTGTTATTTTTCATTTTAGTTTATGCTGTTTATATTATAGGATATACTTTACAATGCGTTGTTACAAAATCAGCACAAACTTGTCTTACTAATGATCCTAAACAAAGACCTTATTTTACTATATTTGACGGAAGTTATAATGTTGTATTATTTGCTGGTATGCAGATAGTAGTTTCTAAAGTATGGATACCAAAATACGGCGGTTTTAATGCTGACTTTTTTAATACTTTCTTAATATTTACTATAATTGTATCAGCTTGTTTATCAGCATTGGCTGTAATAGGATTATGGACTAAAGATAGAACAGAATATTTCGGACTTGGAAAGCCTCAATTAATTACATTTAAAGATTACTGGACTGTTATAAGAAAAAACAGAGCTATACAAATGCTTGTAATTGCAGCTTCCACAAGTAAACTTTTTGTTACTATACAAACCAACTCTATAGTTTTAGTTATGCTTTATGGTATAATATGCGGAAACTATGCACTTAGCGGTGAAGTATCTGCTATATATAGTATACCAAGTATAATTATTATAATATTAGGTATGAAATTTGTAGCAAGCCGTTTAGGACAGAGAAAAGCTCTTCTATTTGGTACTATAGGATGTATAATTTTTGCTGCATTATTGGCATTATTATTTATATTCGGAGATCCTAAAACTATGAGCTTTACAAATCTCAATTTCTTTACTATAGCATTTATTGTATTATGGATACTTATGCAGGGATTTGCTGGAATTTCAACAAATATAGTTATTCCTATGACTGCTGACTGTGCAGATTATGAAACTTACAGATCCGGAAAATATGTTCCTGGTTTAATGGGTACATTATTTAGCTGCGTTGATAAAATCATATCATCTTTTGCCACTACTATAGTTGGATTATTGATAGCTATGATTGGTTTTAAAGATACTCAGCCTACTCCTGACACTCCATACTCAACAGCTATTTTCTGGGTAACTATGTTCTGTGTATTCTTTGCCCCTATGATTGGATGGGTACTTAATATTATAGCTATGAGATTCTATCCGCTTACTAAAGAAAAAATGGAAGAGATACAGGGAACTATAGCTGAAATAAAAGCTAAAAATTCATAAAAAAGAATTTTACTTGACTATTTATATTATTTTATTAAAATACTAGTATACTAATATAGGATATGTTATGAAACTCAATATAGAAAATTTAAATGATAAAACTTTCTGGAAAAATTCTAATATAAAAACACCTACATATGATATCAAACAAATTAGAAAAAATACTTCTGAAAAACCTACTTGGGTTCATTTTGGAGCAGGAAATATATTCAGAGGTTTTATAGCAGCAGTAGCAGATACTCTTTTGAATGAAAATATAATAGATACTGGTATAATAGCCATAGATACACATGCCGCTGGAAGAGATGATGATTACGAAATGATTGATAAAGTATATAAACCTTTCGATAATCTCACTCTTTTAGCATCTATTAAAAGCAGTGGAGATATAGATAAAAAAATCATAGGAAGTATAACTGATGTAGTACATGCCGATTTCATAAATAACTACGAAGAATTAAAAAAAATATTTATATCAAATTCTCTTCAAGTAGCAAGTTTTACTATTACAGAAAAGGGTTACTCTATTAAAGATTTAAATGGCAATTACAACATCACAGTTAAAGAAGACATTAATAATGGTCCTAAAAAAGCAAAAAACATTATGAGTATCTCTACTGCTATGCTTTTAGAAAGATATAAAAACGGTGCCTATCCTATAGCTATGCTCAGTATAGATAACTGTTCAAATAATGGCGACAAATTAAAATCATCTATTATTGATATAGCTAAGGAATGGGTAAAAAAAGGATTTGCTGATGAGGGTTTTATAAAATATCTTGAAGATGATAAAAAAACCGCTTTTCCTTTAAGTATGGTAGACAAAATCACTCCTAGACCTTCTGAAATTATAGCAAAAAAATTAGAAGAAATAGGACTTGAAGAAATGTCAGTATTTAAAGTTGGGCATAATAATATGGCGGCTTTTGTAAATGCTGAAGTTCCTGAATATTTAATTATAGAAGATTTATTTCCAAATGGAAGAGCAGAATTTGAAAAAGCTCATGTATATGTAACTGATAGAATAACAGTTCAAACATCAGAAAAAATGAAAGTTACAACATGTTTAAATCCTTTGCATACAGCTTTAGCAGTATTCGGATGCTTACTAAATTATAATTTTATATATGAAGAGATGAAAGATCCTCTATTAAAAAAACTAGTTGAAAAAATAGGATATGATGAAGGAATGAAAGTAGTTGCCGACCCAAAGATTTTAAATCCAAAAGATTTTATAAAAGAGGTAATTGATGAACGTTTAGTTAATCCTTATATACCTGATTCTCCGAAAAGAATAGCAACAGATACTTCTCAAAAAATTCCTATAAGATACGGAGAAACTTTAAAATCTTATATAAAAAACGGACTGGATACATCTTCTTTGATAGGCATACCTTTAACTATAGCAGCTTGGCTTAGGTATTTAATTGGTATTGATGATAATGGAAAACCTATAGATATAAGCCCTGATCCTATGCTTGAAGAATTGCAAAAACATATAAAAAATATTCAATTCAAAAATAAAGAAAGTATCGGAAATAATTTAAAGCCTATACTTTCTAATAAAGTTATATTCGCTGTTGATTTATACGATAAAGAAATAAATCTTGGAGAAAAAATAGAGGGGTATTTCAGAGAGATGATAGCAAGTGAAAATGCTGTAAAAGAATGTCTGAACAAATATATAAATTAATTAAAAACGAAGGAGAATTTTTATTATGATAATGACTTTAAGATGGTTTGGTAAGAATTTTGATTCTGTAACTCTAAAACAAATTAGACAAATACCTGGTGTAAAAGGAGTTATAACAACTCTATATGATAGTAAAGTTGGAGATGCTTGGAAAGAAGAAGATGTAAAAGCTCTAAAAAAAGAAGTAGAAGATTCCGGATTAAAAATATATGGTATAGAAAGTGTAAACATACATGATGATATAAAAATAGGTTTGCCTAGCAGAGATAAATATATAGAAAACTATATAAAAACACTAGAGGTTTTAGGTAAAGAGGGAATTAATTTAGTATGTTATAATTTCATGCCTGTATTCGACTGGACAAGAAGCGATTTAGCTAAGGTAAGACCCGACGGATCTACTGTTTTATCTTATGATCAGGATATAATAGATAAAATAGATCCTCAGAAAATGTTCGAACAAATTGATTCAAGCTCTAATGGATTCGTACTTCCTGGTTGGGAGCCTGAAAGACTAAGCAGATTAAAAGAACTTTTTGAAATGTATAAAGGTATTGATGATGAAAAGTTATTTGAAAATTTGAAATATTTCTTAACTGCTATAATGCCTACATGTGAAAAATACAATATAAAAATGGCTATACACCCTGATGATCCTGCTTGGCCTGTATTCGGACTTCCTAGAATAATAGTGAACAAAGAAAATATTTTAAGGATGGTTAATAGTGTTAATAGTCCTTGCAATGGAGTAACATTATGTGCAGGTTCTTTAGGTTCTAATCCTAAAAATGATATACCTGATATAGTAAGAAGTTTAAAAGGAAAAATTTTCTTTGCCCATGTAAGAAATTTAGAGCATACAGCCCCGGGTAAATTCCAAGAAGCAGCTCACTTATCAAGTGACGGATCTATGGATATGTTTGCTATTATGAAAGCATTTTATGATATAGGCTTTGAAGGACCATTCAGACCTGATCATGGAAGAGCTATATGGGACGAAGTATCTATGCCAGGTTACGGACTTTATGACAGAGCATTAGGAGCTGTTTATCTACAGGGATTATGGGAAGCTATAGAAAAGATGGGTAAATAATTAAATATATATTAGCTGCAATACTTTTATGATTTTATTTTATAAAAGTATTGCATTTATTTTATACTTTACAAATCAAAGGGGATAAATATCATGAAAACTTTTATGGATAAAGATTTTTTATTATATAATGAAACATCAAAAACACTTTTTCATAACTATGCCTGCAAATGTCCTATATTTGATTATCATTGTCATTTAAATCCGAAAGAGATTGCTGAAAATAAAAAATTTAAAAATATAACAGAGATTTGGCTTTATGGTGATCATTATAAATGGAGAATGATGAGAGCTAATGGCATAGATGAAAAATTCATAACAGGTGATGCATCCGATTATGATAAGTTTATTGCTTGGGTAAAAACTGTACCTAATTTAATAGGAAATCCTCTTTATCATTGGAGTCATTTGGAGCTTCAAAGATATTTCGATATTTATGAAGTTATTAATGAAGATAATGCTGATATAATATGGGAAAAAGCTAATCAAAAATTACAGAATATGACTATTAAAGATATTCTTAAAAAATTTAAAGTTCATACCATAGGAACAACCGATGATCCTATAGATAATTTGGAATATCATAAATTAATAAAAGAAGGTAAAGCTCAAATAGGACAAATTAATACAAAAATAGTACCTTCTTTCAGACCTGATAAGTCTATAAATATAGAAATGCCTGATTTCAGTGATTATATAAAAAAGCTTGAAAATGCAAGCAAAATAAATATAAAAGATATAAAATCATTAATTGAAGCTTTATATAATAGAATAGATTATTTTAAAAATTTAGGCTGTGTATCAAGCGATTGTTCTTTATCAACAGTACCATTTAATTTAGATGAAGAAAAAAATATTGATAATATTTTCAAAAAAGCTATGAACAAAGAAACATTATCTAATGAAGATATAGAAAAATACAAAACATATATTCTTATAAAATTAATAAAAAAATATAAAGAATCAAATTTAGTTATGCAAATACATATTTCCGCTATGAGGAACAATAATGAAGTAATGTTTAAAAAATTAGGGCCTGATACAGGATATGATTCTGTTGGAGATTCTAATATCATAGAAAAATTATCATTATTATTAAAGACTGCTAATAATGATGGAGGACTTCCTAAAATTATTTTCTACAGCCTTAATCATAAAGATTATTATCCTCTTTCAACTCTTATGGGATGTTTTCAAGAAGGCGGTATAAAAGGAAAGATGCAATTAGGTTCCGCTTGGTGGTTCTGTGATAATAAAGACGGAATGGAAGAACAGATAAAAATTCTTGCCAATACTGGATCATTAGCTTTATTCGTAGGTATGCTTACTGATTCAAGAAGTTTCTTATCATACTCAAGACATGAATACTTTAGAAGAATATTATGCAATATAATAGGAGAGTGGTCTGAAAAAGGCGAAGTTCCTAACGATATTAAATATTTAGGAAATATAATAGAAAATATATGCTTCAATAATTCTAATATTTACTTTAATAATTAAGCATGATAAATTATAAATCATAGTTTTACATTTTAAGGAGTTTTTTATGTTAGAAAAATATATACAAAATAAAATAATACCTGTAGTAGTCATTGAAAATGAAGAAGAAATAAGAAATGTAGCAGAACTTTGTCTAGAATTTCTTCCTTCTATAGAATTAACTTTAAGAACAGAATACGGATACAAAGCTTTAGAAATATTAGCCAAAGACTACCCTACACTTCCAAGATCTGCTGCTACTGTTTTAAATACAGAACAGGTTGATAGAATACTTGACTTAGGAACGAATATAATAATAAGCCCAGGATTTCAGCCTATAATGCTTGAATATGCCAAAAAGAAAAATTATCATTATATACCAGGTGCTGCGACTCCTGCTGAAATAGAACAATGTTTAGCTTACGGACATAAATATATAAAATTCTTCCATGCAGGTTTATACGGAGGAATTAATTGGATAAAAAATATAGCTCCTGTTTATCAGCATACCGGAGTAAAATTTATGCCTTTGGGTGGTGTAAGTATAGACAATGCAAAAGAATATTTGCAAAACAAAAATGTATTTGCCTGCGGAGGCTCTTGGTTATGTCCTAGAAACTTAATGGAAGAAAAAAATTGGAAAGAAATAAAAAGAAGATTTGAAGAAGCTCATCATTTAATAAAAGAATTGGGAATTTAATAAAACTTTATTATATGATTTTTATATACTTTCTATGTATAAATAATATAGGTGAATATAAATTTATATAAAATAAATTTGCATTCACTTATTATTTTTTGTATAATTTCAAAGTATAATCTTTAATATTTAGGACAGTTTATAATATGATTAGTGAAGAAAACAAATATTTTTATAGTGCATTGAGCAATATTCAAAATAAAAAATATGATGAAGCTATTGGTGATTTATTAAAAGTTATAGAAATAGACAATGATAATTTAGATGCTTATCATAATTTAGCAAGAGTATATTATGAAATAAAAGATTATGATAAAGCAATAGAGACTTATAATAAATCTATTGAAATATATCCTCATGACAGCGATACTTATTATTATAGAGCAGAAGTTTATATGGCAAAAAAAGATTATGATAAAGCTATAGAAGATTTGGAAAAAGCTATTGTAAAAAACAAAGCCTATTCCGATGCCTATTATCTAATGTCTGTAGCATATAGGAAAAAAAGAAATATAAAAAAGCTATTAAATATTTAAAGCAAACATTAGAGTTTTATGATGAAGACTATATAGCATATTATGATCTCTACAAACTATATAACATACTTTCAAATCATGAAAAAGAAGAAGAAAAAAAAGAAAAGTATATTCTTAAATCTCAAAAATATTTAAAAAAATCAGCCGACTTAGGATATGAAAAAGCTATAGAAAAACTAAATAATGATGGTAGTAACATATAGAAATTTTAAACTTTAATCATATTTTACATATTATAAAATATAAAAAATAATTTACTTGCAATATTATAAATATAAAATATTATATAATATAGGTAAATTAGTTAATAAAGGAGATGATAATATGTCCAAAAAAGTTTTAGTACCTTTAGCTGAAGGATTTGAAGAAATAGAGGCTGTGACTATTGTTGATGTTTTAAGAAGAGCAAATATAGAAGTAGTAACTGCTTCCTTAACTGATAATTTAGATGTAAAAGGCTCCCATAATATTTTTATAAAAGCAGATACAACTCTAGAAAAAATAATGAATTATGATTTTGATGCTATAGCTCTTCCTGGTGGAATGATAGGCATGAATAATTTAAAAGCAGATATGAGAGTTATAGAAAAAATTAGAGATATGTATGAAAGTAAAAAGTTAGTATCAGCAATATGTGCTTCTCCTATAGTACTAGGTGAAGCTGGAGTTATAAATGGAAAATATACTTGCTATCCTAGCTGTGAAATATATGTAAAAGGCGGTGAATATGTAGAAAAAGACTTAGTAGTTTGTAACGATAATGTTATAACTTCTAAAGGACCTGCTACTACAGTATTCTTTGCTTTAGAAATAGTAAAATATTTAAATGGATCTAATGAAGAATTAGCAAATGCTTTATTAGTACCATTGATCAAATAATTAATTATAAAAAATTTGAGGGTTAAATGAAAGTTATTATACCAGCAGCCGGAGAAGGCTCTAGATTAAGACCGCATACTATTACAAAACCCAAACCAATACTTCCTATAGCGGGCTCTACAATTATTGATTTTATAATGACTGAAATATCTTCTATACAAGATTTAGAAGAAGTAATATTTATAGTAGGTTATTTAAAAGATCAAATGATTGAATATTTAAGTAATAAATATACAAATATAAAACTAACATTTGTAGAGCAAAAAGAGTATAAAGGTTTGGCTCATGCTATATCACTTACAAAAGAACATATAAAAGATGATGACAAAATATTTATTATTTTAGGAGACACCATATTCAAATTAAATCTGTCAAATATAGTAAGCAAAAATGAAAATTCTCTTGGAGTATGTGAAGTTGATAATCCAAGCAGATTCGGAGTAGCAGTATTGAATGAGCAAGGTGTTATAACAAAATTAGTTGAAAAACCACAAGAGCCTATAAGTAATTTAGCTCTTACAGGTATGTACAATATAGTTAATACCAAAGAGTTATTTGAAGCTATAGACTACATTATAAAAAATGATATAAAAACTAAAAATGAATATCAGCTTACAGATGCTTTGGAATATATGATAGAAAACTCAATTATATTTAAAACATTTAAATTAGATGGCTGGTATGACTGCGGTGAAAAATCTACTATGATAGAAACAAATAAATCTATCATTAAGCATGAGATATTAAGCAAAGGTATAAAAGACACCGCTATAATACCCCCTGTATTCATAGATAAAGATGTAAAAATAGAAAATTCTGTAATAGGCCCTTATGTACATATTGGAAAGAATTCAAAAATAGAAAACTCCATCTTAAAAAACAGCATTATATTTGAAGAAGTTAATATATCTAATGCATTTATGGACAATTCTATAATCTCTGAAAAAGTTACATATAAAGGAAAAACTCATTCAATGGATATAGGTGCCTCTATCACAATAGAACAAAATTAATAATATTTGCAATATTAAAAAAAGGAAGCTTCATTATAAATATGACAGCTTCCTTTTATTTTATAATATAGCTTTTATAATGTAGCATTCATAAAAGCCATTACAATAAACTGCAAAAAACTCACAAATAAAAATATTCCTGTATCCATTATTAAAAGAGAATATGGATAATTAGTAAGAAGTATTGAAAATCTCACTTTATCTGCTATTATCAAAGATGAATATGTTAAAAATCCTATAATTAATTTTAAATGCTCTTTCAAAGGCACAAAATGAGAAAATACCATAAAAAATAATGCTATGAGTAAACTTTGAATAAAAGAAAAAAACTCAAAATAATATATCATCTTTATTCTATTATTCCAATTACGAACACCAGGCAATATCTCTCTTCTATAATAGAATTTTTTAACCGATTGAAATTCTAGTACGAATCTTGTAGCTAAAAATCTAACTACATAACAAGCTAAAACAAATTCCAAATATTTTACTATTATATTTTCCATAATCAAAAATTATATAAATACCATTCATCACAATTCTTACAAAAATCTAATTTCTTGCAAACATTATCAATAAAATAATTTTCAAGTGTCTTCCATATATTATCTATATTCTCTTCATATATAGAAGCTATTTTCTTTTCTTTGTTTATATCAAATCTGCAAATATAAACATCTCCGTAACTATCTATAAATAAATCTCTAGACAAATGCCAGCAGCCTATATTAATAATAGGAGCCATATCCCCTACTCTATTGTCATCTATCATGCCTCTGTAGTTGTAGTATTTCTGCATTATGATATCTACTTTGTATTTATCGAAATATTTATAATATGAAGCTAAATAATCAAAATTATCTTTCTGCTTAGTTATCTGTAAATAAGTATTCTTAGGCTCTCTAAGCAAATAATAATCTATATTAGACATAATAGTTTTCAAATCGCCATTATCATATATCTTGTTATAAACATCTTCTTCTACAGTATCTAAATGTATTATAACATGAAGATTATTTCTCTCTGATTGCATAGATAATAATTTCTTGGCATTATCGCTGTCAAGAAGCAATGCATTAGTTTCTAAATATACATTAACATTTTTATTTCTTGTAGAATATTCTAATATATCAAAAACATCTTTATTCAAAAGAGGTTCATAATAACTTCCTATAGACATATGGAAATCGCCGCAAAAATTATAAAGTTTATCATAAATAGTTTTAAACTCATCTAAAGTGATATTCTTTTCTTCTTTTGAAAGCTCATTTTTTATAGTTTCATTTTTCAATAAATATTTATTCAATACATTTTGTCTATTATTAATATCTATTTCTACAAATGAAGGCAATGTTCTTCTGATGCTTGGATTTTCTTCTATTGCTTTCACCATTTCATTATAATCTTTATAATTGATGAGTTTTTTTATTAAAATAGCATTTCTCTTACTATCAGCAAATAGAGAAAGTCTATAATATCTCATATCATGTTCAGATATAAGTATTTCTATTTCAAAAAAATTAGGATCAACAAACACAATATTGTTTATAGCATTTTCAGATACTTTAATATCTTTAGTTTTTATAATATTAAATAATTTTTCAAAAGCGGTTCTTCTTATTATAAAAGGTACTATGCCGGAAGGATAATTTTCACCATAACTAAAATATGATATATTTTCTTCATGTATCTTAGTTAATTTAATCGTTTCATCTTCATTAAATAAAGGCATATTTCCCGGTATATAAATTATATTGTCATAATTTTCGCTTTCTTTATATATGTTATTCAAATAATTTTCTATTTTTTCAAGATCATTATTTTCTATATATTTAACATCGCAATTTAATTTCTCTTTTAAAATATTAATCTTATCATTAAAGATACTATCAAATTCTTCAGAAAACTCATTGGAAAAAGTTTTATCAGCTAATATTAAAAAACTCATCTTTTACCTCTTATAAAAATTAATTAAATATAATCCATAATATTATCAGGACTTCTTGATATCAAACCGCATACTTTGCATATATACAAACTCTTTTCTGCATCATCGTCATAATCAAGAACATCTATATCCTGCAAATTATTAATATCATTATTTACTATCTTGGATAAATTAGAAGACCCGCAATAGGAACATCTGTAAATTAAATCTTCTGATATATCATCTATATATATTCTTTCATATCGTTTATCTTTTGATGAAAATCTTATTCTGTTATTTATATATCTATGAGGAAAAATTTCTATAAACTCATCTAAAGTTATTTTTTTTAAAGAATTAGATTTTATATTATCTATTTCATTTTTCCCTATCATTAAAGCACTAAACTGATTCATAGAAATATTATGTAAATTAATTAAATCATTAAATACTTCATTAGTAAGTTCATAATTATCTAAAGTTATATATTCAGGATAATCGCTTACAATGAGTTTTAATTCTTCTCTATTTTCTTTAAAATATCCGAATTCACAAAATAAATATTTATCATCTTTATGATAGGCAAATAATCCAATCAAAGAATCATAAGTTTCATAAGAATCATTTCCGCTATAAGAATAATCTGCATATAAAACATTATCAAAACTTTTTATATATCTAATAACAGGATCATCATCATATAATTTATGAATAATCTTTTCTTCACCTAATATATTTTCTATATCTTTCATAAAAATAACTCATAAAGTATTAATCAGAATATGAAGCAAGCATATCTTCTTGTTCTTTTTTAAATAAAGCATCAGTTATCTCTGTAATTTCACCGTCCATAAATCTATCTAATTTATAAAGAGTAACATTTATTCTATGGTCTGTAACTCTGTTTTGAGGAAAATTATAAGTTCTTATTCTCTCGCTTCTATCTCCTGAACCAATCTGCTCTCTTCTTTCTTTAGCTTCCTTTGCCTTTCTCTCAGCTTCTTCTTTCTCATATATTCTAGCACGAAGAACTTTCAATGCTTTTGCCTTATTCTTATGCTGACTTTTTTCATCTTGACACTGCACAACTAATCCAGTAGGTAAATGCGTGATTCTAACTGCACTGTCAGTGGTATTAACAGACTGTCCTCCCGGTCCGCTTGAACGGAATATGTCCACTCTTATGTCTTCATCTTTTATAACAACATCGCTTTCCATAGCTTCAGGCATAACAGCAACAGTAGAAGCAGATGTATGTATTCTTCCGCCTGACTCTGTAGCAGGTATTCTCTGTACGCGATGAGTTCCGCTTTCAAATTTCAATGTTCTGTAAGCATCTTTTCCGGATACTGAAAATATAACCTCTTTATATCCTCCAAGCTCCGTAGGGCTAGTATCTATTATTTCCATTTTTAAATTAGTTCTTTCTATAAAACGAGTGTACATTCTAAATAAATCGCCTACAAATAAAGCAGATTCATCTCCTCCTGTACCTACTCTAATCTCAACTATAATATTCTTTCCGTCATTTTTATCTTTAGGAAGTAAAAGAAGTCTAAGACCATTTATTATATCTTCTTTTTTTTGATTAAGTTCCTCTATCTCTAATAATGCCATATCTTTAAGCTCTTTATCAGTATCAGGATTATTAATCATCTCATTGGATTCATCTATTTCTTTTAATACTACTTTTAATTTTTTATATTCTTCTACAATATCTTCTATCTCTGATTTTTTTTTCATCAAATCCTGTATAACTCTATTATCCTTTATGTTGGCATCATTAAGTTTCTGCACTATATCTTCATAAGTTTTTTCTACCAATGACAGTTTATCAATTATTGACATAAAATAAATTCCACTCCAAAAAATAAGTATAATTATATACAAATAATGATATTTATCAACTATTATAAAATTTTCTTAATTATTCAAATTATTTACTTACACTATTAAAATTAGCTTTAAAATCTATATTAATATGTGTATAATTAGAATTAATAGTAGAACCTATTATTATACTGTTAGGATAACTCCAAGTCCTTAAAGGTATATTGAAATATCTTAATATATCTTGAGATTTCGCAAGCTGTATAGTAAATATATAATCAGGATTGATATTTTTTGATATCTGAGATTTTATATATGTATCTAAAGATTCTCCGTCATAAACACTGTCTATAATAGTTTCTATGGCCTTTTCATTCTCGCTTACAAAATATACTTTATCTACAAAAGTATAATAGAACATATTTCCATTATTTAAATCATAAGAATATATATAACTATTATTATAATTTCTTTCTTTTTTAATGAGATTAGGATATTTTTCTAATAATGCAACTTCCAATTTAGGAAGCAAAGCAGTATCATTTTCTATATTAAAAATCATTAGAGGATATATCAATTCAGATCTTTTTGATTCTATATATGCAACAGCCATCTCACCATACAAATCATTTATAATACTTCCAAATGAATAAACATCATTCATCTTTGTAAATAAATTGTATAATTCAGAATATAATTTATTATTATGATCCATTTTCAAATCATTATACATTATAGGATAAAGCCCTGCCAAATATGATTTCAAAGCAAAATACATAACAGTTCTTTCTTTAGGTAAATAATTCTGTATATCTATCGACCCATCTAAACCATAAAGAGAATATCTTTCAGAACCGCCGTATTCATAATCAACAAAAATATCCATTAATCCATTATCATTATTTATTTTAGCATTTCCATATATTGAATATGCATTATCAAAAAATTGTAACGGAGTAAATAGTAAAGAGCCTTCACATTTATTATAATCGAAAAGCTGTTTATTAACATAGAAAGAAATATCTGATTCATATTTGTTTTCAACATTATTAAGTAATTTGACTTCGCTAATGCCGTCAGTATCAGAGTTTAAAAAATCAATTAATTTTTTTATATGATTATAATTTTTAGTAACTATTAAAAGCCCTTTATAAAAATTAAAGAATAAATAAGGACTTCCATTATCTAAAGCATATATTCTGCTTCCATTATAATTAATCTTTTTTACTTCATAAGTAATATTATCTATAGTTAAATTTTCAGAATTAAAAAAAGATTTAAATATGAAAGAATTCAATCTTCCTATATCAAATAAATAAAAAATTTCCGAATTATCTAAACTGCCATTATAACCCCAAAAAAGTAAAGCAGCATTTCTTCTTAATATTGGTTTAGAAGCCATTTTAACCAAGAAATTATCATTTGTTCTTAATCTGTCAGCAAATGCATCTGCCTTTCTAAGCAAAATAGAAAAATCATACATAGATTCATCATGTGATATTCTATAAGCATATATAGAGTCAGAAAATTTAAGCACACTTTTATCTAAACTTTTGACACTTACATAAGCGATATTATCTTTTGGCATTTTTACTTCAGACATATTTTTTTTATGAAGCCCATAAGGAAAATACCCAAATATAATAAATAAAGAAATTATTACAATTAATATAATAGATAATATAAAAAATAACTTAATCTGTCTTTGTCTTTTAATACTTACCATAAAAAATTATTTCCTTATTTATATTATCTATATTGTTTTTATCTTCGTCAAAATTTAAAAATGGTTTAATAAAAAAACCGATTCAAGTTCATCACTTGAATCGGTCTTTATTATATAGCTTAATAAATAATTATTGTTTATTATTTATTAATAGATTCAACTATAGCGTCTACTAAAGCGTCCATTTCACCAACGTTAGCAGCTTTCATAGAAGAAGAAACTGAAACTTGAGCATCTAAGATTTCACATTGTTTCAAGTTGTTTTCAATGAATTCTTGCATTAAAGCACCAGATTTAGGAGCCCAAGAACCGTTTTCTATGATAGCAAACTTACGTTTTTGAACGTTAAGAGCTCTCATATCATCTAAATAACTATGCATTGGAGGATAAATATTAAGGTTGTAAGTAACAGAAGCTAATACAACATGGCTTAATTTGAAAGTATCAGCGATCAAGTAAGAAACGTGAGTGCTAGATACGTCGTGCATAGCTATATTAGTAACACCTTTTTCAGCTAATTTAGCAGCTAAAACTCCAACCATATTTTCAGTATTACCATACATAGAAGCATATACGATTAATACACCTTTTTCTTCAGGCTCATAAGTGCTCCATTTGTTGTATTTATCAAGGATATAACCTAGATTGTTTCTCCAAATAGGTCCATGTAAAGGACAGAACATTTTAATTTTGTCAATAATTCCGCCAGCTTTTTTGAGCAAGTTTTGTACGTGAGGGCCATATTTACCAACAATGTTAGTATAATATCTTCTAGCCTCATCTAACCAATCTCTGTCAAAATTAACTTCGTCATTGAATAATCTTCCGTCTAAAGCGATGAAAGAACCGAAAGCATCAGCAGAGAATAATACTCCATTAGTAGTATCAAAAGTAACCATAGCTTCTGGCCAGTGTACCATTTGAGCAGCTACGAAAGCAACTTCGTGTTTACCGAATTTTTTGCTGTCACCTTCTTTTACTTGTTCTCTTTTCTCTTCAGGAATAGTGAAACCAAACTGATCCATAAACATGAAAGCTTTTTCAGTAGCTATAACTTTAGTTTCAGGGTGTCTGATTAAAACTTCATCTATAGAAGCAGCGTGGTCTGGTTCCATGTGGTTAATAACCATATAGTCAAGTTTTTTACCGTTTAAAACATATTCTAAGTTGTCTAAGAATTGTCTGCAAACAGCCCAGTCAACTGTATCAAAAAGAACTGTTTTTTCATCTAAAAGAACATAAGAGTTATAAGAAACACCTTTAGTTAAAGGGTGTACATTTTCAAATAGAGCCAAGCGATGTTCATTCGCTCCAACCCAATATAAATCTTCAGTAACTTTTCTAACGCAATGCATTATTTTTCCTCCTCAAAAAATTATTAATAATTAAGTTTATATTTTAAGCCTTAATGAAGTTAGCTTTTTCTTCACTACATTCAGGACATACCCATTCCTCTGGAAGAGCTGTAAAGTCTGTACCTGGAGCTATTTCAGATTCTGGATCACCAATGAATGGATTATACTCATAACCACAACCGCTACATACATAGATTTTAGGTAATTCGATTGTTTTCTTAGGAGTAATCTTTTTCATTTTCTTATATGGTACTTCTGCAGGTTTCTTAGCACCAGTATCAAGAGCTTTAGCCAACAATGGAAGAATTTCTTTAACATCTCCAACTATACCATAGTCAGCATTTTTGAAGATTTTAGCAGAACCTTTGATGTTGATAGCTACGATGATAGAAGCATTTTTGATACCTTTTAAGTGTTGGTTAGCACCTGAAATACCGCAAGCTATGTATAAGTTACCATTGAATTTTTGACCTGACATACCAACATATCTGATGATAGGTAAGTATTTCAATTCTTCAGCAACAGGACGAGAACAACCTATAGCAGCACCAGCAGCTTTAGCTAAGTCCTCAACAAGTTTCATATTTTCTTTACCACCAATACCTTTACCAGCAGAAACAACTCTTTCAGCATTAACAATAGGAGTATTAATATCAATACCTACAGAGAAGTCAATTCCATCTTTCTTAAGAGCAGCTACTAAAGCATCAACTTTATCTTGAGCTGAACCTTCTTTGAAGATGATATTTCTTCTTTCACCAGTAATAGGACCTTTTTTAGCCATAGGACCAGCAGCAGCAACAGGAGCTTTAGGCATTTTACCAAGTATAGCAGCAGAAATAACAACTTTTTGTATTTCACTTGTACCTTCATAAATAGTACAAATTTTAGCATCACGATAAGCTCTTTCTACTATATAAGCACCTTTAATATATCCATTACCACCATGGATTTGAAGAGCTTGGTTAACAACTTCCAAACCTATTTCAGAAGCATATAATTTAGCCATAGCAGATTCAGTACCATAAGGTTCATGTCTGTCTTTCATAGCAGCAGCACTGTAGATAAGAAGTCTAGCAGCACGTAATTTAGTAGCCATATCAGCAAGTTTGAAAGCGATAGCTTGTTGCTGAGCGATAGGACGTCCAAACTGTATTCTTTCTTTAGAATAAGCTACAGCAGCTTCATAAGCACCTTGAGCGATACCTAATGCTTGAGCAGCAATACCAATACGTCCGCCGTCAAGAGTTTGCATAGCAATTTTGAATCCTTGTCCTTCTTTACCAAGCAAGTTTTCTTTAGGAACTTTAACGTTATCGAAAAGTAACTGAGCTGTAGCAGAAGCACGAATACCTAATTTGTCATATTTTTCACCGAATTCAAAACCTTCCCAGCCTTTTTCAACGATGAAAGCACTAATACCTTTAGTTCCGATACCAGGAGTAGTAACAGCAAATACTACATAACTTTCAGCTTCTATAGAGTTAGTTATGAATATTTTTTCACCATTTAATATATAGTGATCACCTTTTAATTCAGCAGTAGTTTCTGTACCGCCTGCATCAGATCCAGCTTCTGGTTCAGTTAAACCGAAAGCACCTAATTTTTTACCTTCAGCAAGAGGAACTAAATATTTTTTCTTTTGTTCTTCAGTACCGAAAGCATAGATAGGATAACTACCTAAAGAACAATGAGCTGATAAAATTACGCCCATACTTCCATCTACTCTTGAAAGTTCTTCTACAGCTATAGCATAAGCAATATTATCAAATCCTGCTCCACCGTATTTTGTTTCGAAAGGCAAACCCATAATGTCTAATCCGCCTTTACCTAATTGTTTTACAGCTTCTGTTGGGAATTTACCTGTCTGATCGTGCTCATGAGCTATTGGAGTTACAACTTCTTCAGCCCATGCTCTAATTTTGGCACGAAGTTCTTCATGCTTTTCTGTTGTTTTAAACATTTGCTTCTCCTTTAACAATATTATTTTATTTATTTAATAGTATATAAAAGTTATTGATATTGTCTCTATTATTTATTACTTTTTCTCCAAATTTTAGCTTTTTCTGCTTCTTTTATTAAGCCATCTCTCAAATCAGGATGTGCTATAGAGATTAAAGCCTCAGCTCTTTGCCAAGTAGTTAAACCTTTTAAGTTTACTTTACCATACTCTGTTACTACATAATGTGTATTAGCTCTAGTATCTGTAATTACTGTACCATTAGCAAAACTTGGAACTATTCTTGATTTTAATTGTCCATCTTTTCCTGTTACAGTTGAAGATAAACATATAAAGCTCTTACCGCCTTTAGATAAATAAGCGCCTAATACAAAGTCTAATTGTCCGCCTGCACCGCTTATATGTTTGAATCCTGTTGATTCAGCACTTACTTGTCCGAATAAATCTATTTCTACTGCGTTGTTTATTGACATAAAGTTATCTATAGAAGAAATTACTCTTACATCATTAGTATAATCTACAGGAGCTGATAAACATTCAGGGTTATTATGTATATAATCATACAATTTTTTAGTACCAGCACCGAATGCATAAGTTTGTCTGCCTCTGTCTATATTCTTTTTAGAACCTGTAATTTTTCCTGCTAAAGATATATCAACGAAAGCATCAACATACATTTCTGTATGAACACCTAAATCTTTCAAATCAGATTCAGCTATTAATGAACCCACAGCATTAGGCATACCTCCTATACCTAATTGTAAACAAGCACCGTTAGGTATTTCTTCTACTATAAGTTTAGCTACTGTTTTATCTACTTCTGTAGCACCGCCTCCTGGCATTTCTTTTATAGGAGTATTGCTTCCTTCTACTATCATATCTACCTGATTGATATGTACAGCCTCTCCGCCTATATTAGCAGCACCTAAACATCTTGGCATATTTTTATTTACTTCTACTATTACGCATTTTGATCTCTCTATTAAAGCCTGCATATGTGAAGCGTTAGGACCGAAATTGAAATAGCCATTTTCATCCATTTCTGATACTTGGAACATAGCTACATCTATTCCTCTTGGTAACTCTCTATAATATCTAGGCATTTCTGAATAACGAATAGGATCATAGAAACAAAAACCTTTATCAACTGCTTTTCTTTCTAAACCTGACATATGCCATGAATTCCAAGTAATATGTTTTTCAGGATTCTCTATCTTAAAAATTTCAGGCTCCCACATTAATATACCGCCTCTAAAATTAAGATCTGTCAATTCAGGCAATCTTTTTGCTAAAGCTTTATCCAAATCTATTACTGTAGCAGTAACCCAACCATAGTCAATCCAATCGCCAGATTTTATAACTTTAACTGCTTCATCAGCAGTTGTTAATTTTTGTTTATATAAGGCTTTGAAATCCATGAAATACCTCCAATTAATTTTTTAATAGTTATTTTAATAAACTCTAGTATAGTAAAATTCAATTCAATTGTCAATTGAATTTTCATTTACAGGCATTTTTTTAATTTTATTTTTAAAAAAATTTATTTTATTCAATTTTTATTTAGAAACTAATATTAATAAATATTTATTATTGTGAATAAAATTCATATTAAACCTAAAAATATACAATATAAAAATATTTTCTATAAAAATAATGTTATTTACACAAAATTACATAGTTTTATCCTATTTGCAGCTGAATTTTTATTGATATACATACAATAAACTTAACTTTTTAACATATTTTTCTACAACTTATTAAAATTATAAAAAACACAAACAATTAAAACAACATAATTATACCAGGTATCGGTATAACCATACATGCATTATATATCCTAAAATATAAAAGCTAATAAATAATTAAATCTATTATATATAATTACAGTCTTTTTTATATATATTAATACTATATATGAATAAAATACAATTTTAATAATTTCATAATAAAAAATCATTAAAATTAACGCTTAAACCCATAATATAAATAATTCATATTATATACATAATAAACCACATTTATTATAACGAATAAACAACTATATTAATACAATTATACTATATATTGAGAATTATATTGACTTTATAGGAAATAGGTATAATATTATATTATGAATACTATTTTAGGGGGCAATCTGTGAATATAAAAAGAATATTATTTATTTTTACATTGCTTATAATAATTTCCTGTAATAGAAAAAATTCTGCAATAGATCCAACTAGAGATATAATAATTAATATGGGAAGCGAACCTGTTACTATAGATCCGACACTAAACTCTATAGGGGTAGTAGGTACTTATCTATTACATGCATTTGAAGGACTTACAAAGATAGATAAAAATAACAATATTGCGCCTGGTATAGCCGAAAAATGGGATATTTCCGATGACGGACTAATATACACTTTTTATTTGAGAACAAATGCAAAATGGTCTGATGGCAAACCTGTAAAAGCATCTGATTTTGAGTATGGTTGGAAAAGAGCTTTAGATAGAAATTTAGATTCTCCATATTCATATATGCTTGAAATAATTAAAAATGCAAAAAATATAAATCTAGGAAATATGGATATTACAAATTTGGGAGTAGAGGCTATTGATGATAATACATTAAAAGTAGTACTTGAAACCCCATCTTTGTATTTTTTAGATTTTCTAGCATCTTCAGGAGTATTTTTGCCTTTAAGAAAGGATGTAATAGAAAAATATGGAGATAAATGGACATTAAAACCAAAAACTTATGTATGTAATGGACAATATATACTTAAAGAGAGAATTAAAGATGAGAAAATAGTATTTGAGGAAAATCCTTTCTACTATGATAAAAATGAAATAATAGCAAAAAGACTTACTTTTATACCAAGTGCTGATGTTTTTGATATGGTAGAAAAAATTAAGAAAAACGAATTACATTTTTCATCATTAGAACCTTCTCCTGGTGAGATAGAATATCTTATGAAAGATGGATATATTAAGTTAAATGAGGCTATAGGAACAATTTATTTAGAATTAAATATAACAAATGATGCGTTAAATGATAAAAGAGTAAGACAGGCTTTATCATTAGCTATAGACAGAAAATACCTAGTAGAACATGTAGTTAAAGGAGCTCAAACACCAGCAGGAGCATTTGTACCGCCAGCTGTAAAAGGATCAAGATTTTATTTTAGAGAAGAGTCATCAAATTTTATAAATATTGATAAACATAATGAAAATATAATAAAAGCCAAAGAATTAATGACTGAAGCAGGATACCCCAATGGGGATAATTATCCTATTTTAGAGCTTAAAGTATCTCCTGGTTTATTTTATGAAGTAGGAAAAGCTATACAAAAAATGTGGAAAGATAATCTCAATATTGATATTGATTTAATAGAGGAAGAATTTCCAGCTACACTAATGGCTCTTACAAAAAAGAAATATCAAATTGCAAGAATGGGTTGGACTGGTGATTATTATGATCCTATGACTATGCTTGATGTGATGGTTAGTTATGGAGGAGTTAATCATTCGGGTTTTTCTAATGCAAAATATGATAAACTTATAACAGAAGCTAAGACAATATACACAAACAATTATTTAAGAATGGAAAATATGAAGCAAGCTGAAGCTATATTATTAGATGAAATGCCTATTATACCTTTATACTATAAAGCTGATTCTTTTATAGTATCACCTTATTTAAAAGATATTGTTTTAAATCCATTAGGAAGGCATAGATTTAATTATTGTTATATAGATTTAAATCAATAAAAAATATAATACTATTTTCAATAAATTATATAAAAATTTGTGCTTTTTATAATTTTATACTAAAATATAGAATATTTATAAAAGGACAAAAGCGATGAAAAAATTTTTAATCTTAATAGTTATATTATCACTTTTCATATTTTCATGTTCATCTAGCAAAACTAAAGATGATTCCATAGTTGTATCTTTAGGAGGAGAAGTTGCTACTATAGATCCTCATCTTAATACTGCAAGTGCAGGTACTGTTTATATAAGACATTTTTTTGAAGGTCTTATGAAAAAGGATAAAGATGGAAAAATAGTCGGCGGAATGGCTGAAAACTATAAAATGAGTGAAGATGGAATTACTTATACCTTCTATTTGAGAACTAATGCTAAATGGTCTGACGGAGTACCTGTTACTGCTGATGATTTTGTATATAGCTATAAAAGATTTGTTGATCCTAAAACTGCTGCTCCTTATGCTTCGCTTATGGCTCCTGTAAAAAATGCATTAAAAATATCTAGCGGCGATGTGAATGTTGAAGAATTAGGAATAAAAAAGATCGATGATTACACTATAGAAATAACATTAGAAAATCCTACTGCATATTTTTTAGAGCTTGCTGATATGTTTGTACCTGTTAGAAAAGACATCATAGAAAAATATGGTGATGATTGGGTATCAACTCCTGAAAGTTATATAGGTAATGGGTCTTATAAAATGACTGAAAGAGTTAGAGATGATAAAATAGTTATGGAAATTAATACTAACTATTATGATAAAGATTCAATAGTTGCTAAGAAAATTACAATATCAATGATATCAGATAAAAACACTGCATTAGCTGCTTTGAGAAACGGACAAATACATTTTTCTAATTTAGTACCTACTCAGGAAGTTGATAATCTTCAGAAAGAAGGTTTAATAGTTATGAATCAGGCTTATGGTACTGTATTCTTTGAAATGAACCTTACAAACGAAGCATTGAAAGATTCTAGAGTTCGCAGGGCATTAGCTCTTGCTATTGACAGAAACTATATAGTAGATTCAATAAACAAATCTGGTCAGAAACCTGCAGGTGCATTCGTTCCTCCTCTAATAAGTGATTATGAAGGCGAGTTCAGAGAAAAAGGCGGAGATTATATTAGCGTACAAAGCAATGATTATCAGAAAAATATAGAAGAGGCTAAAAAATTGATGGCTGAGGCTGGATATCCTAATGGTGAGAATTATCCTGTTTTAGAGGTTTTAGTGGCAAATGACGGTAATGTTGTTATGGTTGAAGCTATACAGCAAATGTGGAAGAATATTGGTGTTGATGCTGTTATAGTACCTAGAGAATGGGCTGTTATACTTCAGAGTTTCAGAGATTTAAGCTATCAGATGGTTTTAAGCGGTTGGACTGGTGATTATAATGATCCTATGACTATGCTTGAATTATATTTAAGCTATGCTCCAAGCAATCCTGGCTACAATAATCCTGAATATGATAAACTTATAGAAAGCTCTAAACATATAGTTAATCCTCAGGAAAGAATGAAAGTTCTTCATGAAGCTGAAAAAATACTTATGTATGATATGCCTATAATACCTATACATTACAGAGCAAATGCTTTAATGGTTTCAAAACAGCTTAAAGATTATAAACTTGATCCTTTGGCTAAATACAGATTCCATTATTCATATTTAGAAAAATAATTCAAAAAAATAAATTTATATAAAAAAGGAAGTCGGTTCTGCTGATTTCCTTTTTTTGTTAAAATCAATTACATACCCCGCCCATTAGATTTAAGATCAACTTTGAATTATAAGATTTATTATATATAAGGCTAAATTAAGAAAAAGCATGACCCACCCTAGCTGTAATTAGGTTTGTTATACTGCTTACCGCACGTTTAGCAAAATTTATAATATAATAAAAATTGTATTTATAACTTGATTTAAAGTTTTAGATTCTCTCAGCGTGCGTTGAATAGACAAAAAATCCACCCTCCGCTTTGGGTGGGTACTTAATATCTGAATTAAACAATAAAAAATAGAAAAACTAATATTAAAAATGAAGCAGTAAATATAAAGGGCGGGGAATGAAAATAAATCTATTTTTTTAAATTTCTATAGTGAGAAATAAGCATATCATAAGGATAAAGTCTAAAAGAATCATTATAAACATTCTCAAGTAAATTCTTTATTAAATTAAGTTTTTCTTGAAAAGTTTTGTTTTTATCTCTTATTTTAGCAAACTCAGCAAAAAATGACTTTCTTACTATTTTCATAAAGATACTTATTCTTATCATCTCATCAAAAATATATCCATTTGGCACTTTTAACTTTTTTATGATAATAAAGAAAATTGATAGGAAATAAAGTACAGAAGCTATTCTGATAAAATAGATAATTGTAAAATCCGCCCCTACTTTATCAATATAGAATCCAAATAAATTATAATACTCACCTCTTGAGTTTAAAGCCTGAATTATGAATATAGCTAGGAAATAAGGTATTAAATACAATAGCTTTTTTATAGTCATAAAAACAGATTTAGTAAATATTATATGAAGTATAAAAAAAGCTATTGCAATATATATCAAATAATTAACTTTTATAAAAAATATGGTTATTAATAAGAATAAAGCTGAAATAATATATAGTATGTAAAGCATTATTTGTTTACGCGTTCAACATAGCTGTCATCTCTAGTATCAACTTTAATTTTATCACCTATATTTATGAATAAAGGCACATTAACTTCTATACCTGTTTCAAGTTTTGCAGGCTTTAAAGTAGTACCAGTAGTATCCCCTTTAAATCCAGGTTCTGTATAAGTAACCTCTAATATTACATGAATAGGGAAACGTACTGCTGTAACTTCATCATTAATATATTGTAAATCAACTTCACAGCTGTCTAATAAATAATATTTGCTGTCTCCTAATATATCAGCACTTACATGAACTTGTTCATAATTGTCTAATATCATAAATACATAACTGTCGCCTTCTTCATAAAGATACTGAGCTTTTTTATATGATAAATCAGCTTCTTCAACGCTTTCAGTAGAAGAAAAAGTTTTTTCTATCATATTTCCTTTAAGCATATTTTTTAATTTTGTCTTAACATTTGCCTTTCTTTGCTGTGCTCTGTGAAAATGTGCATCTACTACTAAATAAGTTTCTCCGTCTAAAATTATAGCATCGCCTTTTCTTAAATCATTTACTGGTAACATTAAAAACCCCTATATAAAATTTATTAATTTTTAGTTTGTGAATTATATTTTATTAAAGATAAAATTTCAATATTGATAATCATTAATCATCAATACCTAATTTTTCATTAACATATTTTTTATCAAGCTCAAATACTTGCTTTTCTTTATCATCTGTAGGCATATCATACATAGCATCAAGCATAACACGCTCAAATAATGCTCTTAAACCTCTAGCACCTGTATGCTCTTCCATAGTCTTTTTAACTATAGATTTTAATGCCTCATCATCTATTTTTAATTCTATATTGTCATAAGAAAATAATTTCTGATACTGTTTAGTTAAAGCATTTTTAGGCTCTTTTAATATTTTTAATAGCTCTTCTTCCTTAAGCTCTTCTAAAGTAGCTATAACAGGAAGCCTTCCTATAAGCTCCGGTATAAGACCATATTTAACTAAATCCTCAGTAGCAATATTTTTCATTATCTCATCATAATTGAGATTATCCATAGAATTAACTTCAGCAGCAAATCCTAAACCTTTTTTAGAAGTTCTTTCAGCTATAGACTTTTCTATATCAATGAAAGCACCTCCGCATATAAAAAGTATATTAGAAGTATCTATATGCAAATTATCCTGATGAGGATGCTTTCTTCCGCCATGAGGAGGAACAGTAGCAACAGTGCCTTCAACTATTTTTAATAATGCCTGCTGAACTCCTTCACCTGATACATCTCTTGTTATAGAACGCGATTCGCTTTTACGAGAAATTTTATCTATCTCATCAATATATATTATGCCTTTCTCAGCTAATTTTATATCTCCGTCAGCATTCTGTATAAGTCTTAATAGTATATTCTCAACATCATCGCCTACATAACCGGCCTCTGTTACAGTAGTGGCATCAGCAATAGCAAAAGGTACATTCAAAGCCTTAGCTAAAGTTCTTGCTAATAATGTTTTACCGCTTCCTGTAGGTCCTATCAAAAGTACATTAGACTTCTCTATTTCTACATCATTTTTATCTTCAGTATTCTGCGTTATTCTCTTATAATGATTATAAACAGCTACTGACAATACTTTTTTAGCATAATCCTGCCCTACAACATATTCATCAAGTAATGCTTTAATCTGTTTAGGAGGAACTATTTTTATATCATAATCTTTTTCTTTAGATTTTTTCTTTTGCATATTCATGTTAAAATAGTCATTCGCTATGGAAGAACAATCTGAACATAAATATCCTTCATTGCCTTCAATGTATCGGCTTAATTCTTTTAATTCTCTTCCGCAAAGAGAACAAACTTCTTTCTTATCATTATTCTTTTTAGACATATCTCTCCAAATCAACCATATTGTTTTTTATAAAAATAACAATAATTAAAATTTAATTAGCATATTCTATATTATAATAAAACTATTGCAATAAAAAATTACAATAAAAAAATTAAAAATAAAAGCTAATAAACTTAATAAAAAGATTATTAGCTTTATATATTTTCAATTTGAAAAAATTATTCTCTGCTTGAAAAAACTTTATCTATGATGCCGTATTCTTTAGCTTCATCAGCACTCATAAAATAATCTCTGTCCATATCAGCTTCAAGTTTTTTGATATCCTGACCTGTATGATTAGCCATGATATTATTAAGAATACTTTTTAAACGAATAGTTTCTTTTAATTGTATTTCCATATCAGTAACCATACCTCTAGAACCACCTGAAGGTTGGTGAATCATTATTCTTGAATTAGCAGTAGCAAATCTTTTACCTTTAGCACCGCCTGCAAGAAGTAAAGCACCTGCTGAAGCAGCTTGTCCAACGCATAAAGTAGCAACATCAGGCTTAACATACTGCATAGTATCATACATACCTAAAGCAGCTGTAACAACTCCTCCGGGACTATTAATGTATAAAGAAATATCTTTTTCAGGATCAGCTGATTCCAAAAATAAAAGCTGTGCTATAACTACATTAGCAACATCATCATTAATCTCGCCGCCCAAAAATATAATTCTATCTTTTAAAAGTCTGGAATATATATCGTAGGAACGTTCTCCTCTGCTTGTTTGCTCTATTACATAAGGTATAGTCATATAATTCTTCTCCATTCTATATATTACCTCTCTAATTACCTATTATCACAATTAATTATTAATATCCGCCCCAAACATCGCTTTCTTCAGGTTTAAATTCGCCTGCATCTTTTTCTGAAACATTTACATGCTCTTTAACATAATCCATTATAGCTTCAGAAGTTGCTCTAGTATGAGCATCACGCATTATATAATTAATTATATTCTGCTGTTCTTCTTTAGGAAGTTTAGCAAGTCCCATATAGCTTTGATACTGATACATTCTGTTAGCATATTCTTTTGCTTTCTCTTCATTTACTGTTATAGAATCTTTATAAGTTTCTGAAAGTTTAGCCATAATCATATCAAAAGTGATTTGCTTTCTTACATTTTCCTCATATTCTTTTTTGATATCTTCATCAGTTTTAGCAACAGAAATTAAGAAATCAGTTTTACTCATTCCTCTGCTGGACATAGATCTTTCAAATTCATTTAAAGAGATTTCTAATTGCTCTTCAAAATAACCTTTAGGAAGAGTAATATTAACTAACTCTATTAATTTATTAAACAATGTATCATTAATAAGTTCGCTGTTAGCTCTGTCTTCTGCTCTTTTTATTAAATGTTCTTTTAATGATTCTTTTACTTTTTGTCTGTCTTCTTCTTTAGAATCATCTTTCATATCTGGTTTTTCTACTTTTACTATATTCATTATTAAAGTAGCTTCTCTGCCGTCAACAAAAGTTTTAAGAAGTTTTTTATCATCTTTTTTTACACCTACAGCATTTTTAGCAAATATGCTTTCATTTTCATCATCGCTGGCAACTACAGTAAGTTCTTTATCATATTTTTTATTTGCATCATCATCAAATTCTATTTTTACAAAAACTCTGTCACCAAGTTCAGATTTTAATTCGCTTTCTTCAAAATGAGAAAATCTTTGAAGAGAAAGTTTATAAGCTTCTTCTACAACATTATCATCAACTGTATATTTATTTTTTTCTACGTTTATAGAAGCCAAATCAGGCAAGTTAAATTCAGGTATAGGATAATATTCATAATCAAGATGAAGTCCGTCATCTTTTTTGTCTAAATTAAGAAGTTTAGGAGTACCTAAAGCCTTAACATTTTTCTCATCATGATAAGTATTCCAAGCCTCTTCTATTAAAACTTCATTAGTAGCACCTTCTAAAGCTTCTCTGTATCTTGAAAGTATAATATTATTAGGAGCATGACCTACTCTAAAACCTTTAACATTAACTCTAGGCTTATAATATTCTATTTGTTTTTCTAATTCTTTATCATAAGCGTCTTTAGAAATAGTGATTTTCAATGTAACTAAATCTTTTTCATCTGTTGAAGTTTCAAAATTTAAATCTTTAATATCCATTTTAGCAATACCTTTAAAATTAAAAATAAAAAAAATAACCCCAATAGAAAAGAAGTTATCTATTGGGGTTTATTAATGAGCGGGAAACGGGACTCGAACCCGCGACAGTCTGCATGGCAAGCAGAAACTCTACCAACTGAGTTATTCCCGCATAGACATTGAAAGCAATATAACATTAAATAAAAAAAATGTCAATAGTACACTAACAAAAATATATTTAATAGCATCAAAATTTCATATATTTTTTTAAAAATTTACCTACTCCGTCCTCATCATTTGTTAAACATATATAATCAGCCTTTTTCTTTAATGCTTCTTCTGCATTTTCCATAGCAACGCCTACTCCGGCATACTCTATCATTTCAATATCATTATAATTGTCGCCGAAAGCTATTACTTCATCTCTTTTTATACCTTTTTGACTGCATATCCATTCTAAAGCACTGCCTTTATTAATACCAGAGGCTAATACTTCTAGAAAATTAGTATGAGAAAAACATGTATGAACATTAAAACTATTTCTTATATCATTTTGAAGCCTTTCAAGTTCTTCTCTATCGCCTATAAATACCATTTTATTGAATTCAAAATCTTCAATATTTTCTAAACCTATAGCAACATCATTTACTTTTTCTTTTTCAATGTATCTTTTTAAATAAAAATCAATATCTGAAGCTATATGTATATTCTGTTTATAAACATGTAAATAGACATTATATTTATCATAAATATTTATAATAGATTTTGATGTATTGGCGTCTATAACTTTATCGTATATAAAATTTCCTTCATTATCTACTATAGCAGCACCATTAAATATTATAGAATAATTATCATTAGAGAGAATATTTTTATAATGCTTTACACTGTTTAAAGCTCTTCCTGTAGCTAATATTATTTCTACACCGTTTTTCATTAGAAATTGAAAAACATCTTTATTATAATCGCTTATAGCACTATTACTATTAAAAAATGTGCCGTCTAAATCTGTGGCTATTAATTTTATATTATCAATCATATAAATATATTATCATAAAAATTATCAAAAACAAGTATTTTATAATAATAAATCATTTTCTGTTTCTTTATAATTTGATTTTATAGGTTCAAAAGAATATCTATGCATATCGCTAGGGCCGTACATTTCTATATATTTCATATGCTCTTTAGTACCGTAACCTTTATTTTTTGCAACTTTATACTTCTGATAAGAATCAGGAAGCTCATTCATCATTCTATCTCTATATACTTTTGCAACTATACTTGCACATCCTATACTATATGATTTAGAATCGCCTTTAGTTATAGAACATTGTTTTATATCTGTATCCAATTTTACTGCATCTATTAATAATATATCAGGCTTAATATTCAAACCATTAATAGCATTAACCATAGCAAGTTTTACAGCATTATAAATATTTATCTCATCTATAGTTTTTGAATCAACAGAGTAAATACTATAGCATAAAGCCTTATCTATAATTTTATCATAAAGTTCTTCTCTTTTTTTGGCAGATATTTTTTTTGAATCATCTACGCCTTCAACTATATTTTCATTTATTAATTCTGTTTCATTATAAAGTTCTAAAGGCATTATAACAGCAGCAACTGTAACAGGACCAAATAAACAGCCCCTACCTACTTCATCAATGCCGCATATATATTTATAACCTAATGATAAATATTCTCTCTCATAAACAAATTTATCAGCTTTATTATCTAAAAACATATCCATATATTAGTACATCTTCATAAAAATCATAATAATTGATAAGCTAAAAATATCACAACTATAATTGCAAAAATAGAAATGGATAATATAGTAACATCGCTTATTTTTTTATCTAATCTCTTAATATCTTTAGCTACTTTATTATCATTAATATCTTTGCGTCTCTCATCATGATTTTTCACATACCTAACATATTCAGTATTGTCTCTGACATTATTAACTTCAGATTTTCTATTTACTGAGTCAAGCAGCTGTTCATACTTTATATTATTTCTGTTTAGAATATCATTTACCGCTTTTATAAACTCATCATTTTTCGCTTCCTGATTATTCAATCTTTTATTAATGATATCAGCAAACTCTTCAAAGTTAGTATCATTAGTATTATAATGATTATCTCTATTAGCTAGTCTATTAATTTCTTCTTCTAAATCTTTATAATGCTTTCTTAAATCTGATAACTCTTTAAAGTTTTTAAGATTTTGTTCTAGCATTATGCTGTTATAATTAGCATTATTTTTTTCTATCTTCTCATCGATTTTTTCATCAATATTATAATTATTGTAATTGTTTTCATCATCTAAGAATGATTCTTCTTTGCTATTATTAAAGTTTGATATTTTACTTTCTAATTGACTTATTAATTCATCATATTTTGAATTATTTGCCAAAATAGAATCCTCCAAATCTTTTTGGGCTTTCTTCAAACCTGATAGCTCTTTAAAGTTTTTAAGATTCTGTTCTAACATTATGCTGTTATAATTAGCATTATTTTTTTCTATTTTCTCATCGATTTTTTCATCAATATTATAATCATTATTATAATTATTTTCATTATCTAAGAATGATTCTTCTTTACTATTATTAAAGTTTGCTATTTTGCTTTCTAATTGATTTATTAATTCATCATATTTCAAAATATTTTCATTTATGGAATCTTCTAAATCTTTATGACCTTTTCTTAAATCTGATAACTCTTTAAAGTTTTTAAGATTCTGTTCTAGCATTATGCTGTTATAATTAGCATTATTTTTTTCTATCTTCTCATCAATTTTTTCGTCTACACTATTAGATAGTTCTTCTTTTAGGTTGTTTAAATTTTCTTTCTCTTCTTCTAAGAATTTAGTTTGTTCTTCTCTTACTTCTTCCAATCTAGTATTCAAACTATCTATTTCTTTTTTATTTTCTTCTGAAGTAGAATCCAATTTATCATTGATACTATTAATATTATTTAGAACTTCTTCATATTTGGCATTATTAGACAAGATAGAATCTTCTAAATCTTTATGTCCTTTTCTTAAATCTGATAGCTCTTTAAAGTTTTTAAGATTCTGCTCTAGCATTATGCTGTTATAATTAGCATTATTTTTTTCTATCTTCTCATCGATTTTTTCGTCTATGCTATTAGATAATTCTTCTTTAAGATTATTTAAATTCTCTTTCTCTTCTTCTAAGAATTTAGTTTGTTCTTCTCTTACTTCTTCCAATCTAGTATTCAAACTATCTATTTCTTTTTTATGCTCTTCTGAAGTAGAATCCAATTTATCATTGATACTATTAATATTATTTAAAACTTCTTCATATTTGGCATTATTAGACAAGATAGAATCTTCTAAATCTTTATGACCTTTTCTTAAATCTGATAAATCTTTAAAGTTTTTAAGATTCTGTTCTAGCATTATGCTGTTATAATTAGCATTGTTCTTTTCTATCTTCTCATCAATTTTTTCGTCTATATTATTATCAAAATTATTATATAATTCTTCTTTGAAATTATTTAAATTCTCTTTCTCTTCTTCTAAGAATTTAGTCTGCTCTTCTCTTACTTCTTCCAATCTAGCATTCAAACTATCTATTTCTTTTTTATTTTCTTCTGAAGTAGAATCTAATTTATCATTGATACTATTAATATTATTTAGAACTTCTTCATATTTAGCATTATTAGATAAGATAGAATCTTCTAAATCTTTATGACCTTTTCTTAAATCTGATAACTCTTTAAAGTTTTTAAGATTCTGTTCTAGCATTATGCTGTTATAATTAGCATTATTTTTTTCTATCTTCTCATCAATTTTTTCGTCTATCTTATTATCAAAGTTATTAGATAATTCTTCTTTAAGATTATTTAAATTCTCTTTTTCTTCTTCTAATCTAGCATTTAAACCGTCTATTTCTTTTTTATTTTCTTCTGAATAAGTAAATAATTTATTATCTATATTTTTTATTAGTTCATCATACTTAGCATTATTTTCATTTATAGAATTTCCTAAATCCTCACAGCTCTTTTTAATATCTGAAATCTCTTGAAAATTCTTTAAGTTTTGCTCTACCATTAAGCTGCCATAACTAGCATTACTTCTCTCTATTTTCTCATTTACAATATTAGAGAATTCTTCTTTAAGATTATTTAAAGTTTCTTTCTCTTCCTCTAAGAATTTAGTTTGTTCTTCTTTTGCCTCTTCTAATCTAGTATTTAAGCTGTCTATTTCTTTTTTATTTTCCTCTGAATAAGAAGATAATTTATCATCTATATTTTTTATTAGCTCATCATACTTTAAGTTATTTTCATTTACTGAAGCATAAACTGTATTAGAAATATTTTCTTTTATGCTATTTTCTAAATCTTTATAATTCTTTCTTAAATCTGATATCTCTTTAAAATTTTTGAGATTCTGTTCTAGCATTATACTGTTATAATTAGCATTGTTCTTTTCTATTTTCTCATCAATTTTTTCATCTATCTTTTCTTCAATGTTATTAGATAGTTCTTCTTTAAGATTATTTAAATTTTCCTTTTCTTCTTCTAATCTAGTATTTAAGCTGTCTATATCTTTTTTATATTCTTCTGAATAAGAAGATAATTTATCATCTATATTTTTTATTAGCTCATCATATTTTGAATTGTTTTCATTTACTGAAGCGTAAACTGTATTAGAAATATTTTCTTTTATGCTATTTTCTAAATCTTTATAATTCTTTCTTAAATCTGATATCTCTTTAAAATTTTTGAGATTCTGTTCTAGAATTATACTGTTATAATTAGCATTGTTCTTTTCTATTTTCTCATCAATTTTTTCATCTATGCTATTAGATAGTTCTTCTTTTAAATTATTGAAACTTTCTTTTTCTTCTTCTAAGAATTTAGTTTGTTCTTCTTTTGCCTCTTCTAATTTAGTATTTAAGCCTTCTATTTCTTTTTTATTTTCTTCTGAATAAGAAGACAACTTATCATCTATATTTTTTATTAGCTCATCATATTTTGAATTATTTTCATTTACTGAAGCATAAACTGTATTAGCAATATTTTCCTTTATGCTATTTTCTAAATCTTTATAATTCTTTCTTAAATCTGATATATCTTTAAAATTTTTGAGATTCTGTTCTAGCATTATGCTGTTATAATTATCATTGTTCTTTTCTATTTTCTCATCGATTTTTTCTTCAATGTTATTAGATAATTCTTCTTTAAGGTTATTTAAATTCTCTTTTCCTTCCTCTAAAAATTTATCCTGCTCTTCTCTAGATTCTTCAAATTTACTCTTTAAACTTTCTAACTCTCTTCTGTATTTCAATGAATTATCTGATAATTTATTATTAATATCACTTATTAAATCATCATATTTTAAACTATTTATACTTAATGTATTATCTATTCTTTCTACAACATCTTTTAAATCTGAATGATCTTTCTTTAAATTATCGATCTCATTATAATTTTTTAAATTCTGATCCAATATTAATGTACTGAATTGATTCTCTGCTGTTGAAAGTTTTTCATCATATATGGATTTATATCTTTCCATTTGTTCATTAATGTCTTTTATATCAATTAGTATATCTTCATAATTTTTCTTTAAATTGCTTTTTTCTTCTTCAAAAAATTTGACATTATCTTCTTTTGTTTCTTCTAATCTAGCATTTAAATCATCTATTTCTTTTTTGTATTCTTCTGAATGAGTATCTAACTTATTATTGATATTATTTATAGCTTCATCATATTTTAAATTATTTTCATTGATAGAAGAAGTAACTATATTAGATACATTTTCTTTTATATTTTCTTCCAAGTCTTTTTGACTCTTTCTCAAATTAGATATATCTTTAAAATTTTTAAGATTCTGTTCCAACATGATGCTGTTATAATTAGCATTATTTTTTTCTATTTTTTCGTCTATCTTATCATTAAAACTATTATATAATTCTTCTTTGAGATTATCCAATTTTTCTTCTTCTAAGAATTTAGAATGCTCTTCTTTGTATTCTTCTAATCTAGAATTTATAGTTTCTATTTCTTTTTTGTATTCATTTGAATGGGTATCTAATTTGTTATTGATATTATTTATAACTTCATCATATTTTAAATTATTTTCATTGATAGAAGAAGTAACTATATTAGATACATTTTCTTTTATATTTTCTTCCAAGTCTTTTTGGCTCTTTCTCAAATTAGATATATCTTTGAAATTTTTAAGATTCTGTTCTAGCATTATGCTGTTATAATTAGCATTGTTTTTTTCTATTTTTTCGTCTATCTTTTCTTCGATGTTATTGGATAATTCTTCTTTTAAGTTATTAAAATGTTCTATCTCTTCTTCTAAGAATTTAGAATGCTCTTCTTTGTATTCTTCTAATTTTGAATTTAAAATTTTTATATCTTTTTTATATTCTTCTGAATTAGTGTCCAATTTATCATTGATATCATTAATATTATTTACAATATCATCATATTTTGTATTATTTTCAGTTATAGAATTCTCTAAATCTTTCTGATTCTTTCTCAAATTGGAAATATCTTTGAAATTTTTAAGATTCTGTTCCAACATTATGCTATTATAATTAGCATTATTTTTTTCTATTTTTTCGTCTATCTTATCATCAAAACTATTAGACAATTGTTCTTTTAATTCATTGATAAGTTCATCATATTTTGAACTATCTTTATTTATAGTTTCCGCTGCAGATTGTAAAAACTCTTCATTTTGTAAAATTTCCTTGATAAGATTTTCTTTTTCTTCGTCTGTTATTTTATCATCAGATAAAATGCTTTCAACATCTTTTTCTAACTTATCTAGTCTTTCAGAAATATTTACAATTTTATTATCATTATTTTCACTTAAATCTTTTTTTGTTATATCATCATTTGCAGCCATTAAATATTCCCCATTATTATATTGTTATGCTCTAATATAAAAATTAAAACTCAACAGTAAAATATCGTCATAATTATAGTTATAATTTAAAACAGCAAAAATTATTGTTGATATAATTTTATTTATGATTTATATATGTATTCGTAAAAAACATATCATTCTACTAATAGAGGTTTAATATTGGCTAAGGTATTAGGACAAACAACCCCGCTGAAAATAATGTCAGGAATATATAAAAGCGGCAGACTTCATCATGCCTATCTTTTCTACGGAGATGAGGGAATTGGCAAATTTGAAAGTGCTTTAAATTATGCTAAGGCTATTTGCTGCGAGAGAGGAAACGGAACTTACTGCGATGAATGCAAATCCTGTAAAATGATAGATCAATACAAACACCCTGATGTTATAGTGGCAGGCACAGATGAAAGATTTAGAAATGCTGAGCTTTATTTTAATCAATATTTAGAATATAAAATGCCGCATTTATTTAATAATTTTTATTCTGCATGCCGTTCTATACTGTATAAAGTTGAATCTATGCTTTTTGATAGTTATGATAATTATCCTACAAGCGAACCAAAAGAATATATGCTTGGAAGTAAAAAAGAAACTTCAAGATATGCTTTAATAGAACCTTATTATTTGGCTGTTAATTATACTTTAAATGAGTTAAATGCTGATAATGTTGAGTTTATAGATTCTATATTCAGAAATAAATCAAAAGAAGCTTTAAATATAGCTAAAAATAAAGGCGGCAAGAAAAAAATTTCTATAGAAGGCGATTTCTTCAGTGCATTAAAAAAAATACATTATAATATAATACATACGGTAATTCCGCTTGATACAGTAAGAAATATTATAGAATTAACGTACAGAAAGCCGAGAATATCAAATAAGAGAATTATTATCATAGAAGGTATAGAATTAATGGATAAGAGGGCTCCTAATATCTTTTTAAGAACTTTAGAAGAACCCTCAGACAATAATATATTTATTCTAATAACTTCAGATACTAATAAATTGGTGCAAGATGGTATGAAACCTCTAAGATCGCGCATGATGGAATTAAAATTTTCACCTTTATCAGAAAATACTTTAAGATCCATATTAATGAAGAGATTGAGGCTAAATGAAGAAAAAACAGCCCTTGCATTAGAAAATTCTTATGGAAGTGTGGCTAAAGCAGTAAAATATGTACTTGACAAAAAATCAAATACAAGCGATAATATATACAAAGTATTATTATCTTTTATGGACGCTGCTTTAAATAACAATCCGTCTCAAATAGCCTCACTTGCCACATTACTAAGTGACGGAGATTATGAGATAGCTGATGCTTTTAGAGAAATGATTAATATTTTAAAAAAGTCTTTAGAAGATAAGTATCTTGAAATAGAAAATAGAGATTATATATTGCCTAGTTCTATTTCAGATGAAAGTATTGTATGGACTATTGATGAATTAGATTCTACAATCAATACCCTAATTAATACAAATACTCAACCTAAAATGCTGCTTTATAAAACTTTAGGCAACATTTTTACTTGGTTACACAATTATAATAAAAACATATAGGAGTTATACATGAAAAAACTATTTCTTGTATTAAGCGTAATGATTCTAGCGTTAAGCCCAGTATACGCTCAGGATGAAACTACAGCAGATACTACTGCTACTGAAACAACAGAAACTACTGCTGAAACTACAACTGAAAATCAAGAAGCTGCAGGAACTAACACTGTAAATGAAATAACATCTTTTGGTCCTTCTTTCACTGATTTAAGAAATACTGATGATGTTGCTCTTGATAAAGAATACAATCTTCTTCAAACTAATCTTACTAAAATGAGAGAAGATTATTTATTCAGAGTTCTTTACAAAGCTAATAAAATATTAGAGCGTTATACTAATGTTAATTTCACTGATACTAATGAAATGTTCTATAATGCGGTTTATTACTATGATTTAGTAGCTAACCCATTAGCTAATGATAATAATATAGATATAGCTCTTCAAGAATTAGATAAATCTTTTAAACTTTATGATGATATAAAGCCTATTTATGAAATACTTGGAAAAACTAATGAATTAAAACAAGCAGATTATGAATTAAATCTTTATGCTGGTATTTTTAATCTATTTAAAGGTACTGCTGGATATTATGCAAAAAGCAGATATCATTTAGTTAATGCTTTAAACAATGAATTAACAGGAGCTAATGATACTCAAAGATTGATTATGTTAAACACTTACTTAGCAGGTGTTAACTATAACTTAGCTACTATAAACCAAAACAGCGATGTAAGCAAAGTTTATTTCTTAAATGAAATGTTTAATAACCTTTGGGATTTGACTACTTTAAAAACAGAAGATGAAAATATTAAAACTGCTAAATATAAATTGTTAATAACTAAATACCATAAAGTTTTATATACTACTTCTGAAAGATTTAGAACTACTTACGCTAAATACTATGATGAATTAGGATTCACTTATGGTCAAACAGAAGATGAAATATTAAGCAGAGAAAAAATGCCAGTTTTCAGAGATTATGAAAATGAAGCAGCTGATCCAGCTACTACTACAGATACAACTACTACAGAAACAGAAACTACTGAAGCTGCTAACTAATTAAAAATAAAAATTAAAAATCATTAAAGGCATGCCATTTTTGGTATGCCTTTATTTATTAATAGTAATTTTTACTAATAAAAGTTTTTTATTATTTAATAAATGCTTGACATTAATTTAAAATAGGTTATTATTTATGAATAATAAAATAAAATGAAGGAGTAAAATGTATGTTTGATCTAATGAAATTACCTTATGGAAAAGAAGATTTAGCACCATATATGTCTTCTAACACATTGGATTTCCATCATGGAAAACACTTAAATACTTATGTTACTACTCTTAATGATTTAGTAGCTAAAGATTCAGCTTTACAAGGAAAAAGCATTGAGGAATTAATCACTTTATCTCACAACAATGCTGATAAACAAGCTGTATTTAACAATGCTGGTCAAGTTTATAACCATGAAGAATTCTTTAAAATGCTTAAAAAAGATGTTGCTATACCTGCTGAAGTAAAATCAAAAATCGAAGCAGATTTCGGTTCTTTTGATGCTTTCAAAGAAGCTTTCACTACTGGCGGTAAAACTCAATTCGGTTCTGGATGGGTTTGGCTTGTTATGAACAATGGTAAATTAGAAGTAAGAAAATATGCTAATGCTATGAACCCTGTTGCTGATAAAGTACATGGTGTTTTAACTTGCGATGTTTGGGAACATGCTTACTATTTAGACTATCAAAACAGAAGACCTGATTTCTTAACTACTTTTGTTGATCATTTAGTAAATTGGGACTATGTTGCTGAAAGAATCAAACTTGCTAAATAATATAGTTTAACTAATTATTTATATATTTTTTTAGGAGAATTAAAATGAAGGATTTAAAAGGTACAAAAACAGAAAAAAACTTAAATGAAGCTTTTGCTGGCGAATCTATGGCTAGAAACAAATATACTTATTTTGCTAGCGTAGCAAGAAACGAAGGTTATGAGCAAATCGCTGCTATTTTCCTTGAAACAGCTGAAAATGAAAGAGAACATGCTAAAGTACATTTCAAATATCTTAACGGTATAGGTGATACTCTTCAAAACTTACAAGCTGCTTGGGAAGGTGAAAATGAAGAATACGAAAATATGTACCCAAGAATGGCTAAAGAAGCTACTGAAGAAGGTTTCGATGAAATAGCTCGTTCTATGAAATTAATCGGTGATGTTGAAAAAGAACACAGAGAAAGATATGCTAAATTAAGAGAAGCTGTAAAAAGCGGAAGCGTTTTCAAAAAAGCTACTAAAGTTCAATGGAAATGCAGAAACTGTGGTTTCATCGTTGAAAGCGAAGAAGCTCCTGAACTTTGCCCAGTTTGTAAACATGCTAAAAAATTCTTCGAAGTTAGAGTTGAAAACTTCTAATTTTAGAATTTACGTTTCTTAAAAATAAAAAGAGGGGGAAATTATTTTCCCTCTCTTTTCTTTTTAAATAATTTTAAACTATATTATCAAGCTATTAATTTTATATTATCAGACACAAAAGAAGAAAATATATCAAAAATTATAGGATCCACTTTTACTTCTTTATCCAAATAATTATCACTAATAAATGCTAAAGCATCATCATTATTAACTGAACTATTATTAGAATAAGTTATTCTATCAAATAAGTCTATTATCTCTAGAACCTTTGAAGGAAAATATGATACGCTGTTTAATTTCAAAGTATCATTATAATCAAAACTAATAATGTAATTAGGTGCGAAAAGTGTATTTGAATTAATTATAGTATTATAATAATTCAAAAATACTCCGTTTCCATATCCGTAATATTCATTATGAAGCCCTACTGTTAATGATATATCATAATTATATTTTACAAAATGCTTTAAATATGAATAGCATTTTGATGTATTATAATCTTTATTATAATTATTAGATAAATTTGATATGTCATGCCAAAACGCTGATATAGCAATATTAACTAACTCATTAAATAAAATATCTCTTAAACCATTCTTGTATACATGCTCTAATCTCGTTATTTTTTTACTAATATTAAATTTTCTTAATACATTTTTATAATAATTAGAATATCTCTTTTTAAATTTCTTTCTTATATCAGATACAATATTGTTATTTATGCTGTTATTATAATATTTCATAAATCTTACAGTTATAATAAATACTCTGCTAGTATGAGATATACTGTCATTATCAATAAACTTATTGGTATAATGAGAAGTTATTTGCTCTTCATCTAATTTATATAATAACTTCACTATTATCTTTAAAGCATAATCTATAACATCTTTAGAGCGTTTTATACCGCCTATGAATGATATATCTTTACTCTTTATACCTTTCATAGCCATAATCAAATCAATTCTTGCCATAACAGAAAGTTTTACCAATATATCATATATACTCTCTATTTCTTTTTCACTAATAGAATCTTTTTTAGCATTTATGATTTTTATTTCTCTAATTAAAGAAGATAGTATATGATTTCTTTTTACATTAGAAAAATCATTAAAATCACCATGTTTAAAATACATTTTATATACATCAAATAAGTTATTATCTTTTATTGTTGTCATAGTCATAATTTACCTCCTGCATACTTAGTAAACTTTCTTTACAATTGCAGTATAATATATTATTGTATTTTTGTAAATATACTTTACTTAAAAATAAAAAATAGATAAAATTTTACAATATTATTACAATAATAATGAACATTTAATACATTTGAATATTTTTAAATAAAATATTCATTAAAAAATAAAAAATCATTGCAATTATAGCATTTTTACTATAGAATCTTTTATCAAAATATCTATATTATTCAAATCTATATCTAATTAAAAAAGAGGAAAAATAATTATGCCTATTAATATTAAAGAAGCATTAACCTTTGATGATGTATTATTAGTACCAAAAGAATCAGATATTCTTCCAAAAGATGTAACTTTAAGAAGAAAATTAACAAAAAAAGTAACATTAAACACACCATTAATAAGTTCTCCAATGGACACAGTAACAGAATCTAAAATGGCAATAGCTATGGCATTATGCGGAGGATTAGGTGTTATACATAAAAACATGCCTTTAGAACAGCAAGTTAAAGAAGTAGAAATAGTAAAAAGTTTTAAGGATATAGAAAACAAAGAAAAGGCTACTTTATCAGAAGATGGTTCTTTAATAGCTGCAGCTGCTATAGGCATATCTGATGACAGATATGAGAGAATAGAAAAACTTATAGAAGCAAAAGTAGATTTAATAGTAATAGACACAGCGCATGGACATTCAAAAAATGTACTTACTGCTATAAAAGAAATAAAAGATAAATATACTCAAGTTGAAGTAATAGCAGGAAACATTGCTACTGCAGACGGAGCTAAGGCTTTGATTGATGCCGGAGTAGATGCTATAAAAATAGGAATAGGTGCAGGCTCTATTTGTACAACAAGAATAATTGCTGGTGTTGGTGTTCCTCAGCTTACTGCTATACATGATGCTTCAGAAATAGCTAAAAAATATAATGTAGGAGCTATTGCTGACGGCGGTATAAAGTATTCAGGAGATATAGTTAAAGCATTTGCTATAGGAGCTGATGCTGTTATGGCTGGAGGACTTTTCTCTTCTACTTATGAAGCTCCTGGAGATGTTATTATAATAGACGGTAAAAAATACAAACCTTATAGAGGAATGGGTTCTGTTGGTGCTATGATACATGGAAGCAAAGATAGATATTTCCAAAGTGAGGTTGTTAATAAATCTAAATTTGTACCTGAAGGAATAGAGGGTGTTACTGAATATAAGGGACATGTTGCTGATGTTGTATATCAAATAGTTGGCGGTATTCGTGCTGGTATGGGATATATTGGGGCTAAGGATATACAAATGCTTCAGGAAAAAGCTGAATTTATAAGAATAACTAATCAAGGTTTAGCTGAAAGCCATGTACATGATGTAAAAATAACTTCTAAAGCACCTAACTATTAATAAAAAAGAAATTATAGGCTGGTAACTTTATTTAAATGATAAGGTTATCAGCTTTTTTATATAAGTTCATAAATACTAACAATTATAAATTTAATTTTATAAAAACTTGAATTTTTTAAACTCTTCTTATATAATTATTAAATTATAATCATTTTTTAATTAAGAATTAAGGATATATATAATGTCATCTAATAAAAACTATGTACCTAAAAAGAAAAGTCCAGTAATAAAAACTTTACAATGGCTAGGAGTATCAGCAGTTTCAATACTTTTGATAATTTATTTCTTGGTAGTTGATACAAGAGGAAGCCAAAAAACTCCTACAATAGGTTCTGTTAATGGAAAGCCTATATATTATACAAGCACTAGTCCTTATGGAAGAGCTTTCAGACAAATAGAAGGTTATTATCAGCAATTAGGAATACAAATAAATAATGAAATGTATACTTACATAGAAGATTTGGCATTTAGAAGAGCTGTTGCTACTATTCTTTTAAATGATGTAGCTAGAAAAAATATTAATGTAAGCGATAATTTTATAGTTGAAGCTATGAAAAGTCAGTTTATAGATACTAATGGTGTTTATAATCAAATGGCTTATGAATCATTTATAAAAAATTCTTCTCAATCTGATAAAGTAAAAATACAAAAAGATTTAGAAGAAGATATATTAGCACAAACTGCTTCTGCCGAATTATTTACTTCTGTTAAATTAAATGATTTAGAAATGCAAAGAGAATACAAAAGAAATCTTACAAAAAAAGATATTGAAATGGTTTATATAAATGCTTCTGAGATAGTACAGTCTAATCAAGTGGCTGATGCTGACTTAGAAAAATATTTTATAGATAATAAAACTAATTTTGCTCAGGCTGATATTTCTTGGATAATAACTCAAAGTGGCGGAGTAGCTGATAATTTATATAAAACTTTGAAAGACGATATCACTTTATTTGAAAAAACAGCTATGGAAAAAAGTTTTGATACTAATAACTATAAGTTAGGATATCTTACAAGGATGCAAATGCCTAATGAGGATTTTGCTAATAAAATTTTTGCTAATAACGCTACTAAAGGAACTAATCTTTTACAGCCTATATATGCAAACGGATACTATTACATTGTATTAGTTAATGATATTAGAATACCTGAAAAATATACTGATGTTAATAGAGAAGTTATAAGAAGAGAATATTTAAATGCTAATATGAATACTCTTTTAGAAGCTGAAAAAACAAAACAAGCTGAAGTATTAAAAGCTGCTGTTGCTGGTATTAATAATTTGGCAAGATTAAATGGAAACGGATATATAAAATATTATAAACCAGATAAGCCTTTCTCTTATAATCAGGGAAGACTAAATACTGCTGAAGGTGCAATTATACCTGATTCTTCTACTGAATCTTTCTATATGCATGTATTCTCTATGCAGACTAATCAAGTAAGCGATGTTATAAAATTGGATAATGGTGTGGCTGTTATAAGATTAGTTGCTGAAGAAAAACCAAATATGGCTACTTTAACAACTTTGGATGCCGCTACTAAAAATGCTGTTAAAAGAGAATTATCTATGCAGAGAATGAATTTAATTCAAATAGAATGGGAAAATCAACATATAGCAGATGCTAGAGTAAAAAAACATAATCTAAGATAATTAAAAAATCATCAATAAAATAAAGGCAATTATACTAAATATAATTGCCTTTTATTGTATCTTTTTTATATAATGATAATTACTATTTCTTAAAAATAAAGAATACTGCCAATATCAAACATAAAAAACCTATAAAATGATTTATTCTTAAAGTTTCTGTTTTAAAAAATACTACTGTAAAAATAGTGAATATAGTTAATGTAATAACTTCCTGCATAACTTTAAGCTGCATTAATGAAAAAGGTCCTCCATTACCTTGGAATCCTATTCTATTTGCTGGAACCTGAAAACAATATTCAAATAAAGCAATTCCCCAGCTTATTAATATAATTATAGGAAGTGATAATTTAGCAAAACCTTTCATCTCACTAAATTTCAAATGTCCGTACCAAGCTATTGTCATAAATGTATTTGACAATATAAGTAATACTATAGTTGTTATAGCTTTCATAATAAAATTTTAATCCTCCATTTATTTATCTATAAAATTTTTTTTATTGATAAAATATTATATGTTATAAAAAAGAATTTGCTATATTTATTTTTTATATTTAATGAAAAAATATTGCCCCCTACCATCATAGGGGGCGTACAGTTTAATTAAATGAAGGTTATAAAATATATTGTATCAATTTAGGGATACAAAGTTGTTGACTTTATTAATACTCTCTAACATTTGTTAGTATATTCTAACATATTTTAAAACTTTGTCAATACATAAAAAACAAAAAACTATATTTTTTATTACACATGCCCACCCTTTTTTCCTTATTAAATTTATATGCAGTTTTAACTAATAATTTCTTATAAACTAAATTAGAATATATAAAAGCCCGCCCAAGTTTAAATTAAATTTTCAATCTATTTAACGCACGTTTAATGAATTTTAGATATATTAATTAAGTGCAATTATTAATCAACTTATATTTATAGTGTTGCTTTGCGTGCGGTTGGGAGATTCTAACTATTAATAAAATTTTGGGTGGGTGCTATAATAACAGATTAAAATAAAAAAGAAAGATAATACAAAAATAACATATAAATTTAAAAATCCTAGAGGGTGGGACTGAAAAATAAATCAAAAAAATAAATATTTAATATCATTTTTCTAAAATACTTTTGTTTTATAATTATGAAAAAATACTAGAAACTGAAAGACTTATTTTAAGAGAATTTGAAGAAAATAATGAAAAAGACTATAAAGGATTATCTTCTATACTTCAAGATAAAGATACTATGTATGCATACGAACATGCCTTTTCTAATGAAGAAGTGCAGCAATGGTTCAATAATCAAATGAATAGATACAAAACTTACGGATTTGGATTATGGGCTTGTATACTAAAAGAAAATAATGAGTTTATAGGACAATGCGGACTTACTATGCAAAATGTAGATAAAAAAATACATAATTCTTATGAACTCATTGAAATAGGATATTTATTCAATAAAAACTACTGGCATAAAGGATTTGCTACAGAAGCTGCAATAGCTTGTAAAAATTATGCCTTTAATGTTTTAAATGCTGATAGAGTCTACTCTATCATAAGAGATAATAATATCGCATCTCAAAAAGTAGCTATTAGAAACGGCATGAAAATAATAGATAATACAGTAAAACATTATTATAATATGGATATGACGCATTATATATTCTGTGTAGAAAATATATAAAAAAAGAAATGACTATAATAAAAGCCATTTCTTTTTCATAAATACAATTTTTAATTAAAATTTGAAACTGCCAATACGCTCAACCATATTCTCTATTTTCTCTCTTACTTCTTTTGTTGAGCTGGCATTAGATTCAGCTAACATACTATTTTCACCAGTTATAGAATTGAGCTGCCTTACGGAAATATTGATCTGATTAATACTGTCGGCCTCTACTACAGCACGTTCTGATATAGAAGTTAATTTATTAAGCATATCTTCAGCCAAAGCTTCAATCTCAGAAAGTATTTTAGAAGAATTTTCTACGGCCTTATTTCCTATCTCAACTTTAGCCAAAGCCTCATTTATAGTATTAGTTATATTTTTAGCAGTTTCATCTACATTCTGAGCAAGAGAACGTATCTCACTAGCCACAACAGCAAAACCTTTACCCTGTTCCCCAGCACGTGCCGCCTCTACAGCAGCATTCAAAGCCAATATATTTGTTTGAAAAGCAATAGATTGTATAAGTTTAGTCATATCTGATATTTTCTTGCTTGATTCTAATATCTCATTCATACTACTAGTAATTTCAGAAGAAGATTCTACACCTACCTTAGTAGCATCTGCAACTTTAGCACTCATATTTCTAGCATCTTCAGAATGTACATTAGTTTCATCAAGAGATGTAGATAATGATTCTATAAGGCTTGATAATTCTTCAAGTGAGCTAGCCTGAGTATTACTTCTATACGATAAATTTGCTGTACCATCTGATACAGTATCTATTTCATTATTGATAAAATTTAATGATTCCTGAAAGAAATGAATAGAATCACCAAGAGATTTCTGCATATCCTTAATAGAATTAACTAAAACACCTGTTTGATCTGATTTATTTAATAGCCTCTCATCGAAAACAGCATTAAAATGTTTATTAGTCATATTCTTAATAACTTCTATAGCTCTGTCTAAAGTTTGTGATAAAGGATTAACATTCAATAAAACAAGCATAAACTGAATCACTAAAAAACCAATTGCCACTATTATCATAATAATAGATAATGTAAATATTTTTTTACTTAGATTTAATGAACTTCCATTTCCTACAAGAATCCAAGGAGTATTTGGTATATTATAAGCTGCAGTCCACTGTTTTTGTTTTTTATTAATGATGACATCATAATCTTTATCATTAAGCTTAGGAGCATTCAATTCTGTATAAATATTTCTCTGCTGATTAAATAATAAATTTGCATCTGTATGAGTTATAAATCTACCATCATCTAATGCTATAAAAAATTTATTATCTTTATCAGCTGTTAAGGATTTAGCTATTTTAGCAAAAGATATATCCAATCCTACTACACCTTTAAGCTGATTATTTTGAAAAACAGCTTTAGATATAGTTATAACTGTTTCACCTGTTTCAGCATCTTGATATGGAGCACTCAAATAAGGAGTGGAAGGATTTTTTACAGCTTCTATATACCATTCTCTTGTAGTCTGATCAAATCCTTCTATATTATCACCATATACTATAATTAATAATCCTCCGTATTTATATCCTACAGTACCACTAAAATGTATATTACCAATCTCATCTTTCATATTTTTTAACTCTTTGAAAGAATCAAGCATTTGAGTATAATCTGTTTCGTATTTACAATATGAAGATAAAACATCAATCTCAGAATAAAAATAACTAAGCCAAGAAGAAATAGAAGACTCTTTTTTGTACATATTAGATTCTATTTCTAGTAAGAACTCTTTCTTATACCTAGGAATAAAATATAACATTAAACCTATAACAACCACTATTATGAATACTGCAAATGGGATTAGAAATTTCAGCATTAAAACATATTTCTTTTTTTGTCTTCCATAAATAATATCTCCAAATAAATAAAACTTTGATAAAGTATAATTTTTTATTTTTTTATTGTCAAGTAATTTTTTTTACTATTGAGCAATAATATTTTATTTTTTCCATAAAAAAAGGGGCTTAAATTAATAAGCCCCACAATTTTTACAATTTTATTTGATTATTTTTTTACTTCAAGCAGCTCATCACCAACATTAATAGAAGATGCAGCAACAGGTATAACATCTGTGTAATCATCAGAATTTGTTACTATTACAGGAGTTAATGTAGGATATCCTTCTCCTCTTATTTTTTCAATATCAAATTCTAATAACAAATCTCCTTTCTTAACTTTCTGTCCCTCTTCTATATGTGATATGAAATGAGCACCGCCTAATTTTACAGTATCCATACCAACATGTATAAGCAATTCAACACCATCATCAGAAGTAAGACCTATAGCATGTTTTGTAGGGAAAGCAGTTTCTATAACACCATCATAAGGAGCATACACTTTTCCTTCTGTAGGTTCAATAGCTATACCTTTACCCATAGCACCGCTTGAGAATGCTTCATCTTTAACGCTTTCTAATTTTATTATATTTCCTTTTATAGGAGCATAAACTTTATATACTGCAGATGAACTTTTTACTTCTACTTTCTTCTCTTCCTTTTTCTCCTCTTTCTTTTCCTCTGCCTTAGGAGCATCTGCTGGTACCTGAGGTTCCTGATCACTTATAGGATCATGTAAATAATCTTCAAGTCTTGATTTTATTACAGTAACTTTAGGTCCGTATATTACCTGTATACCATTACCTTTTTTGATTATACCAGCTGCACCGCTTGCTTTCAATGTAGCATCAACAACTTTAGAAGGATCAAATACTGTTATACGAAGTCTTGTAGCACAACAATCAACATCGCTTATATTTTTCTTTCCGCCAAGTCCTGCAGTAATTAAAGGAGCTTCTTCATATTGGAATAAAGGATTTGTATCAACTGCTTCTCCGCTTGCAGCAGCCTTAGCAGCAGCAACATCAGCTCTTCTGTACAATTTTGGTTCTTCACTGTCTGGTTCTCTTCCAGGTGTTTTCCAATCAAATTTCTTAATTAAAGTATAGAATAAGAAATAGTAAATGAAGAAATAAGCAGCACCTACAACTACAATCCATACCCAATTAGTTTTAGCATTACCTTGTATTATTCCGAATAATAATAAGTCTATAAAACCGCCTGAGAATGTCATACCTACTGTAACATGAAGTATATGCATAAGCATGAAAGATATACCTGCAAGTACACAGTGAATAGCATAGAATATAGGGGCAACAAATATAAATGTAAACTCTATAGGTTCAGTTATACCTGTAAGCATTGCTGTTAATGCAGCTGAGAAAAGTAAAGCACCTACAACCTGTTTTTTCTCTGGTCTTGAAGTTCTATACATAGCCAAAGCAGCGCCAGGTAATCCAAATATCATAAATGGGAATTTACCAGTCATAAATCTAGTAGCTTCAACGCTGAATGCTGTTGTACTAGGAGAACCTAATTGAGCAAAGAATATGTTCTGAGCACCTTCTACTAAATTGCCGTCTATCATCATAGTACCGCCCAAAGAAGTTTGCCATAAAGGTGTATAGAATACATGGTGAAGTCCGAAAGGTATCAATGCTCTTTCTATTATACCATAGAACAAAGTACCAACATAACCTGAACCAGCTATTAAATCACCCAATTTATTCATTACAACCTGTACAGGAGGCCATACATAGTACATCAATATACCTACTACTAAAAATACTATAGAAGATATTATTGGAACGAATCTTGTACCGCCAAAGAATGATAATACTTGAGGAAGCTCTATTGTATAATATTTATTATGCAAAGCAGCTACACCAAGTCCTACTATAATACCGCCGAATACACCCATTTGTAATGACAATATACCAACAACATTTGTAGTAGAACCAGCTAATAATTTATCAGCTCCTCCCATAACTGTTATCATCTTACCAATAGAAGCATGCATTACGAAAAATGCTATAGCTCCTGATAAAGCAGCAACTTCTTTCTCTTTCTTTGCCATACCAATAGCTACACTCATAGCGAATATGATAGGCAAGTTACCAAATATTATATTTCCTGCTTCACTTAATACTGATAATATATCATAAGCTATAGTGCCTGGTCCTAAAATACCCATTAAATTATAGGTTTCAAGCATTGTAGTATTAGTTAATGAACTACCTACACCCAAAAACAAACCTGCTACAGGAAGCACAGCTATAGGAAGCATGAACGATCTTCCTACCCTTTGCAGTACGCCGAAAATTTTATCCTTCATATAAAGAACTCCGTAGTATAAAATGTATTTTTTGATATTATATATATAAAGATACTAGATTATCAATTAATATTATGTATACTAATATCACATATAAACATCAATCCATATATATAAGTATAATAAATTTTTTAATAATTGTATATAGTTTTTGATATTAATTTTCATTTTGTAATCAGTTTCAATAATAATTAATTAAACATCTAATTAAAATAGATATAAAATGAGTTTAAAAAGTTAAATTACATTACGAATACTGTAATTTTATAATAAAAATCATAAAATAATTTTATTTTGAAGTAGATTTTATATTTAATACAGGCTTTAATCTATCTACAATTTTCACAGTAGGTTCTATTAATTCTTCTATTTTGTTAGGATTTTTATAAGCCATAGGAGATTCATCTAAAGTATTCTTGCATACACTGCTTGAATAAATTCCTTTCATAGAATCTATGAACTCCTTCATATCTAATTGATTTTTTGCCTGTGCCCTTGATAAAACCCTTCCAGCCCCATGTGGTGCAGAACAGTTCCAATCTTCATTGCTTTTTCCTTCGCATATCAATATACCATCACGCATGTTAAAAGGTATTATCATTTTTTCATTTTCATAACTTCTTATCGCACCTTTTCTTATAATGAAATCCTCAAAATCAATAAAATTATGAACCGATGAAAAAGAATCTTCTATTTCTATATTTAATACATCTTTTATAATTTTTAAAATAGTTTCTCTGTTTATTTTTGCATAGTATTGTGCTATTACCATATCAATTAAATAATCAAACATTTCTTTATCCTGCAAATAACAGTCTTCACTATTTTTAGCTATTTTGGCATGATATCTGCAAACCTGATTACCGAAATTCCTAGAGCCTGAATGTATAGTGATATAATACTCATTATTTGAGGATTTACCTATTTCTATAAAATGATTACCCCCTCCAAGCGTTCCTATAGAATTATGGAATTTCTCTAAATCAATTTCTACTCTTTGACATAATTTTTCTATATATTCATTATCTATTTCAAAAACTTCAAATTTGGTATTAAATTTTTTATTATAATTAATTATAAAATTTCTTATGAGTTCATTAAGTTCTTTAAAATTAAAAAGCGTATTAAAACTTTTTTTATGAGTGCTTTGCCCCATTGGAATATTTTGTTTTATAGTTTTATCAATTTTTTCTAATGGTATATCTTTTATTTCATCGCTTAATTTTGAAGTAAGCATTCCGCAGCCTATATCAACACCTATATGAAAAGGATTCACTCTGTCAGTTAATGGCATTGTAAAACCTACAACTATTCCTTTACCCAAATGAGTATCAGGCATTATTCTTATCTTTACATCTTCACTGGCTTTTTCATTTAATATTTTGTACAATACAGAATAAGATTCTTCGTCGATATTATCAGTGAAAATTTTACAGTCTTTATTGTATTTTCCTTTAAGCTCTATCATCAAAATATACCTCTTTTAATACTATTCAATTATATTCTATCATTTATTATAAATCATTGAAATGTCAGAATTTGTCAAAAAAGTTATATTTTAATATAAACATATTTTTAATTTATATATTATTAATAAATAATAAGTTGACAAAATATTAAAATACAGTATTATTATAAACACAATATTTTAATACAGATTTTAATAAAAGAGATAAAATCAATGCTTAAATATAGAGAAATCAACTGCAAATCAGCTTTAAATAAAATAGATAATGAATATGGATTCTGTTATGATTTAAATATTTACAGAGGATGTTTGCATAAATGTTATTACTGTTTTGCTGTTTATTCTCATAAATATATTAACTCAAAAGATTTTTTCGGAGAGATATTCGTAAAGAAAAATATTGCTGAAGTATTAGAAAAAGAATTATCATCAAGGAATTGGAATAGAGATATTATTAATCTTGGAAGCGTTACTGACAATTATCAGGAGGCTGAAAAAGATTATAAGCTTATGAGAGATGTTTTAAAACTTCTTATAAGATATAAAACTCCTATGTGCATATCCACAAAAAGCGATTTAATATTAAGAGATTTTGATTTGATAGATGAGCTTTCAAGTATAGTGCCTGTAAGAATAGCATCAACTATAACGACATTAGATGAAAAGTTATCCTCATTAATAGAGCCTAATGTAATAACTCCTCAAAAAAGATTCGACATGCTTAGAGAGTTTAAAAAGACAAAAGCAATAGTAGCGGTTCATGCTATGCCTGTAATGCCTTTCATAACCGAAGACAGTATAGAAGATATTTTTAAAAAGTAAAAGAGTACGGCATAGACTACTGTGCCACTGATGCATTAAAACTTAGGGGCGAATGCAGAAAAATATATCTAAATTTCGTAAGGCAAGTATTTCCAGAGCATTATAAAAAGTATCTATACATTTATGGTTCTGACGGTATTCTTAAAGATGAATACAGAGAAAAGCTATATAAAAAAATAAAAGCCTTAGAAGAAAAATATAATATCACATACAAAACCAAAGAAGAACTCAATACTGAAGACAGCGTTTACAATAGATATAATAATAAAGTAGTAGAAGAAGCTCCTACTTTATTTTAATATTGTATTTTTTAAATATTATTAGTATAATGCCAAGTTAATCAATATAGCTTAAATTTATATATGTAAAAAATATTTTAAACTTATAAGTTTATAAAAACAACTGTATAGTTTTTTATGTTTAAGTAAAAATAGGAGTTCATATTATGAATAAAATAATGAATATATCTTTAATTTCAGATGATAAATTTGTAACATATATTGCAACGCTAATAGTTTCAATATTAAAAAATTCTTCTGAAAATGATAAATTTTGTTTTCATCTTATTGAAGATGGTATCAAAGACGAAAATAAAAATAAATTATTAATGCTTAAAGAAATTAAAGATTTTGAAATAAAATTTTATAAACCTAATTATAAAAACGTAGAAAAATATAAAAAATGGCAGGAAACATTTAAAAAAAATGGATATCCAATATGGCATTATAGTGTTTTTATTAAATTAGATATCCCATTTATATTAAAAGATTTAGATAATGTATTATTTATAGATGCTGATTCTATAGTTTTAAATAAACTTAATTATGTATTTAATATGGATATATCTAATCATTTTCTTATTTGTGAATCATGGTATTGCAAAGGTCTTAAAAATTTAGATCCTAAATTATATAAATATATTTTAGATATAGGTTATAAAAATCCAGAATACAATTGTGTTCATGGTGCTGTATTATTATTCAATATAAAAAAATAAAAGAAATATTTACAGAAGAATCTTATAAAATAAAAATAGATGAATGTATAAATAAATATATCAATTCAATATTTACTGAAGAACATATATTCCTATATTTATTTAAAGACTGCATTGCTTTTTCAGATTTAAAAACAGATTATGGTGAAAATACAGAAAAAATCATCATTTCAGGGTATTTTATCAGTACTGGTAAGCCATTAAAATATGGTTTTGATAAAGAAATAAATGATTATTATTATAAATTTTGGGAATATTTCTCTTTGACTCCATTTTTTAAAGAGAATTATTTTAAATATATGGATATATTTTCTATTAATAGAAATAGAATCGCTTTATATAAAATAATAGATAAAATAGTATGGTTTATTCCTTTCAGAAAAACTAGAGATAAAATAAAAAAAATATTATTAAAGATATAGATAATATTATGAAATATGAATAGTATATAAAAATTATTACCATTATTAAATAAAATTTTAAACATAATAAAAGCTTGGGCGGGGGCTTAAATTTCTAAGCAGGCTATAAATATAATTAAAGTTAAATTTTTTAATGAAGTGATAAAGAATAAAGGGCGGGGTATGTAATTAAGTTTTAAAACCTATTTTTACTCCCCACCCTCTAGAATTATAACTTTAATCTGCAATTTTTATATTATTTTTATTTTTGGCTCTACACTGTTATTTCTAATTCCCACCCTAGAGTTATTTAAATTTATTGCTTACACAACGCACGAAAAATTTTATTTATAAAATATACAAAATAAAAAATATAATGAATTTATAAATAAAAGCCTATTCACCGTGCGTTATTTATGATTTTTTATTAACAATTAAGATAAAAAATATTATATAAAAATAATCTAATTCAGAAGTTCTCTTAATTTTTTTATATGCTCAGTATTTTCGTATGGATCTTCTTCATCAACATGATCCAAAATATCAGTAGTTAAACCTAATGTATTAACTAAATATTCAAATACTTCTATATTTCCATACAAATAAGCAATATCAAGTCCATTCTCATCACGGCTAGATACAGAATCAACTAAATCAGAGTCAAAATCTACAATCATTTTTATTACATCAACATTTCCAAAACCACAAGCAAGTAAAAATACATTTCGTCCATATTCATCTTGAATAATATTAGGATCGGCACCATTATCAAGCAAATATTTCATTATTCCTAAATCTCTATAAAACACAGCAAACATTAAAGGAGAAGCTCCATCAAGATAATAATCATTATTAAGAAGCTCACTATATTTTTTTCCGCCACCGTAAGTTTGATTAATATCTTCACCTTCTTCTATTAATTCAATCACTCTTTTTAAACTATGATTTTCTATAGCTTCAAATATATCATAATCTTTGCTGTATTCTCCTTCCTCTCTGTTGCCGTAAGAAAAATCAGCGTTCATATTAACATATTTACCCTGAACCTTTACAACATTAGTATCAATCTTATTATCTATATTATTAGCATTACTTATAATATTCTCTTCTTTTTTACCGCAAGAAATTAGTAAAGTAATCATTAAAACAAAAGAAATCAATAACAATTTTTTCATATATACCCAATCATAATAATTTAAAATTATACTATAAAAACAAATATTTTCTATTGTTGCTAATAAAGCTATAACAATTCAGTTCGTACATTGATATACGCTATATTATTTTATAATTTATTTTGACTATACTTAATATAATGCTCACAATTTTTTATATTATTACTGATAAAAATTGTAGCTAATTGAGTCTAGCAAATTTCATTTACTAGACACCCACTATTTTTATAAAATTACTCTTCAGCTCCTAGCTCTCTTAACTTCTCTAATGCTGCATCTTCATTGGCATAATATAAAACTCCGTCTCCGTCCTCATCTGTACTGTTTATATCAATACCCAAATCCTTAACCAAATAATCAAACACCTCTACATTATCATTCAAAGCCGCCATATGAAGTCCGTTTGCATCATACATATTTTTAGAATTAACTAAATCAGAATCAAAGTTTACAAGCATTTTTATTACATCAACATTGCCTGTGCCGCAAGCCCATAAAAATGCATTCCAACTGTCATCATCTTTAATATAAGGATCAGCACCTTTATCAAGCAAATATTTCATTATACCCAAATCTCTATAAAATACAGCAAATATTAAAGGAGTGCCGCCGTCTATTGCATAACTATCATCCATAAATTCACTATATAAACTATCTCCGAAATAAGTTTGATCTATATCTTCGCCTTCTTCTTCTATTAATTCCTGTACTCTCTTTAAGCTATGATTTTGTATAGCCTCAAATATATCATACTCCTCGCTGTATTCTCCTTCTTTTCTATTGCCGTAAGAAAAAGCAGCGTTCATACTAACATATTTACCCTGAACCTTTACAACATTAGTATAAGTTTTATGATATATATTATTTGGATCACTTACATACACAGAATTATTACTTATACTTACACTAGTCTCTTCTTTTTTACCGCATGATATAATTAAAATAATTGATAATAAAGAAACCAATAATACACTTTTTGAGAATTTTATACTTTTCATAAACACCACCGTATAGTAATTAATAATTTCTGAAGTATTATACAATAAAAACGAATTATTTTCTATTGTTGCTAATAAAAATTGTTTTATCAAATAATTAAAAAATCTAGCTTTAAGGCTCTAGCAAGGACTCTGTCCGCCTTCGGCGAATTTGCTAGACGCTCGATTTTTTAATACATTCATCTTGAAACTATCGCAATTTTTATTCTTCGGCACCAAGTTCTTTTAGCTTTTCTATTGCCTCATCTTTTTCAGCATAATACAAAACTCCATCACCGTCCTCATCTGTACTATTTATATCTATACCTAAATCATTTACTAAATATTCAAACACTTCTACATTCTCATTCAAAACTGCAACATAAAGTCCATTGTCACCATACATATTTTGAGAATTAACTAAATCAGGATCTGCCTGTACAAGCATTTTTATTACATCAACATTTCCAACACCGCAAGCCCATAAAAAAGAATTCAACCCATTATTATCTTTAATATGAGGATCAGCACCATTATCAAGTAAATATTTCATTATACCCAAATCTCTATAAAATATTGCAAATATCAAAGGAGTACCGCTACCTATTACATAATTATCATCCATAAATTCACTATATTTGATTCTGCCGCTATAAGTTTGATCAATATCTTCACCTTCTCCTATTAATTCCATGACTCTTTTTAAACTATGATTTTTTATAGCCTCAAATATATCATAGTCTTCGCTGTATTCTCCTTCTTCTCTGTCATCATAAGAGAAAGCAGAGTTCATATTAACAAATTTACCTTGAATCTTTACAACATTAGTATAGGTTTTATGATATATATTATTTGGATCACTTACATACACAGAATTATTACTTATACTAGCCTCTTCTTTTTTACCGCAAGAAACAATAAAAGTAATCATTAAAACAAAAGAAATCAATAACAATTTTTTCATATACCGCCTCATAGTAATTAATCATTTTGAGTATTATACAATAAAAACAAATAATTTTATAGTATTCTTAATAAAGATTGCTTTATTAAATAATTAAAAAATCTTGCTTTAAGGCTATAGCTATTTTATAGTTTATTCATCTTTAAAATATATTAATGTATTACACAATTTATATTATTTGGCACCAAGCTCTTTTAACTTTTCTATTGTCTCATCTTTTTCAGCATAATATAAAACTCTGTTGCCGTACTCATTAGTACTATTTACATCAATACCTAAATCATTTACTAAATATTCAAATACTTCTACATTATTACTTCCAGCAGCAATATGAAGTCCATTTGAACCATAAACATTTAAAGAATTAACTAAATCAGGATAAAACTCTACAAGCATTTTTATTACCTCAACATTTCCAACACCGCAAGCCCATAAAAAAGAATTCTTACCGTTATCATCTTTAATATAAGGATCAGCACCATTATCGAGTAAATATTTCATTATACCCAAATCCCTATAAAATATTGCAAATATCAAAGGAGTAGCACCTTCTATAATATAATGAGAGTCCATAAACTCACTATACATAATGAAGTCTCTATCATTTTGATCAATATCTTCACCTTCTCCTATTAATTCCATGACTCTTTTTAAGCTATGATTTTTTATAGCTTCAAATATATCATATTCCTCACTGTATTCTCCTTCTTCTCTATCAGCATAAGAAAAAGAAGAGTTCATATTAACAAATTTACCTTGAATCTTTACAACATTAGTACAGGTTTTATGATATATATTATTTGGATCACTTACATACACAGAATTATTACTTATACTAGCCTCTTCTTTTTTACCGCAAGAAACAATAAAAGTAATCATTAAAACAAAAGAAATCAATAACAATTTTTTCATATACCACCACATAGTAATTAATAATTTTGAGTATTATACTATAAAATAAATAATTTTATATAGTACCAAAATTAAAAAATTTAAAATAAAAAAATACCATCCATAAAATAAATATATGAATGGTATTTAATTTTTTATATACAAAATAAATTATATAGCTTCAGAACCGCCTATAATATCAAGAAGCTCATTAGTAATATGTTCCTGTCTGGCTCTGTTAGCTTTATTTTTAAGATCAGTTAATAATCTTTCAGCATTGTCAGTAGCATTTCTCATAGCAATAGCCCTTTCAGCATTTTCTGACAAAAAAGAACTTGTAAGCATAAAATAGAAATATGTTTTAATAGCCATAGGAACAACTTCCTTTAATACATCATCTACATTAGGCTCAATAACATATTCTAATTTTTTCTTTATTTTATGTCCCTCAATATCCTCTTCATCGGGAATCATAGGGATCAAACTTTTAATTTTAGGTATATGTACCACCCTTGTATAATATCTTGTATATATAACCTCTACCCTAGAAGCATTATCAACTGCATATTCATGCATGAAACGCTGAACTACAGTAGCACAATCATCAAAAGTAGATTCCTCATCTATACGAGGATATTTACGTGCTATCGGTATGCCCTGCTTTTCAAAATAAACTTCACCTTTCTTTCCAAGTACATGAAGCTGAACCTCTCTACCATGTCTATGATGGTGTCTGATTCTCTCCATAGCCTCATCAAAAATCTTTGTATTATAAGAACCGCATAATCCTCTTGAAGAAGTTACAACAAAAAGTATTATGTTTTTTATTTTCTTTTTTGGAGCAAGCAAAGGATGCACATGATCCATATCAGAATGCGAAAGATCTTCAACTATTCTGTTTAATTTCTGAGTGAAAGGACGCATACCTTGTTCTACTGTTAGAATTTTAGCTGTTCTAGATCTTGCTATCATATCCATAGTTTTGGTTATTTTATGAGTACTTGATACAGCTTTAATTCTCGCTTTTAATACATTAAGTTTCTCTGCCATAATAAAACCCCAAATCAATAGAATTGCCAAGTCTAATTTATATTATAATATATAAAAATTAGAACTTAGATTTGAACTCTTCTATGATTTTATAAAGTCCGTCCATATCTTCTATATCTTTTTTCTCTCTAATATCATCAAGTATATTCTGCTTATCAGCTCTCATATACTGAAGTAATCTCCACTCAAATTCATGAACTCTGTCAACTTCAATATTATCCAAGAAACCTTTAGTAGCAGCAAATATAACAATAACCTGTTCTTCAAAAGGTATAGGACTGTATTGTTTTTGTTTTAATAATTCAACCATTTTAGCACCTCTGTCTAATTGTGCCAAAGTAGCTTTATCAAGTCCAATACCAAGCTGAGAGAATGCCTCTAAAGATCTATAAGAAGCAAGGTCAAGTCTTAAAGTACCGGCAACCTTTTTCATAGCTTTAGTCTGAGCATTACCGCCTACACGGGAAACTGATATACCTACATCAATTGCAGGACGAACACCACTCATAAACAAACTAGTAAGCAAATATATCTGTCCGTCAGTAATAGAAATAACGTTAGTAGGAATATAAGCAGACACCTCATTATCCTGAGTTTCTATTATAGGAAGTGCTGTTAAAGAACCGCCTCCTAATTCATCACTAAGTTTTGCAGCTCTTTCAAGAAGTCTTGAATGCAAATAGAATACATCGCCCGGAAAAGCTTCCCTTCCAGGAGGTCTTCTTAAAAGTAATGATATCTGTCTGTAAGCATTAGCCTGCTTAGTTAAGTCATCATATATAATCAATGTATCTTTTTTCTGTTCATACATGAAATATTCTGCCATAGCACATCCAGCATAAGGAGCTATGTATTGAAGCGGAGCAGAATCAGCAGCAGTTGCAGCAACTACTATAGTATATTCTAATGCTCCATGCTGTCTTAATGTATCAACAACACCTGCAACTGTAGAAGCCTTCTGTCCTATTGCTACATAGATACATATAACACCTGTACCTTTTTGATTGATTATAGCATCAAGAGCAATTGAAGTTTTTCCTGTACCTCTGTCGCCTATGATAAGCTGTCTTTGTCCTCTTCCTATAGGAGTCATAGAGTCAATAGCTTTAATACCAGTTTGAAGAGGCTGTTTTACTGCCTGTCTGTCAGCAATACCAGGAGCAGGGAATTCTATAACTCTCCTTTTATCAGTAGTTATTTCTCCATGTCCATCTATAGGCACACCCAAAGGATTAACAACTCTTCCAAGTAATACATCCCCAACAGGTACTTCTAATATTCTTTTAAGCCTGCTTACTTTACTTCCTTCTTTAATTCCGTAATAATCACCTAAAACTATAGCACCTATAGTTTCTTCTTCCAAGTTAAAAGCAAGACCAACAGCACCGCTTTCAAAAAGTATCATCTCATTAGCCATAACATGCGGAAGTCCAATAATTCTGGCTATACCATCTCCAACCTCTACAACAACTCCTACTTCATTCGGAGTAAAATCAGCTTTATAATTCTTAATCTCTTCTTTAAGAACTGCTGCAATTTCACTAGCTTTTATATTCATAAACAATTCCTCAAATATAAAATGTATCAATTAATTTCAGAAATAGAAGACTTTAATTCTGTAAGCAGTCTTCTCACACTATAATCATATACAACATCTTCTATTTCTATTACAACACCGCCTATTATATTTTCATCTATATTAAATGTAAAATGTATGTCTTTATCTGATATCATATTTGTAATATGATCTTTAAGTTTATTCATATCCTCTGTATCTGTCATATTCGATGCAGTTGTAATTTTAACTACAATTATATTATAATATTCATTGCATAAGTTTTCATATTCCACTATTATTGCAAATAAAATATTAATCATATCTCTCTCTATCAAGATAGCGATAAGATTAAATGTTTCTTCTAAAATCTTATCTGCATATATTTTTTTTAATATACGCATTCTTAAATGTCCATCTATGAAACTAGATTTAAAAAAATCATATATATCACTATCAACAAGCAAAGATGAATATACAACATTCAAATCGCTTTTAATTGCTTCAATTTTACCCATATCTGAAGCAATATCAAACATAGCCTTAGCATAATTCTTGGCACTAGACTCATTTTTTACAATACGGCTAAATCTACTTGCCTTTTCTTTTGTAACCTCTTTAAGTACTTCCTTTTTGAGATCACTTAAAATATTTTCAGCAATAGAATCCATATTATAACTCCTATAATGTTTATTAATTAATTACCATAAGTAAATTTACTTTGCAATAAATCTATTTGTTTTTTTATACTATAATCATAAACAACAGAGCCAATATATACTATTATCCCGCCTATAATATTTTCATCAACTACAGTTTCATAAGATATCTCATTATTAGAAAAACATTTAACTGTTTGAATGATATCTTCTACTGTCTTATCATCAATAGTGCTTGCTGTAATAATACGGACTCTGACTATATTACTATAATCATCTGCTATCTCTTTATACAAAGAAGCAATATCAGGCAGTACATCTATACTGTCATGTTCTGTTAATATAGATACAAAAGCATAAGTTTCTTTAGAAAGTATTGGTTTTAATCTCTTATCTATTAATTCTTTTTTATCTTTCTTTGAAATTGATTTATCAAAAAAATATTTTTTAATATCAATATCTTGAAATAATTTTGAACATTCTGAAAGTTCATTATATATTTCTTTTATCATTCCAAGCTCTCTAGCTATATCAAATATAGCATTGGCTGTAGGTTTCAATATTTGTAATTTATCACTTTCTTTCATAAGATTAATTTACTTCCTAAAAACTCTTAAAATCATTTCTGATTATTTTCTTTGTTAGCATTATTAATAAATTCATTAATCAGAGCCTGATTATCTTCTTTATTAATATTTCTTTTAAGAATAGTTTCTGCCATAACAACAGCAATATCAAGTGCCTGTTTTTTTACACTATTCATAGCCTCTTCTTTAGATCTGTCTATTTCAGACATAATTTTGTTTTTATTAAGTTCTGCTTCCTCTCTAGCATTATTAATAATTTTATCTCTAATCCTATTAGCCTCAACTCTAGCATTTTCTATGATAGCACTAGCTTCAGCTTTAGCATTATCAATTTGCTCTCTATATGCTGCCAAAGATTTTTTAGCATTTTCTCTAGTTTTTTCAGCTTCTTCCAAATCTTCTTGTATCTTATCAGCACGAGCATTCAAACCCTTCAAAATTATTTTCCAAGTAGAAGCACCTAATATAGCAAGGACTAGTAAAAATGTGATCCAAGTCCAAATGATAATACCTGGGTCTATTTTTAAAAGTGCCATACATATACCTCCAAATCAATTATTTATTATCTGTATTATTTTGTAAATAGTGCAAGAATACAAATAACTAAAGCAAAAAGTCCAACACCTTCTATTAATGCTGCTGCTATAAGCATTGCTGTCTGTATTTTACCTGATACTTCAGGCTGTCTAGCTATTCCCTCTACTGCTCTAGAACCTATAAAACCTATTCCTAAACCAACCCCTATAGCGGCAAGTCCTGCTCCAATTGCTGCACCTAATATAGAAAGTTCCATTTTTTATTCTCCTTTTTATGATAATTTTATTTATAATTAATGCTCATCACTAATAGCAATTCCAATATAAACTGCTGATAATAATGAGAATATATAAGCTTGTAAAACAGCTACAAACATTTCAAGAACATATATGAATCCTAAGAATAATACCGCAAACGGTGAAACTAATAATGTACCAGACATAACTATCAAATACGGTATAACTATCATCATTATATGCCCGCCTGTTATGTTTGCAAACAAACGAATCGCAAGAGCAAAAGCCCTATTGAATAATGTAATAAATTCCAATACCCATATTATAGGTATTAAAGGCAAAGGAAGTCCCTTAGGTACTAAACCAGTCCAATATTTTATTATGCCCTTCTTTCTTATTCCAGCAAAAATATAAACTATAAATACGACTACAGCTATAGCAGCAGTAAACCCTATATTTGCACCAAGTCCTCCTGCTAGATAAGAATGATTTCCATCTTCTGTAGGAAATTTTATAGATGCCGGTATAAGTCCTAATATATTTGAAAATAATACGAATAAAAATACAGTAAGACAAAAAGGTACATATTTCTTACCTTCTTCGCCTAAAGTGGCACCGATAACATCCTTATTCATATAGTCTATCAAACCTTCCAATATACTTTGTAAATATGTAGGTCTGTTTAAAGGACGTTTAAGTTTATGAGCTAAGTATTTCATACTGCAAACGGATAAAATACCTGCTAAAGTTACCAATATTATATGTTTTGTTATCTTAAAATCAAAATCAATGTATTTTCCAAATTTTATGGGAATTGTATAGAATGGATGGGCAGTATTATCAGTTATCTCTTCCATTATATAATCATTAATATTTTCAGCACCGTAAAGAACATTAAAAGAAAATACACAGCTTAATATCAAAGTTAATATAACAACATTCCTAAGCAAAAATAATCCTCTAATCATAATAAACAATTACTACCTTGTATAGAATTTCATTAAAATAATAAAAATATTTATTATAAATTGTAATAATTTTATAACTATTAAATAAAAAATCAACTACTATTATTTTTATTTTTTTATTTTAACTAAATTTAATTTATATCAACACTTAAGTAAATTAAAAATTAGCCAAAGCTTCAGTTTCTGTTGTAAACACAGGAAAAAACTATTAATTTTAGTAAGTTCAAATACCTTTTTAACCGGATCTGTTACTTTTACAAAACATATTTTACCATTTACCTTCTTAAATGCACCAAGTGCTGAAATGAATACCCCTATTCCACTGCTGTCTATATAATAAACATCTTCCATATCTATTATTATTTTTTTGCCCCAAACTCTATTTGAGAAAAAATAGAATCTTTTAAATCAGATGAAGTATAAACATCAATATCTCCATCCAATTTCAATATTACAGTGTTGTTCTCTAACTCTTTAATATTTACTTCCATAATAATCAAACTCCATTTCAAAATTTTATTGAAGTTATTCCATATGTTAATATTAAACTAAATACAAATATTTACAATAGTTAATTACAAATATTTTATGTAAGAAATGTAGCATATATCATAATATTTTTATATAGTTTTACAAATTGCATATAAAAACTGTAAATTTTTCTATACATAATATATTGACAATAAAATCTAATCGTAATAATATGTATTTCACAAATAAAAATGACACTAGTATCGTTTTTATTTTCATATTAATTTTTCAAGTACGAGGTGAACACCAAAATAATACAATGCCTAAAGTAAATCAAGAATATTTTGAGAACAAAAGGAAGATAATACTAGATGCAGCTATAAAGGTATTTTTTAAGAAGCCTGCATACAGTGTAAAGATGAAAGATATCGTTAAAGAATCAGGTTTAAGCCAAGGAGGTGTTTACAAATATTATTCAAATATAGATGAAATTGTAATAGCATTGATTAACAGCAATAAAACGGAAGTGAATCCAAGAGATATTATAGAAAATTTTTATGATGAACCTGAAAAAGCTATATTTGAATTATTTAATGCTTTTAGAAAATTTTTCTTTATAACAGCTAAGGAATTTGGAAAAATAATGTTTGAGTTGCAGGCTATGTTTTTTAACAGTAAAGAGAGAATGCAGAAATTAAAAGATAATATAAATAAAGACCTTGTATTGAATTATTGGTTTTCAGAACTGTTAATATTCATAGATAAGAAAATTGATGAAAAATATTTCAATCCAGTAATAGATCCTCAAGACATTTATATGCAGATGATAGTTGCAGCTTCAGGTATAGGAAACGAATTAATATTAAATAAATATTATAACCTAGACAGAAAGCTATACTATTACAAAGGAGATGAAGAAAAAATAGAGCAGGAAGAAGCAGGAAGAACATTAGATGTAAATTTAGATAATTTAATTGACACATTATATAAAACACTGCTGCTTTTGCTCGGAAGTAAAAACATACACAAATATAGCTTCAAAAATTAATGTTTTTTATCAAAATGAATTAAGAATTAATATTGTATGATTTGATGTGATAAGGAGAGTAAATGAAAATAACTGTTAAAATAATTTTATGTTCTATTTTGTTTATAAATATTTTATATGGGCAAACAAATGTTTTGACTTATGCAGCTTATATGGAAACTATAAGAGATCAGATACCAGAACTAAAGATTAATGCTGTAACAGAAACTAATGCTGAAATGAATTTACTTAGTGCTGAAAGTTCCGGAGATGTAAATTTATCTGCACAGGTTGGAGCTGTGGGTAAATATGGAAGTTTATCAAGCGGATATTCAAGTACTACATCAAGCCCAAGTATCAATGCCACAGGAATACAGGCAGGAATAGGATTAGGTTCTTTAATACCTTATACAGGAACTAAGTGGTCTGTTAATTTAACTCATACTTCTTTTTTGGGCGGAAAATTAAATATGCCTGGAGGTCAGTCTGTAGACTTTAAAAATTATCAGCCTTCATTAACATTAGAAGTAACTCAGCCACTTTTAAGAAACTTTTTTGGTACTTTAGATAGGTATCCTATAAAAGATGCTGAATATGCTCTTACTATAGCTAAGCTTCAGAGAAAATTAGATGATGCCAGCGTTATTGTTTCATATCAGAAAATTTATTATCAATGGATAATGTACGAAAAACTTCTTGCATACTATAGAAACATGTACATAACCGCAAAAAGATTTGAAAATCAGATGAGAGACAGATACAATAATGGACTTATAGATAATGACTCTTATCAGAATGCCAGAACTCAAACTATGGTATATAGTGATTATTATGCACAGAATCAGATTAATTTAGATAGTCTTTTGGCAACTGTAGGTTTCTTTATGCCTGTGACTAATATAAAACCAGATCATACTACTTGGGATGCTTATTTAGATTTAGGAAGTAATATGCAGATGGAAGCTGTTCCTTTTGCTGATAGTGTAAACGGTCAAATAGCATATCAATCAAAAATAAGAGCAGAATATACTCTTGAAGCTATGAAAAATGGTACTCTTCCTAATCTAGACTTTGTGGGCAGTGTAAGTCTTAATGGACTTAGCCCTAACAGTGACGGATATTTTCAATCTTTCAATAGTATGACAAATGTTGACTTTTTTGCCGGAGTACAATTCTCCTACCCTATAGGAAACAGAGCAAATAAAGCACAATACCAAATGGCTGAAAACTCCTTATATGGAATAATAGCACAATATGATCAATTAGAAAAAGACTTTAATACTCAATTGCAAACATATATTTCAAAATTTAATGCTTATAAAAATTTAATAGCAAGCAAACAAATGCAAATAAGAGCAATTAATTCAAGAATAGCTACACAGCTTCAAAAACTTGATCAAGGACGTTTAGAAGTTGATGATCTTCTTACATCAAGGTTGGAACTTGTAGCCACTCAAACAGAGCTTTTAAATCTTCAGTACGAATTTATAACGACTATATTTGATTATAGAGCTTTGCTTGCAATGGATTACGAATAAATATTTTTAATTAGCAACTTTCAATAAGGATTTAGAGGGATAAAATATTTATTGAGGGGGTTAATTAATAAAAAATTAGCCTCCTTAATAACCAAATCTTTATTTAATTTAATTAGATACATTAATTTAGACAATTAATATAGAGGAGATTAAGCAATATATGGAAAGAATTATAGTATTTTTTGCCAAAAAAACGATGCTTGTAAATATAATAGTAATGGCCGTATTATTTGTAGGAGGCTACTATTATTTTAACTTAAGAAAAGAATCAATTCCATCTACAGATTTAGATAAAATGCTTATAGCTGTAACATATCCAGGTGCTACTCCGCTTGACGTAGAGCAAAATGCTGTTATACCTATAGAAGAACAATTACAGGGAATATCAGGAATAGATGAATATGAAACAACAATAATTGAAAATATTGCTATTATTATAGTTACATTAGATGAAACTCTGCCTGACAGACAGCCTGTTAAAGATGAAATATTCAGACAAATGCAGAATGTTCCGGATTTATCAGAAGATGTTGAAGAAGTTACAACTTATGACTTAAACCCTAATAAAATGTCAATATATACTTTAGCTGTACACTTTAAAGAAGGAATGGAAGGCGATGAAAGAGAATTATTTGATGTAAGCCAAATGCTTGAAAACGATCTTGTAAGACTTGAAGGTGTAGGCGAAGTAAGAATAAGCGGAAGAACAGATCCTGAAATTAAAGTGTATGTTGATCCTGTAAAAATGCAAAAAAATTATATAGCTTTAAGCGATGTAGTTAATGCTTTAAGCGTAAGAAATGTAAGAGCTACAGGCGGAGATATGGAATCAGGCGGAAAGGAACAAACTGTTGTAACCTACGGTGAATTCCAAGATCCTATGGAATCAAGTAATACTGTAATACGTTCTACATTCAATGGACAGAGAGTAAGAATAAGCGATATAGGAAGAGTTGAATCAGGATTTGAAGAAAAAACTACATTAATGAGAGTAAACAAGGCTTCTGGATATTCTCTTTCTATTGTAAAAAATGAAAATGCTGACATTCTTAAAACTATTGATGTAGTAAATCAGTATTTGAAAGATAATGCAGACTTGATACCAGATAATATTCAAGTATCTGTTATGGGTGATAACTCAAGAACTATTAAATCACTTTTAAGTATTGTAACTTCAAACCTTATTCAAGGATTCATAATCATATTTATAACTTTGATTATCTTCTTAGATTTCAAAAGTGCTATGTTTACAAGTTTGGGAATGGTTGTTACAATGTTCTCATGTTTTATATACATGCAAGTTGCAGATATCACATTTAACACTATGTCATTAGCTGCTATTATTACAGTACTTGGTATGATAGTAGACAACTCTATCGTAGTATCTGAAAATATATTTAACTTTAAACAGGCAGGATATAAGGGACTAGAAGCTACAAGACTTGCCGTTTCCGATGTTGTAATGCCAATGGTAGCTTCAACACTTACAACAGTTGCTGCCTTCTTCCCTATGCTTACAATCAGCGGTATGATGGGTAAAATATTAAACCTTTTCCCAAAAATCGTTATATTTACTCTTGTTGTTAGTATGCTTCAAGCTACTTTGCTTTTGCCTAACCAATTACAAGATAAAGAAGATAAATACAAATCTTATAAACCTAAAAAGAAAAGCAAATTTAAAAATCCTCTTGATTTTGATAAAGATGCTTTATTCGATAAAATGAAAATACCTTTCGGTGCAATATTAGAGAAATTAATACATATAAGATATATTGTAGTAGGAGCATTTGTGGCATTGCTTATAGCATCAGTATTCTTAGCACAAAACAGCTTCAAAAATTTCGTACTTATATACGACACAAGTGCTGATACAATAGTTATTAATATAGAAATGCCTACTGGTACAACTAAAGAAGTTACAACTGAGCAAATTGCTAAAATAGAAGATGCTGTTTCAAGAGTTGTAAAACCTGAAGAACTTGTTGCTTTATACTCTCTTGTAGGTAAGCAGGTTGACCAAGAAGTTGTTTCTGAAGAAAAAGGAAGTTTGGCAGGTATTATGGTTTATTTAGTTCCTGCTGCTGAAAGGGAAAGAACAGCTGATGAACTTGTTGTATTGATAAATCAGGAAATAGATAAAACAGATATAAGACAAAATGTCCCAGTATTTAGTATGAATACAAAAGGAAGTATTGACCCAGGTGATCCTGTAGACATAAAAATAGTAGGTAATAAAACTGAATTAGCTAAACAGGCAAAAGAAGAAATCAAAGCATTTTTGGCTACAATACCTGGAGTTATAGACATTGATGATGATGATAAAGTAGGTAAAGAAGAATTAAGAATTATGCTTGATTATGATAAAATAGCCGAACTTGGCGTTAATGTAGCAACTGTAGCTAATGAAGTAAGAACTGCATATTATGGTACAGAAGCTACTTATATACAGGAACTTGAAAATAAATTAGACTTCAGAGTTGTATTTGATGATGAATATACTTATGATACTAAATATTTAGAGAATCTTTTGATACCTAATACAAGCGGAAGATTAATATATCTTAAAAATATTGCAACAATAGAAAGAGCAGATGGACTTGCAACATTAAAGCACTATAACGGACAAAGAACAATAACTATTACAGCTGGTATAGAATACGGAAAAAATACTTCTCAGCAGGTAATGAATGCCGTTAGAGAAAAATATAAAGACTTCTCAAAACAGTATAGAGGATTAAAATTAGAATTCGGCGGTGAAGCTAAAGAAACTGTTAAAGCATTAAAACAGTTAGCTTTCAGTTTTGCTATGGCATTTGTATTTGTATACATTGTATTATTACTTCAGTTAAACAGATTCATACAGCCTATCATGATAATGGTAATTATTCCATTTGGTTTGATTGGGGTATTATTAGGATTTGCTATTCACAGAATGCCTTTATCATTCATGGGTGTTGTAGGTATCATCGGTTTGGCTGGTGTTGTTGTAAACAATGGTATCATACTTGTTGACTTGATTAACAAAATCATAGATGAAGGTGTTGAAGGCGGTAAAAAAGGCGTTGCTAAGGCTATTGTTGATGGAGCTAAGCAAAGACTTCGTCCGGTATTCTTAACTACTGTTACTACAGTTGTAGGACTTTTACCTACTGTTTATGGTATAGGTGGTAGAGCAGATATCATTATTCCTATAGTTATGGCATTAGCTTACGGACTTTTATTTGCTTCCTTGCTTACACTCATATTCTTACCTTGTATGTTTATGATTATGTTTGACTTGAGACTTATAAAAATCCCTTCTACAACAAATCCTACAGAGGAAATTACTACTACTATAACTACTGCAGGACATTAATAAATAACTTGTACTTAAAATAATCAATAAAGCTAATAGAAAAATAAAAAACTTCTATTAGCTTTATTATTATTTATTGAATATAATTTTTATATTTTATATGTTTAATTATTATAATAGTTGACAATTTTACAATTTATAAATATGATTATTTTTTAAACAATAGTTACGATAATATTGACAATAATGAAGGAGCTATTCTAGAACTATGGCTAAAACTATTAAATGTAAATCTTGTAAAACAGTGAATGATAAATATGCTAAACAATGCAGATCATGCGGAACTTTACTTTACCCTGAAATTTCACATAAAAAAGCTGAACTTATTACAATTATATTAGATGTAATATTTACTTTTATATACTTATTTGGAATATATCTTTTTATAGTTAATTGTAATAATAATGAAACACCTAAATATATTACTATATTACCAGCACCAAATACATTGCCTTATTTTTTAATAATATTATTGTTTGCGGCATTTGCTGCTAGTAAAATACTTTATATAGTGAATGTATTTGCACTTAAAAAAGATATTATATATACTATAAGAAGATTTAGTATGTTTATTGAAGCTATTATAATGTTTCCGCTTCAAACTATACTGGCATTATATTTTTATGAGCCTGCAACAAATCAGGATAAAATGAATAAAAAAATGGATTAATATATGTATTTAACTATATTAAAAAATATAAAAAGTGCATATAAATTTATTAATGACAATAAGGATAAATCTATAGCTTTAATTCCTACCATGGGAGCTTTGCATGAAGGACATGCGGCTTTAATAAAAAAAGCCAAAAAAGAATGCGATATTGTAATTGTGAGTATATTTCTTAATCCGCTTCAATTTATGAAAGTAGAAGATATAGAAAAATATCCTCAGGATTTAGATAATGATAAAAAACTTTTAGAAGAATGTCAGGCAGATGTATTATTTTTACCGTCTGTAGAAGAGATGATACCTGATGATTATTCTATTCATATAAATATAGAAAACAGTAAATTCAATATTATTTCAAGACCTATATATTATAAAGGCATAATCACAACAGTATTAAAACTATTTAATATAATATCACCTACAAATGTATATTTTATTGAATATGATTATCAGGAAGTATTTATAATAAAAAAAATAATAAAAGATTTAAATTATAATATATCATTAAAAACTATTCCTATAGTAAGAGATGAGAATATGGTGGCTTTAAGCAGTTTAAATACTTTATTAAGTGATAGGGAAAAAGAAGAAGCTACTATCATATATAAACTTCTTAAAGAGGCAAGAGAAGAGTTTAAAAAAGGCGGTACTAAATCATCATATTTGGTAGATATAATAAAGAATAATTTGAAATCTCATAAAATGCTTAAGCTAGAATATATTTATATAGCAGACAAAGAAACTCTAGCCAATGTAGAAACAGCAACTAAAAATTCAATAATACTCATATCCTGCTACTGCGGCTCTACTAGATTATTAGATAATATGCCTTTAAAATAAACAGGTATAACAATGAGTAAAATAGCAAAAATATCAAAAATAACTCAAATAATAGGTATAAAAAATTAAAAAGCATGGTAAAAATAATAGGTATAAAGAATATGCCTAAAATAATTAAATCAAAAAACATTATAGATTTTATAAGAATCATAGGAATAATAAAATCCATTAAAATAATCAAACTCATAGGACTAAAAACAAGCATTCAAATTGTCAAAATAATTTTATAAATTAAATTTGACTTTACAGTATATTCATGTTATAATTACGCACCGTTACATTTTTAAGATAAAAACTACCAAATTTTTTTAAAACGTTAAATCAAGGTGTGTATGTTATGGATAAAAAACATTAAAAACAAAAAACAGTACTTACGTTTTATCACAAAAAGATATAAAGCAAAATTGGCTAATAATAGATGCCAAAGGTAAGTCATTAGGAAGAGTAGCAAGCAGAGCAGCTTATATGCTTAAAGGAAAACATAAAGTAGACTATGCATACAACTTAGACAATGGTGATTATGTTATCATCATCAATGCTAAAGACATAGTATTAACAGGAAATAAAAAGAAAGGAAAAATTCACTATAGACATACAGGTTATCCAGGCGGTATAAAAGCTATAAGCTACGGCGAATTATTAGAAAAAAATCCTGAAAGAATGGTAAAAATAGCTGTAAAAGGTATGCTTTCTCATAACCCATTAGGAAGACTTCATCTTAAGAAGTTAAAAGTATATGCAGGAAGCGAGCATCCGCATGAAGCTAATAAACCTACTGTAGTAAATATATAATTAGGAGATAAAAATGGCAGCTAAACAATTAACTATTTTTACTGGAAAAAGAAAAACAGCTAATGCAAGAGTTCGTATAACTTTAGGCAGCGGCAAAATTTTAATAAATGGAAAAAATTATGCTGAATACTTCTGCAATAGAGCAGCACTTCTTAAAGTAGTAGAAGATGCTTTAAAAGTAACAGGTAATTTTGGAAAATATGATGTATTTGCTAATGTTCATGGCGGCGGTGTTTCTGCTCAAGCTGATGCAGTAAGACATGGTATCGCTAAGGCTTTAGTAGGTGAAAGTCAGGATTTCAGAACTACTTTAAAAAGAAATGGATTCCTTACTAGAGATTCTCGTGTAGTTGAACGTAAAAAATACGGAAGATCTGGTGCTAGAAAACGTTTCCAATTCTCAAAACGTTAAAATATCTTTTTATTGGGTTACTATATTGCTTAAAGGTTGGTATAATGACTGCTAAGAAGTTAAAAAAATTTAAAGATTTATTGTTAGAAGAAAAGAGAAAAACTTTAGATGAATTATTAAGCGGAAATGAAACCTATGAGGCTCTTAAAGATGATTCTCATGGTGATATGGTTGATATAGCATTTCAGGCTTATGAGAAACAAACTCTAATGAATTTCTCACAAAAAGAAAAAGATAAATTAGATATGCTTAATAATGCACTTAAAAGAATAGAAGACGGTACTTATGGTAAATGTATTGACTGTAAAGAAGAAATCAATGAAGAGAGATTAACCGCTTTACCTTATACTTTAAGATGCGTAAACTGTATGTCTAAATATGAAGATAAAAAACGTCGCGAAAAAATGTAATAATGTATGTTAAAGTTGTTTTCAATCTGCCTATAGACAGAATACTTACATACAGAAAACCAGATGAGATTAATGATAGCTTGGTAGGATGTAGAGTTGTTGCTCCTATTAAGGGTAAAAATAATAAGGGTATTGTTGTAGAAGAAGTTGAAACTATAGACGGTAACTATAAAGTATATCCTATCAAAGCTAGAATTGATCTTGAACCTATTTGTTCAGATAAAGAATTCAAATTAGCAAAATGGATGAGTAATTATTATCATTCATCTTTTGGAGAGGCATTATTTGCCGCACTTCCCGTAGGTACTCCAGCCAAAAAAGAGAAAAAAGCAAAACCAATACCGGCAAAACAAAAACCATATTTAAAACTTAATGAAGAACAAGAAGCTGTACTAAAAAAAATAAATGAAAGTATAGAATCAAATAATCCAAAAACTTTTCTCCTTCATGGCGTAACAGGAAGCGGAAAAACAGAAGTATATTTGCAGGCTATAAAGAAAGTAGTTGATATGGGAAAGCAGGCAATAGTGATACTTCCTGAAATATCTTTAACACCTCAAACTATAAAAAGATTTGCTGAAAGATTTGAAGGAAAAATAGCTGTACTTCATAGTAAATTATCGCCTAATTCTAAATACAGATATTGGCAGATGATAAAAAAAGATGAGATAAAAATCGTTATAGGTGCTAGAAGTGCTATATTCTCCCCTACCCCTAATTTAGGTATAATAGTTATAGATGAAGAGCATGAAACCAGTTATAAGGCAGGAGACACCCCAAGATATCATGCAAGACAGGTTGCTTTTTATAGAAAATCTCATGAGAATGCCACATTACTTTTAGGAAGTGCCACTCCTTCTATAGAAAGTTTTTATTATGCCTCAATAGGCAAAATAGAACTTCTAAGCCTAAAGAAAAGAGCGGCTTCAGTTAATATGCCTGAGGTTAAAATATTAGATTTGAAAAAGGAAAAAAGAGCAGATGCTTTTCCTATGATTACTCAAAAATTGGCAGAAGAAATAAATAGAAAATTAGAAAAAAAAGAACAAATTATACTATTTCTTAATCGTAAAGGTTATGCTCCTGTAGTTACTTGTTCATATTGTCAGAGAGTTTTGGAATGCCCTAATTGTTCGGTATCTCTTACTTATCATAAAAAGAAAAATGTTGTTATGTGTCATTACTGCGGATATACTCAATATTTAGATGAGCTTTGCGATGAATGTAAAATAGGACATTTCGAGAGAATAGGAAGTGGTACTGAAAAAGTAGAGGAGCATTTAAATATACTTTTTCCAAATGCTGTAGTAGAGAGAATGGATCAGGATACAGTAGGCGGTACAAAAAATTATGAAAAAATATTCAAAAGATTTTCTGACGGGGAAATAGATATATTAGTCGGCACTCAAATGATAGCCAAAGGGCTTGATTTTCCTAATGTTACTTTAGTAGGCGTACTTCTAGCGGATATGTCGCTTCATATACCTGATTTTAGAAGTGCTGAAAGAACATTCAACCTCATTACTCAAGTTGCTGGAAGAAGTGGAAGAGGAGAAAAAAACGGTATAGTATATATTCAAACTTATTCTCCTAATAACTATAGTATAGAATGTGCTAAAAATCATGATTATATATCATTTTATAATAAAGAAATAGAAAATAGGAAAGCACCTTTAAATTATCCTCCATTTTCAAGATTAATTAGATTAGTAATAAGAGGAATAGACGAAAAAAAAGTAGAAGATGATGCCAATAAAATAGCAGATATGCTCAGAATGGAAACTTATAATGATTCTGATAAAATAATAATTCTAGGAGCTACAGCATGTGCTATGAGCAAATTAAACAAATATTACAGATGGAATATACTTATAAAAACACCGTCGCATTCACTGCTAAAAAATTTCTTTAATAAACTAAATACTAGTTTTACAGCAGATAAAGGCAATTATATAGAAATAGACATAGACCCTATAAATATGCTTTAATAATTATTTACACATCGACATAAAATCTAATAGCATTTTTAATTCTTGCTTTAAGTTCATTTTGTCCTACAGGTTTTTTTACATAATCGCAAGCACCTTTTTCAAGCCCATTTACAACATCATCTTCATTATATCTCTTTGTAATAATAATAATTAATGATGTTCTTAAAGAAATTTCTTTTTTAATTTCATCTATTATATAAAAATAATCCTTATCATCTGATAAATTGATATCCATTAGAATGATATCAGGTGAAATCTTTTTTAACTCTTTTAAAGGTGCAACCAAATTAGATATACATGTAACATCATAATCATCTTTAAGCCATTCGAGATAATTTTTTCTTGTGATTTCCATAGGCTCAATTATGGCAAGCTTATATTTGGACTGTTTTCTTTTTAATTTGATTCTTTTTTCTTTCTTGTTGAAAGCCAAAAAAGCTTTTAAATCAGCATAACGAATTTTGTATCTCTTACCAGGTGTAACATCAGCCTTTAATCCATAATGTCTCACCCAATAGTTTACAGTAGTTCTTGAAACTCCAACTATTTTCGCCGCATCTATAGGCGACAGCATATCATCGTCATCATATATTAGCTCTTCAGTATTATTCATATAACCTCTCAAATTTTAAAAATTTAAAGAAAAATAAAAAATCTCCCATTACACGATAAAAGATAATACATAATGAAATTTTTGTCAAATAAAAATATTGAAATTATATTTAATATTAATGAGTTTATATTTATTAATACTATCTAAGAACTACATTTTTTACAAAAAATATATTTTTTTATTTTAATGTATGAAATGTAAATACTTTTTTTACAATATCATTGTTTTTTATTTAATTATATATATAATAAGGTACTATAAAATAACTTTTACTAAAAGGCTTCAATATGAAAAAATCAATACTTATAATGGCAGGAGGTATAGGTGAAAGACTATGGCCTTTAAGCAGAGAATGCAAACCAAAACAATTTTTAAGTATTATAGAAAATAAATCTCTTATAGAACAGACAATAGACAGAGCATTAAAAATTACTAGTGAAGATAATATTTTCATAATAACAGGCAAAAGATATAAAGATGCATTTGCTAAATATATGCCATCTTTCAAAAATATAATATATGAGCCAATGGGAAGAGATACAGCAGCTGCTATTGCTTTAGGTGCTATTTCTATAAAAGAAAAGATAGGAAATGCTATGATTGCAGTGCTTCCTGCAGATCCTATAATAAAAAATGAAGATTTATTTATAAAGTCTATTGAAAATGCCATTGAAGTAAGTGAAAATACTAATGAAGTTGCAGTGGTAGGAATTAAGCCTAACAGAGCAGAAACAGGATACGGATATATAAAAATAAAAGATAATATTAAAGATGATGTATATAATGTTGATAGATTTGTAGAAAAGCCTAATTATGAAAATGCATGCAAATTCTTAGAAGATGGTAATTATCTATGGAATAGCGGTATGTTTATATGGTCTATAGATAATATTCTTAATTCAATAAAAGAATTAATGCCTGATACATACAACAAAACTGTACAAACATTAGAAGCCAAAGATGATACTCAAAAAGAAGAAATATTCAAAACTATAAATAAAATATCTTTCGACTTCGGTATAATGGAAAAAATAAAAAACATTAAATGTATAAAATCAAGCTTCTTCTGGGACGATTTGGGAGCATTCTCTGCCCTTGGAAGAATATATGATAAAGACGATAATAATAATGTTATAATCGGAAATGTATATGCTAAAGAAGCAAAAAGCAATATAATAATAAATGATGATAAAGATACTTTTATAGCTATAGATGGAGTTGATGATTTAACTATAGTAAAATCAAACGGAGTGCTTTTAATTTATCCGAATAATAAAGATTCAAAAATTAAAGATATATTAAAGGATATAAGAGAAAAAGATGAATTAAAAGACAAAAGAAATTTACTTTAATATCTATTTTCTTTTAGAGTATTTATTATTAAGCAAAGTTTCTTTGTACATTTTTTCCTTTGCCTCTTTGATTTTTTCTAATTGAGATTCTTTTTTCTCTTTTTCTTTTCTCTCTTTTTGATTGTCATCTATAACTTTGCCGTTTATTAAAACATTCACGAATTCTATTTTTTCATTGTCAATAATTTCATAAGGTATAGTTCTACCTTTTATTTCTACGTTTTCAAATTTTAATGATTTATAAAATACCATATTCCTAAAATCAGCATCACCATCTATAATAATATTTTCAAAGCTAGATTCTCCCTGCAAACTTGCATTCAGCATACTGAAATTATTTTTAAAATGAATATGATTGAATGAAAGCTTATCTATTATATCAGAATTAGCAATGGAAAAATTACATTCTACTGTTATATTATCAATATCAATGGACTGCAAATTTGACAAAGACATATCAAAATCCATATTTATTTTAGAATTTTTTATAATGATTTCTTTATAAACATTAGACATTGTAATAAAAAATCCGCTTTCAAAATTACTGTCTGTAAAATCTAAAGAGCCGAATAAATTAAAATTTCTCATTTGGAAAGGTCCATAGAATGAAGAATTAGTGAAAAGCATATTAGTATTTTTTTCGATTTTTAATCCCTCGAAATTAAATCCGTCATAACTTATCATATAAGAGAAATTATAGAATCCCCTATAAATATCATCTCTTATTATTCTTCTGAAAAGTCCTTCAGGTTTATCATCGCTGTTATGATGAAGAATGCATAAACCGTCTTTGTACTCTTCTCTTGGACAATTTTCTGTATTAGATATTTTTTGTTTACAAATAGCCATAAAAAACCTAAATTAGAATACAAAACTCATGCCTATATCATGAGAAATATTATCCTTACTAAAATTATCAAAACTAATAGCATAGTCTAGTCTGAATAAATCCAAATAAATAGATAACCCTAAAGAAACTCCTTTAGTGCCTACTCCTAATCTAGCTAGAATACCGCTTGGAAGCTGTTGTGAAAGCCTTTTTTGTACGAAATCCGGAGCATCTAATATACTTTCGGGCAAATCATCATACCATGCTGTTTTTTTCTTAAATAATCCTAATTTATTAAAATCTATGATCATAGCTTCAAGCCCAACAGAGAATTCATGACTTACAGAAGGTACAGATATTGTATATTGTCCTGATACTGCAAAACTTCCATCGCTTTTAGCATATGCTACAGAAGCTGTTATATCAGTATCTGTTTTAGCAAATACATTATCATAAAATCCGAAATTTCTAACTCCAACACCAAGTTTAAAATTTGGTGTAAATAATGACTGCATATATGATACATCAAAAAACATTCCAAAATTATTATCTTTACCGCTATTATTAACTACACTTTTAATATTTGCCCCTATAAAAGAACTTTCATTGATAGCATAAGCAGCACCTACATTGATTAAATAAAGTCCGTTATATATATCGTTTTTTTTAGCACCTAAACTATCATAAGAATAAACTTTATTTATATCACCTGCAAAACCAACTCCTACAGCATAAGAACCTCCTATATGAGCATAGGAAGCATTGAATATATAATCATTTTGAGGGTTGGATGTAAAAGTATAATTCAAATTAACACTATCTCTAAGTACTCCCATCAAAGATGAAGAGTTTTTAAATAAAGCAGATGAATCATTTCCTATTAAGAAATCTGCTCCCATCATGCCTTTTGATCTTGTGCTGCTTGTTTCCAAAACTGATAATGAATGTTTTGATGATAAAGATGATAAATCAGCTGCAAAAAATACAGATGAATAAATAAATAATATAATAAATATCTTTTTTAGCATTTTTTATAATGTTCTCTTTAATTTTTTAATATTGAATTTTTATAATAAACAAAATTATAACATAAAAAACATTAAATACAATTAAATCAAACTCAATTTATATATATCCATATTAAGTTCATTTTTTAATTTTTGAAAATCATCTTCAATCATAACATCATCATTATCATATAAAGCAAAAAGAGAAGAACCTGAACCGCTCATAGTTACTTTTCTTTTAATTATACTTTCAATTTTGTTTTTTATTTCTTCTATTTTTTTTTCTAAATTAAAAACATTCTTCTCAAATACATTATATGTTTTTGAGACTATTCTTTCAAAATTAATATCTTTATTATCAAGCATATTCTTTATATAAAACAAATCTGATTTATTAAAATCTTCAGGAGTAAACTTTGAATAAGCTAATTTTGTAGAAACATGTATATTCGGATATATTAAAATAACATTATAAGGAAGCGTAAAATCATAATTTCGTATCTTCTCTCCAATACCTGAAACCCAAGCACATCCTCCTCTAATAAAAAAAGGAATATCTGCTCCAAATGAAGAAAAAGATTCTATTAATTCATCATTGATATCAATATTTAATTCAGATAAAAAAAACTTAATAATATTAGCAGCATCAGATGATCCTCCTCCAAGTCCAGCCCCTGTAGGAATATTTTTTTCTATATGTATATTGTAATCATTATTAAGATTCATATTATTTTTAAAATGATTAAATATTTTTGTTACTATATTTTCTTCTTTATCATCTTCTAATGCATACTTACCGCTTGTTGTAATATTATATTTATCAGATTTTTCAATAGTGATGATATCATATAAATTAACTGTATGAAATAAAGATTCTATCAAATGATATCCGTCTTTTCTTTTTGAAGTTATATCAAGAGAAATATTTATTTTGCATGGCGCTTTTATTATAGGCATAATAACTTCCTTAAAATAAAACTTAATTATTTTATTTTAGTATATTTAGTATTTTTTGCAAATAATAAAAAATAAATATTTTATTTTAAAGGAAGTTTATCTATTGATTCTATTTTCCATTTATTTGAATTGTTTACAAGTCTTATATAATAATATGTAGGTGAAAATTCTGTGTTTCTAACAATATAATATCCGCTTGCAGGATTAGTATTATCACCTATTGTATAATTTATAGTTACAGAATACTCCTTATTTGAAGAGGACATTAATTTTTTTATAGAATCTGTATTATCTAATATAATATTTTTAATGTTTTCTATATTTTCTATATCAGAATTTTTTTCTATCCAATCTATATTATCATTTAATATTTCTGTCTTCATCTCATCATAAAATGCAAACAAAGATTGTTTTCTAACAGTGTCCAAATCTTCTAAACATGATACTAATAAAAATAATATCGCAATCAATGTAATCAAAATTTTTTTCATTAAAAAATCCTATTTTCAAATATTCAAAAAGTTAATAGTAATTAAATTCCATTTATCATTCAAATATATTGCCACAAATTCAATAGAGTTTTCAGATATTTTATTAAAAGAAGGATATTCAATCTGAGCTACCATAATATCTTTATACTTTTTATAAGTTACATTAACATCATAATATCCTCCATCTTTAGGAAGATAATTACAAAGAGAATCATCATTATCTGAAAATATTCTCTGATATAATGCCCCTCTATTTTTTATTGACTCTATAATATTAACCGGAGTAAGTTCATATATTAAACTCATCTCATTTAAAGTATTAATTATATTTTCATCTAAATTCTGAATGAAATTAGAAGTAAACTCCAATGTATCTTTATTTGCTATAAGCGTAGATATATATTTTTCATATTCATAAATACTATATTCAACACCATATTCTTTTTTACAAGAAGATGCAAAAACAATTAATATAATAGTAAAAATAAAAATATTTTTCATTTAAGTTTTCCTCTCAAATACTGCACTAAAAATTCGGCAATATCATAAAGTGATAATACCACATGTGCAACCTTATTTTCTATAACACTTCTAGGCATGCCATATACTGTACAGCTTAATTTATCCTGAGCAATAGTTAAATTATTATGATTATACAATCTAGTCATACCGCTAGTACCATCATTACCCATACCAGTCATAACAATAGCAATAGCTTTATCTTTTAAAACATCATCAATAGTATTAAATAAATAATCCACACAAGGAGTATAAACAAATTTTTTATCAGGATCAGGATAAAATTTAATTCTTAATTTTCCTTTGCTGTCCATATATATACCCATATTTTTATCACCAGGAGAAACATATACAATGGAAGGCAATATCTCCTCATCTACCTGAGCCTCTTTAATTCTAATACTAGAAATATCCTGCAAACTAGAAATAAGAGAAGATGAAAATTCTTTAGGTATATGCTGTGATATTAGTATAGGCAAAGGAAAGTCCTTAGGAATACTAGGAAGCATTATTCTAAGAGCTCTAGGGCCTCCTGTAGATATACCTATTGCCACCAAAAGAGGAGCTTTAAAATCTTTTCTAAAAGATATACTTAAAGCTGTTGCAACTTGCTTTTGATCATAAGGCATTATTTTTACATTATCATCAAATTTATCCATATATGTTTTTTCTTCATCTTCAATGACTTCTTTCATACTGCAGCTATTTAATATAGTTGAATTGTAGTCAAAAGCTGAATCAGATTTTATTTGATTGTTTTTTATAGTTTCCAATATAACATTAAGTATATTATCTTTAACAAACTCAGCGTTTATATTCCTAGGTTTATATATTATATCCAAAGCACCTAAATCCAAAGCCCTAGATGATAGATCCTTATTCTGTGCCAAAGAACTCATAATTAAAATATTAGTTTGTATATTCTCTTTTTTTAATAATTTTAATAATTCTATGCCGCCCATCAAAGGTAAATCTATATTCATAACAACAAAATCTGGCTTTATTGCCACTATAGATTTATAGGCATCTATACCATTATTCACAATACTTACAACTTCTAATCTATAATGATTGGCTAATACATTATTTAATAATGCACTAGTCGTTTTAGAATCTTCTGCTATAAGTATTCTGATAGCTCCCAACATATATAAATACCTTAATCCCCTTTTATTGCATTACTATTCTTTTTTATATCTTTATTATTAAGGCTTTCCTCATTTTCTTCTATGATGCCTGTTAAAGCAGAAGATATTGCTGATGTATATTTATCCTCTTCAAATATACTGTATTTATCTGAATTATTTATAGTATTATCAGAAAATAAATCTATTTTTTGATCACTATTAAGTTTTTTATCTTCCTTATTTTTATTAACATTTTCTAAAGCATTAGTTTTTTTATTTACAACTATTTTTTTATTATTATCTGATTCTTTATAAGGAGATTCTTTTTTTTCTTCTATTACTGCAATTTTACCTGCTTTATTTTCTCTAACAATATTTTCTTTAGTAATTTTAGATTTTGTTTCTTTTTTACTAATAAGCTCATCTAAATCATCTAAACTAGGCAAATCATGATTATTATCATTATCAATATATTCATCAACTTTCTTTGCTGAAGGTAAAGCAACTTCTTCTACAGTTTCTAATTTTTTAGCAAAGAAACGTTTTTTTATTATCTCTTTTAATTCAAATAATGTTTTAGTTGTAGCTGATAATATAAATACTATTATAGCTATAATACAAAGATATACAAACCATTCTCCAAATCTAGTATATATAGTGATTCTATCATTAAGTGCTACATTTGCAATCATATAATCCGGCTTCCAAAAAGGAAGAGTTGAAATAATTTTTCCTGTACTTGATATATGACCTGTAACTCCTGAATTTCCGTTATGAACAATATCTCTTCTATTTTCTATAGCTCTAAATACTGACATATAAAAATGCTGAAGGAGTGATTCATCGCTATAAGACCAAGAGTCTTCTGTAATAACAGCTAAAGCCTGGGCCCCATTATAAGCAAATTTTCTCATAAAATCGCCAAAAGCACTTTCATAACATATTGACCCAGAAATACGATACCCATTAGGATGATTAAATACTGTTATTTTCTTTCCTCTTTCCCATCTATTAGCTCCGGCACTATCAAACTGCTTATACATAAAGTTAATAATATTTTTAAATGGGAAGGTATTAAGCAAAAACTGATTATCCTGAAAAGGATAAGATTCCCCGCCAGGTACAAGCTTTATCTTGGAATATTCATCTATCTTGTTGCCTCTGTCATTAACAAATTCAATGCTATTATAGTATGAATATTGATTATAAGCATCTTTATTAGTATTTTCTTTTATAGATACTGTACCAACTAAATGATAAGTTTGAGTATATTTAATCATTTCATAAAAAAGATACATATTATATATTTGCGGATATGCATAATCAGGCACACCAACATCTAAAATATCTTTATAATTATTTACAATAAAGCTATATCCTTCAATAGCAGCTGTTTCAGGGTATACTATTAAAGATGGTTTTGAAAGAGCAGCATCTTTTGCTAGAGAACATATTCTTTTTATAGCTATAGTACCGTTTTGCGTAGATCCATCTGGTTTTTCTTCATTTTTAAATTTATCTGATTTTAAAAGAAATTTCTCTGCAAAACCTTGAATACCTCCAACACCTTTTCTAAATGGTTCTCCTGTATATATGCTATTCCATTGATTATTAGGATCAAATGCATGCTGTATAAGAGCTATATTAGTTTTAGGCTGAAAAGTTCTTCTTGATTCTTCAACATTCATCTTAATAGCACCATATATTATAACTAGAACAAATGATGATATAAAAATCAAAGCAGGAATATAAGGCTTTTTATATTTAATCTTATCTTTTTCAGCATATAATAACAAATAATGAGCAATAATTGAATTAGAAAAATAAACAAAAAAACTAATTCCCAATACACCAAATATATCTGCAGATTGTATGAATATAGGAAAATTCCATTGAGAATATCCAATTATTCCCCAAGGAAAACCAAGAAATCCTATATTACGCATATATTCCATAAATGTAAATACAACAGGCACTATTATAAATCTAAATTCAGGATTTTTTTTAGAAAGAAATCCACTTAACAGCATAGCTGGAAAGTAAAAAAGAAATATCAATAAAAATAATATAGTGAATAAAGTCAAAAAAGAAATTAAGGATCCCAGCTCTCTTAACATAAAAGCCACAATCCACATTAAAAGCGTACCAAAAAAAAGTAGAACAAATATAGAAGATGATATTACATAATATCTAATTTTATCTGCTTTAAATATAATAATATTAAGCGGTACTAAAGCTATAAAAGACATAGGAAATAAGTTAAGTGGAGGAAAAGCCAAAAATAGAAGTATAGCACTAATAATACTTAATATAATTACACCAATTATGTATGAATTACTTTTCGACACTTAACAAATCCTATATTTTTTATACAATACTATTCTAAATTGATAATAACAAATTAATAAACATTAGATGTTTATAAATATATAAAAATAATGCTTTTACTGATTAGCTTCTTTCTTTTTTAAAGCTTCCTTAATTTCATTTACAAATTTTTTATCTTGGAAACCAATATGCTCTAAAAGCCAATCTTTTAAGAACTTAATAAACTTATTAGCTACAAAAGGCTGACCTTCTTCATATTTTCTAATCTGATCAACTATTTCCAAATAAAAACTTTTATGCATAGCTTTATGATTCTCAGCATCTGAATAATTGATTAAATCCATTATTTTTTCTTCTGTTTTGAAGTGATACTGAGTGTAGTCTATACATTTCTTTATAGCTTTAATAAAAGCTTCATTGGTATTAGCATTATTATCAACAGTTGCTAAATAAAGCTCATTAACAATATTAACAAGTTCTTTATGCTGACTGTCTATAAGCTTATGCCTTGTCTCATATAGAGGCACCCATTTAATAAATACTGTACTTTCTTGTTGTTCATTGTTATTATCCATCATAAACTCCATTTTTTTTGATTATATTTACTATATTATAAAAAATAATAAAAAAATCTACTATTACTATAAAAAAATGCTACAATATATACCTACTTATATCGCGGTTATCTTCGATATCTTTCATAGACTCTTTTATATTATCGGCATTAATTTTTATAAATTCACCTTTATGTTCATCAGCACTAAAAGAAATTTCCTCAAAAACTTTTTCCATAATAGTGTAAAGTCTTCTTGCTCCTATATTTTCTACATTAGTGTTGATATTATAAGCTATATCTGCTATAGCCGATAAAGCCTCTTCCTCGAATTCTATAGTTACACCCTCTGTCTTTAATAGTTCCTGATACTGTTTTGTTATGGCATTCTTAGGATTAACTAGTATATCTTTGAAATCTTCCTTAGATAAAGCCTTTAACTCAACTCTTATAGGGAATCTACCTTGAAGCTCTGGAATTAAATCAGAAGGTTTATTTATATGGAAAGCTCCTGCCGCTATAAACAATATATGATCTGTTTTTATAGGACCATATCTTGTATTAACAGTAGTACCTTCAACTATAGGAAGTAAATCTCTTTGTACGCCATGACGGGCAACATCTGCACTATCTGTTTTATTGCCGCTTGCTATTTTATCTATCTCATCCAAAAATATTATACCCATATTCTCAGTAAGACTTAAAGCATCGGATGTAATTTTATCCATGTCTATAAGAGATTCTGAAGCTTCATTAATTAAATATTTTTTAGCCTCTTTAACTCTCAAACGTTTATGTTTCTTATTTGTAGGCATAATACTTCCTACCATAGACTGAATCATATCGCTTTCTTCAAAGCCCATACCGGGAATTATACCAAACATTCTGTTATTGCCTGATGATATTTTGATTTCTACATAACTTTCATCAAAATCACCATTCTGTATACGTTTTTTTATCTGTTCTTTGGCATTTTTCTTCTTTTCTGCCTCTTCTTCAGATATATTTTCATCATTTTCTTTTTTTACAGAAGGAAGAAGTAATTTAGCTAATTTATCCAAAGCTATTTCTGTAGCCTCTTTTTCTACCTCTTTCATCATGGCTGTTTTAAGATCGAATATAGCAACATTTACCAAATCTCTTACCATACTCTCAACATCACGTCCCACATAACCTACTTCTGTATATTTAGTAGCCTCAACTTTAATAAAAGGAGCATTTACTAATTTAGCAAGTCTTCTAGCTATTTCAGTTTTACCAACACCTGTAGGTCCTATAAGGATTATATTTTTAGGAGCAACCTCATCTCTCAAGTCATCAGGTAAATGTCTTCTTCTATATCTATTTCTCAAAGCTATAGCAACAGAACGTTTAGCCTCTGTTTGTCCTATTATATACTGATCTAATGCCTCTACTATTTTTCTAGGCGTAAGTTCGCTTTCTAATTTCGCATCAAATGACATCTTACTTTATTACCTCCAAAGAAATATTGCTGTTAGTGTATATACATATTTTAGAAGCTATTTCAAGCGATTTTCTAGCTATTTCTTCAGCAGATAGATCTGTATTTTCACTTAATGCCATTGCTGCAGCTTTAGCATACTGTCCTCCGCTACCTATAGCTAATATATTGTTCTCACTTTCTATAACATCGCCGTTACCTGAAAGTAAAAGCATTTTTTCTTTACTAGCAACTATAATAAGTGCCTGTAAATTTCTAAGCATCTTATCAGTTCTCCATTCGCGTGCAAGCTCAACTGCTGCTCTTGTTAAATCGCCTGAAAATTCTTGAAGTCTTTTCTCAAATTTTTCAAATAATGTAAAAGCATCGGCAGTAGATCCAGCAAAACCTGATATCACTTTACCGCCGTATAATTTTCTTAATTTTACTGCATTAGGCTTCATAACAGTTTCACCTAATGTAACCTGTCCATCTCCAGCTATTGCTGTAACACCATCTCTGCATACTGCACATATTGTAGTGCCTTTAAACATATTCTTAATTCCTCTCAATTAATATATTATCTTATATTGTATTATATATTGATTTCTATTGCAAATTTTATTGTACTATTTTTCAATATTATTGACTAATAAAATCAAATATATAACAATATTAAAAAAAACATGATGAATTTTTATAAGTTTATAAAAACTACATAATAAAGGCTTGAAATTTATAAAAATTCCAAGCCTTTCGATCACAATTATAATAAAAATTAAATTACCACCATTTTTTATCCAAATTTGGCTTTTTATTGTACTCAGGAAGTATTAATTCCTGTTCATTACCTGTATTATCTTGATTATTATCAGGTATATAAGCAGCACCTCTTAAATAATTAGCTATATTATTATAACCATTGTCTAAAGCTAAATCAGCAGCTGTATACCCATCACTATCTTTCAATGTTTTGTCAGCTTGGCATTTTTCTACTAATGCCACAACACTATCCATATTACCATAAGCAGCAGCATAATGTAAAGCTGTATCATTATTAGAATCTTTTATATTAACATCTGCCTTTCCATTCTGAACTAATGCTACCAAAGCATCAGTATTGTTTTCTAAAGCAGCATAATGTATAGGATACATATTTTCATTATTAGCCATATTAACACTAGATTTATCAGAAGCAACTATATTTTTTACAACATCAGAAGATGCATACATGGCAGCATAATGTAAAGCTGTATTTCCATCAGAATTTTGTATTTTTGTATCAGCATCATATTTCAAAAGTACATTAATTGTGGAAGGTTTATTCTTCATAGCAGCCCAATGTAATGGAGTATCATTTCCATTTTTATCAGCTTCATTTACCAATGTTTTATCTTTTTCTAATAACAATATAACAACATCATCATTTCCATTTGCTGAAGCTACATGAATAGGCATAGCACCATCTATATCATCTCTAGCTTTTATATCGCAGCCTGCCTCTATTAAAGTATAAACTATATCAGCATTACCTACATAAGAAGCAACTATTAAAGGAGTAGCCCCGCCTAAATACCAATTATCTAAAGTAGCTTTATAAGGAAGTTTTGCTTCTTTGTTTATATCTTTATATTTAAGCAAAGCCTCTACTGTATCTAAATTGCTATTTATAACAGCTAAATGTAAAGGAGTATATCCGTTTTCATCTACAAAATTAGGATTAACGCCTTCTTTTATTAAGGTATTCAAAGCTATTATATCATTATTTTTAACAGCAACTAAAAGCTCTAACTGCTTAACATCTAAATCAACAGCATTTATAGTATTATCAACATATACTTCTTCAGTTTGCTCTTCTACAACTTCTTCCTCATTTTCTCCTGTAACTTCTTCCTCTGCAGTATCATTTTGAGCATATTCTTCATTTTCTTCCGTAACTTCTTCTTCTGCTACTGTTTCTTCCTCATTATTCACAGCTTCTTCTGTATTATTATCTGCAGTATTATTATCAGCAACAACAGTTTCATCTCCTTCCAAATTATCTTCAGGAGTACCTTCTCTTGCTATATTATCATTGCCTGCTAAATAATTCTTAACATCATCGCCTTTGGCATAATATATAGGCTCATTTCCATCTTTAGTTTTGCTCATTTTATCAGCACCTAAATCAACAAGAGTCTGTACTGTTTGAAGAGAAGAGAAAGCAGCAGCATAATGTAAAGGAGTCCATCCATCTGCATCTTTAGATTCTATATCTGCTCCATTTTCCATTAATAATTTAACAGTTTCAGGCTTATCCTTCATAGCAGCCCAATGTAATGGAGTATTTCCTCTATTATCTACATCATTTATAGTAGTAGGATCTTTATCTAAAAGTATCATTACAACATCATTATTACCATTAGCAGAAGCCATATGTATAGCCATACTTCCGTCAACATCATCTTGAGCCTTAATATCAGCATTATTCTCAAGTAAAACTGAAACAATATTAGTATCACCAATATATGAAGCTAATATTAATGGAGTGGCACCTCCTAAATACCAGCCATCTATACTTACTTTCATATCTAATTTAGAGTTTATATCTATGTTTTCATTTTCTAATAAAACATTTACAGTATCCAAATCTTTATTCAAAACAGCTCTATGCAAAGGAGTATATCCTTCATCATCTAGAACGTTTATATCTATATCTGCGGAATTATTCAATATATTTGATACATTATCTGAATTTTTTTCATTAATTGCATTAAATAAATTAGTTTCATTTGCAGTTAATGCGAATACAGAATAACTAAAAGTCAATAGTATAATCAAAAATCTAATATGTTTCACCTTTATACTCCAATCTCAAAATAACTAATATTTATAAGTATATTAGATAATAAATAAATATCAAGTACAATAAAAATTTATATTTAAAAATTTATTTAAAATAAAATATTTTTTTAGTTTTTATTTTTGTATTGTATTATAAATTAAAATCATTATAATAATATTTTAGTAAAAAACATTATTATATTTTATTCTATATAAAAGGAAAAGAATATGCAAAGTTTTATATATAACAATCCAACAAAAGTAATATTTGGAAAAAATTCCGAAGAAAATACAGCAAAAGAAATAAAAAACTTCGGCGCTAAAAGAGTATTTATAGTTTATGGTACAAAAAGCGTAAAAGAAAGCGGATTATTAGAGAAAATAGAAAATATAATAAAAAAAGAAAATATAGAATATGAACTATTCGGAGGAGTGAGAGCTAACCCTACACTATCACATGCTAGAGAAGGAGTAAAAAAAGCAATAGATTTCAAAGCTGATTTTATACTTGGCATAGGCGGCGGAAGTGCCATTGATACTGCCAAAGCTATAGCTCATGGTGCCGCTAATCCAGAAACAGATATATGGGAGTTTTGGACAAGAGAAAAAACTTTAGAAAAAAGTCTTCCTATAGGATGCATACTTACAATATCTGCTGCCGGAAGCGAGACAAGTAATTCTTCTGTACTTACTAATGAAGAAACTCTTGATAAAAGAGGTTTTCCTACAGAATTTAACCGTCCTAAATTTGCTATAATGAATCCTTGCTTAACTTTTACTTTACCATATTATCAAGTAGCATGCGGAATAGTGGATATGCTTATGCATACATTTGACAGATATTTCGGAGACAGTGAAAACTCTATAAACGGCGATAACAATCAAACAACAGATGCAATCGCCGAAGCTGTTTTGAGAACTATTTTTAAAAACGGCTTAATAGCGATGAAAGACAAAAATAATTATGATGCTATGAGCGAACTTATGTGGTGCGGAAGTTTATCACATAATACTTTAACAGGACTAGGACTTACTTTTGATTTTATAGTTCACAAATTCGGTCATGAATTGAGTGCAAAATTTGATTGTGCACATGGAGCAAGCCTTTCTGTAATGTGGGGTTCTTGGGCTAAATACTGTTTAAAAGATAAAAAAGAAAGATTCATTCAATATTCAAAAAATGTTTGGAATATAGATGATGATACAGGACTTAAAGGAATAGAAAAAACTATAGAATATTTTAAACAAATCAACATGCCTACCAACTTTACAGAATTAGGAGTGGGAATACAAAGCGAAGAAGTTTTGCATGATTTAACAAGAAGATGCATCAAAGATGGTAAATTAGAGTTTAAACATTTCAGAGCTTTAAATAGAGAAGACGTTTATAATATTTTCAAAATGGCTAATGTTTAATAAATTTATTTTATCAAATAATGTAGTAATAATTTATCATTTTTGTAATTATAAATTATTTTTTATATGTAAATTACCATATATTTTTTAAATAACATTTTATACACAAATATGCTAATACAATCTAAACCATACAAATTACTTCTACAAATAATTTTATACTTGTAACTTTAATATTATATGGTATAATTTTCGTATATATATTTTGAATAAAATAAGGATTCATTAGAAATGGAAAAAATTAACATAAATAAAATAATGGAATTATTACCTCATAGATACCCTTTCCTACTAGTAGATAGAGTAGAAAGCGTTGAAGAAGGTAAAATACATGCTATAAAAAATGTAACTTTTAATGAACCTCAGTTTACAGGACATTTTCCGGAAAGCCCTATTATGCCAGGCGTTTTAATGATTGAAGCATTGGCTCAAACTTCTGGTATTTACTGCTATACAAAAATTTTAAAGCCTGATGAATATGGCAAAAAATTCATGTTCTTTGCTAAAATAGATAATGTTAAATTTAAAAATCCTGTAATACCAGGAGATGTTATGGATATGTTTGTGACTGTTGAAGCATTTAGTAATAATCTGCTTAAAACTCATGGAGAAGTAAAAGTTAATGATAAATTAGCTTGCTCTGGAGATTTAGGTTTATTTTTAGTTGATAAAGAAGCTATGAAAATAGATAAATAATTATCTTAAATAAAATAAGGAAAATAAATGTCAAATAATATACATCCAACTGCTATAATTTCTGATTCTGCTAAAATTGCAGATACTGCAGAAATTGGACCTTATGCTATTATAGAAGGTGAAGTAAGTATAGGAGAAAATACAACTATTGGAGCACATTCTGTAATAAAAGAATATACAACAATAGGTAAGAACAATATAATACATGATCATGCTGTTATAGGAAATCTTCCTCAAGATATACATTTTGATAGAAAAACTGTTAGCTTTTTAGAGATAGGTGACGGAAATGAAATTAGAGAGTTTGCTAATCTTCATAGAGCATCTAAAGAAAATGCCAAAACTATTATAAAAAATAACTGTTATATAATGGCTACAGGGCATGTTGCTCATGACTGTGAAATAAATGATAATGTTATAATATGTAATGGTGCTTTAGTAGCAGGACATGTAAGAGTTGAAAAAGGTGCATTCATATCTGGAAACTGTGTAGTACATCAATTCTGTGCTATAGGTCAATATGCTATGATAAGCGGTATGTCAGCTGTAGGAAGAGATATACTCCCATTTGCATTAACTGCTCATGCAGGTGAAGCAATTATTTATAAGCTTAATTTGGTAGGTATGAGAAGAGCCGGATTTACTTCAGAACAGATTTCTCAGGCTGAAGAAGCTTATGATATGTGGTTTAATTGGAATAAAACAAAACAAGAATTTTTAGATACATATTTAAATGATACCTCATTAAATCCTATAGCTAGAGATATTGTAGAGTTTATATCCAAAGCTAGAAGAGGAATAACTCCTAGAAAAACGGTTTAAAAAATAAAATAAATTATGAGAATATTTATAGCCACTGGCGAAGTTTCAGGCGACATTCAAGGTGCCTTATTAGCAAGAAAAATAAAAGAGCTGGATCCTAATATAATATTAGATGGTTTCGGCGGTGTTGAAATGCAAAAAGCTAATGTCAATATATTATCTGATATGTCCACTTTATCAACTATAGGAATATTTGAGGGAGCTAATCCTAAAGTTGCTTTTAAAAATCTTGGTGCTTTTAATAGATTAAAAGAGTATTTAAAAAATAATAAAGTTGATATTATGCTTCTTGTAGACAATCAAGGAGTAAATCTATTATTAGCGAAATACTGTAAAACCAATAATATACCATATATGTATTATTTTCCTCCTCATGTTGGTATATGGGGAGCTTGGAATGCTAAAAGACTTCTTTCTGCTAAAAAAATAATTACTCCTTTTTTATTCGATTATGAAGTATATAAAAAGTACGGCTGCGATGTAATGTATAGCGGACATCCGTTTGCAGATTTGAATTATAATAAAAATATTCCTGAATTAAACATGCCTAAAAAAGAATATACTGTTGGAGTTTTATTTGGAAGCAGAAATCAAGAAATAAAAAAGCTTGCTCCTGTATTTATAAAATCTATGAAGATGCTTAATGATATGCTTTCTTCAAATATAAGATTTGTAATACCTATAGCATATCCTGAATATAAAGACCCCATAGAAAAAATTCTAGATAGCCATAAAAATTTATTAGAAAATGTTTCATATTCATTATTATGCGGTGATGATAAAGATTATGTTTATTCTTATTCAGATGCTCTAATAATGTCAAGCGGTACTGCTAGTCTATTAGCAGCATGCTATGGAAAGCCTATGGTTATATGTTACAAAATATCATTTATAACTTTTTTTCTTGGAAAATTGCTTACAAATATAAAATATGTTGGTATGCCTAATGTTCTTCTTAACGAGGAAGCCGCTCCTGAACTTTTGCAAAATGACTGCAATCCTAATGCTATTACAAGTCATATTATAAAATATTTAACTGATAAAGAATATTATAAAAAAGTAAGTAATAATTTGCTTAGAGTGAGAGAAACTTTAGGTGAAAAAAATGTGCTAGAACGTATAGCAAAAGAGATTATAAATTCATGATAGATTCCAAAACTAATATAGAAGAGATAAGCAAATATATTAAAAATCATAAAAAAGAGCCTATCAAATTTAATATTACTTGGCTTGATAGTGCTTCTAAACAGAAAATTAATTTTATCTTGGAAGAAATATTAAAAAAATATAATATAAGTAAATATACAAATGATGCACATTATATTATAATGGAGCTTATCTCAAATGCTATAAAAGCTAGATATCTTCATGCTATTACAATTAATACTTTAATAGAAAAATTTCCGGATTTTATAGAAAAAATAAAAAATGAAGAATATTTTGATGATTATTATATAATGAGTGAATATTCTAATATATTAAAAGATGAGGAAACTATAAAACAATTAAAAGAATTTATAAAATTAGAAAATAAACTTATAAAAGATATTGACAATAATATTGAAATTGATGAAGATAAATACTCAAAATTGTTATTATGCAATAGCAAACTTACAATAACATTGATAGTTAGATTTAATAAAAATAATATAGAATTTGAAATAATAAATGATGCTCCTCTTACAATGATTAGCAGAACAAGAATAGACTCTAAAAGATTAACATTTAAAGAATATTATAAAAATAATTTGGTAGAAAAATTCTTTATGGAGCAATTAGATAATACAGAAAGTGCAGGATTCGGACTTGCTTTATGCGATTTAAGACTTTTCAATCAAACTTTAGAGCCTCATAATCATTTAAAAATATACGATGAAAATCATAAAACGCATTCAAAATTGATACTGCCTATCAAAAAAGAATTTACTCTTGTTGTATACAATAAATATTAAAGTTTTAAAATTTATTTACATACCCCGCCCTTTATTCTTTAGAACTTTTATTTAAATATAAAACTTCATTTTTAATTATTAATTTATTTAGAAAATAAAGCACCCGCCCAAGTTGTTTTTAAATTTAAAAATCTATTTAACGCACGGTTGACTAAACTTAATAATATAATTAATTTGTAATTATTAATAATCTATATTTATAACTTTACTCTGCGTGCGGTGAGAAGATTAAATATATAAATAAATTTGTACTAAATGTTATAATATAAAAATGATTCCCTATAAAAAATTTACAGGGAATCAATCTTTAAATTAATAACAATTATATTAATTTAATTTATCTGCATATACATTATAAAGAGTGCTGTCTATCGCACCACTTTTAGCAGGAGTTTCAGATGTAAGTTCTACAGTGGTTACTTCTCCTTTTATTACTTGATAAGGACCTTTTAACTCTCCTGTTGTACTACCGCCTTTGCTATTTTCCAATGTTATACCAATAGACTTACCAGTTGCTGGTTTTGCAAATACTTTGAATGATTGTCCATTAGCAAAAGTACTTGATAATAATTGATCTGTTTCCCAAACTAAATTATTAATATTTATAAAACCTGTATTATTTTTAAACTCTATTACACCATAATTATTAATGAAATTACCTATAGTATCAGAGATTGTTTTTCCCATACCATTAGGATCATAATAATCCATACTATCAGTTTTAGAAATAATAAAAACAGTTTCATCTGTATCCATTATAGTATCTCCATTTTCTATAGGAGTAAATATATTTCTGCTTTTTAACTCTGTACCTATTTTAAGCTTTACATAAACATAATCTCCATTATCAGGTATTGTCACTTCTTTATTAACCTGATCAAATGAATCAAGTGTAAATGTCTGATTGTTGAATCTTATAGATTCTATATCAGATACAATTCCACCTATTAAATCATCTTTTACTTTAATTTTTATAGTAGCTTTTTTTGAACCTGATGGCGGTGTAGTACCTTCTCCTCCAGGATTGGTTGGATTATTACTACTGCAGCTTATAGCAAATAATGATAATGAAACAACTAATAATAAAATTTTTAAAAATTTTTTGTTCATAATAGAACGCTCCTTAAATAAAAAATTTATAATATACCTCATAGTACCTTTAATTGTTTTGGCTTTATGAGATAAAAAGCTAAATTTATAATTTTGAACTACATTTCGAACATTAGTATTTATAATAATATAATTTTTTGTATATGATTTATGAATAAAATAAATATTTGATTATTAAAAAAGATAATGATGTGAATAATAAATTGAAAGATAAGAATAAAAAATTAGATAGATATATTAGATGCGATGCGATGCGATGCCTATATCAAATAAACAAAACATTTTTTACTTTTACCTTTTTTGTATTTTTCGTTATTATAAGATAAATTATTATAAAGTCAATAAGATTTTCATATAAAATAATCATTTTATTTAATAAATACATTAATTTTTTATATAAATATAATTATTTTGTGTTTATGTAATAAAAATTATTTACATACCCCCCCCTTTATTCTTTAGAACTTTTATTTGAATATAAAACTTCATTTTTAAATATTAATTTATTCAGAAAATAAAGCACCCACCCAAGTTGTTTTTAAATTTAAAAATCTATTTAACGCACGGTTAGCTAAACTTAATAATATAATTAATTTATAATTATTAATACATCTATATTCATAACTTTACTCTGCGTGCGGTGAGAATATAAAAATACAAATAAATTTTGGGTGGGAAGCTATAATTTCAAAATAAATAAAAAAGAAAAATTAATTAAATATTATTAATTAAACAAAAAATATATAGGGCGGGATTTAAAATAAAGCAAAAAATATTATATATCCAAATAAATTATTTTAGCACCGCTTCCTCCAAGATTGATAGGAGCATCAGAAGAATATTTTATATAATTTTTTCCATCTGTTGCTAAATAATATTCGACTAGATTTTTTAAAACAGGTATCCTATTCTCACTTCCAAAACCTTTGCCATGTATTATTAGTATTGGGCTTATTTTATTTTTTTGGCATTCATAAATAAAATGTTTAATTTCTATTAATGCTCTTTCACTTGTAAGTCCATGTAGATCTAGCCTATCTTTTGGAATGGCATTTTTTATATTAGGCTTGAATTTAGTATTAACTTTTCTGTCATGAATAGATTTTTTAGAATGATTAGTGCAATCGAGATTCTCAATTGCACTTAAAAACATTTCTTCATCTTCTTTTGTGTAGGCTAATTCTTCTTTTGAATTGATTTGAATTTCTTTATTAAAATTATTTTCTTTATCAATTTTATTTTTATTAAATTCTTTTTTTATATCTTCTTTTTTATCATTAAACTCATCAGGAAAATGTCCATGCTCTAAATAGAATTCAAATAGTCTTCTCTCTTCTTCTTCAGAATTTTTCGACATATTAATAAAATCCTAAAAAATATTTATGAATTTAATAATTTTAAAAATTCAGCATTGTCTTTAGTAGAATTCATTTTATCAACAACAGTTTCTATTAATTGATCTTCATCAATACCTTGAGACTGCATATATTTTCTTAATGCCCACATTTTATTTTTCTCTTCCTCAGTAAGAAGTAAATCCTCTCTTCTAGTAGAAGAAGAATCAATATCAATAGCAGGGAAAAGTCTTCTATTAGCAAGTTTTCTATCTAAATGAAGTTCCATATTACCAGTACCTTTGAACTCTTCATAGATATAATCATCCATTTTACTTCCAGTATCAACTAAAGCAGAAGCAATTATAGTAAGAGATCCACCCTCTTCTATATTACGAGCAGCACCGAAGAATCTTTTTGGTTTATGTAAAGCATTTGAATCAACACCGCCTGTTAATACTTTACCGCTTGCAGGAACTACTAAGTTATAAGCTCTTGAAAGTCTTGTGATAGAATCTAATATAATAACAACGTCATGTTTATTTTCAACTAATCTTTTTGCTTTTTCTAATACCATTTCAGAAACTTGACAATGTTTATCAGGAGTTTCATCAAAAGTAGATGCAATAACTTCAGCTTCTGGTACTTGTCTTTTCATATCAGTAACTTCTTCAGGACGTTCATCTATAAGAAGAATGAAAAGTTTGATATCAGGATAATTTTTACATATAGCATTAGCAATTTCCTGAAGCATCATAGTTTTACCAGCTTTAGGAGGTGCTACTATTAATCCTCTTTGACCTTTACCTATAGGAGAAACTAAATTAATAATACGAGTAGAAATTTTATTAGGAGCAAACTCTAAATCTATACGTTCATTAGGAAAAATTGGAGTTAATTTATCGAAATGAGGTCTTTTATAAAGATTATTAGGTTCTTCTCCATTAACAGTTTCTATTCTAAGTAAAGCAAAAAATTTCTCTCCGGCATTATCTTTAGGAGGTCTAACTTCTCCAGTAATTAAATCACCAGTTCTAAGTCCGAAAAGCCTTATTTGAGCAGGAGAAATATATATATCATCAGGTCCAACTAAATAATTACTATTTTTTGAACGCAAGAAACCAAAACCATCTTGTAAAGTTTCCAAAGTACCTTCAGCAACTATTTTTCCTTCTAAAGCAATCTGTGCTTTTAATATAGCATGCATAAGTTCCTGACGTCTTATATTATTATTAGTGTCTTTCTTTATACCATAAGATTCAGCAAATTCCAATAATTCCTCAAAAGTTAAAACACTTAATTTGCTAATATAAAGTATATCATGAGGTCTTTTTATTTCTTTCACTTCATCATTACTTTCTATTTCTTTATCAAATTCATCTTTTTCAAGTACAATTTCTGAATTATTTGTATTTTCTTCATTATTTTCAGCAACAACCTGTTTTACAACTTTCTTTCTAACAACTTTTTTTACCTGAACAGGAGCTGTTTCAATTTCCTCATTTTCATTAGATACTTTAACACGTTTTTTGGTTGGAAAAGGCATAATAATTCCTTCGATAAATAAGAATCATGCTAAGTTATAGCGAATACTCGCTATAACTACACGATATAATATTTATCTTAATTTGCTTATATTAGATTTATAAACTTGATTTAATTTATTTATTTTCAGTTTTAGCAGAACTGCTATCAGATTCGCAAAGCATAATAACACACATGTCAGCAGCATCACCGAATCTCTTATATGATAAAATTTTTCTTACATAACCGCCGTTTTTACCAGCATATCTAGGAGCTATATCTTTGAAAAGTTTAGCAAGTATTGTTTTATCTTTAACATACTTTGCTACAGTTCTTCTATTATGAACATTATCAACTTTAGCTCTATAAATTATTTTATCAGCTAATTGCTTAATAGCTCTACCCTTTTCTTTAGTAGTTTCTATTTTTTCATATTTAAAAAGAGAAGTAAGCATATTAGAAAGCATAGCTTTTTTATGTGCACTTGTTCTATTAAATTTTTTTACTGTAACTCTATGTCTCATTTTACTATCCTTGAAAGTTTATTAACTTTTATATTATTCTCTTATCCTCTCATACCAAGATGAGCATTATACTCAGCTAGCTTTTCTTTAATTTCTTCGATAATCATTTCATTAGCACCGATTAATCTTAATAAATCAGCATCAGTTTTAACTGCAACTTTATCTAAAGTTTTCAAATCAGAAGCCATTAAGAAATTAGCAGTTCTAACAGAGAATTCTACCTCTTCAATATGTTTACCTTTAAGAGAATCAAGCACAGAATCTTTAGGAGTTTCTTCTATTTTTTCATCATCTCCATTAGCCTCTTCAGGATCCATAAAATGCTTTAAATTATCTCTTAAAATCTTAGCAGCTTGGGATAAAGCCTTATCAGGAGCTATATTACCCTTAGTTTCTATCTCAAGAGTAAGTTTACCATAATCTATACGCTGACCTACTCTGATAGGATCAACATTATATTTTACACTTACAATAGGAGAATAAATAGCATCTATAGCTATAGCATTAATATCTTCTAATAATTCAATATTCATTTCAGCAGGCACATAGCTGTATCCACCTTCAATTTGAATATCCATCTCAAAAGTATATCCCTCAGCAATTGTAGCTATATAATAGTCAGGATTATGCACTTGAGCTTCAGTATCATCAGCCACCAAATCTCCAGCAGTGATAACACATGGACCTTCTTTTTTCATATGAATAGTTTTAGTATCCATATGGCTAGGAAGAGAAACCACAACATTTTTAAGATGCATAATCATAACAATTGTGTCCTCTTTCATTCCAGGAACATTTTCAAATTCATTGCTAACACCATCAATTTTGATAGTAGTGATAGCATAACCAGGTATAGAAGATAATAGTACTCTTCTTAAAGCATTACCAACTGTTACCGCATATCCTCTCTCAAAAGGCTGAGCTATAAATTTACCATAAGTAGGAGTTAAATCCTTCTTTTCAAAAGTAACTCTATGAGGATGTCTAATAGATTCTAATATTTCTTTTAATGCCATTCTTAAAATACCCCTTATAAAAGAGTTCCATTACTTAGAATAATACTCAATGATGAGCTGTTCATTAATAGGATACTCTATATGCTCTCTTATAGGTAAAGTTACGATTTCGCCTGTCTTATTAGAAAGATCTAAACTTAACCAAGCAGGAACATACTCACTTTTTAAACCTTCCACTATAGTTTTTACTTCAGCTACTGCATTACCTCTTTCAGTGAAAGCAACTTTATCACCTACTTTAACACAATAAGAAGGAACTGTCATTCTTTTACCATTAACTGATATAAAACCATGAGCTACAAATTGTCTAGCTTGATTTCTGCTTTTAGCAAGTCCAAGTCTGTAAACAACATTATCCAAACGAAGCTCTAATAATCTAAGTAAGTTTTCACCGGATACACCAGCTACACGAATAGCCTCATGATAATAATTTCTAAATTGTTTTTCTAAAACGCCGTAAATACGTTTAACTTTCTGTTTTTCTCTCATCTGAATACCATATTCTGATAACTGTTTCATTTTTCTGTTAGCAGGACCAGGTACATCTCTCTTTTTTGTTATAGCACATTTAGCAGTAAGACATCTATCGCCTTTCAACATAAGTTTCATTTTTTCGCGGCGACATAATCTGCAACTAGCATCTCTATATCTTGCCATAATTATTTATCTCCTATTATCAATACAATTCTTAATTAACTATTATATTCTTCTTCTTTTTCTAGGACGGCAGCCATTATGAGGCATTGGAGTAACGTCCTTAATAAGTTTAACTTTAAGACCTGAAGCTTCAACAGCTCTGATAGAGCTTTCTCTACCCATTCCAGGACCTTTAACATAAACTTCTACTTCTCTTACACCCATTTCATAAGCTTTTTTAGATGCTTTTTCACTAGCAACTTGTGCTGCGAAAGGCGTAGATTTCTTACTACTTTTGTAATCTCCATCTAAACCTGCACTAGCCCATGATAAAGTGTCACCATTTCTATCAGTTATAGTAACTATTGTATTATTAAAGCTAGCCTTTATATGTACTATACCAAAAGCTTCAACTTTTCTATCTTTTTTAATTTTTTTATCTTTTAGAGTTTTTTTACCTTTTTGAGTAGCCACTATTCTCCCCCATTAATTATTTTTTACCTGGTGCTTTTTTCTTACCAGCAATAGCTTTTCTTGCACCGCCGCCTCTAGCATTACGAGAGTTTGTACGAGTGCGTTGACCATGTACAGGAAGCCTCTTAATATGACGCATTCCGCGGTATGAGTGAATGTCTTTCAAACGTTTTATATTATTATAAAGCTCTGTACGTAAATCACCTTCTACTTTAGTAGTGGCTTCTATAGCATCTCTTAAAGCAGTAATTTGTGCATCTGTTAAATCTTTAGCTTTAATAGAGTAGTCTATATTAGCTTTATCACAAATAACATGAGCAAGAGTACGTCCTATACCATATATATCAGTAAGGGCTATTTCTATTCTTTTATTATTTCTTATTTCAACACCCATTAAGCGTGCCATATTAATTATCTCCTTAAATTAATTACTTCTGTTTTTGTTTATGTCTTGGGTTTTTCTTACATATAACTCTAACGACGCCTTTTCTCTTCACTATTTGGCAGTCATTACAACGTTTTTTTATAGAACTTTTTACTTTCATTGTAACTAATCTCCATTTAATTTATTACTTATAACGATAAATTATTCTACCCTTTGTCAAATCATAGGGAGACATTTCTATAGTTACTTTATCCCCAGGAAGTATGCGAATAAAATTCATACGCATTTTGCCTGATATATGAGCCAATATCCTATGACCATTTTCTAACTCTACTCTAAAAGTAGCATTTGGAAGAGGCTCTACTACAGTACCTTCTACTTCTATAGTTTCTCTTTCAGCCATATTATTACCTTCTCACCTTAGATTTCTTTAATATGCCGTCGTAGTTATGCATTTGTAAATAGGACTCTATTTGTTTTAATAACTCAACAGCAACACTTACACTAATCATTACAGATGTTCCACCCATCAAATAAACAAGCGAATTATTTGTACCTCTAAAAGGAGCAAATATAGGAATCTTAGACATTAAATCCGGAAATACTGCTATTGCAGCCAAGAATATTGAACCGCCTATAGTTATTCTGCTTAATACTGTCTTTAAATATTCTGCAGTTTGAGTACCTGGTCTGTAACCTGGTATAAAACCACCGGACTTTTTAAGATTCTCAGCTATATCATCAGGATTAAACTGTACTGATGTATAAACATAGGCAAACATTATAACTAATAAACAATAAAGAATTATGTATGCCCAACTTCCATAAGAGAAGAATCTAAGCAATGCATCAAGCCATCTCCATTGAACTCCTCTAGTTAAGCTAGCTATTTGAGCAGGAATTGCCATTAAAGCTGAAGCAAATATTATAGGAATTACACCGGATGGGTTGATTTTGAAAGGTATATGAGTTGATTGAGCTCCGAATACTTTTCTGCCTACAACTCTTTTAGCATACTGAACAGGAATTCTTCTTTGTCCGCTTTCTTCATAAACTACGCAGAATATTACTATTGCGAAAATTATAAAGAAAAGAACTATAACTAAAGAATTCAAATATTCACTTTCTCTTTTCTGTATAACATCATATACACCAGCAGGAATACGAGCAACAATACCGGCAAAGATTATAACAGATATACCGTTACCAAGGCCGCGTTCTGTGATCTGGTCACCTAGCCACATCAAGAACATGGTACCAGCTGTAGCTGTTACAACAACTAGAAGTATGAAACCTATACCAGGATTCATAAATATCATAGCACCTTCATTTATACTCTGAATCCAGCTAGCCATAGCTGCAGATTGTACTATACAAAGAACAAGAGTTAGATATCTAACATACTGATTTATCTTTTTACGACCACTCTCACCTTCTTTTTGCATTCTTTCCAAAGCAGGAATAACTACACCAAGAAGCTGCATTATAATTGAAGCAGAAATATAAGGCATAATACCTAATGCTAATATAGAAAATCTAAATAAAGCACCACCTGAAAATAAATCCATTATAGTTAAAAGTCCTCCTCCGCCTTGAGATGAGGACAAGAAACCTAACAATGCTGTAGGATCTATACCAGGTGTAGGAATATGACTACCTATTCTATAAACTAATATAGCAATAACAGTAAATAAGATTCTGCTTCTTAATTCTTGTACCCTAAATATATTAGCAAACGACTTAAACATTATAATTTACCTTAAGACTTTTTATCTTCTTTCTTTCTAATATATTTTTTGCGTTCATGTATTACAACTTTACCGCCGGATTTCTCTATTTTTTCTATAGCTTTTTTACTAGCCATATCAACTGTTATAGTAACAGCATTTTTTACTTCACCCATAGAAAGAAGTTTAATATAATCTCTCTTAGATGATAAGAAACCCATTTGAAGTAAAGTTTCTCTTGTGATTTCATTACCGCCTATAGAATCTAAATCACCAACATTTATAATATTTACACATTTTTTGAAAGCTGCATTAGTGAATCCGCTTTTTGGAATTCTTCTATGCAAAGGCATTTGTCCGCCTTCAAAACCAGCTCTTCTGCTGTAACCGGCACGAGACTGAGCACCTTTATCACCTCTGCCTGCAGTACAGCCCCAACCAGAACCTTGTCCGCGTCCTACTCTATGACGTTTTTTACTAGATCCCTTAGGAGCTCTTAATATTTTTGTATTTTCTTGTGCCATTTTTAAGAACCTCACTTATACTCTACTTTAAGAAGATGTGATATTTTATTTATCATTCCATTTATTTGAGGAGTTGCTTCTTTTTCTACAACTCTTTTGCCCTTTTTGAAACCCAAAGCTACAACTGTATCTCTTTGAGATTTCTCATAGCCTATAGGAGATTTTACTAATGTTATTACAACTTTAGCCATTATTCTGCCCTCCCATAAATTTGATCTATACTTACACCTCTTTTGTTAGCCATATATTCTACTGTTTTCAAAGATTTTAAACCTTCAAAAGTAGCTTTAGCTAGGTTCATAGAGTTGTTATTTCCTAAAGACTTAGAAAGAATGTTTTTAACTCCTGCTAATTCTAATACTGCACGAGCAGGACCTCCAGAAATAACTCCTGTACCTTTAGAAGCTGGTTTCATAACTATTCTGCTACTTCTAAATACACCAACTGTATTATGAGGTATAGTTTCACCTTTTAAGTTAACTTCTATCATGTTTTTCTTAGCTTGCTCTATAGCTTTTCTTATAGCATCTGGTACTTCGTTTGCTTTACCGTAACCTAAACCAACATGACCATTTTTATCGCCTAAAACCATCAAAGCGGCAAATCTAAAACGTCTTCCGCCTTTCATAACTTTAGCTACTCTGTTTAAAGTTATTAGACGCTCTTCATACATACTTTTTTCTTCGTTGTTATTTATATCGTGTGCCAAGGTAATACTCCTTAAAATTTCAATCCTGCTTCACGAGCACCGTCAGCTAGGGATTTTATTTTTCCATGATATATATATCCGTTTCTGTCAAATACAACTTCACTTATATTTTTCTCTTTTGCTCTAGTAGCTAAAACTTTACCTATTTCTTTAGCTATATCCACATTCTTACCGCTTTTTAAATCTTTTTCTTGAGAAGATGCTGATGCTAAAGTTATACCTTTGCTATCATCTATTATTTGAGCAGATACATATTTAAGACTTTTATGAACTGTAAGTCTTGGACGCTCTGAGCTTCCTTCTATTCTTATACGTATACTTCTTTTTCTTCTTTCGCGTTGAGCTTTAATCTTTTCTCTTAAACTCATAAAAAACCCCTTACTTAGCAGCTTTTTTACTTTCTTTATATTTTACATGCTCGCCGTCAAATCTAACACCTTTACCTTTATAAGGCTCAACAGGTCTTTTCTTTTTGATATTCATAGCAAGCTCGCCTACTTGTTCTTTATCATTGCCTTCGATAGTGATTTTAGTATCTTTTTCAACTGTTACTTTAATACCTTCTGGTATTTTCATTTTTACATCACTAGAAAAACCTAATTGCAATGTTATAGTATCTCCTTGAACATTAGAACGATAACCTGTACCTTCTAATTGAAGAACTTTTTTATATCCGTTAGTAACGCCTTCTATCATATTAGAAATAAGCTTCCACACCAAACCTAATTGTGCAGAGTACTTAGCTTTATTTTCTTTAATAGCTTTCTCGTCAGTACTTTCAATCTTAGGAGGTTTAACCCAAAGAGAATTATTTTCGAGTTCAAATATTATATAATCAAAAAACTCTCTTGTCAACTCCCCTCTTTTACCTTTTACGATTACTTTATGTCCGTCTATCTTAACTTCAACGCCTTGAGGTATCGCTATAGGTTTATTTGCTAATCTACTCATTATTAATACCCTCTTAATAATTTATTACCAAACGTAGCATAAAACTTCGCCGCCAACTTTTTCTTTTCTAGCCTCTTTATCTGTCATTACACCTTTACTTGTAGATATTACAGATATACCGAAACCGTTTTTTACTTGAGGTATAGTATCTACTGATGTATAAACTCTTAAACCTGGAGTTGATACTCTTTGAATTCCTTCTATTACTGAACTTCCCTCATAATATTTCAAATCTATTTCTATGCGGAAGAAATTTTTATCTTTTACTTCTACTTTTTTGAAGTCATTAATATAACCTTCTTTCTTTAAAATTGCAAGTATATTTTCCATTTTTGTAGAAAAAGGTATAGTAACAGACTCTTTTTTTGCTCTACAACCATTTCTTATTATAGTTAAAGCATCTGCTATTGGATCATGTACACTCATTCATATTCTCCTTAAATTACCAACTAGACTTAGTTACGCCCGGTATCAAACCTTTATTTGCTAAATCTCTAAAACATATTCTGCACATCTTGTACTGTCTTATATAAGCACGAGGTCTGCCGCATATTGGGCAACGATTATACTGTCTTGTTTTATATTTTTGTTTTTTTGTAGCTTTAACTTTAAGTGCCAATCTAGCCATTATTTATTCTCCTGACTTTTAGGTGCTGCACGGAATGGCAAACCAACTCTTTCTAATAAAGTGCGTGCCATATCGTCATTATCTGCAGTAGTTACTATTGTTATATTTAAGCCTTTTACGGCATCTGTTTTATCAAAACTTATTTCTGGGAATATAGTATGTTCTTTTATTCCTAAGTTGTAATTACCATTACCATCGAAACCTCTTCTAGGAATACCTTGGAAGTCTCTTACTCTTGGTAATGCTATGAATATTAATCTCTCTAAGAAGTCATACATTCTTTCGCCTCTTAAAGTTACTCTGCAGCCTATAGGCATACCTTGTCTTAATTTGAAGTTAGCTATAGACTTTTTAGCTCTTGTTACAACAGCTCTCTGTCCTGCTATTTGGCTTAGTTCTTCTACAGCAGAATCAACATATTTTTTGTCTGTTACAGCCTGAGTTACTCCCATATTGATTATGATTTTTTCTATTTTAGGGATAGCCATAGTAGAGCTTAAATTCATATCTTTTAGAAGAGACTGTTTAATCTCGTTTTCATACCTATCTTTCAATACTGACATAATTTATTTTCTCCTACTTACTTATCAAGAACTTCGCCTGATTTTTTGGCATATCTTTTTAGTTTACCGTCTACTTCTTTTCTTCCAACTCTAGTAGCTTTTCCTGCTTTGTTTACTACCATTACATTGGATATATGTATTGAAGCTTCTTTCTCAACTATTCCGCCTTTTTGATTCTCTTGGCTTTTAGGCATAGTTTTTTTAACCATATTGATGTTTTTTACTAAAACTCTGCCTCTTGTTCTATCTACAGACAATACCTCTCCGCGTTCTCCGCTTTGCTCTCCAGCTATTACCTCAACAGTATCGCCTTTTTTTACTTTGTATTTTGTCTTACTTAAATCTTGTTTCTTTATCATAATTATATTACCTCTGGTGCAAGTGATACTATCTTCATAAAGCCTCTGTCTCTAAGTTCACGAGCTACAGGTCCGAATATACGTTTACCGCGTGGCTCTCTTTTATCATCTACTATAACAGCAGCATTCTCGTCGAAACGAATATATGAACCGTCAGGACGTCTAACTTCTTTTTTTACTCTTACTATTACAGCTTTTACTACTTTACCTTTTTCTATAGAGCAAGTAGGTATTATATCTGTTACAGAACAGATAATTACATCACCTAAAGTAGCATATCTGCGTCTGCTTCCGCCTAATACCTTAATACATTTTAACTTTTTAACGCCTGTATTATCAGCTACATTAAGAGTGCTTGGTACTTGTATCATAGTTCTTACTCTCCTTCAACCTGTGAAGAAACTGCTGCTTCTGGAGCATGTTTTTCACGTTTTAAAACATTCTCTACATCGCTGTCTATAGAATCTTTTTCTATACGCTCTGCTTTTTTGATTATTTTTGTTAATCTGAATTTTTTATCTTTACTAAGAGGTCTGCACTCTATCACTCTTACTAAATCACCTTCATGACATTCATTTTTTTCATCATGAGCTTTATATCTTTTATTTTTACTAATAGTTTTACCATAAAGCGGGTGTTTCTGCTTGCTTTCTACTTTAACAACTATAGTTTTATCCATTTTATCAGAAACTACAATTCCCTCAAGTACTCTTTTATATTTTTTTGCTTTGCTTTCCACACTAATACCTCACTATTTTTTTATGCCAAGTTCATGCTGACGAATAAATGTCTTAACTCTAGCTATATCTTTACGAGCTTTCTTTAATTGATGAGTTTGTCTAGCATCACCAACTACTTTTTCAAATCTATGCTCTTGATATTCTTTTTCTAATTTTAGAAGTTCACCTTTAAGCTCTTCTAAACCTAATGACTTATAATCTTTAGTGTTCTTAGCCATTATATAGCCTCCCTCTTAATGAACTTAGTTTTGATAGGGAGCTTGAAACCAGCTAGTCTGAAAGCTGATTGAGCTAATTCTTCTGGAACACCTGCTATTTCAAATATTACTTTTCCAGGCTTAACTACAGCTACCCAATATTCAACGTTACCTTTACCTTTACCCATTCTAGTTTCAGCAGGTTTTTTAGTATAAGGCTTATCAGGAAATACTTTTATCCACATTTTACCTACACGCTTAACATGTCTTGATATAGCAATACGTGCAGCCTCAATTTGTCTATCTGTAAGCCATACAGGCTCTAATGCCATAAGACCATAATCTCCGAAAGTCAAATTACTTCCTCTCTTAGATTTGCCTTTCATTCTGCCTCTATGATGTTTACGATATTTCATTCTTGATGGTTGTAACATTATCTATCTCCTTTGGCACTGATAACTTTACCTGCATCATCTTGTTTATGTTCTTTCTTATCAAGAATTTCACCCTTATAGATCCACACTTTTATTCCGATAATACCGAATGTAGTAAGTGCTTCTGCAGTGCCATAATCTATATTAGCTCTCAATGTATGTAATGGTACTGAACCATTTTTGTATTGTTCTGTTCTAGCAATATCAGCACCTGCTAAACGACCAGAACACATAACTTTTATACCTTTAGCACCTTTCTTCATAGCCTGAGTTATAACACTTTTCATAGCTCTTCTGAAAGCAACACGCATTTCTAATTGACGAGCTACGCTTTGTGCTGCTAAATTAGCATCTAACTCTGCATCTCTTATTTCTGTAATAGAGAAATGAACTGGTTTTTTAACCATTTTCTGAACAGTTGTTTTTACAGTTTCAACTCTCTGTCCTTTAGGACCTATTACAACTCCTGCTCTTGCAGTAGAGATGAAAATATTGATTCTATCTGGGAAACGTACTATTTGTATATCAGATATAGCAGGGTCAAAAGACTCTTTTTTTCCGCCGATTTTCTTTTGTTCTTCTTTTAATGTTTTATAATAATAATTCATTATATAACGTCTGATAGATAAATCTTCATGCAAACTGTCTGCATAAGTTCTGCTATCTTCAAACCATTTACTAGACCAAGTTTTGTTAATTCCGAGTCTTAAGCCTATTGGACTAACCTTTTGACCCATAGTTTATACCTCCGCTGCTTTAGGTGCTTCTTCTGTTTTAGCACTCTTAGCTTTTAATTTTTTCTTTTCAGGTTTTTTATCATCACTTAAAATTATAGTAATATGTGAAAGTCTTTTTAATATTGGATCAGCACTACCTCTGCTTGCTGCACGTATTCTTTTAAGAGTAGGTGCTTTATCAACATAAGCAGTTTTTACCCATAATGTATCTGGATTGATATTTCTTGATTGGAATATAGCATTAGCTATTCCGCTCTTAATAGCCTTTCTTAGAACTACTGATGACATCTGAGGCATTGTTGCTAGATTAGATATAGCATGGTTAACATACTCACCTTTAACAAAAGGAAGTAGTCTTGCTACTTTTCTGCGACCAATGCGTAAATAACGTACCTTTACTTTATAATCCATAGTCTAAATCCTTATTTCTTACCTACTTTAGCGGCACCGGCATGAGATATAAATTTTCTTGTTGGTGCAAATTCGCCTAATTTATGACCTATCATATTTTCTTGTATATAAACTGCTACAAATGTTTTTCCGTTATGAACATTTATAGTAAAACCTATCATTTCTGGAATAATTGTTGAAGCACGGCTATAAGTTTTTATTTGATGCTTATTATCTCCAGCTTGTATCTTCTTAAAAAGATTCTTATCTACAAAAGGTCCTTTTTTAATAGAGCGAGACATTATTTCTTACCCCCTCTTCTCTTGATTATTAATCTGTCAGAATACTTGTGTTTCTTTCTAGTCTTGTATCCCTTAGTAGGTACACCTGTAGGTGAAACCGGATGTGGGTTACCTTGTCCGCTTTTACCTTCACCACCGCCGTGTGGGTGATCTACTGGGTTCATTACAACACCTCTTACTTTAGGTCTTCTACCTTTATGTCTAGTAGTTCCAGCTTTACCGTCTGTAGTATTGAAATGATCTAAATTTCCAATCTGACCTATAGTAGCATAACAATTTTCTAGTATTCTTCTTTCTTCGCCTGAACGAAGTCTTATTACACAATAACCGCCTGATTTAGCTGTTATTTGAGCACCACCTCCTGCTGCTCTAACAAGCTGACCGCCTTTTCCAGGAGTTATTTCAATGTTATGTATTATAGTACCTAATGGAATTTTTTTCAATGGTAAACTGCATCCAATTTTAACTTTTGCATTTTCACCGCTTACTACTCTATCGCCTACATTAAGTCCCAATGGCCATATTATGTATCTTTTCTCGCCATCTGTGTAGTGTAGTAAAGCTATACGAGCTGTTCTGTTAGGATCATACTCTATAGAAACTACTTTAGCTTCTACATCATGTTTATCTCTTCTAAAATCTACAAATCTAAATAGTTTTTTATGTCCGCCTCCGCGACGACGCATAGTTATACGACCATTTGAACCGCGTCCGCTTATACGTTTTTTTCCGCATACTAATGATTTACAAGGCTCATTTGTTGTAATATCCGAAAAATCTACTACTGTACGATAACGCAAACTTGGTGTTGTCGGTTTAAATTTCTTAATAGCCATCGGTATCCCTCATTATTTTACTATATCTATTGATTCTTTGCCGTCAAGAACTATTATCGCTTTTTTATAGCTGCGTGTATATCCGCGTCTGCTCATTCTGCGATTTTTCTTCTTAGGCTTAACATTTATTATCTTACAATCTAGCGGATGTACATTAAATATTTTCTCAACCGCTTTCTTTAATTCTGTCTTATTAGCGTCCTGTCTTACTTTAAATACATAATAACGCTTCTCTGTTCCTCTAGGCTCAGTTCTAAGCATATTACTTTTTTCTGTAAGTATAGGCTCAATTAAAAGTGAATACATGCTCATATTTTTTAACCCTTAATTCTAGCATTTAATTTAGATAAAGCTGTTTTAGTAAAATATACCTCATCAGCATAAAATAAAGGATGTATAGACATACTGTCTGCATTTACAAGCTTTAAATCTTTGATGTTTCTTAAAGATAATAATAATTTATTATAATTATCTCCTAAAGATTCATCTTTACCTACTACAAATGCCACCTTTCTTGTATTTGGTTCTTTAACCTTACTTATAAAACTAGCCATTCTTTTTGTTTTTGGAGCGTCAAAAGTAAAATCCTCAAAAACTTTAAGAACATTGCTTCCATATTTTAAAGATAAAACAGACAATAGAGCCTTACGTTTCATTTTCTTTGGCAATCTGTAGCTATAATCTCTAGGCTTTGGAGTATGTGTTTTACCACCGCCTACCCAAATTGGGGATCTAGTAGAACCTGCTCTAGCTCTTCCTGTGCCTTTTTGTCTCCAAGGCTTTTTACCGCCTCCTGAAACTTCTGCTCTTGTTTTTGTAGAGTGAGTTCCCTGACGTCTGTTAGCTAATTCATTTTTGATTGCTTCGTAAAGTAGATTATTGTTAACTTCTGATTTAAATATCTCGTCAACAATCTCTAAATTGCCTACGCTATCTCCATTTTCATTTAGTATTACTACTTCCATTTTATCATCCTGTTATTATTTCACTCTATTAATTCATTGAGTTTTTCTTCTTGTTACGTTTCTTTACTGCTGATGTTAATTTCACTATGCTATTTATAGCACCTGGTATAGCACCTTTTATCATAATCAAATTATCATCTGGTCTTATTTCAACTACTTTTAAGTTTTGTATAGTAGTCAAAGTATTACCCATATGTCCAGGCATACCTTTACCTTTCCATACTCTTGCAGGGTAGCTGTTACAACCTATAGAACCTGCTCTTCTTCTAAAGTTAGAACCATGGCTCATAGGACCGCCGTCATAATTATGTCTTTTCATTACACCGGCAAAACCTCTACCTTTACTCAAAGAACTAACATCTATAAAATCGCCTGCTTGAAATATATCTGCTTTAAGCTCTTGACCTACTGTATAAGAGCTAGCATCGTCCATTCTGAACTCTTTTAAATATTTCTTAGGCTCTAAATTTGCTTTTTTAAACTGACCTATTTGAGGCTTTTTTAAATGCTTTTCTTTCACGGCACCATAGCCTAATTGAATAGCACTGTAGCCATCTTTCTCATTATCTCTTATCTGCATAACTGTGCATGGTCCAGCCTCTACAACTGTTACTGCTATAGCATTACCAGTCTCATCGAAAACTGTTGTCATACCCAATTTTTTGCCAATTATTCCTACCATCGGCGAATCCTCTATAATGATTTTACTTACTACTTTTTAATGTTTCAAACTATTACAGATAAAACGTAGTAAAGCTTTATCTTTAATATTTTTTAATTAAACGCTTATTTAAGCTGAACATCAACCCCAGCTGGAAGCGCCAATTTTTTAAGAGACTCTGTTGTCTGAGGTGTTACATCAAAGATATCTATTAATCTTTTATATATACGCATCTCAAATTGTTCTCTTGACTTTATGTTTACATGCGGACTTCTTATTACTGTTACCTTACGTATACTTGTAGGCAATGGTATAGGTCCTGATACTCTAGCACCTGTTTTCTTTACACTAGCTACTATAGACTGAGCTGATTGATCAATAAGCTCAATATCAAAGGCTTTTAGTTTAACTCGTATTTTCTGTTCTTTCATAGCTTGAATTACTCGCTTTCTCTTAATTTATTAAAGGGTATATCTTTCAAAAAGGTATACCCTTTTATTTTCGCTCTAAATTATTCTAATATTTTTGTTACAACACCGTTACCTACTGTTTTACCACCTTCACGTATAGCGAATCTTTGTTTTTCTTCCATAGCGATTGGAGTGATAAGCTCGATAGTTAAGTTAGCGTTGTCACCAGGCATAATCATTTGTGCACCTTCTGCTAAGTTGATTACTCCTGTTACGTCTGTTGTTCTGAAGTACATTTGTGGTCTGTAACCGCTTACGAAACCGCTGTGTCTTCCGCCTTCTTCTTTTTTCAAGATATAAACTTCAGCTTCGAATTTTTTATGAGGTGTAATTGTACCTGGTTTAGCCAATACTTGTCCTCTTTCTACTGCTTTACGTTCAATACCTCTTAAAAGACATCCAACGTTATAACCAGCTATACCAACAACTTCTTTCTTGAACATTTCTACACCAGTACAAGTTGTTTTTTGAGTAGGTCTGATACCAACGATTTCAACTTCATTACCTTTCTCAATTTTACCTCTTTCAATTCTTCCTGTAACAACTGTACCTCTTCCAGGAATTGAGTATACGTCTTCGATTGACATTAAGAAGTCTTTATCTACTTCACGTACTGGATCTGGAATATATGTATCTAATGCATTTAATAAGTCTAATATACATTTACAATCTGGATCAGTTCTAGGATCTTTTCCTGCTTCGATTGCTTGAATAGCTTTGATTGCAGAGCCTCTGATGATAGGAGTTTTAGAACCATCGAAACCATAGTGGTCTAATACGTCTATTACTTCTGCCTCTACTATTTCAGCCATTTCTGGGTCATCTAATTTATCACATTTGTTTAAGAATACTACGATGTAGTTTACACCTACTTGTCTAGAAAGAAGTACGTGTTCTTTTGTTTGTGGCATTACACCGTCTTCTGCTGATACTACTAAGATAGCACCGTCCATCTGAGCAGCACCTGTAATCATGTTTTTAATGTAGTCAGCGTGACCTGGACAGTCTACGTGTGCGTAGTGTCTGTTGTCAGATTCGTATTCTACGTGTGATGTTGCGATTGTTAATATTTTTGTTGGGTCTCTTCTACCTTGACTTTCAGAAGCTTTTGCTACTGAGTCATAAGCAACTTTTTGTACTGTTGCTGGGAACATAGCAGATGATACTGCTGTTATTGCTGATGTTAATGTTGTTTTACCATGGTCAACGTGTCCGATAGTACCAACGTTTACGTGTGTTTTATTACCTTCGTAAGTTCCTTTAGCCATTTTAATCCTCCAATTATTTTATCCTTTAGGAAATTTATTTTTTATTTTAATACTAATATTTTATTAGTTACTTACTTACTTATTATTACCCATTCTAGCACCGATTATCTCTTCTGCTACGTTTTTAGGTACTTCCTCATAATGTGAGAACTGCATTGTGTAACTAGCTCTACCTTGAGATACGTTTCTTATACTTGTTGTATAACCGAACATCTCTGCAAGAGGTACTGTAGCATTAATAGATTTATAACCAGATTTATCTGTAAATCCGTGAACCTGCCCTCTTCTTGAAGCTAAGTCACCTATTATATCACCCATATAATCTTCAGGAGTTACAACCTCTACTGTCATCATAGGCTCTAACAAATAAGGATCTGCTTTTTTACATCCGTCTTTGAATCCCATAGAAGCAGCGATTTTGAATGCCATTTCTGATGAGTCTACTGGGTGGAATGAACCGTCAAATGCTGATACTATAACATCAAGCATTGGATAGTTAGCAAGAACACCTGTATTCATAGATTCTACACAACCTTTTTCTACAGCTGGTATATATTCTCTTGGTACTGCTCCTCCAACGATTTCATTGTTGAATTTGAATCCACCATTAGGTTCATTAGGTCCAATTCTTAGCCATACATCACCATACTGACCTTTACCACCTGACTGACGTACGAATTTACCTTGTACTTCAACTGTTTTCTTGATACCTTCTCTATAAGATACTTGAGGACGTCCAACATTTGCCTCAACTTTGTATTCTCTTTTCATTCTATCACAGATAATCTCTAAGTGAAGCTCACCCATACCTGCGATGATTGTTTGGCCTGTTTCTTCATCAAAGCTAACTCTGAATGTTGGGTCTTCTTCAGCAAGTCTTGATAAAGCAACTGACATTTTATCTCTGTCGCCTTTTGTTTTAGGCTCTATAGCAACGTTAATTACTGGTTCTGGGAAGTTGATTGATTCCAAGATGATAGGAGCATTTTCAGGACATAATGTATCACCTGTTGTTGTTTCTTTAAGTCCTACTGCTGCTGCTATATCACCAGCATATACTTGTTCAATTTCTTCTCTCTTGTTAGCATGCATCTGAAGTATTCTTCCGATACGCTCTCTTTTACCTTTTGTAGCATTAAGTACATAAGAACCAGATTCTAATATTCCAGAATAAACTCTTAAGAATGCTATTTTTCCAACGTGTGGGTCTGTCATTATTTTGAATGCTAATGCACTGAATTTCTCATCATCAGCTATTTTTCTTTTTATAACATTACCATCTAAATCAGTACCTTCTACTTCAGGTTTATCTATAGGAGATGGTAAATAATCAACTATTCCATTGATTAATACTTGAATACCTTTGTTTTTGAATGCTGTACCGCAGAACATTGGGAAGAAGTCAGCTGTTAATGTAGCTGTTCTTATAAGTCTTTTTATAGTAGGAACATCTATTTCCTCACCTTCAAAGAACTTATTCATAGCATCATCATCATATTCAACGATTGCTTCTAATAAAGAATTTCTATATTCCTCTGCTTTTTCTTTTAATTCAGGTCTGATTTCTCTTTCTTCCATTTTCATGCCGTCTTCAGAAACCCAAATTATTTCTTTCATATTTACTAAGTCAACAACACCCTCGAAATTACTTTCTGCACCTATAGGTATAACTACAGGGTGACTGTTAGCTTTTAATCTATCTCTAGTTTGATCTAAAACAGCGTAGAAATTAGCACCTATCCTGTCCATTTTGTTAACAAAAATAGCTCTAGGAATTTTATAGTTACTTGCTTGTCTCCATACTGTTTCACTTTGAGGCTGAACACCACCTACTGAACAGAAAACACCTACTGCACTATCTAATACTCTTAAAGATCTTTCTACCTCAGCAGTGAAGTCAACGTGCCCTGGAGTGTCTATCAAATTAATTCTATGACCATTCCAAAAACAAGTTGTTGCAGCAGAAGTTATTGTAATACCTCTTTCTCTTTCCTGTTCCATCCAGTCCATTTCAGCTGCACCTTCATGAACCTCACCTAATCTATGTGTTTTACCTGTAAAGAACAATATACGCTCACTTAAAGTAGTCTTACCAGCATCGATGTGAGCCATAATACCAATATTACGTGTGTTTTCTAACGAAATTTGACGTGCCACTTAAATATTCTCCTTAAAATTACCACCTGAAGTGTGCGAACGCTTTGTTACCTTCAGCCATTCTATGAACTGTATCTCTCTTAGCTACTGCCTGACCTTTACCATCTATAGCGTCTACTATCTCATTTGATAAACGTTCTATCATACTTCTTCCGCCTCTTTTTCTAGAAGCATCTATAAGCCATGTGAATGCCAAAGAATTTTGTCTGTCTGGTCTTACATCAACAGGAACCTGATATGTAGAACCACCAACTCTTCTTGATTTTACTTCTACACGAGGCTTAATATTTTCTATAGCTTCATTAAAAGCCTCTAAACCATCTTTACCTGTTTTTTCTTTAACCAAATCCATAGCTTTATAAAATATATTTTCAGCTTTACTTTTTTTACCGTCATACATTAGCTTATTTATAAATTTACTAATAACAACGCTTCCATAAACTGGATCAGCATCTATTTTTCTAGTTTGTGCTCTTCTTCTTCTAGCCATATTACTTTACTCCATTAAGCCTTTGGTTTTTTAGTACCATATTTACTTCTAGCTTTCATTCTCTTTTCTACACCTGTAGCTTCACGGCTTCCGCGAACTATGTGATAACGACAACCAGGTAAGTCTTTAACCCTTCCGCCTCTTATAAGTACGCGGTTGTGTTCCTGTAATGTATGGTCTATACCAGGAATATAAGCTGTTACTTCCATACCGTTAGTTACTCTTACACGAGCAATTTTACGCATAGCTGAGTTAGGTTTTTTTGGTGTAGTTGTTGTTACACGAGTACAAACCCCTTCTCTTTGCGGACATTTCATTAATGCAGGCGATTTTGTCTTGTTTATGATACGCTTGCGACCTTTTCTTACTAATTGATTAATTGTAGGCATAAAATACAAAACCTCTAATTCTTTATTTTTTTACAAGCCAATCCGTTTCAAGGAATGACAATATTAATATTTTTTATTAAACTTCAAACACGAAACAGTATATCAACTGAGCAATTATAGTATTAAAACCTAATTAATAGTGAGAAAACCATACTATACGCTTTAATCGCTTTTATGAAAGTGAGAGCATTATAAAACAACTATACAAAAAAATCAATAGTATTTAATAGTTTTTTACTATTTTTTAATATTTTCACTAATATTTTCTTATTATTAGTCGCTAATAAATACTTCAAATTTTATCACTTTACAATTATTAGATTTTTTAACTTTTTAATTTTTAAAATAAAAAATTCTTAAAATCAAATTAATTATATAATTAAATATAACAATTTTTTTTAAAATAAATTAATTCATATTTCCAAATTATAAAAAACTATATGCAAAATATTGATTAAAAACAATATAATTCAATATAAAATATTGCAAAAAAATTATATTTATAGCATAATTACTATCAATAATATTTTAGGAATTATTTATGAACAATATAAATCAAAATGAAATATCAAAATTAAAATTTGACGATAAAGGCTTAATACCAGCCATAGTTATAGATTATTATACAAAAGAAGTTTTAACTCTAGCATATATGAATAAAGAAAGCCTTGAAATAAGCATCAAAGAAGAAAAAACTTGCTTCTACAGTAGGAGCAGACAAGAATTATGGAGAAAAGGAGAAACTTCTGGAAATTATCAGCATATACAATCAATAAAAAGCGATTGTGATAATGATGCTTTAGTTATAGAAGTTATAAAAGATGGTCCTGCTTGTCATACAGGAAGTGAATCTTGTTTCTTTAATGAAGTGTATTCAAAAGAAGATTATAAAGATTTTTCTATAGACAAACTTTATGAACTTATAAGAGGAAGAAAAATCAATCAAACAGAAGGATCATATACAACTTATTTATTCAATAGCGGAATAGATAAAATACTAAAAAAAGTTGGAGAAGAATGCACAGAGGTCATAATAGGGGCTAAGAACGACAGTAACAAAGAAACTATATATGAATTGTCCGATTTACTTTATCATAGCTTAGTTTTAATGGTGGAAAAAGGCATCACTATCAATGATATAAAAAATGAATTAGCCAACAGATCTATAATAGATAAAAAAGAAAACAAAAAGCATGAAATAATACAAAATTCTAATACATAATATTTTTAATCTTATAAAAATTCAATTATAAAAGAATCATTATTATACAAATATATACATAAAAAATTTTATTATACATTAAAAATTACTAAAAATATATATTTTATTTTTCATTTAAAACAAATTTAAATATAAATTTAATAAAACTAACATACATTATAAAATTTGTAATCAAAAAAAATCAAAAACGTAAAATAAATATGTGATTTTTTTTAAAAAAACTTTAAAAAAATCATAAAAATGTAAAAAATACAAAAAATATATAAAAATATATAATTAAAAATTGTAATATTTTACTTAGTGATTTATAATATTAAAATGTTATAAAAAATATTTTAATTTATGGAAATATGCTATGAAAACACTATCATTTATTTCACTTATGTCTATCATTTTAATAATTTCATGTACAAAAGATTATGGAGTAAAAGTTACTAAACCAGGAGCTGATTTAATACTTTCAAAAATGCAAAGCGGTAATTGGGCTGGAGCTTCAGCTAATGGTGATAAACTTAGTATAAATACTGGAAATAATGCGGGAGATTATACTTTTGATTCACCTGTATTAGGTATAGGCGGTATATACAAAGATAGTAATGGCAAATATATAATGACTGCTCCTGCTGGAAGTGAACTTTATGTTGTAGAAATGGATGAAAATGCTAAAAAAGCAGTTGATACTATACTTGATGTTCTTGATGATAAAGGCGGTGAAGCTGTTGTAGGTAATTTAATAAGTTCTATTATGGATAAAGGGGCTGAAAATATAGATTTAAGTAATTCTGATGAAATATTAAAAGGTACTAACTTATCTGCTGACAAAAAAGCTGAAATTGAAAACATATTGAAAAATTCTCAAGGCGGATTTAAAAACGGTGAGGCTATAAAATAAAAAAATATATTGGTTCTTATTATGAAAAAAATTTTTATATTATTATCTGTTTTATTTTGTTTGAGTGCCTATGCTTCTGCTAAAGGACTTCCTCTTTCTACAGAAGTAACAGGCGAAGATTACAGCTGGATAAAAGGAAGACAAATGATAAGCGTCAATTTAAATCCGGGAGGCGCTGTTTTTTATCCTTTATTATTTAACACTGCTGTAAATAATGCTGTAAATCTAACTGGATTAATTGGTATGGATTTAGGCGATATCAATAAATATTTTGATTATGCTGATGCCAAAGGTTCTGCTTGGTATATACCTGCCATTTCATATTCATTATTTGTTCATAATCAAATAGCTTTGGAAACAGGAATAGGTGTTTATTCAAGTACTTATGATTTGACTATAACAAAAGAAAATGCAGGAAAATTGTTGGAAGCATTAGGACAAGGAAATTATGCTGGGGTTGTTGGTAAAGATACAACTTTTAATGCCTCATTTATATTTATGCCTGTAACATTCGGAGTAAAATTTTACGGACCTAAAAGACAATTCTATAATGCATTTCGTTTCGGAATAGATGCATTCTTCTATACTGTAACTACAGATAATGGACTTACTGGTATAAGAACAGATCATACTGTTCATGATGCTGCTTTATATGTTTCTTATGAGTTGGGTTGGAATATAGAATTATTCCCTACTAAAGAATGGAGAGTAAAACCAACTATAGATATAGCAATACTTGAAATAGGATATTATGTAAGACCTTGGACTCAAAATGTATATAACACTGTAACAGGAGGCGTTACTTCTTTGACTGCAGGTTTCTCTGCATTCAATATACCTGCTTGGAGCAGTTTCCCTGATTGGGCAAAATATCTTGCAAATATAAGATTTGCATTATTTCCTAGAATTGGATTTAGTTTAAGATTTTAATGGGTTTGAATTATGAATATAAAGAAAATTATCATTTTTATATCTGTACTAATTTTTACATCAGTAAATATAGTTAATGCTCAGGATTATTTAAAGCATTCTTTAGGAATAGATTTTGGTACTACACTATTTTCTATGGGTACTATGCCTCTTATTACTGAATTAATATTTAAAACTAAAGAAGGTGCCAGCGGTAAATTTTATGATGGTAAATTTGGAATAAGATTAACATATAATTATACTTATTTACCTAAACAATCAATAGATGCTACATTAGGTTTTTATGCTTTTGATACTCATTATGGAGATTATGCTGATCCTATAAAAGATAGTGCCGGTAATATTATAAACTCAGGTACTATAAGTAAATTTTATAATGGAAGCACAATAGCTATACCTGCTTCTATAGGAGTAAGATTTTACTTCAACAAAAATGATACTCCTAGCGGTTTTTTCCTCCTTCCTAAAGTTGGTATGACTACATTTATAGTTAATGGTAAAGAATTAAGAGATGATGGAAGTACAAGATATAAAACTACTACTGTTTATGATTTCTATATATCCGGAGAAATGGGATTTAGAATAGATTTATTTTCTCAAATGGGTGCTAATTGGGAAGTTCGTCCTTTTATAGATATATCTTTGCTTGATATAGGATATTCTTTCACACCTGGCATAAGGTTAATACCTCTTCCTAGATTAGCTGTAGGTATATCTTTTTAATAAAATTGATAATGTTTTGTAAGGTTTTTAGTATGAAAAAAATTTTATTAATATCAATAATAACTTGCTTTATGAGTTCATCTTTGTTTCCAATAATAGATGCATTCTATATAGCACCTAAAATTATATATAATTTCAATGATTCTGGTTATAAAAATAATAAAAATCAGAACATAATGAATAATTATCTTGGAGCAGGTTTTTCTACAGGATTTGACTTCTATAGATACCAGAGAAACATACCTTTGAGATTAGAATTAGAATATACTTTCAAAGATGGTATGACAGGAAATTATCATACAGGAAATATAGTAAAACAGTCTCAGCATTCTATATTAGCAGCAGCATATTACAGCATGCATATATATCATATAAAAAAGAGTGAATTAAGAACTGTTACCGCTGAAGAAATATATAGCAGAACTCCAATAATGTCTTTATATTTAGGACTATTAATGGGTACAAAAATAAATGCAAACACTTATGACAGATGGTTTGAAGAAAATGGAAGAGTTAAAGCTACTGTAACAGTACCTAGCCCTACATTTGCAATAGGAGGTGCTGTTGGAGTTGATATATATGTTACTAGTTTCCTTAACTTGGATATAGGATACAGAATACTATATGGTTTGGATAGTGTTTTATCACATGAATTTGCTATAGCAGCAAGATTCCCAATACCGGATCTTAGGAAATAATACTTATGAAAAAAATAGCTTTATTATTATTAATCTTAATTGCACTTGCTTCATGCCAAACATCAACTATGATTATAATGCCGGTACAGAATGTTCAAATGCCTGCTTATCCTCCTCAAAGTTATTTAGGAGAAAAAAGCAAACTTAATTCTAACAGCTATTATAATTTAAATAATAGTTTAGGTATGAATAGCAGTTTATTTAATAACAGTATTTTTAATACTAATAATTTACTTAGAAAAAATTTTGTTTATTTAAAATAAAAGGGTTGTTATATGAAACGATTAGTGATTATATTATTATTTTTTATTGTTGCCTTTTCAAGTAAAAGTCTTTCTGCAGCAATTTTCTCAGGTGTTTATATAGCCCCTAAAATCAATTTTAAACATGAAGCTCTAAATAAAACAAATAAATTAGAGTTAGGAAAACTTCCTTTCCTTGAAAAGAATAATTATGTAGGAGGAGGTTTTGCTGTTGGATATGATTTATTTAGAAAAACTAGATTAGTGCCTTTAAGACTTGATATTGAATATATGTTTCAGGGAGTAATTGGTAAAAAAGAAACTTGGATGCAAAGCATAATGGCAAGCGTATATTATGATATAAATATATTTTTTGTAAGAAATAATGAATTAGATAATCTTACTACAAGAGCTCTTTACAGCAGAGTTCCAAATATGAGTATATATTTCGGACTGTCTTTCGGAAACAGATTATATCAAATGCATCATGAATATTCTGATATAGGAAAAGCACTTATAACTAGAAGTTCTTTTGCATTTGGAATTAATGCTGGTTTGGTATATAATATACTTGATTGGTTTGCTTTGGATTTAGGATACAGGTATTTATTAGGCTTTGGTTTTCATGATGCTCATGAGGTGCTTCTCGGAGCTAGATTTACAATAAGATAATAGATAAATAATTATATTTTAAGAAGGTTAATTATGATAAAAAAATTTTACCTTTAATATTTTTATTAATTTTTGCAGTTTCATGTTCTACTAATGATAAACATGTTGTAGTATTAGCTTTCAGTAAACAATTGCATGCAGTACTTTATAATGATAATAGTCAGGCTACAAAAACAGCTTCAAAAACATATACACAAAAAAATGATATTACAATTGTAGCAGATTCTATAAAAGAACAAGAAGAATATACAAATAATGAAGAACAACAGATAATAGAAGAAAAAACAGAAGAAAAAGAACTCACAAATAATGATGTTATTGAAAAAGAAAAGCCTCAAATTATAAAACAAACTGAAGTGATAAAGCAAGATGATAATGAAATTCTTGTTACCGCCAATATAATAGCTTTTGATTTTGATTCTTATGAATTAAAAAATGAATATGATGAAGGTATAGATGAAATTTGTAAATATCTAAATAAAAATCAAAATATTAATCTAATAATTGAAGGACATAGTGACAGTAGTGGCGATTCTAATTATAATATATATTTATCTGAAAATAGAGCAAAAGCTATATTTGATAAATTAGTAGATAAGGGTGTAGATAAAGATAGACTTAGATATATAGGATATGGTTCTACTCATTCATCTGAATATAATGATAAAGATAGAAAATGCCAATTTGTAATAATAAATAATTCAAATGAAGAGAAAGAATATAAAAAAGAAAATGAAACTGATATTATAAAATTAAAAAGATAATATAGTAAATTATTTTTCACATTTTCTAATTTGTTCAAAAATATTTTTAACATAAACTTTATATTTAAAGTATTAAAATTTTCAACGCCTCAAAAGTTTTTAATTTAGAATATTTAAATGATTCTTAATATCACTTATTAATCTAATATATACTAAAAAATTTTTAAGTTTGTCAACCGCGAGCTGCGGCACCTTACCGCACGGTACTGTCTCATCTTATCAAATGCCAACTATACGTGCGGCTGATTACTTATTATTTTAAAAAATTAATAATTTATCTTACAGATAAAACATATTCAACCAATATTATATAATATTTAATATTATAAAAAAATATTATTTACATTCATAAAAAAGCAAAAAATGACAAAATATAGTTGTTTAGGTATATACTGAAAATTTTTAAGTTTGTCAATTTTTATATTTTGTAAATATATTATCAACTTTTTTGTCGCTCACGCTCTGCGGACTTCGTCAAAGTTGCTGCCACAGGCACGCTTCGCGAAAACGCATATACTACAGCTTAATATTTTAAGAATACATGTTAAATGTAATATAATACAGTAATTTTATGTCAAAAATGCAGTTCTTCGCGAAGCGTATCCGAGCCTGTCGAGGATATAGGTTCTCGCCTGCCGAAGGCACGCACAGTGAGACGTCTTCGTATATGTCACGCCAAAGGCGGACGTCGTCCACCGAGTAGGTGCCTAATCGGCAAAAGAAGTGGGGTGCGGCACGTCTGTGTGCTTCGCAGCAAAGCCCTGCAGATATTTTAAATTTAAAAAAATTATTTTGACAAAATATGGTTATTTAGGTATATACAATTTATAAAGTATATTACAATCCGCTATAAATTATTTTTAACTTTTATACCAAGAAGGAGGATTACTTTCTATAGGCGAATTTGAAAAAGCATATTTCATATTAACATTTTCTCCTAATTTCCAAGATTCTAAATCCTGATTGAAATTAATACAGTTATCAAATAAAAATGATATATATTTAATATTAGACATATTCCATTTATATAAAGGCTGATTGAAATTTGAAGCCCATTGAAACATTGAGGTTATAGATTCAGCATTACTCATATTCCAATCATTTAAAGGCTGATTAAAACTTTTTGCATACCTAAACATAGCATCTGCATATTTTAATTTGCTTATATTCCATTTAGAAATATCCTGATTAAAAGAATATGCACTTTCAAACATAAAGCTCATAATTTCTACATTACTAACATTCCAATTACTTAAATCATTATTAAAAATAATACAATGTGAAAACATAAAATTCATATACTTCACATTAGAAACATTCCAATTATTAAGAGGCTGATTAAATCTAGTACAGCCTTCAAACATATAAGCCATATCTTCTACTTTAGATACATTCCAATTTTCTATATTATGATTAAAATATACAGCTCCTTTAAACATATTATGCATATCTTCTACATTTGAAGTATCCCAAGTTTCAATGCCGTCAAATTTTTCAAGTTTTGAATTCTGAAATAAACCAGACATATCAGTTATCAAACTAGTATCTATTTTATCATATTTTACTTTTTCTTTTATTAGTTTTAATAATTCTATTTTGTTTTTAGGTTTATATTTTTCATTATCTTTTAATTCTATTTTTTTAGCTTTTTTATATTCTGTTATTATACTTTCTTTATTTTCAATTAGTTCTTTTAATTCATCATAATAAGTATTTTCAAGTTTCTTTATAAAATCTTTAAGTTTATTATATTTCAAAACTTCTTTATAAACTTCTTTTATATTGCAGTTTTCAAGCATATCTAAAAGTTTTTTTCTATTATTTCCTTTAGATAAAAAATAAATATTTAATATAGACTTAACATTCTTAAAAGAAGAAGCACCAGAAAAAATATCATCAATAAAGCAAGCCTCATTAATAATCCAATTTTCTATAGAATAATTAAAACTTTCTGCACCGCTAAACATATATGACATATAAATTGCACTAAAAACATTCCAGCTTCCAATATCCTGATTAAAACTTTTTGCATTGAAAAACATATAGTTCATATATAAAACATTAGAAGTATCCCAATTATTTAAAGGCTGATTAAAATTATAAGCATTCTCAAACATACCAAGCATATTTTCTGTTTTACTTACATTCCAATTATTAATATCTTGATTAAAATTTTCTGCCTCAAAAAACATACATTTCATATTTACTACGTTTGAAGTATCCCATTTGTATAATGGCTTATTGAAACTTTTACATTTACAAAACATATTACTCATATCTTTTACATTACTTGTATTCCAATTATTTATATCAGAATTAAATCTATATGCCTCTTCAAACATAGAACGCATATTTTCAACTTTAGAAGTGTCCCAATTATTTAAAAGCTGATTAATTTTTTCTGCACATTTAAACATGCTGTTCATATCCGTAACATTAGAAACATTCCAATCATTCAAACTCTGATTAAAATTCTTACATCTCTCAAACATACTATACATTTTAGTAACATTAATTACATTCCAATTACTAATAGATTGATCAAAATTTTCTGCCTCAAAAAACATGCAGCTCATATTCTCAGCATTAGATGTGTTCCAACTATTTAAATCCTGATTAAATTTTTTACATCCGCTAAACATTCCGTACATATTTTTAACATTACTTACATTCCAATTATTCAAAGGCTGATTGAAAGATGATGCCCCATAAAACATAAAACTCATATTTTCAACATTAGATACATTCCAGCTATTTAAATCTTGATTAAACTTCTTGCAGTCAAAAAATATACTGTTCATATCTTTAACTTTATAAACATTCCAATCACCTATATACTGATTAAATTCTTCAGCACCGAAAAACATACAAGCCATATTCTCAACATTAGATACATTCCATTTTGATATATCGCTATTAAATGTTCTGCAATTAAAAAACATATCATGCATATCTATAACATTAGAAGTGTCCCAATTTTCTATACCATCAAATTTTTTTCTTTTTGATTCTTTGAATAATACAGTCATATCATTTATTAAACTTGTATCAATATCGCCCAAATATATACTCTCATCTTTTACTAATTCTTTTAATTCTTCTTTAGTCTGAGGCTTGTATTTCATTATTATGTACCCTTAATGTTTTTTATGATTCTATATTATTTTATATATTTTTCAATTTTAATACTAAATATAACAAATAGATTTTATATCAATTTTTTAATATAATACTAAAGATTAATTATCGTATAACATTTCAATATAACATTTGTCTTTTTGAAACTTTGACAAAAAAGTTAATATACTCAATTTAATAAAATTAATTATAACTAATATTTATTTCTTCTTTTAATTCATATTTTGTATTTATGGATAATATATTTATTATAAAAATATATAATTATCAGTATTATTTTAAATAACATAAACCTAAAATTTTGAATATAGACAATTTTTTATATTTTAAGTATAATAGTTTTTATATGATTAATGGAGATAATATGCAGAAAATAATTATTAAAAATTTACTTATTGTAAAAAATTTTGAAATGGAAATTGACAAATTCAATTTGATTATAGGGGAACAATCTTCAGGTAAAAGCACAATAAGTAAAGCCATATTTTTCTTCAAAGAAATAAATGCTCAAATTAAATTTTACATATTTGTTTATAAAAATAATATACAATCTAGTATAAAAAAAATATATAATAATATAATAAAAGATTCTTTTATAACTATTTTTGGAAAATTAGAGAATATAGATGATGATTTATATTTAAAATATATATACAAATCTAATACTTCTATAGAAATAACCAAAAAAAATAATGATTTAGATATTAATTATAGTGAAAATATAATAGGATTTTTTCATAAATTAGAAATTGATATAAAAAAACTTTTTGAAGAATATTTAAATTTTAATAGTCCGATAAGATTTGAAGATATTTTTGAAAGAGGAATAGGTAGAGAAATAGATGATTTTTTTGAAAATGAGTCAATGACCTATTATATACCTGCCTCAAGAAGTTCTATAGCATTATTAAACAACCAAAGAACCAGACTTGATTATGATACAATAGATTTTATATTTTATCCTTTTATTACACTTGTTGAAAAAATTGAGTTTTTATTCAAAGATGGAGTCCAAAATTTTATAAAGAATATCAATGATGATTATAAAAAAACAATTCTCAATAAAATGAATAAAAAAATAGAAAAATATATGGGCGGAGAATATTTTTGCGATGATAAATTTGGGTATATAAAATTAGAAAATAATAAAAAAATACCTGTAGATAAAATATCATCTGGACAGCAGGAAATATTATGGCTATTAAATGTTTTACTAGGTATAACATGGCTAAATAAAAAAAATCAATTTGTTATAATAGAAGAACCAGAAGCTCATCTATATCCCAAAATGCAAAAAGAAATTATAGACTTCATTGTTAATTTTATGAATATGACTAATAGCAGTATTTTAATTACAACTCATAGCCCTTATATATTAACAAGTACAAATAATTTGCTTTATGCTGGAAAATTAAAAGAAAACTATAAAAACAATAAAGAAAAAATAGAAAAAATTAATAACATTGTAGGTGAATATGGTGCTATCAATCCTAGTGAAATAAATGCTTTTAAACTATACTTAAATGATTTTAGATATACAAATATTATTAATGAGGAAAGTGAAATTAACTGTGAAGAAATAGATGATGTATCTAATACCATTAATGAAACATATACAAAATTGTTTGATATGGAATTAAATAATGAACAATAATTATGAACTATTAAAAAAAGATGATAGAAAAACTTTATCAGATGCACAAACAAAACTTTATATAAAAGCAGAAAATGATATTCTTATTATAAAAGTTGATAATGGTATATTTAATGACAATGTAAAAAAATGTGATTACTTAGCATATAGAGAAAAAGAAGTTTCTAATTTTATAGAATTAAAAGGTTCAAAAATAGATAAAGCATATATTCAAATTATAGAAACAATCAAAAATATTTCAAACAACGATAAATTAAAACATTTAATAGATATAAAAGAATTAAAAGCCTATATAGTAAGTAAAGAAAAAAATAAAATTCCTCAAGGCATAGAAAATAAATCAAAAGAATTGGCAAAAATTTTATTTACTAAATCTAAAATAAAACCTCAAGATATGTTTCAGTTAATTAATTATGTTCTTGTGGTTTCTGATAAAGATAAAAGACAATCTAATGGAAATAGAATAATATGTTCATATAAAAATCCCATAATATTATAAATATTATTATGTTTACCAAATTATTAACAGTAATTTATCAATTATCAGCCTATATTATGTAATTTATAAAATTTTAGTTTTTTGTTTTATTTTGAATCCCCGCCCTTTTAAATTTATAGTATTAATTTCAATTAAAAATTTTATTTTATCAAAAACTTAAATTAGAAAAAGCACACCCACCCAAGCGCTATTTAAATTTATAATGCATATACCGCATGTTGAATAGATTTTGATATATAATAAAATTGAATTGATAATTAAACTTATATTTTTAGTTTCGCTCACCATGCGTTAAAAATAATGCAGTAAAAAAATGCAATAAAAAAACAAGAGCACCATTTTTTTATAGTACCCTTGTTCTATATTTTTTATTTACTTAAAAATAATAAATTTACTTTCCGTTTGATTTAAGCCAGTCTTCGTTTATCTTTATCACTTCTAAAACAGCACTCTCGCTAGGACTTCCAATCATTGTCTTGTTAGAAACCTGAGCTTCTGGAGTTATACAAGCATAAATATCATCTTCAAATAAATCGGACTCTTTTTTATATTCTTCTATAGAAAGAGTAGAAAGATTTTTATTGTTGTTGATTGAATATACTACAAGACGGCCTGAAACACCATGTGCATCTCTGAAAGGCATACCCTTTCTTACAAGATAATCAGCAACCTCAGTAGCATTCAAAAATCCTTCATTAACAGAATTAAGCATATTATCTTTATTGACTTTCATTGTTTTTAATACATTAGGAAGTATTGATAAACAATTCTTAACATTCTCTAAAGAATCAAATATACCTTCTTTATCTTCCTGCATATCTTTATTGTATGCTAAAGGCAAAGACTTCATCACTGTTAATATAGAAAATAAATTTCCGTAAACCCTTCCAGTCTTTCCTCGAATAAGTTCAAGTATATCCGGATTCTTCTTTTGAGGCATTAAACTTGAACCTGTTGTAAACTCATCATCAAATTCTACAAATTTGAATTCTGAAGTAGAATATAATATCATCTCCTCAGAAAAACGGCTTAAATGCATCATTATTATTGATAAAGCAGATTCCACCTCAATAACAAAATCCCTATCAGATACAGCATCCAATGAGTTAAGCATAACATTTTTGAAATTGAGAGTTTCAGCAGTTTTTTTGTTGTCTATCTTGTAAGTAGAACAAGCCAAAGCACCAGCACCTAAAGGCATAACATCTATTCTTTTGTAGGCATCAGTCAATCTGTCAAAATCTCTTTTAAACATCTCAACATAAGCACCTAAATAATGTGCAAATGTTATAACCTGTGCCCTTTGAAGATGTGTGTATCCGCTCATATAGGTTTTTGTATGCTCTTTTTGAATGCTTACCAATGTAGAAATTAAATCTAATATTAAAGATTTTATATTCTCTACTTTGTTTTTTAAATGCATTCTCAAATCAAGTGCAACCTGATCATTTCTGCTTCTTCCAGTATGAACTTTTTTTCCTACTTCCCCTACTCTATCAATAAGCCATCTTTCAACTTGAGTATGTATATCTTCTAATTCAAAATCAAATTGAAGTTTATTATTTTCAATATCATCTAAAATCTGTTTTAGACCATTTATTATAGTTACGCTTTCATCAAGAGGAATTATTGAGCATTCTCCAAGCATTTTCGCATGTGCTATGCTTCCTAATATATCCTCTTTGTACATCTTACAATCGAAAGATAATGAAGAGTTAAAATCATTAGCTTCCTTGTTAAGCTCTTTAGAAAAGCGTCCCCCCCATAATTTTTCTTTCATAATTAATTATTTTAACCCCATTTTTTTAGCTTGCTCTTTCATTAAAGCATTAACTTTCAAAGGCAAACCGAATAATGTTATGAAGCCTTGAGCATCATGGTGATCATATAATTCGCCTGTAGTAAAGCTAGCCAAACTCTGATTATAAAGTGAATAAGGAGAAGTAACACCAGCAGGTATAACATTACCTTTGTATAATTTTAATTTTACTTTTCCTGTTACAGTTTGCTGAGTGCTGTCAATGAATGCACATAAAGCCTCTCTTAAAGGAGTAAACCATCTTCCGCTATATACTAAATCAGTTAATTTATGAGAAACTACATGTTTGAAATATAATGTCTCTCTGTCTAAACATAAATGCTCAATTTCTCTATGAGCAGCATAAAGTATAGTGCCTCCTGGAGTTTCGTATACGCCGCGGCATTTGATTCCTACTACTCTGTTTTCTAATAAATCAACTATACCAACTGCATGCTTTCCGCCTATCTCATTTAAGTATTTAACTAAATCAGAAGGAGAGAAAGTTTTTCCGTCTACTTTAGTTGGTATGCCTTTTTCAAATTCTAATTCTACAAACTGGCCTTCATTAGGAGCATTCTCTATAGTGTTTGATAATTTAAGAAGTCTTTCATAATTAGGCATATTAGCAGGATCTTCAAGTTCTAATCCCTCATGTGATAAATGCCAAAGGTTCTTATCTCTTGAATAAGAATCATCTTTCTTCATAGGAACTTCTATATTTCTGTCTTCCAAATATTTGATTTCTTCTTCTCTTGAAGATATATTCCATTCTCTCCAAGGAGCAATGATTTCAAAGTTAGGAGCTAATGCTTTAACAGTTAATTCAAATCTTACTTGGTCATTACCTTTTCCTGTAGCACCATGAGCTATAGCAGTAGCACCTTCCTCTAAAGCAACCTCAACAAGTTTTTTTGCTATTAAAGGTCTTGCTGCAGAAGTACCAAGTAAATATTTATCTTCATAAGTAGCTTCAGCTTTAACTATAGGATAAATATAATCAGTAACAAACTCATCTTCGCATTTAACTAATCTGTATTTTACAGCACCAGTTTTTAAAGCTCTTTCCTCTAAACCGTCAGTTTCTGTACCCTGACCAACATCTACACATACAGCGATTACATCATAATCATAATTCTCTTTAAGCCATGGTATAATAACTGTAGTGTCCAAACCGCCTGAATAGGCTAATACTAATTTTTTTTCATGATAAAACCCTTCTTTACTTATAAAATGTTTTTATTTAATTATTGATTTGCAGGGCTTTGCCCCGCACCCCACTTCTTTTATTGGTATAAAAGAAGCAAAAAAACTGCATTTGATAAAGTCAGCTTTTAGGTCTAATCTAATTTTTTAATATATATTATCAACATATAAAAATGTAGTACTTAAGTTTTTTGCAGTTCATATATGATTATAAAAACTTCTATAAGTAACAACAAAAAAGTTGATAATACTTTTGTAAAAAATAAAATTGTTTAAGTATATATTAATTTTTATAATATTATTCTTTTACTATACTGCTCATTATAGCCATTTGAGCATGCATTCTGTTTTCTGCCTCTTCATAAATATATTGAGAATTCATATTGAATACTTCTTCGCTTATCTCCTCGCCTTTATGTGCAGGCAAACAGTGAAGTGCTATAGCTCCTTTATTAGCAAGAGCAAATAACTCTTTAGTAAGAGTAAAGCCCTTAAATACATTAAGTCTTTTTTCTTTTTCACTCTCCTGTCCCATAGAAGCCCATACATCTGTATAAACTACATCGGCTCCGCTTACTGCCTCTTTTACATCATTAAGAATATCAACAGTACATCCTGTATTTTTTGCTATGTTCTTAGCTACTTCTATAGTTTTTGCATCTGGTTCATAACCTTTAGGAACTCCTACTTTAATATTAACTCCTAAAGAAGTACAGCCTGTTAAAAGACTGTTACATACATTATTACCATCGCCTATATATGTTAATGTTAAACCTTTCAATTTACCGAAATGCTCTTTCATAGTAAATAAATCTGCCATAATCTGACAAGGATGTGAAAGATCTGTCAAAGCATTTATAACAGGTACTTTTGAATATTTAGCAAAATCCTCAACATCACTATGAGCAAAAGTTCTAATCATAATCAAATCGCAGTATCTAGAAATAACATTAGAACTGTCTTCAATACTTTCTCTCTGTCCCAATATTATTTCATCTTGTTTTAATACAAAAGCATCTCCGCCTAATTTCTTCATTCCTATTTCAAAACTTAAACGAGTCCTTAAACTAGGCTTTGAAAAATACATCACCATAGTTCTATTTTTCATTATATCAATTTCTTCTCTATTTCTTACCTTTGATTTTAACTCGAATGTATAATCAATCAATGCTGATAACTCTTCGCTTGTAAAATCTTCCAAATTAATAAAATGTCTTCCTGATAAATTAACTTTTTTCATAATTTTTTCCCGTTTAAATTTTTATATTATTTTTTGAGTAATACTATATATCGTTTTTATAATTTTGCAATATTTTTATTTTATATTTTTTAAAAAATAAAATATATAAAAAAACGTATAACATAAAACTATGCCATACGTTTAATTAAGATATAAATATTCTATATTAAACTTGCTTATTTACTAATACTGATAATTTCCTATTAACAACATGTTCTTTACCTTTGTTGTTATATCCTACTTTTTTGCTTTCATTTAAAACTTCTTTCATATTTGCAAATAAATCTAAAGCTTCATCGAAAAGTTTAGGAGCTAATTTATTTAGATGTTTTAATCTAGCCATTAAAGTAACTAATTCAAGACGTAATGCTGATATTCTAGCTGTTTTATTCAATGGTATTCTTCTAATAATATCAGATAATGTTGCTGTTTCTGATAAATGAGGGAATTTATTTAATACTATCAAATCAATGACATTTTCTCTCATTTTTCTAAGCTCATTAGCTTCAGTCATTTTTTCATTTTGATGATCACAATATAAATGTATATCCTGTAATCTTGTATTGATTATAGAATTAACTTTTTTTTCTTCGTCTTCTAATATTACTTTGTAAACTTCTATTTCTTTGGATAAAAGAATCTCTATTTTTGTAAGTTCTTCATATAAGTTAAACATAAATACCACCTTTAAGTTAAAGCAGATTAAAATTATTAATCAGCTATGTGATAAATTATCGGCAGTTATTATGATTACTTAACATATTTTTTAAAAAATATTATGTTAATTTTCCACATCTATAGATTTTATGGCTTCTATACACATATCTCTATATTCAGGATCAGAATAAGTAAACCAAGCAAGTAATGCCAGCTTTTTAGCTGCACAAGCTACTGTAATAATATGATCATTATCTTCTAATTCTTTTTCATATACTATACTTTCTATCTTACCGCTTTGAGATTTAACATCAAGTTTTTCACCTTTATCTTCTCCGGCAATATCTATTTGCTTTAATACATATTCCATTATTACATCAATCTCTTCATTGGCAAAAGAGTAAACCTGCATAGCTATATATACATTAATATCTTTGAATTCTATTAAAGATTTATCATTTCTAAATACATTCATACGCATAGGCAGAATAATAGTAAATCCTGCTGCTATAGAAAAACGTGCCTTTTCAAGTCTGAAACCTATTTGAAGAGTATCCTGATGATGAGCAGTTTTTTTGCTTTCTATAAATTTAGCCAAATTTTCATCATCCAAATAATGGGCAATATCAATAAGAATGTCCCAAGGGTATTTTAATGAAGCATCTTTTTTATATGATTCCTGAAAAGCATACATAATTTTTTTATACATAGTCTTTTCTTTGTTGTCTATAGCCTCTCTGAATGGAAAATAAAGCCAAATCATACTAATAAAACTTTTAAACCAGAATTTGGCATTCATCTCTTCGATATCCCATAGGAAGAAATCTGCTGCTAAAGTTAATCTATCCTCTTCACTGGCATCTATGAAGTCAGTAAACCAATTTTTGCCCCAATATCCCAAAGAAGATAAAGCAAAATACTCTTTTTCTATTACAGGATAATTATAAGGCATAGATATCATAAAATTACTGAATCCATTATCATGATGAGTTATAAGCATTTTAGCATAATCAGCCAAAGAATTAACAAAAAACTTCTTTAAAGCTTCAAAATCCCGACTTCTAAAATAACCGCTAGGATCTTTATGAACTAAATCCTCTTTAAACTCTATATCAAGCCTTCTAGCTATTCTATCCAAAACACCTACTATAAATCTATGATATCCGGCCCCGAAAGAACCTGTAGTTATAGTTATATATAAAGTATCTGTTTTAAATTCAAAATATATAGGGTCAGCAGAAGGATGAAAAGAATATATAAGTGTACTTCCATCCTCTATTATAGAAAACTCAGAAATCATTACAAGCGGATTAATATTAACTTCGTTTAAAGAAGAAACTATCGCTTTAAACAATCTATCTTGGTTAGGAATAACCCTTCTATTATCAAATGTTGCTGACAGCAAAAATTCTACATTCATTTTAATAAAATTCTACTTATTTTATAATATTTACATTGTACTATAATAACATTTTTTATTATTTTAGCAATATATATTTGATAAAGTTTTATATACAAATAGTAAAAATATAAAATTTAGTACACTTTAACGATATAAACACTTGACTTTTTTTTGATGATATGCTATTATAACTACACATTTCAAAAGAAAGGGCGATTAGCTCAGCTGGGAGAGCGGGTGCCTTACAAGCACTAGGTCGGCGGTTCGAGCCCGTCATCGCCCAATTTTTTCCCTTTACAAATAAATCTTTTTTGATAAATCTTCCTATTAAATATGATTTTTTTAACGATAATATATTTGAATTTAATATTAATACATGTTAATATTATGTAAACAAATAATTTTTTTATAGAGTAATGATAGAATAATATGACGGTTTTACAATATGTTTTAGTAATAACAATTATACTAGTAGTACTGGCACTAATAAGTTTTATAATAAAGGCCGGATCTAAATACAAAATATTTACAATAGCTCTTATGACAGTTATTGTATCATCTATATCTGCAGTAGGAATAATTTATATAAATAATACTAAAGATATAATGTCCAGTTCTGATTTAAAGCAAATTCAGCTTGAAGAAGAGAAAAAAAGAATAAGAAAAGATATAATAATAAGACCAGGGGCGATAGAAACTATAGCTCTTCATTTAGCATATTCAAATAGAATATCCCCTCCTACTATAAAAAATAGAGAATTAGGATTTTATTTAGACGGAATATGGTTTAACTGGGCTAATGGTAAACTTTTAACCGATGAAGATATGACTAATCAGGATAATTATATACCTTTCGGTTTTTATCCTTATACAATAGATGGACTTCCTGAGGTACAGAAAGAAACTCCTGAAAGAACCAAAGAACTTCAGGAATATTACAAAAAAAGAGTTAACAATACAAAATATATCAATAATAAATTCTTAGATACTCTTTATGACGGAACAAGCGAAAGGAGTATGATAAAACACATAAGCACAAAAAGTATATTAGGATATAAAGTAAGAGTTCATGACTATGTATATGAACAGCTTTCTAATGTAAGCGTAGAAGTGAAGCTTATAGCTCAAACTAATCAGGAAGTGGAAAATTTCTTAGATTCTTTGAAAATAGTTAGCGGATATGTTTGGAAAATTATTTCAAAAAGTGCAAGCAGAAGCTATCATAGTTATGGTGTAGCATTTGATACTTTACCTAAAAAAAATAATGGTAAGCAAATATATTGGGCTTGGACTAGAGTTAATAATAAAGCTTGGTATGCTGTGCCTTATGATAAAAGATGGCATCCGCCTAAAGAAGTTGTAGAAGTATTTGAAAAGTATGGTTTTATATGGGGCGGTAAATGGCATAATTATGATACTATACATTTTGAATATAGGCCGGAACTCATCATATACAATAAAATTAAAAATGATGAAGATGCCACCTACGAACTTGTAGAAAAATACGGAATATTCTAAAAATAATCTGCAGAGAAATAAAATGGATAATACTATATTCACTAAAAATATAGAGCTTTTAAATAAAAATAAATATAATTTTAGAGCTGTAAAAAAATTAATAGAATATAATGCAGCTAATAATAAATATCAATTAAAGCAGGCTAAAAATGATTTGTTTGCTGTTATGTACAATAATAAACCTTTAACTTCTCTATATAATCCTATGGAAGAAGCTAAAAGATTAATATCACAATTCATAACAAACAATAATGAACATATAGGAATATTTTTATCTATTGCCTCATTCTTTCATATAGAATATTTTTTATCATTAAATGAAAATAACAAAGCAATTATAATAGAAAAAGATATAGAAATAGTTAAACTTATTTTAGAAAATTTAAAGCCTTCAAATGAAAATATATTAAAAAATACCATACTCATTCTAAATGAAGATTTAGAAAATATATTGGCATTCTTTAATTTTTATATGAATGATAATGATTCTAAAAAAATAGTTTATATAAGACATATAAGAGCTTCAAATATAGATGATGAAACAAGAGAATATTATGACAATGTTAATATATCTCTTGCCAACAGTATAAAAGAAAAATTAATGTCATTAACATCTAATTATTATTTTGCTCCTATATGGGCTAGAAATACATTATATAATATGCATTTCAATGAAGGATACTCTATAAAAACATTCTATAATATATTAAAAAGAGAAACACCTGTTTTATTAGTATCTGCAGGAGCTTCGGCTGATGATTATATAGAAAATATTAAAGAACTATCAAATACTCATTTTGTTATAGTATTATCGCATGCTTTTAATAGCTTAATAAAAAATAATATAAAGCCTGATGCTGTTGTATCTACTGACGGAGGTTTTTATTCATCGATACATTTAAAAGAACTTCTTAAAAAAGAAAATGAAAATATAAATATATTTACTACGCATACAGCATATCCTTTTCCTCTCACTCATATAGAAAACAAAAGAATATTTTATTTCTCACATGATGAAAGTTTTGAGAAGATATTATACCCTATAAATGATGATGATAATAACAATATATATTTCTATATGGAAGGAAGTGTTATAATGCCTGCTTTAAGAATAGCGTATATGCTTAATCCTAAATATATACTGCTTGCAGGATGTGATTTTTGTCATATTGATGATAAAACGCATTCTAAATATTCAAATGCTTCAGCCCATGATTATATTAATAGCAGTAAATTAAAAACTTTTGAATCTGCTAAATATAAAAGGCTTAATGATAATCAAAAAATAAAATGCTATGATAATGTTTATAGAAATACTTCTTCATCACTTTTAAGTTATAAAAATCATTTTGAATCTTTAATTGGGGAGATTTCCGAAACTACTGATATTTTTACTTTGACAGTACAATCTGCAAGCATAAAAAATGTAAAAATATATAATAGTAACAATTTGGATAATAATAAAAATATAGAAATTAAAAACTATTTAAAAGAAAATATAGATAAAGAAAAATTAGTAAAAGAAATAGATAATTTTATAAATAACATCAACAAAGAAAATATCAATAAAGAAGATTTCAATAACAATATGAAAAATATTGCTGATATAATATCACCTTGGCATGTTGAAAAATTTGAGAAATCTGTTATAAGCTACGAAGAGTTAAAAAGCTATATGAATAAATGGTATAATGATATAAAATTGCTTATTTATTAAAAAATTATTTATTATTATTGTTATACTCGTCGACGAAGTCCACCTAGGCAGGTGTAGCATACAATAACCTACTTGGTGGCTACGACTCGCTTTTATATTTTTATTCTAATATTTAAATTTTTTATTTCTAATACTTTACAAAAAATTAACGAGAATTATAATTAGTAAACATAATATATAGTAAAATAAAATTATTAAAATACAGGAGAACTAAAAAACATATGAAAAAAATTGTATTTGTGTTTATAACATTATTAACAATATCAATACAGGCATTCTCTGCTGCTGTAACAACACATTATAATAATTGGAAAATAAGAAGAATAAGCTATAACAATACTGATACAAAAACTGTTACAATGACTATAAAAAACAATAATAGTTTAGAGGTATATATAGCAGCTAGAAATAATCAAGTTAGCGTAAGCATAAACTGGTATAAAGATAAAGTAGATGAAAATACTCCTGTAGTGGAATATAGTTTCAATAATTCTCCTTATAAATCTGTAGAGCCTTTTATGAGGTCTTCAAGCGATAATTTTGATATATTATACACAATATCACCTGCTTTCGGAATCATACAGGAGAAAGAAGTTATTGATTTTTTAAATAAATTAATAAATAGCAAAACTTTATCAATAAGAGCTAATAGTAATAGTGAAGCATATACTATTGATGTTACAGGATTAAAAGAGGCAATGCATAAAACTGATTTCTCTGGAACTTTATTAGAAAAATATAAGAGTCAGATATTAAAATAATAAAACTAAAAATTTTGCTTTTATTCCGCACGCAGAGTAAAACTAATAATATAATTTTAATAATAATTCAAATATTATTATATTATAAAATTCTGTTCACCGTGCGTTAAATAGATTATAAATCTAATTAAAACTTGGGCGGGTGCTAAAATTTATAATCAAGCTGTAAAGATAAGTAAGACTAGGATTCAAGATAAAGCTATAAACTTTAAGGGGCGGGGTATGTAAGTAATCTCTTTATTTATTTTTATCAACTTTTCCCGCCGCAAAAGTTGCAAAAGTGCAATTTATAATTAAGATAAACTATATTATTTTTATTAACATTATATTATAAATTTAGTTTACCGTACATTAAATGAATTTCAAAGTGAGTTTAAATTTGTGCGAGTGTAAAAATTCTAATTAATCAGAAAAAATAATTAATATTAAAACTCAAGATAAAGTTATAAATTTTAAAGGGCGGGCTATGTAAGTAATTTGTTTTATTTATTAACTTCTATATTTAAAAAAATTAAAATATAAACATATTAAAGTTACACTGTGAATATAAAAAATTCTTAATATAAACACAGTATAACTTTAATAAAAAATTAGAATCCTAATTCTTCATCTATAAATATAATATGTATTCTGTCTTTTATATGGCATTTATTAACTATTATTGTATAAGAACATAATCTTTTTTCTATATCGCAATTTTCTTCATCACAAACCATATTACCTACACAGCAAGGATTATCCACTTTAAATCTCACAGAATTTTCACCAGCAGCAATGCTTCTTACTCTTTTTATGGCATCTTCAACTGTATCACAAACCTTATTCCTTCCAACAATCAAAAATACTTTTTTAGGTCCGTAAATAGTGGCAGCAACTCTATTTCCGCCGCCATCTGTTGATACTATATCACCATTCTTTGTTATGGCATTTGCAGAACATAAATAAACATCACTACTAAATGCTTTTACTTCAGCTTCGGCTTTTAATTCTTTATTATTTCTATCTACAAAATTTTTATAGTTTTTTAAATCCTCTAATATCCCCATTTGATTAACTGAAGTACTTCCGCCAAAAGTGATAGTATCATTTTCTTTTATTAATGATAATACAAATTTCTTTGCTTCTTCCTTATTTGAAAAACTATCGAAAGCAAAACCTTTTTTATTGAATTTATCTTTTAAAACTGAAGATAATTTTTGAAAATATTCTTCTTGTACTGTCATAAAAAATCCCTCACTTATTTTAAACTTTAATTTAGTATAGTACAAGTAATATTTTTTTCAAGTAAATAAAATTTATTCTAACTCCCCGCCCTTTATATTTTATTATTTTATTTAGTCATTTTAACTTTATTATATTTACTAATTCAATTAGAAATTTTAACGCCCACCCAAGATTTTTTTAAATTTTAAAATCTACAAACCGCACGCAGAGTAAAATTAAAAATATATGCTAATTTATAATTATAATTTAAACAAAATATAAAATTTTACTCACCGTGCGCTAAATATATTATTAATCTAATCAAAAGTTGGGTGAGTAATTTAAGCTTCAAAAAATAATTAATTTTATCATTAAAAAATCTTAAAGGGCTGGATTTATAAAAAGCTATAAAAGCAAAAAAATAGCCAGTCCCATTGTAAAAATGAGACCAGCTATTTTTAAATTAGTATGCTATAAACGTACTATATCACTGAACTAAACGTAAAGCACCTTGGTTCATAGTATTAGCTTGAGCCAACATAGCTAAATTAGCCTGACTTAAGATTTGGTCTTTAGCAAATTTAACAGAAGTTTCAGCCATATCAGTATCTCTGATTCTGCTTTCAGAAGCTGCAGTGTTCTCATAAGCGATCATCAAGCCTTGAGCAGTAAGCTCTAATCTATTTTGGTAAGCACCAAGATTAGATCTTTGTTTAGAAACTTTCATTAAAGCTTCATCAACTAAACCTATAGCACTGTTAGCTTTGTCTATAGAAGAAATAGAAATACCAGTACCTTCAGCAGTTTGTAAACCTAAAGCAGCAGCAGTCATAGTTCCTATATAAACTCTTCTTCTTTCATCCATGTTGGCACCCATATGAAACCACATAGAAGCAACAGGAGCACCACCCTCATTAGGGTTAGCAAATCTACCAGTTAACATGTTAAGAGTATTGAACTGAGCTTGGCTAGCAATACGGTTAACTTCGTCTACTAACTGAGAAACTTCAACTTGGATAAGCATTCTATCAGCATCAGTATAGATACCGTTAGCAGATTGTACAGCTAATTCACGAATTCTTTGTAAGATGTCTTGGCTCTCTTGAAGATATCCTTCAGTAGTTTGAATGAAAGATATACCGTCTTGAGTATTTCTTTCAGCCTGACGTAAACCGCGGATTTGTGTTCTCATTTTTTCAGATACTGCTAATCCAGAAGCATCGTCGCCAGCTCTGTTAATTCTCATTCCAGAAGAAAGAGCAGCCATGTCTTTAGAAAGGTCTACGTTTCTAAATTTTAAAGTACGTTGTGCATTTATAGCACTAATGTTGTTATTGATGATCATCGTCATCCTCCATGATATTTATTCAAAAAGGCATCCGTGCCTAATTGGCAAAAAATATTAAAGAGAATTTAAGGTATTCCGACAATCTAAAATGACTATATGAAGTTGCCAAAATACCATTAAATTCTATATAATGGATATATTTACGCCAATAAATATATCCCTACAAATTATATGGTATCAACTAAGCAAATAGGGAGTTCGAGACCGCCAAATACTTGAACTCTCATTTTGCTATACAATAATTTTCGACCCTCTCGGCATAAAGTTTAATTTGGTTTAGCATTTTTTTCTCTTTTTTCTTAAAAAAAAATCAAAATAAGTACTATATCATACATATACTACGTAAAATCTAGAAAAATTATAAATTATGACTATTTATACCTAAAAAACATTCAATATAATCATCAAAATTATAAAAATAATATCTATTCTATCGTTTTTTTGATTTTTTAAGCATTATATTTTTTAATCTTTAATCATTTTATTAATTTTTTTATAATTTTTGATAAAATTTTATTTTAACTCCCACCCTATAAATTTTTTGCTATTTATAGTCCATAAAATACTAATTTGTTTGTTAATAATTTCTGTTATTTTAGCTTCCCACCCTAGCATTTTTTAATTTTTTACTCTTATACCGCACGCAGAGCAAAATAATAAATATATGATTAATTATTAATTTAAATACTACTAGGATATAAAGAATCATGCATCGTGCGTTGAGTCAATAAAAAATTTAAATAATGCTTGGGCGGGTGCTTTAATCACTGAGAAGGTAAAAAAGAAAATTAAATTAAAATTTCATAGTGATACATTGAAAAAATAAAGGGAGGGGTATGTAAATAAAGCTTTTAAATTTAATTTTACTTAATAAACATTTATACTTAAAACAATATTTATTGCCTTTTCAGATTTTACTAAGTCCACTAAAAATTGCTATTTTTATTATGTGATTTTATTCATTACAGAATTATATTTTTAGCATTTATATAATATTTAAAAATTAACATAATAAAATAAATAATACTAAACATTAACTTTAATCATACGATAAGTTTTAACTGCATTTTGTGAATAAATTCATTGCAATTTTTTTACTATATTTTATAATTCGATTAGAGGTATAACTCAATGCTTGAAAAAGTAAAAGATTTTTACAGAACAAAAAAGATTTTATTTTTCATAATTTTATTTGTTTGGTTATTATTAGTAGTAGTCTCTGGAGTATTAATAGGCTCTTGTTCAAGACCTAAAGTGATACCATTAACACCTGAAGAGGAAAATTCAAAAGCTATTAATATTCTCAAAGAAGACGAAGAAAAAATTTTAAAAGGCGAAATGCTATCTACAAAAGAAAATCTAAGTTTTGAAGATTTAGAACACTCAAGAAACTTTGTAGAAAGCCGAAAAAAATAATACTAACTTTTAGGAGAGAATTATGCGTGTTTTTTTATGTTCTTCTGTTATGGCAATGTTCATTATAATTAATGCTGCATTCGCTCAAGAAACAATCACTGTACAACCGGATGATAAAGTAGTAACTAATACTTCTTCTGCCCGTGTAAAAAGCGGTCCTATAGAAGATGATTTGATTAAATCTGTAGATTTAGCTGAAAATACTCTTTTCTCAATAAAATTAAATGCTACTAATTTTGACAGATATATTCGTATAACAAGCTATTCTACTAACCTTGACTTTGTAAGATTTACAAGAGATAAAACTAATGCTTTCCTTACTTTCAGAACATTAACAGCTGGTATAGGAAAACTTGATTTCCAAGTTGATAATGAAGAAAGCATAATAAGAAAATATTTCTATACTATAACTGTAACTAATAGTCAAGGCATAGCTTCTATGGAAACTAATGCTATATTAGATCCTGATAATGAAACTAACAATATGTCTACTAATGAAATGATGACTAATGATGTTATGACTAACGATATGATGGATACTAATAACACAGCTACTAATATGGTTAATACAAATGAAGTAGTTCCTAATGATGCAAATCAAACTAATCAAACAGCATCTACTAATAATGCTCAAACTTCAATAATAAAAAAGCCAGCTGATAAACCTGCTAAAGTAACTGAAACTAATCCTGAAATCATAGCATTATTTAATTCAGCAGAAGAATTAAAAAATATTAAAGATTATGACAATGCAGTTAATGCTTACAGCAATATTATAAGTTCATATCCAAATTCTAAATATTCTGTATACAGCCATTTTAGAATAGGAGATATTTATAATCAAAAGAAAGATTATAACAATGCTTTTGATATGTATAATGAAGCTTCAAAATTAAAAAATGCTGGTAATAATGAAAAAGCAGCAGCTATATATTCTATGGGCGTTATGAAAAAATCTGAAAATAAACATGATGAAGCTATCGTGTATTTCAATGATATAATGAACAATTATTCTCAAACTCCTTTATATGGAAATGCTGTTTATGAAATAGCTGATAGTTTAAAACAACTTGGAAGAATATCTGATGGTGCTGATATGTTAGAAAAATCTTTAGAAAAAAATGTAAAGTTTTCTAAACGCGGTGATTCTATACTTCTTTTAGCTGAAATATATGAAAAAGGTGATAACAATATAAGAAATTTTGAAAAAGCTTATAAAACTTATAATTTATATTTAGCTGAATATCCTACTTCTTCTAAAGCTAAATATGCTAATGACAGAAAAAACTTCTTATCTCGTAATGCAGTTCATTTACAATAAAATAATCAATTAAGAAATTAATACCCTTTTAGAAATACAATTTTTCTAAAAGGGTTTTTTCATGAAAAAAATCAATATATTCAATACATATTCCAATAAAATAAATTCTAATACCATTTTTATTTTTATCGATAATTTAAACGATACATAATACTCTGGAGTAAACAAGTGCCAAGATACGAGCAGCTTAAATCTAAATCTAAAAGTATTTCATATACAAGACAAATTAGAAATGAAAGCAAAGAAATAAATTTAAAGAAACCTATAATAATTTCAGCAACTTTTATCATTGCTGCAGCTTTGATATTTACAGTTGTGAAAAAATATTCTCCTATGGTAGATATAGCAATAAAAGATTTCTTTTCTATAAATCATAGAGAGGCTTTAGTTTTGGAAAGCGATGGAATAACAGAAGATCAAAATAAAATGAGTTTCTTAAATAATATACCGTTATTCAACTTCTTTATAAAAACTGATACAAATGAAACTCTATCTGTAATGGCCTATGAAACAAATTCTAAAATAGAAACATCTTTAGATATGATGTCAGAAAACATTACAAATTCAAGTATAATAACAAAGGAATCCCTACTTCCTTTCTTTAATAATAGCGGAGTAAGTAATTCTATACTTTATGACAGCGGATATATAGATTACGGTAACAATCATGAATCAGTAATATTATCAAACAATATGAATACATTAAACAGAATACCTGAAAATGATATTATAAATGATAATGAAGAAAATATCATTGTGGCAGATATTGAAAATACGCCTAATACTGAAGAAGAAAAAACATATAATTATCTTGAGCAAATGATATTGGAAAATAGACAAAACAATAACACTCAGGATATTAAAACAACAAATACAATCACTAATAAACAAAATAATACTGAAAGTAAAAAAAGTATATTTGATGATATCTTAAAACCAAAAGATAATACTACAAAAAGAGAAACTACAACTATGAAGCCGGCATCAACTACTACTTTCAGTACAAGACCTCCTGCCAGCTATGTAGAAAATACTACTAAAAAAGATAATGCAAATAATGATCTTAATATTGATAAATATTTAAATAATAATGATGATAAAGAAAAAGTAATAAATAACAATCAAGTTAATAATAATACTGTAAATAATGATAGAAATATAAACAATAACAGAAAAGACAATTTAAATAATAATAGAAAAGAAAATATAGCAAATAATAATAGAAATTTAAATAACAATGAGGTAAATAACAATAATGTAACAGAAAATAGAAAAGATATAATGCAGAAATCTGTTTATACTATTACTAACTCATTTGATAAATCTAATATTGATTATAACAGAGTAATAAATGATATGGTTAATCCAAATAATAATGTTGTAAGAGAAAACAATAATAATATAGTCAATGATAGCAAGGTAAATAATAGTAAAGTAAATAATAATATTATTAGTAAAGATAATAATTCAATAATAAATAAACCTTCAGAAGAAAAAAATAATATAAATGAAAATAAAGAAAACAATATTATAAAAAATAATGAATTAAAAGATAATAATATAAAAGAAACTGATAATAATATAATAAAAAATAACTCAATAAAAAATAATAATGCAGAATATAAAAAAGAAATTATTAAAAAAGCTCAAAGTGATATTAATAACTACAATATCAAAAAAGCTAATAATAATATAACAAGAGATTTAAAAGAGAGAAAACTTAAAGAAAACAGTAATGAAGGAATATATTTAGTTGAATACAGTGAATCAACAGGCTCTATAACTTTGATATTTAGAGAGAGAAAATTTAATAATAAATCTTCTGTAGAGGAAGCTATAAAAGAATTATTAGTTGGTGCTACTGATGAAGAAAATAATAGAAATATAATAAGCTGCATACCTAAAGATACTGAACTTCTTGATATATTTATTGAGAATAATACAGTATATTTAAACTTCAATGAGAATTTTGAATTTAATCCTTTAGGAAATGAAGGAACTATGGTGCAGATTTATCAGTTTGTATATACAGCAACCCAATTTGAAGGTATAGATAATGTTATATTCCTTATCAATGGACAATTAAATGAAACTATAGGTGCAGAAGGTGCTATAGAGAATATGCCTTTCAGCAGATTTGAGTAAATTTAATTTTTATACAAATTTAATAAAGTAATATATTGATTTTATATATATTTATGTTATTATATATACCCATAGTATGTATATATAAAAATAGGTGTTTATAATGTTAAAATCTTTAAATGTACAAGAGGCTGCTGATTTAATAAAGTCCAATAATGATATAAAGTTATTAGATGTAAGAAGTAAAATGGAAGTTAATATGACAGGGGCAATAGAAGGAAGCATATTAATAGATTTAAATGATCCTAAAGCTGAAAATTTAGTTAATGGATTAGATAAATCAGAAAAATATCTTTTGTATTGTGCTACAGGTGCAAGATCTGAAGCATTAGCTCATTATATGGATAGAAACGGATTTAAAGAAATATATTATCTAATCTACGCCGGACATAGTCAATTAGCAATGGCCTTAAAGAAATAATTAATAAATTATGATTAATTAATAAAATAATAAAGAAAGTTAGTATTCAAAAACGCGAATACTAACTTTTATTATTATTATGCTCTATTTAATAATCGAAAAAATATATATAAAATATAATTTTTATTCTATATATGAGTAAAAAAATCTTCTTATTTCCAAAGTATCAACTAGAACATTTTTCAATTTAGGACTTTGCATAGAACAAGATGTATAATGATAAATAGGTATAAAAGCCATATCCTCGCCTATAAGTTTATCTTCAGCCTTATGCATATTATCCATTCTTATTTTGTTGTCAATAGTATTTTTAGCCTCTAATATAAGTCTGTCATATTCAGGATCATTATACCCTACTCTATTTCCGGCACTTGTACTAACAAAAAGATCAGCAAAAGTCATAGGATCAAGATAATCTCCTATCCAATCAGCTCTGCATACAACATAATTTCTTGTCTGTCTGTTCTTTTGAAATACTGACCATTCCTCCTGAGTAATAGTCATATCTATATTAAGATTTTCTTTCCACATCTGCTGCACTGCTTCTGCTATAGTAATTCCTACACCTGGATTAGTTTTAAACTCCAATACTGGAAAATTTGCACCATTAGTATAACCTGCTTCTTCTAAAAGTTTTTTGGCTTCTTCAATATTTGCTTTATAATCTTCTTTTTTAACGCTGTAATATCCGCCTCCATTTTCTCTAAAATCACCTTTTATATCTTTTAATCCATAAGGTATGAAAGCAGCTGCAGGTATTTCTCCGCCTTTTGTAATATTTTCTACTATATAGTTTCTATCTATAGCAAGAGCCAAAGCCCTTCTTACTCTTTTATCTTTCAAAACTTCATTTGTATTATTCAAAGCATAATAAGCTGTTCCTAGAGAAGGTGTTGTAACTAAATAGCCTTCCTTCCTTAGTAAATCTATATCTGCAGTAGGAACTTTATAGGAATACAATATAGAACCTTCTTTCAAAGCTGCATAAGCTGTAGATACATCAGAAAACATAACGAAATCTATTCTCTTAGCTATCATCATATCTTTATTCCAATAATTAGTATTTAATTCCAAAGATATTATCTGATCAGGCTTTCTATCTATCATTCTGTATGGGCCATTACCTATATATGTTTTAGGAGAAAAAGTCCAATTATCGCTTATGAATTCTTTTCTTAAAGGTGAAAATATAGGAATAGCAGCTAATTCCAAAAAGTAAGCAGTAGGACTTTCAAAATATACTTTTAAAGTTCTATCATCTAATGCTTCAACTCCAAGTTTTTCTGTTGCTAGTTCTCCTTTAAGAATTTTATCAGCATTTTTTATAGGAGTTATTAAAAAGCTGTAGGCTGATGCTGTATTAGGATCTGCCAATCTTCTAAAAGAATATACAAATTCATCAGCAACTACATTCTTACCATCAGACCATTTAGCATTATCTCTTAAATGAAATGTAATGCTAAGTCCGTCTTCAGATATATCCCATCTTTCAGCGACTCCGCCTATTATATTACCGTTTTCATCTTTTGAGGTAAGACCTTCAAATACATGAACTGCATAAATCATACTATCTATTGCCGATAAAAATGAAGGATCTATACTTTGAGGTTCTGCCCCAATAGTTACCCTTATAGTTTCAACATAGCTTTTGTCATTACCGCATGATAGCAAAAATAAAAAAACTGTTATTAATAAAAAAATTATCTTTCTCATAGAAATTACCCAACATCCAAAACATTATGTTAACACAATATTTATACTCTAATATTAATATTTGTCAACAAATAAATTGTAAAAACTAAAAATTAAATTATGAATAATAAAAAAATTTCAATCAATAAAAAAGAGGCTTATAATAAAGCCCCTTTTAAAATCAATAATATTTATAATTATTAAATTAATTATTCTATATAACAGTAATTAAATTTATGTTTTCCTAAAGCATTGTACACAACATTTTTTAATTTAGGACTAACCATCAAAGTATATGATCTATGATAAAGAGGAATAAAAGGCATATCATCAATCAATAATTTTTCTGCATCCATCATATACTTCATTCTAACAGCCGGATCAGCAGTTTTTCTTGCATTGTTAACTAAAGTATTGTAAGCAGTGTTATCATATAAACCATAGTTGAATGTATTGCCCTTAACCATAATCTCAAGCATAGTCATAGGATCTCTATAATCTGCATTCCAAGCCATAGAACCTATATCAAAGTTTCTTTCTAATAAATATTGAAGAACTAAAGGATATTCATCATTCTTTAATGTTACATCTATATTTAAATTAGATTTCCACATCTGCTGTATAGCTTCTGCAACTATTATATGAAGTCCAGGAGAAACTCTTATTTCTAATACAGGGAAACCATCTCCATTAGGATATCCAGCTTCAGCCATTAAAGCCTTAGCTTTTTCAACATTTGCTGTATAATTATCAGTATCTATAAGTATTCCTGCTTCTTCTCTATAAGGACCATTAATACCGTCCATAGAAGGAGGAACAAAACCTTGAGCTGCTGCCTGTCCGCCCATAGTTACATTTGATACTAAATAATTTCTATCAATAGCTAAAGATAAAGCCTGTCTTACTCTTTTATCTTTCAAAGCATTGTTTGTAATGTTAAGAGATAAATAGAAAGTACCTACTCCGTCTTTAAGAGCAATATAATTTTCTGCTTTTAATTTTTCTATTTCACTAGAAGGCGGTTCTAATGCTGAAAAATGTATAGTGCCTCCTCTAATTCCAGCAATAGCTGTATTAGGATCAGCCATAGAAATGAATTTTAATTTCTTAGCAACTGTTTCATCATTATAATAATTAGTTCTAGCTTCAAAAGTGATGTACTCATCCATTACTCTTTCAGTCATTTGATAAGGACCATTACATATATAAGTTTCAGGTGATAAAGTCCAATCATCGCCATACTGTTCTATAATATCCTTTCTTACAGGTGCAAAAACTGAAACTGTAGTCATAAACTCCAAGAAATAAGCAGCAGGATCAACAAGCTCAACTTGGAAAGTATGATCATCTATAGCTTTTACACCAAGTTCATTATAATCCATATTACCGGCATTAATCTCTTTAGCATTTTTTATTATTTCTAATAAAGAAGCATACTGTGCAGCAACATCAGGATTAACAACTCTTTTCCAGCTGTATTCAAAATCATATGCTGTTACAGGTTTACCGTCAGACCATAAAGCATTAGTTCTTATATGAAAAGTATATGTTTTTCCGTCCTCTGATATATCCCAGCTTTCTGCCATACCGCCTGTAAGTTTTCCGTCTGCTCCTATTTTTGTTAAACTTTCAAATGGATGATACAACATAGCAGAAACAACATTCAAACTATTTAAACTAGGGTCTATAGTTCTAGGTTCTGCCCCCATATTAATTACTATAGCATCATTATTATTTCCTCCACTGCCGCCGCATGAAAGAACAAATAATGAAGCAGCCATTAAAAATAAAGTCATTATTTTTTTCATATTTTTTCTCCTAACATTTTATTTTTTATTATTTAATATATGAATAATTGAATTTATGTCTTCCCAAAGGATTTAATACCACACCCTGCAATTTAGGATTTTTCATAAAAGAATCTGCTCTATAATATAAAGGTATGATAGGCATTTCTTCCATAAGTATATTTTCAGCTTTAGCCATAGCAGCCATTCTTATTTTATTATCTTCAGTTTGTTTTGCTGTTAATAGATTATCATCATATTCTTTATTAGCAAATCCTGTATGATTTACTCCGCCGCCGCTTGTCATAACATCAAGCATAGTCATAGGGTCATTATAATCTCCAGTCCAACCCATTCTAGCCATTTGATAATCTTTTTCTACCAAAGTTTGAAGTGTTATAGGAAACTCTTCCTGTACTAAAGATACATTAACATTTAAATTCTCTTTCCACATCTGCTGCAAAGCCTCTCCAACTAATACATAAATACCCGGAGAAACTTTTAATTCTATTACAGGATAATTTGCACCATCAGGATAACCAGCCTCAGCCATTAATGCTTTTGCTTTTTTTACATTATTCTCATAATCATTAACATCTATATATTCTTTATTTTCTTTTCTAAATGTACTGTTTAATCCTCTTACTTCAGTAGGAACAAAAGCTCCTGCAGGAACTTGTCCGCCTTTAGTAACATTCTTTACCAAATAGTTTCTGTCTATTGCAAGAGATAAAGCCTGTCTTACTCTTTTATCTGCAAAAGCCTTATTAGTGATATTTAATTCTATATAATAAGTACCTATAGCATTATTTGCCACTATATAACCCTCATTATTCAATTTTTCTATTTCAGCAGAAGGAGGCTCTAATGCAGAAAAATCTATTGTACCACCTCTTATACCGGCAATAGCAGTATTAGGATCGCTCATAAGTACAAAATTAATCTGTTTAGCAACCTGTTTATCAGCATCATAATAATTAGTATTGATATCAAAAACTATTTTCTCATCTATTACCCTTTCTTTCATTTTATAAGGGCCGTTTCCTATATATGTTTCAGGAGTTAAAGTCCATTTATCTCCATATTGCTCTATAATATCTTTTCTAACAGGCATAAATACTACCGTAGAAGCTATGAAATCTATAAAATAAATAGCAGGATTTTCAAGCTGTACTTCAAATGTATAATCATCAATAGCTCTTACTCCTAAACTATTATAATCCATATTGCCTGCATTAATATCTTTAGCATTTTTAACTATTTCCATCATATATGAATATTCAGCTGCAGTATTAGGATCAACTGCCCTTTTCCAAGAATACTCGAAATCATGAGCTGTTACAGGTTTACCATCAGACCATTTTGCATTCTTTCTTATATGGAATGTATATACCAAACCATCATCTGATATATCCCAAGTTTCTGCCATACCGGGTCTTACATTATTATTTGAATCTATCTTTGTTAAACCTTCAAAAGCATGAAGTATATAAGATGATACAACATTGATAGAATTTAATGTAGGATCCATAGTCTTAGGTTCAGGTCCCAAATTTATAGATATAGATGGAACTGACTCATTATTTGTTTCTGATTTTTTACCGCATGATATTATAACCAAAAACATCATTAAAAAACAATCAATATTCTTTTCATAATATAGCCTCTAAATATATTATATAAATTTTATTCATATTATATCATAAACTTCATAATGTCAATAAAAATTTCTCTATACAGTAACTATATTTTATATTGACAAAAACAACAATATAAAATATTATGTTTACTAACTTTTTTAATTTTCAGGAAAACAATTATGATTAGAAATATTATTACATTATCTTTCATACTTTTAATAATATCATGTTCAAATAATAAAAATAATAACATTAATAATAATCAAACCAATACCAATGCAATAGAAACTCAAACCAATGAAACAAAAACAAATGAATTAAAACAAGCCGAAGAATCAAACAATAATAATACAAAAAATATAGAATGGATATCTCATCACTATTATATGAAAAATGATGAAGGAGATTTCTTTTCAGTTTATTTAAATGACAGATGGCCTGATTATATAAATAGCGATTCTGAATTAATGCCTAATTATGAAAAAATAAAGGCAGCTTTTAATTATAAAAATTTAAATGATATATACCAATTCTATGATAAAAACAGCATTCTTGATATAACAAATAATAGAATATATGCAGAAGCTGAAAACGGAGACAGTATAGAAAGTACATATTCAAATATTACATCATTTAAAATGACTTCCAAATCATTAAATAGTTCATCAAAAAATATAAATACAACTTCATCATTAAAAGCAGCAGTATATAACTATGCATATTCAGATGTTTCTGATACTAATGAATATGGAAGTGCATCGACATTCTCATATAAAGATTCTATATTTTTGCTTATACCAGATGATACTAACAAATTAGAAGTATATGATAAAATTTCTTTTGATATAAATGAAGGTTTCAATCTAAATAATCTAAAAAGAAATGAAAATTTAGAATTTGAGGATAAAAAGGGAAGCATATCAAAATTATTTGAAAACGATATGAGTGATCCTTATGATGAATGGTTAACAAATTCAGCTGACAGCTATGAATCAAGTAAATCTATCAACATAACTTATTTTAATGATAAAACTATATCTATAACAAGAACTTCAACATTATATTTAGGCGGAGCACATGGAGTGTACAATAATTATAATTTAGTATATTCATTAGAAACAGGTGAAAAAATAGAAGTTACTAATTTAATAAAAGATTTTGATGATGATGAATTAAGAAGCATTATGAGAGATAAACTTTTATCAATAGAAGATAGAGATGAAGAAAGTTACTTAGTACCTTTAGATGAAATAACTTTAGCTGATACATCTTTTTACATCTATGCTGATGGCGTGCATTTTGTATGGCCTATATATACTATAACTGCCTATGTTTTGGGTGAAACAGAAATAATTTTTGACTTTGATGAAATTAGACCTTTCATAAAAGATGAATATTTATACATAATGGAATAATTTTTTATTATTACTAGCGATAAACTTATTATTACCAATCAAAATTGTTCGCTCACAAAGCGTGACTGTGGCAAAGGCTCTGTAAATAAACTTCCAGAGGCTCACAATTTTTATTTTAAACATTGTTAGAGAACAACTTCCTTCGTCAGTTATCAGCTGCTCCTTTATCGCTTTAAAACTTGTAACATTACTAATATTTAATTTTTTATTATTACTAATAAAAATATTATATAATATAAAATAAATAAAATACAAAAAGCAAGTAGTAGCCGCCAAGTAGGTTATTGTAGGCGATACCTGCCTAGGTGTACTTCGTCGACGAGCATAACAACAACTTGTATAAAAAACAGTAAAGAAAAAAGGCAGGCAAGTGTAAATATTATAAAATGTATAAAATTAATTGACTGTTAACATTAAAAATTAAGGCTAATATTTCCGAAGATATATAATAAGAAATATAAAAATACATATAACAGAAGAAGACTATGGCTATAATAGAATTTAATATACCAACAAAAATAACATTCGGAGTTGATTCTCTTGACTGCTTACCAGATACAATAAAGAAATACGGCGGAAGAACTGTATTAGTTACAGATGGAGCATCATTCAATCAAACCGGATTAATAGATCAAATAGTAAATAAACTTAATGATAGTTTTATCAATGTAATGGTTTATTCTGATATAAATTCTACAAGCACAAGCGATGCTGCAGATATCATTGCCAATTTGGTAAGATACAGCAGAGCAGAATCCATAGTAGCAGTAGGAGGATTCAAAATACAAAATACTGCTAAAGGAGCTGCAATTGTAGTAACAAACAGCGGTGAAGCTTCAGATTATATCAATGGACAGCCTGTATACCATAAACCTTTGCCTATTATAGCAGTGCCTACAATATTAGGTTCTTTATCTGAAATATCTACTGGAATGTGTCTTTATGATAAATATGAAGAAGTAAATAAACAGAATAATGAATCTAATGTATATTCTTCAAATTGTATCATAGACCCTACTTTATATGCAACTGTACCGGTTAAATATACTATAAGCAGTGCTCTATCAGTATTTGCATTATCATTCGACATATATATGAGCAACACTCTTACAAGCATAACAGAGCCTTTAATAGTTCATGCTATGAAGATAAGTATGCAGGGATTAAAAAAACTTATAGCTGATAGTAATAATATAGATAATATAACAACTTTAGCAACTGCAAATATGTTATGTGCTACTTCAGCATGTCATAGCTCTTTAGGTGCTATAAGAGCTTTATCTATTGCTATAAACAGTGTATATGCCGTTAATAAATCTATGGTATGTTCTATATTGCTTCCTCATATTATGGAATATTATATCACTGTTGCCCCTAATAAATATGTTGTACTTTCAAATGTTATAGACGGAATAGATCCTGAAATGACACCTTTTGAAATTGCTAACCAATCTGCACAGCATATAAAGCAATTCCTACATAATATAAATTTACCTACAAGACTTAATGAAATAAATATAGACAGAAGTAAATTTGATAAAGTTGCAGAATTAGCATTAAAATATCCAGGAATGGATCAGCTTCCTAGAACTATGAATTTTGATTCAATAATGACAATATTGGATCAGGCTTATTAATCTTCGCTTTTAGGAGCGTATTTATAAGGCTTTTTGTGTAAAGCATCAATTAATTTCTTGTTAGGTTTATAATGATCTACAGAAGGTAAAGTCTTATATTCTAAAAGCTGACAATTATAGCTTTCTGCATATTTATTATATGCTAAACGAAGCAAATGCTCCAAGTTAATAGTATCTAATAAATTATAATGTATCAATGAATCTATAGCTGTTTCATCTTTAGTATCTTGATAATAATTCCAAAGTAAAACAGCTGTATATCCATTAACGCCTTCCATATCGTCACCTCTGGAAATACCTACATCCTGCTCTATTTTTTTAAGTCCGCCTGTATATCCTAAATCTTTAAGTACAAAACGCAAATCTATTTGAGCAGATTTTATAGTCGTAGCAAAATATCTCTCCAAAAATGGTATATCAAAACAAGAACCATTGAAAGTTACAATTATAGAATAATTCTTTATATAATCTAAAAATTCATGCTCATTTCTGCCATGAACAAAAACTTTCATCTCTTTGCCGTCATAACATCCTATAACTGTAACATGTGCTTTGGACGGTTTTATGCCTGTAGTTTCTATATCCAAAAATACAGTTTTATCCATAAGGAGAGGATAAAGTCTATATATTATTGAATCGGGGAACCTCTTTAAAAAATAACTATAATTTTTTGAATTATAATTATAAATAGATTTAGGAAGCTCATTTTTCAAAGCCTCCCTCATACTGCTAGGCATAGCATAATAATTTATATTATTTAAAGCATCTTCCCAATCAACAGCACCTTCTTGCCATAAAAGACTCTCTTTTTTAGGTCCTATACCTTCTATATGCTGAAATGTTTTCTTTATTAAATCCACACAATTCCTTTATTTTTTCTATTTATTTTCTTTTCCATTTAACACCCTGAGGTGTATCCATTATCTCTATTCCCATAGACAATAACTGATTTCTTATCTCATCTGCTTTTTGATAATTTTTCTCTTTCTTAGCAAGAGTTCTTTCCTCTATTAATTTATTTATCTCATCTTCATTATCTGCTTTTTTATCAGTATCGCCTATATTAAAACAATTTATAATATTGTTTACTCTCTCTATAAATTTTAATATAGCATCTCTTGTACTAACATTAATAGAGTCAAAAGATGTATTAACAGTTTTCACCAAAGTAAATAATACGCCAAGTGCCTCTGATATATTTAAATCATTATAAATAGAGTCTGAAAACTTTTCATTAGAAAGTTCTAACTCTTTTAATAAATTTTCATTAACTTCATTAGATTCGGTATTATTTATATCTTTGAGTCTAAATATTAAATCATTAACTCTATCAATAGCACTTTGAGATTGTTTAATTCCTTCAATAGTGAAATTTAATTGCTTTCTATAATGAGAGTTAATTAGTGAGTATCTTATAGCTTCAGGAGAAAGCCCTTTATCAAGCAAATCTCTTAAAGTATAAAAGTTGCCTTTAGACTTTGACATTTTCTCACCATCAACTATCAAATGCTCACAATGAAGCCAATAATTAACGAACTTTTCATTGAAAGCAGCTTCATTCTGTGCTATTTCATTTTCATGATGAGGAAATTTATTATCAACTCCTCCAGTATGTATATCAAAATGCTTTCCTAAATATTTGCAGCTCATAGCAGAACATTCTATATGCCAGCCGGGTCTGCCCTTTCCAAAAGGAGAATCCCAATAAACTTCACCGTCATCTTCTGTATACGCTTTCCAAAGTACAAAGTCGCTTGCATTCTCTTTATCATATTCATCATTGAGAACGCGTCCTGAAGCTCCGTCCAATAATTCCTGCTTATCTAAATTAGCCAATTCTCCATATTGAGGGAATGTGCTTATCTTGAAATAAACAGAACCATCTGATTCATAAGTATGTCCGTTTTTCTTAAGAAGCTCTATAATATCAATCATCTCTTTTATATGATCTGTTGCTGCAGGGTTTACTGTAGCTTTTTTTATTCCTAATGTTTTTATATCTTCAAAGAATGCTTCTTTATATTTCTTTGTATAATCATTCAAAGATATATGATTTTCTTTAGAATTTTTTATAGTCTTATCATCAACATCAGTTAAATTCATTACAAGTTTAACATTATATCCGTAATCCTCTAATACTCTTCTAAGTAAGTCGCTAAATATATAAGCTCTAAAATTACCTATATGAGCATAGTTATATACAGTAGGTCCGCAAGAATACATGCCAACTTCATTTGCATTGATAGGTTTGAATACCTCTTTTTCTCTAGTTAGTGAATTGTAAAATACTATATCTTTCATATTAACTTTTATTCCTTAAAATATAATTAACATTTTACTTAAAAGACTTTATTTGTCAAGGTATATTATTCATTTTTTACAAAATGATTTTTTATACAGTATTAATAATAAAAATTAAATTTAGTTATGTTATAAATTTTAAAGCGATTTAATTGATAAAGATTTTAAAATGAGATTTTTTTATTACATAAATAATAAATTTATTGATAATAAAAAAATCCCCTCTAATTTTTTAGAAGGGACTATACAATTTTATTTATTATAAATAAATAAAATAATTTTCTAAATATAATACTTAAATAATAAAATCAAACTGCCTTGCTTTTTCTTATTACTACAGTAGCCTGCTCCTTATATTTAGATATTAGGCTTTTAAGGTCTTTTTTTACCTTGTCTTCTGTTTGTGTCATTATTTAATTCCTCCTTGAATAATGAATAATGTTTTTTAGAAGCTGCCATCTCTCCAAACTTTAAAGTCTGGGTAGTCCAATTTCTTGGATTTATCTTCATACCATTTGCATACAGCTGCTGACATATTAATAACATAAAAATTAAATTCTGTCTTCCAACCGTCATTTTTAAATTCAGCAAATGATGGTATAAATTTATTATTAATAGAATTGTATATATTATTCTGTGCTGATTCTGTAGGAATATTATTATCTTTTATAGCTATTCTTAATATTAAATGTATAGACATGCATGATAAAGTAGATGTAATTCTGCTGTATTCATTAAACATTTCATCTCTTGTATAATTTGCTGCTAAAGTGTCCATCCATAATTTAATTATACTTCCTAATGCCTCTAATTGGTCAGGTGTAGCATTTTTATTCATAATAATAGATGCATAATTTTCTGCCAATTCTTGAAATGTCATAGTAGAATTTTCATCGGATATTGATATATCTGCAACATCTTCTATCTGCATAGATTTTACCATAGAAGCTGCACTATTCTGACTATAGGCATTAATAGATATAAAAATAAATAAAACTAATAATAAATAGATTTTTTCATAAAATATATTCCATTATAATTTCGTTTTATTTATTATCGTCATCAATTGATTTGACAACACATTTATTTTTCTTGTTTATTTTTTAATACTAATCAATAAAATTTGATTACACAATACTCTAATAAAAAAGGCCTGCCATTATAAGCAAGCCTTTTAATTTTTTATATTATTAGAAATTAATTATTGTTCATAGTACCTAAATACTGCATTATCTGAAGTCTTCTGCTTTCAACATCTTTATCCAAATTAGCTATAACATCATTACTAGCAGCTAAAGGCGACATTATCCTTTTGAAGTCATTATAAATATTTAATGCCTCTATAATTTTATTTTGTTCTATATATATATGACCTATAGCATATAAAGCAAATGCACCGTCTTGAGTAAGCTCATTAGTATATTTTGAATATGTGCTTATAGCTTCATCATACATTTTATTGTTTAGATAAATATTAGCTAAATCAAACTCTATGCCTCTTCTTTCATCTCTAGTCAAATCAGGCATTTTTAAAGTATCATTTAATATAGTTATAGAACTTGCTGTGTCGCCCAAATTAGCATAAAGTATTGATATATCTTTATTAACACCTATTATATGATCTTTGCTTCTTGCTCTTTTTTTAGCTTCCAATTTAGCCCATAAAGTTTCTTCTATATCTTGTCTGTTTTGATATATATAATTAGCATAAGAAGAATAGCTTTCAAAAGTATCTTCTTTCATAGCCTGAGCTTTAAGATTATCAGCCTGCTGTCTTGTAGTTTTTAGCTGAGCATCTATTCTAGCCATAAATTGTTTTATCTGCTGATAAGTTTGATTCTGTTCTCTTGCAGCATTTCCCATATCTTTTCCTCTATGGAAAGTTTTTTCTGCTCTTTCAAGAGTTTCTTTAGCTTTATTTAAATATTCTGCCTCTTTATCATAAGGAGTGTCTTTAGAACGTGCTAAATATTCATAAGAAGCAGTCAAATTGAAATAAGCAGGATAAATAAGTTTTTCTAACTTTATAAGCTCTTCAAACATAGCGGCAGCTCTTTCATAATTGCCGTCCATAATAGCCTGATTTCCTATTGCAAAATATACATTAGACATATCAAAGCCTATTGTAAGCATTCTGTCTTCTTCTTGTTTCTTTAAATCCTGAAATTCTGCTATTTTTTGATTAGCTTCTGCTCTTGTCATACCATTTTTAGCAACATCACCATTACCCATAAAACCAAGTAATTTCTGATAAGTTTTTATTCTTCTATTATATAAATCTATTCTAGCTAAAGAATAAGAACTAACGAATATCTCTCTTGTTAGGAAGTCATAATGTGATATTTCTTCAGCAGTTCCCTGCATAGTATAGCTGTTCCAATAATCTTCTTCTGTTTTGAATTGAGGGAAAGGAAGTTCATACATTTTTACGAAAGTTATCTCTTCATTTCCGTCATATATATTTTTTCTTGCAACCGAAATTAAACCTTCATCTAATAATGCATTTAAGTCAGCTGCTATCTTTTCATTCTCATAATCTCTTTTTAAATGCTCTTTAGCAATATCTTTATAATCATTAACAGTAAGAACTTTAAAGAACTCTAATTCATCAACTAAAGCATATTTAATAGGCTGAACTTTGAATACCAAACCATAAGCTTTGAAATAATAATCTCCAAGCCTGTAAAGTCCGTCCCTTCTCCAAGCCATATAATAAGGTCTGCCTGATTCTATAAAGTCTTTATCAACGGCATCACTAATATCTCCAAGCCATCTGCCGTCTGTTTTCATAAGGTTACCGTATATTCTTTCAAATACATTACCTTTCTGGTCATATATTTTCAAATCCGGTCTTCTTCTTTCTACCATAGTATAATATACGAGTCCGAATACTTGGTTATCTCCCCCCTCTGTGGCAAATATAGCATTGTCAGGAAGTGAGTTCATCATATTGTATGAATAGTCATGGTTACTGAAGTCTTTTGAGTTATTATTACGGCTTAAATTCATTATAAATATAGGTATCATTATAACAAGTATTGCCGCAAGTGATATAGCATGATAAGGCTTTAATTTAGTATCCGCAGTTTCTTCAGAAGGTTTTTTCAATACATTTTTTATATTAGTATTGAAATATTCCATATACCATTGAATACCGAATCCTATTATTACAAGCATATATAAAGTTGCTGGCAAGAAGAAAACTTCAACAAATGATAAAGTTCTTACACTTGGAGGCGGATTAGTATATGCCATTAAAGATACGGCAAAACTCAAAAGTCCGAATACTGAGAATATACCTATAAACTTATTTTTCTTGAATATCTGGAATAATCCGGGTATTAAGAATAATAAGCCTAATACTGTTAATTGAGTTTTGAATATATTTATTAAAGCAGATACCTGTTCTGGGTGAAGTATGAAGGCTGCAGCAATATCATTTCCTGAAGCTCCGTACTGTTTTCTATGTATCATACTAAATAAATAGCTTAAATTCTCCCAGCCTGAAGGTTCATTTAATTGTCCCCAGTTTAGCGGAGGCAATGCTCTGGCTCTTATAGGCATATAAGCATATATCATAACGCCTACTGCAAGCATTAAAAGCATTTTATAATATGATATTGATATTCCTGTGATAAAGTCATTATCATTATTGAATTTATCTATTTTGCATAAGAAATATCTATATACTAAGCACCAAACAACTACTAAGAATAAAGGCCAAAATACTAAGAACATACCTTTATATAAAGTAGGATAGAATGGAGCTTTTAAATTCTGTATCATATCAGGTCTTAAATAAGAACCATTAGCAAGTGCTGTAAATATATCGCTCATTATATTCATATCAGCGAAAGGCTTGAATATTATAGAGAATATGGAATCATTTGAAGCTACTCCAGGAGGGAAATATAAATAAGCCTCATAATTCATAATAAATCTATAGTATCCGAAACCGCCTATAAATAATAACACTAAAAATACAAATATTGATATAAATGAAGTTTCTATATGATTGATATATCTATCTTTATGTATCAAAAATAAAACAACGGCTATAAACAAAAGAGGGGCAAAAGCGAAAGGCAAAGTTACATGGTGATTTGCAAGTGCCACACCATACAAAAAGCCGAAAGCCATTAAATATTTATTTCCATAATAAGGTACTTCATCATTGGCATGCTTCCATACATTTTCAAACCAGTAAACAAGTATTAAAAGCATAGAAGCTATTTGAAGTATATTCAAGCTGTAAACTTCTGCCATTGTAGCCTGTGCCCACATATTATCAGATATAGCAAAAGCAATGCTCGCAAAAAGTGCAGGTATCTGTACTATAGGAGAGAATCCTCTTTCAACTCTATTTTGTCCTAATACTTTTACCATAATAAGATAGAAGAAAATCATCGCTATTGCAGCACAAGTACCGGAAAATAAATTCGTTCTCCAAGCAATATTTCCAAAAGGTATATAAGTAAATAATTTGGACATCAAAGTATAGAAAGGATATCCAGGAGCATGCCCTACTCCCAAGAAGTAAGCAGCGGTTGTAAGCTCTCCATTATCACCTGCTGAAAGTGAAGGAGTTAATGTAAATAAATACAAAAAGAATGTGAAAAGAAAAGCTACAGCAGCAAATATTGCATCTATTTTTGAAAGATGATAAGGTTTAATTTCATATCTCTTATAAATAGGTTCCTGATTTGCTTTCTTAGAGAATAATTTAGAAAGTATATTTCCGCCATTTTCTTTATTTACTTTTTCTTTATTAGTTTTTGTATTATTTTTTTGACTATTTTGCAGATTATTAATATATTCTTCTATTAACTCTCTGTCTTTTTCTAATTTTTTTGTAAGCTCATCAATGCTTTTATTTTTATAATTAGCTTTGATGTACTCTTTTTCCAGATGCGAAAGTTTTGCCATTTAGTTATCTACCTCTTTATTAAAATAAAAATTTTTATATCTTACTTAATTATAGTGACGTATTTTAATAAATAATTTTAAGAATTAAAAGAAATATTTTTTAACAAGTAATATTTAGTTAAAAAATGCAGTCCTTTTGCTTCTTTGGGTCACCAAAAGAAGTGGGGTGCGGGGCAAAGCCCTGCAAAAATAAACTATAGTAGATTATTATATAATAAAATCGCTTATTATTCAAGGATGTAAAAAAATATATTTTTATACAAATAATTTCCAACCATAAAAAATATATATTAAAATATTGATTTTAAATCTATTTTATAATTAAAAGTATGTAACATACAATATATTTAATGATTATTATATATTGACTTATTTTTTTATTAGGTTATAATATAAATAAATATTATTAACTTGTGAAGGTATATTTATGAATAATACATCATCTGAAATAGTTTTAAATGATCAGGAAGTTCAAGATTTTGTAACTTTTTTAAATGAAAAAAAAGAATTTCTTGATACAGGTTTAGGTGCATTTCATACAGATAATCATAGTAATTGGTAGAAATTATTGTGATTAAAAGAGATGTTATTTTTTTCGATAAAAATAAAATAATTCATTTAATTTTAAAGCTTGCAGGTTCTTCTTGTAATATAAACTGTACTTATTGTTTTGAAAAAACTAAAAATTTGTTTTCATCTGAATCGATAAATAAAGATTTCTTAGTAGAATTTATAAATGGTATAAAAAATCAGATAGTTGTTACGCTTCATGGCGGTGAGCCTTTACTTATTGGTAAAAAAAAATTATAGAGATACTTGATTTATTATCAGAATTTTATCCAAATAAAATTATTAATATATATTTGCAAACTAATGGTATATTATTAGATGATGAATGGATATATATAATATTTGAGCAATATAAAAAATTAAATATAGAAATATCCATAAGTTTAGATGGTTCATTTGAAATGAATTCTCTAAGAATAAATTATAATAATCAAAATACTTATAATGATGTACTTAATGCTTATAGATTATTATCTAAAAATAATATAAATGCTGGAATGCTTAGTGTAATTTCTAAACATTCATTAAATTTATATGTTGAATATATTGAGTTGATAAAAAAAATTGATAATCTAAAATTTGTAAAAATCAATCCCCTATTTAATATGGAAAATAATAATCTAAGTAAAGATAGTATAACTCCAACTGAATTTGCACAATTTATAATAAATGTAGCAAACTTATATATAAAGGAAGAAATATATAAAAAAATAGCAATAGAACCAATATTAAGTATGATTCAAAAAATTAATAATAAAGAATCTAAATATTGTAATTATAATAAAAATAAATGCTATCAATTTATATCTTTATATCCAAATGGATTAGTAGCACCATGTGATTGTTTTTCTAGCAGTGAATTTGAAATAAATATTGATAAAACAATATCTATTAGTGAAAATATTGTCAATGCTATTAATGAAAATACAATTTTTAACAGCCTTATGAATGATTGTAAAAATTGTAATATATTTGATTTTTGTAATGCAGGATGCATATCACAAAGATATTACTTTAGAAATAATAAAGATTTATATGATGATTATTGTGAATCAAAAAAAATGTTATATTCATTTAGTAGTAAATTTAAGGTCTAACTAAAATGTTTATATCCGATATAATTGTTAATGCTATATATATTAATATACCTTTTTGTCTAAGAAAATGTAGTTTTTGTCATTATGTTAATAATCTAAAATATTCATATTCAAAAGTTGAGGATTCTTATTTTATTATATTATTAAAACAGTTAGAATATGTGTTAAAAAATATAAAAAATAATAAATTAAGTAGTATATATTTTGGAGGCGGTACTCCATCACTTTTAAATGAACATCAAATAAACCAAATAAAAGAATTATTTGATAATTATAATATTTCATCAGAAGAAGTATCTATAGAAATATATCCGGATATATGCAACTTTGATTATGATAATAATAATTTTTTTAATAGATTTTCAATAGGTGTACAAAGTTTTGATGACAAATTATTAAAACTTTATAACAGAAAAAATTATGATTATAAAATCATAGAAGATATTATATATAAAATAAAAAAAATAATAATAACAATAAAGTTAATATTGATTTGATTTTCGATGAATATATTTTAGAAGATGATATAACAAAAGCATTAAAACTATCTCCGGATTCTATAGTATTTTATCCAAACACAAAAAATAGAGGCTTAAAAAGATTGATAAATATTTATGATTCTTTAAATAAATTATCATTTTCTGTTAAAAATTATAAACCTCTTGGAAAATCAAAATTCATATATTTAAAAGAGAATACAGAAGAATCAAATTATTCCAAAGTAGAATATCGCTATATTGGAAATATAATAGGTATAGGTCATAATAGTGTTTCTTATATAAATAATGAATCATATCTGTCTATTTTTGATGGTGAAAATTTTTATTTTAATAAAAGAGATAGAATACCAAGATATCATAATACAATAATATCTTCGTCATTTACAGGAGTACTCAAAAATACAATTAATAAATATTTCAAATCTCTTTTAGATTGTAATTTATTTATAGAAGATGAAAATAATAATGAAGTTATATATATACCCGAATATAATTATATTTATTTCTACAAATATTTATTAGAAAATTATAATAATAAATATGCTGAAGTTTTTATATCTAGTGTGTCATTTGGAGATTCAGATTATCATAACATAGAATATATTGTCAACAATTATATTGACGATGAAACACAAAATAATTTGAAAGATTTTTCAAAAGCTAATAATATATGCAATAATAACAAAGCATTTATTAGAAAAAAAGCTCCAAATAAATTCATATTAATTGAAGGTATAGATGGAAGCGGTAAAGATACATTTGCAAACTTTTTACAAAGTGAAATAAAAAAAGATTTAAATACACTAAAGATGCTCCTGTATCAATTATAGGTCAGCCATATTCCAATTTTAAATATGGCAAAGAATCAAAATCATTTATAGAAGATTTAAATAAAAAATATACCAAGCATCAAGTTATAGAATATTTAACTGAAAATAGAAAGGAATCTGAAAAATACATCAATAATCTTGGGGGCATTGTTATATGTATAAGGGGAATATTAACTGATATAGCAACATTTAATTATGCCTTTAATGAAAATACGGATAATCAATTTGGATTATGTTCAAGTTTAAAAAGAATAGATGAACTTATAATAATTGATGTAGATGAAAATGAAGCTGATATAAGAATAAAAAATAGAAATATACCAAGGACTTGGAGAGAATATTTACCTCAATTAAAATATTTTAGAGAGTTTTACATAAATCATAATTTAGATTGTATAAATAATAAAACAATAATAATAAATGATGATTTCGAGTATTTACAAAAAATGGCAAAAATAATATCTAATAAACTCTATTTTGAGGATTCTTTTAATGGATAAAGGTATTACTTTAATACTTAATCTAGTTGGTAATGCATGTAATATGAATTGTTCATACTGTTATGAACATGATACAATTAAATATGATACTATAAATAATTTAAATATAGCTAAAATAAACGATGTTAAAGAGTTTTTATCTAGCTTTATTGATTATCATCATATACATATATTATTTCATGGTGGTGAACCATTATTATATGGAAAAGATCTTATAAAAGATATTTTAAAATTTATAAAAACTAATTTTCTAAATAAATATACTATACAGATACAAACTAATGGTTTATTAATAGATGATGATTTCATTAATATTTTTCTTGATTATAATGTACAATTATCAATATCACTTGACCCTATAGGAGATATGGACTTAAGAAAAGCTAATAATTTTGAATATAGGAAAGTAGTTATTTCAAATATTTCAAAATATATAAAAAAAATAGATACTATAGGAATAGTATCTGTTGCTCACAAATATAATATAAATTATTTTAAAGAATTTATAGATGAACTAATAAATTATAAAATAAAATTTTTAACTATTAATAAGATAAGATATTCAACTCATAATACAGATTATTATATAACAGAAAAAGAATATAATAAAATGCTAAAAGAGATTTTGATATATTGGATAAATAACAAAAAATACAAATCTATAGATATACAGCCATTTATATCTTTATTAACTGACAGTAAAATATGTATTTATTCGTCTGATAATAATAAATGTAAATATTTTAAAACTTTTTATAATAAAGAATATAACACTGAATATTGCAGCCATATTATTTCAAATAAAATGCCAAATGTTGACAAGAAATGTTTGGAATGTTATATTTATGATTGGTGCGGTGGCGGATGTTTAGTCGATCAAAAAGATGAAACCTTTTGTGAATCTAGAAAAGACTTTAAATTATTTTTGGATAAAATAAAACTATGAAAATTAATAATCTAATAGCAAATAACATAATAAATTTAAATAAAAATATTGATTTTGATAAATCAATTTCTATATCAGGGCTTTCTGGTTCAGGAAAAACTACATTTTGTAAAGTAGTAAGTGATGAGTCTTTAAAACGTATAGTTACTCTTTTACCAAAGGTAGAATATAGATTTTTATTTTCTGAATTTCTCAAAACAAACTTTTCTGCTCAAAATATTACTAATATACCATTAACTTTTTTTTTAGAAAAAACTTCTACCTCTTCAAATGTTAGATCAACAGTTGGAACTTATACACCTATATTTAAAACTATAAGAAGTTTATTTGCTAAAAAATATAAATGCCCTTCTGAATTTTTCTCATTTAATAATTCTAAATTTTGGTGTAAAAAATGCAAAGGAAGAGGCTATAATGCAATGGTGGAATGTAAAGAATGTAATTCTGAAAGATATTCTGATGAAATAAAAAAATATACTATAACTTGTCATGATAAAGAATATAATATTATTGATTTTAATAAAATGAATATATTTAAATTGATAGAGTTATCTGATGAATTGGGTTTTAATAAAAGTATTAAGAAAATGCTTGATAATATGATAAAATTGAATATTGGATATTTATCATTAGATAGAATAGTTAGTACATTATCAGGCGGTGAAACTACAAGATTATTATTATCAGAATTTATTACATACTCTGTCAATTCTCTTATAATAGCAGATGAATTATCTATAGGATTAGATGAAGATAGTCTATATAATATGCTTGAACAGATTGGTGATCTATCAAACAATAATCAATTATGGCTTATAGATCATAATAATATAGTTATTAATTCAACACAAGAAAAAATTTATTTTGGACCAAAAAGCGGAAAATACGGAGGAAAAATAGTAGATGAATCTCCTAGACCAAAAGAAGAATTTTTTGAAATAAATGAGTCTGAAGCAAAAGATTATTATGTTTTCAGCGATTTAGAAAAACGTAATTTAAAAATAAAAGAATTAAAGATTCCTGAAAACAGACTAATATCAATAGTTGGAGAATCAGGATGCGGAAAATCTACTCTTGTAAATGATTGCATATCGTCTGTTTTTAATAAATTATACAAAAATGCAAAACTAATTTTAATAGGTCAAAATAGAAATCAATCTATAACTTCCAAGTCCACTATTGAAACATTTTTGGATATAAAAAATAATCTATCAAAAATTAAAGATTTGAATAAAAATGCCCCTATAGAAGACATTATAAACATGATAGATACAAATGAGAAGGCATATAAATACCTATCTTCTTTAATAGATTTAGGTTTAGGTTATCTGAATTTAAACAGAAAAATACAAACTCTATCTACAGGTGAATTCCAGTGTGTGCATTTAATTTCAGAATTATTTATAGATTTGAATAAAAAAACTCTATTCATATTTGACGAACCTTCAAAAGGTCTTTCACAAAATATTTTAAATAAATTCATGAAATATATACATAATATATTGAACAATAAAAATATCACTGTAATTATGATAGAACATAATAGCTATATAATAAAACTAAGTGATTTCATAATAGATTTTGGTAAAAGAACAGATAATATAATATCTCACTTAAATATACTTTCTAATTCAAAATACCATGATAATAAAAAGAAAAATAATAAAAATATTATGATAAAATCATCAATTTCTAATAAATCTGGAATAGAGTATTTAAAAGATGAAGAAGTTGAAGATTATTTTAAAAAATCAGAAAATATATTTAAAGGAGGAATATTAAAGAATATATCACAAACTGCTAGATGGATATATGGTGATTATTTTTCAGATGAAGTCATACCTGAAATAGCAATAGATTTTGAAAGTCAGCTTTACAGTAAAAATACATTTTTATATGAAACATTAGGTATAGTAAACAGAATTATTTCTTTGGGGGATAATGTTCTTATAGATGATATAGATATTTTTGATTATTATAATGAAGAAAATTTATGTAAATGCTGCCGCGGAAATTCAGTAATAGATTCTTTTAATATAAATAACATTATAAAAAATAAAGATTCAAATCTTTGGAATGATCTATTTGAAGATGATATAATGAAAGCATTAAAAAATTATAATTTTCAAAAAATAAAATTTTTATTTAAAGAAATAAAAAAAGATTCTAAATTGGATTTGAATAAAGATTTTTCAAAAATGAACCCTGATGAAATAAATACTTTTTTATACGGATATTGGAAAACAGATTTTTATGATTCAGACAAAAAGACTAGAAGATATTGGAAAGGAATAATTTTCTTAATAAAAAAATATATGAAACAGTCTAAGAGCAAATTAAAGGAAATTATAAATAGTTCTAAAGAAGAAATAATATGTCCTATATGTAATGGCAGTATATTAGGTCATAATAATAAATTTTATATAAAGAATAAAGATATAAGAGATATTTTATCTTCTAGTATATCAGAAAATATGAACATATTATCTGATATAGAGCCTATAAATAGTGTAATAGATATACTAGGCAAAGATATAAAATTAAATTATGATGTATCTAATTTGCCTCAGGATAAGCAGGCTAAATTAAAATTATTAGAAATATACTACTCTAGTTTTTACGGATTTTATATAGTACTAAAAAATATAAATCCATTTAAAGATTATGCAAAGAAAATAATAGAAAATATAGCAATAAATAATAAAGTTATAATTTGTGATTATAAAAACATTAATGACACTAAAGAAAATATACTAAACAATGATTTTTCAAATTATAAAATTAATTCATTTGTTTATGAATTATTTGGATTTAAAAAAATATCAACTGAAATTAATAAAATAATAAAAAGCTATCCATGTGAACATTGTAATGGAAAAAAATTAATTAGAGAAGAAGGAGTCTTCGAAGGTATAGATGCATATGAAGTACCTTGTGACATATGCGGTGAAACAGGTATATCGGAAAAGGGGTTAAAACAAATAATAGATGGATATTCTGTAGATACTTGGATTAATGGAACTATATCTGATGTTATAAAAAATAACATTAATATAAAAGACATAAAAGATATAAAAATTTATTCTAAAATTAAAGATTTAAATAAAAAAGAATTAATGAATTTACTGAATTATTTAAAGGAAAAATAATGTTAACATACGATTTAAAAGTTGGATATTCATGCAACAACAGATGTAAGCATTGTGTTATAGCTGACAGCAGTGATAAACTTGCAGATAATAATATAAATATAGATTTAACTACAGAAGAATGTTTAAAACAAATAGATGATCAAGTAAAAAATGGAATCAATAAAATAGTTTTGACCGGCGGAGAAGTTACAATAAGAAAAGATTTTGATACTTTGATAAATAAATGCGTTGAAAATAATTTATCTATAACAATACAAACAAATGGAAGAAGATTAAATAATGATTTTATTTTAAATTCAATAAAAGATGTAGATGATATAAAATTTGTTGTGGCATTGCATGGAGCAAAATCAAATACTCATGATACAATCACTTGTGTAAAAGGAAGTTTTGATGAAACTTGCAAAGGTATTTCAGCAATTATTGATTATAAAAAAATTCTTATATTGAAAGTAGTAATATCCAAAATAAATGCTGAGGAACTTCCAGATATTGTTACTCTTGCAAATAGTTTAGGAGTAAAATACATATGCTTTGCTTTCCCACATGGACAAGGAAATGCTAGGAAGAATTTTGAAGAGGTTATACCAAAATATTCTTATTTGCAGCCTATTTTAGATAAAGTCGTTTCCAATTCAATAAAATATAAAATTAATATAGAATTTGAAGCAATTCCTTTTTGTATACTTCATAAATACATGCATTTAGTAGGAGAATTAAAATATTTAAAAAGTGAAGAAATATGTTCTCAAGTACATGAAGAAGTTTTTGATTGGAATGAAATAAGACATTCTATAAAAAGAAAAGGAGATAATTGCCAAAAATGTGCGTTATATTCCATATGCGAAGGACCTTGGTCTGAATATGTAGAAGCTTTTGGTAGTGATGAATTAAAACCTATAATTGTTTCAGAAGAACAAAAAAATAAAATATTAGAAGCATTAAAACAATTTACATTTTAAGCAAGAGGTGCTTTTGAAATAGTAAATTTTAATCCATAAGGAGTTCTAATATCATTTTCTAAATCTTTTTGAAATCCTTCAATTAATGAAACAGGATCTTTCACTTTTGGACCTATTATAACTTCTCTTAATGCATCTCTATCAAATATATTTAAATAATCTTTGTATAGAGTTTTACTATCTTCATCATATTGAACATCATTATCTGACATTTCTGCCACTTGCAAAATTCTCATTTCCTGTTCTTCTACAAAAGCCGCATCTTTTATAAGATATTGTATATTAATTAATAATTTATATAAAATTTTTAATTTTTCTCTTTCTGTATTGTTTTTTATAAAAATTTCAAAAATTTTATTAAATATATACCCTATTCTATTTTTTAATTTTTCTTCTTCTTTAAGACTGTTATCATTATTCCACTTATAATTGTTTGTTTCATTTAAACCTATTTCTATAGCCTGATAATTAGAAGGAGTTTGATTGAATATTAATTTATTTTCATAATGGTCATAATACATAATACTGTAAATAGGTAAAACATTATTTTTTTTATCTGATATAGGTGTAGATGGATTTTTAAAAAACACATCAAAAAAATTTTTATTAAATACTAAACAAACACCTGTTCCCTCATTTTTATCATCTTTGCTGTATTTAGTGTTTTTACCATATAATCTAAACATAGTTAGAGAATCTCTGACTCTTGTAAAAGAAGTTTGTAAAGCAGCAAATGATATATTTTTCTTTTTTACACCAAAATTATTTTCCATTTCATCATAATTTATATTTATTTCTTTTTTATATAATATATCATTAATTATTTTACCTTCTCTATAATCATTAACTCTTGATACGCTGAACATTTTTAATTTAGATTTATTTTCTTTATATAATTTCATAAATACATCTATGGATATATATGTACATAATTTATCTATATTTCCTTTTTTTCTTACAGATAATAAATCAAGCATAATATACTGCAATATCCATAATTTTTTATATTCATATATATTATTTACATCTGGTTTAACAATATAATTAAAATATTCTTCTTTTTCCCATATAATGTCAAGATTACAAATTTTATCTATAATATTTGTAAAACTATTATCAAATTTATCATTTACTTTATCTAAATAAAATATTATATTATGAACAATGAAATTTATATTTATAATATTACTATACTTATCTAAAATTTTTGTATCTTCAAATATATCAAAAAAACTATTAATCTCTTTTTCGCATATACATTTAGATATAATAACATTACAATATCCTATAAAAGCATTTGTATATATATCTTCGCTATCACTATTCATAGCTCTTTTATAATCATAAATAATTTTATTTAGATCATCATTATTATTGTTATATTTATTATGTAATGCATTTGCTTTATATACATGATATTTATAATCTTTATCATTACCATTATTTATTATCTCATTATATATTTCTATTGCCTTATCATATGATGACTCCTCATTATATACTAATGCTAGTAATTTTTTAGATTTATCATATGTATTATTTTGTAATAATTTTTCTATTTTATCAAAAAAAGATTTTTTTTCATTTTCATCTGAAAGTAAAGCTAATTGGTAATATACTTTAGATATATAATAGTTTATTTCATTTTGATCATTTTGATTATTTTTTTTCTCATCTTCTAGAAATTTTATACATTCATCATATTTTTTACTATAAAATAATTCATTAAATTTACATAATAGCATAAATACCTCCTAACAATTATTAATATAGGACAATATATATTTTTTATTTCTATTCTATACTGACAATATTCTTCTAATAATTTTTCATTATATTTTCTATACATATTTCTAACAGATGGGCATCCACCTGAACAAATTTCCAACATATTACATGATTTACAATATTCTATTTCTTTTTCTATATATTCTGGATATGAATTAAACAAAGATTTTGCATTTTCATCTGTATGCATGGCATCACAAAACATTATAGATTTATCAGGATAAACTGAATAAAATTTATTACATTTCAAATTAAATTCTTTATTATTATTATTGAAACTTTCTATTATATCTGTAATAGGATCTAATTTAAATTTCTTATAAGTTTTATATTTTATCATATAATTAAATGCATCTTTTAGGGATTTTAAATATTGAAGCGGTGTAATTGAATATTCTTTTATTCCATTATTATCAATATCAAAACATGGATTTAACTTTAAAAATTTAATGTTGTTGAAGTTAGAGAAATATTCTATAATATCATACATTAAATTATATGATTTTGAATTAATAGTTGCAATACATCTAAATTCTATATTTCTCTTATCTATTAAATTTAAAAATTCATTTATTTTATTAAAAGCTTTTTCTTTATTGAATAACCTAAATATACTTGCCTGATAATTACCATCTAAACTTATACTTAAACTTAAATTATCTTTATTTTCATAGAAAAAATCTACCCAACTTTCATCTAAATATCCATTTGTTTGTATAGCAGGCTTATATATAAATTCAGACTTTTTTATAAAATTTATTATACTAGAAATATTATCCTTACCAGATAAAGTAGGTTCGCCACCGTGAAATATTATATGTGTATCTCTTGGCAGACCATCAATAATTTCTAATATATTATTAAGATTAAAAGTATTTTTTTCTTTATAAAAATCTTTTATTATCTCAGAACAATATAAACAGTTCATATTACATATATTACCATTTAATTTTAGTAAAATGGTTTTAGGATCAAAAATACTATGTGAACAAACTTCCATAAATACATTATAATATGTCATAATGAATTTGCAATAATTTTTATAAATCAATATAAATATTTTAAAAAAATATGTATTAATTAATAGAAAAATGTAATATATATATAGTAAAATCAATTTTTTAATAAAAGGAATTAATTAAAAGTAATACAACTTAGTTATACTAATATCTACCTATCACTTATAATAAATATAAAAATTAGAATTATTAAAATCCTTTATTTTACAGTTTTACTATCTGTACGTTAGACTTATTCTAATAATATACTATTTATGTTTATAAATAAAGTAAAATATTTTAAGAATTAAAATAAATATTTTTTGGCAAATAGTTTTAAGTTAAAAAACACAGTATTTTTAATTCTATCAGTAGGTGGTCATCACTGATACCTATGGAACGCAATATGTTGGAAAAATAAGTTGTATACGGCACAAAGCCTAGCAAAATTAACTATATTATATTGTTATATAATAAAATCGCTTATTATTCAAGGATGTAAAAAATATATTTTTATCTCAATTATCTTTTAGTATTGAAATAATACTTGTTTTAAATTATAGTAAAACTATATTTATCAGTTATATTCAGGAAATAAAATGAACTTCTTAAAAACGAATAGATTAACTATTATACTAATATTCATTATAATTTCTTATATATTTTATAATGAATTTATAAAAAATAATACCAATAAAGAAATTAACATTTATAATTTAAATTATATAGTAGAAGATAACTATATAATAGAATATAATTATAATACAGACTCTGATATTGAATATCAAGACATAAGAAGATACAGAAGTGATGTTGATCTTGACCTTGAAGAAGACAGAGTGTTTATTATGTTCACAGGTTCTCTGATCATAGGTTTTTTACTTAGTTTTATTTTATTATCAAAAAATAGATTACCTAAAAAAGAATTAATTGCTGCCAAAATAATACTCATTGTATTTGTTATAATCATTGGAATAATTATTTTTATCAATTATGAGAATATAAAAAACATATTGGAGTATTTATCTTTACCTATAGGCTTTATAATAGGCTTTGTATTGGGAAGATTATTATTTAAATAAAAATAATATATTTGTTTAAATTTTATTCTAATTCCCCGCCCTTTAAGAATTGTTAATCTATTTTGCTATTAAACTTTATTCAGATTTAAAAGTTTAGATTATATTTTTAGCACCCGCCCAAGCTTTATTTAAAATTAAAAATTTACCAACCGCACGGTGAACAAAATTTTTAATATAATTAGATTTAAATTTTAAATATATCTATGTTTAAAACTTAGTTCTGCGTGCGGTGAAATGGCAACAAATTTAAAAAAATCTTGGGTGGGTAGCTAAAATAACAGATAGTATTAAAAATAAAGATAATACAAAAATGACAGTGATAATAAAAAGCCTAAAGGGTGGGCAAATGTAATTAAGTTTTAAAACTTATTTTAAGGATTTATTTACCATGCGTTAATTATTATTTTATTAATACATTATGTAGGTACTAACAAATAACTTGAAATAAAAACCAATTTATGATAAATATGTATTAATTTGCTTAAGCGTTTTTTAAAGAGGTTTATATGAAGATTAGTATATTAGCGGTTGTATTAATTATTATTTCTTTTATATTTTATGATGAAATGACAAAACATAATTATAATGTATCTAATGTAAATGTAATAGAAAAAAATGAAGAAAGCAACATTTATAATGGAAACTATATAGCAAGTGATGATGATATTATTTTAGAAAATAGTTATGATTTCAATAATAGTGTAGAAACTAAAGAAATTCGCCGCAACTACCTCAGATGGAGAGATAGAGAGCATCCTAACGTAGATTTTGAAGAGGATTCAAAAGATTTATATGTGAGATTAATAATAATATTTATGGTAGGATGTGCTATTATAGGTGTTTTAATAGATATACTTTTTTTCAAAAACGCCTCTTATAAATTTAATATTATTGTACTTGCTGTAATTCTTGTAATAAGTTCAATTATTATTTATAAAATACATGAAAACTTGGCTATACTTAATATGCGGGGAAGTACAGAAAGCATATTAGAATTATTAGCCTTCTTTTTCGGTGGTATAATATCATTTATAACATTGTCAATTAGTAAATACCTTAGATCTAAAGATAATAAAAAAAATAATGAATAATTATAAAGATTTTATGCTTGTATGACTAATGCATAAACTTTTATAATATTCATTTTTCTGTGTGCATAAAAAATTATAAAAATATAGAAGTTGATAAAATTAATTAGCTATACAAAATTAAGAAATTATATTTTTGTCATTATATTTATTTTGATTTTCTTTTTCCAATCCTTTTAATTATATAAATAATTACAATTGTAGATAAAATAAAAATGAATCCTATAATTATATAATCTTTTAATGTAATATCACCGAATAAAACTGAAGGAAAAAGATTGTTATATCCTAATAATAAGTCAGCAATATTTCTTTGAGTAGATAAAGTTGATTTCAAATCATTAGTATAATTATTTGTAATGTTTTGATTGTTTATAGATACATCATTTATAGTTGGCGGAGCATTAAAAAATGCTGCATATAAAAGTATAAGAAAAAATATCAAAGCAACAATTAATGTCTTTTTTATATTGTCATCTTTTATATTAAATAATGCCGTTATAATACCAATTGCTATAAATATATATTCATAAGTATTTTCAATGTATTTTATTATAAAAAATCCTGATACTCCAAAAAATGCTATTACTAATATTATAATTATTCCCAAACCTATACCATTACTATCACCAATGAATTCATCAAAGCTAAAATCTCCTTTAATCAAAAGTAATATTAAAAACACTATTATAAATGAGCATAAAAATAATGCCGACATTCTAAATAAATCATTTTCTGGTATATTGATTTTGTATATTAAATTAAAAATAATATCTTTCATAAATATTTATAATATCTCCTTAATTCTTAAATATATTTGCGAGTAGTAATTCCTGCTGCTATACTCAAATATTCTTTGTAAGTTATAATATTTTAACATAAAGAAAGCAAATATAGTAATTGCAATCCATAAAAATGAAAAAAATTAATTATTGACTCCTTATTATTTAATCCTTCTTTTTTATTTTATGAATTACTAAATTACAAAACAAAGCCGATGCAAAGCTAAGAAAAAACATAATTGTAACTTTCAGTAATACATTCAAATTTGCTATAGTGAATACAGCTAGTAGTTATAAAATTTATAATTGAATTAATTAAATTATATTTTTTATTTTCATTAACTAAATAACATTTTTTAGAATATTTATCCATTGTTTCTGATTTATTATTTACTGAATCATACTTAGTTAATATCGTATGGGCATTAATAATAAAGAGTATCAACAATATCATTATTGCCATGGTAGGCATAATAAAAAGAATGGCTCTTATATAAATATTTTCTTCTTTATGTTTTATTATCATAATTGCATTATATTTTACTCTATATATTTATGAATATTTTTCTAAGAAAGTATCTAGTATTTTTCTAAAAAATATTGCACTAAATGCTAAATATTCTATTTTACTTTTAGCATTAATAACACATAAAACTGTTATAGTAATAACATTTGCAAATAAAAAAAGTGTGAATAGCAAACTTTTTTTATCCTCTTTCATTATTCTGTAGAATTTCTTAATTTCATTCTTTGTATTTGGTATAATACCTGTAAATATAGCCAATATAGCATATAGCAAAGAAACTCTCATAAATATAGTATTAAAAAAAGCTTTTGCCGTATAATATTTTATAAAGAAACTATTTTTTATATATGTTGTCAAGTTCTCTTTCTTTTCTTCTTTTGATATATTTTTTAAATAAGTTGTTTCTAAATAATTTTTTATATTTATTTCTACTTCTTTTGCAAATCCTATATTTGTATCTCTGTAAGAAAATAATATTATAAGAGCAGGAGGTATTATAATAGGTGAAAACAAAAATATTGCAAAAATTATTATAGATTTTGCAGATTCTTTTTTACTCATTTTTAAGCCTTTATAGATATAATGATTAGAAAAATATAAAGACAATACTTTTTTATTATAAAAAAGATTTTTATATAGGCAATAAAACTGTATTGTGTAAATTAATAAATGTCTAATTAAATAGACTTTTATTTTTCATAATCCTAAATATATTTTATTATATATGCTTTTTTTGTCAATACGGTATAGATGTTTATTGGAATTAGTTTATTGTAAGCGTAAAATTAAACTATTAAGCAAAAAATTTTTAACTTTGTCAATTTTTTTATTATTATTTTATCACTGTACATTAAACGAAACTGTCAATATAATTATTTTATTAGTATTTTTGCAACTTTGACGAAGTCCGCAGAGCGTATGTGGCAAAAAAAGTTGATAATAATTATATAATATGCAGTAGTCGGGAAAATGAAATCGTTTCGGTAATATATTTTTAGAATACTAATAAATTTATGATATTTTCCTAATGATAATACAGGCTATAAAACCGAAAATCACTCCGCTAAAAGCTAAATATTCTCTATTACTTTCCATATATATTGCTATTACTATTAAAACGAATGCTATTAATGCCAGAGTAATAAACACTACTAATATTGTTGTTATAGTCTCTCTAATATCTTCTTTTATTTTTATATCTTCATGATAATATTTTTGGGCTATAATTGCGGTAGTTGCAAGCGATAATACATAAGTCAGTGTATATACAATTAATACTCTCACACTAGGAATTTTCAAATCCACTTTTGAGCTGCTATATTTAGATGATAAAGTTCCTTTTAATAATATTGTTATTATTTCTTGAAGTACTTCTTCTTTGTCAAAATTTGATGCATTAGTTTGTTTATTATTATCTATTATTTCTTTTTTTTCTTGTATATTTTTATCAGCCTTAGCAAAAAATGATATTGCAGTAGGAGGTATAGTACAAGATAAGAAGATATATATTATTAAAGCTATTACATTAACTTTGCTGTCATTTTTTTATTTTTAATTTTCATTTTTATTTAACTACTCTTTAATTATCATATAAAGTTTTTCAATTCTAATGTATATAGTTTTTTTGTCAATACGGTATAGATGTTTATTGGAATTAGTTTATTGTAAGCGTAAAATAAAAGTATTAAAAAAAATTGCAGTAAATATAAAAAAGCAATAGAATTAATTTTATATATAAAAAACTATAATTGTTAAAATAAAAAATTTAGTATATACTGAAAATTTTAAAGTTTGTCATTTTTTAGTCAACTTTTTCCTGCCGCAAAAAGTGCAAATATAAAATTAGTATGAAATAATACTAATTTTGTTTTGTATGTAAGATAGATTATTAATTTAAGATAAAATATAGCCCTTTTGCTTCTTTGGGGCACCAAAAGAAGTGGGGTGCGGGGCAAAGCCCTGCATATATTTAAAATTTAAAAAAATTATTTTTGACAAAATATAGTTGTTTAGGTATATACTGAAAATTTTTAAGTTTGTCAATTTTTTTATTTAACTTTTTCCCGCCGCAAAAAGTTGCAAAAAGTGCAAGTATAAAATTAGTACTAAATAATACTAATTTTGTTTTACATGTAAGATAAAACATTAAATTCAATCTAAAATATAGCCTTTTTGCTTCTTTGTGGCAATACTTAACAGTACTTCCTTAGGTCGCAAAAGAAGTGGAGTGCGGGGCAAACCCCTGCATATATTTAAAATTTAAAAAAATTATTTTTGACAAAATATAGTTGTTTAGGTATATATTTTTAGAATGCTAATAAATTTATGTTATTTTTCTAATGATAATACAGGCTATAAAACCAAAAATCACTCCGCTGAAAGCTAAATATTCTCTATTACTTTCCATATTTATTACTGTTACTATTAAAACGAATGCCATTAATGCCAGAGTAGCTAACCCTACTAATATTGTTCCTATAGTCTCTCTAATATCTTCTTTTATTTTTATATCTTCATGATAATATTTTTGGGCTATAATTGCGGTAATTGCAAGCGATAATATATAAGTCAGTCCATATACAATTAATACTCTTATACCAAGAATTTTCAAATCCACTTTTGAGCCGCTATATTTAGATGATGAATTTCCTTTTAATAATAATGATGTTATTATTTTTTGAAGTACTTCTTCTTTGTCAAAATTTGATGCATTAGTTTGTTTATTATTATCTATTATTTCTTTATCATTATATATTATTTCTTTTTTTTCTTTTATATTTTTATCAGCCATAGCAAAAAATGATATTGCAGTAGACGGTATAATTAAAGATAAGAAGAGATATAGTATAAAAACTATTACATTATCTTTGCTATCATTTTTTTTCTTTTTAATTTTCATTTAGCTACTCTTTAATTAAAATTATTTTTTATCATATGAAGTTTTTCAATTTTAATGTATATAGTTTTTTTGTCAATACGGTATATATGTTTATTGAATTAACCACGGTGTGCAGATTTTTTTAATTTAATAAATATATAATAGCTTTAAAATAACATAGAAAAATAACTTTAATAAGAAATAAAACTTATTCATTGATTTTTTCTTAATTTCTAATACAGGCAATATATGTGTTGTATGTATCATTATTACATTTCTATATATAGAAATACTATCGTTATTACAACAAAATTTGTAAATGAGCAGCATTTTTATATTGATTTATATCTCACATAAATATATTTTTATAAAAAACAAAAAATGGAGATATTATGAAAGCTATACAAATAAAAAAATATTCAAAAGAAATAGATATCAATATTGCTGATATTCCAATACCTGAAATCTCTGATAACGATGTATTAATTAAGGTAAAGGCTGCGGCAGTAAATCCTCTTGAAATGTTAATATTAACAGGTGCAGTAAGACTTATACAAGATTATAAAATGCCTTTAACATTAGGTAATGAATGTTCTGGAATAGTTGAAAGTGTAGGCAAAAATGTAACCGGTTTTAAAACAGGAGATAAAGTTTATACTCGTTTGCCTATATCAAAAATAGGAGCTTTTGCTGAGTATGTAGCAGTGGACAGTAAGTTTATATCTCTTATGCCTAAAGATTATGATTTCGTTACATCTGCTGCAATACCTTTAACTGCCCTTACAGCATATCAAGCATTTACAGAAGAATTAGAAGCAAAATCAGGACAAACTATTTTAATAACTGGAGGTTCTGGAAGTTTTGGAGAGCTTGCCGTTCCAATTGCAAAATATTTAGGTTTAAATATTATAGTTTCTGGAAGTGAAAGATTAAAAGAACATTTTATCAATTTAGGTGCTGATAAATATATTAGTTATAATAAAGAAAATTACGCAGAATTAGTTTCTAATGTTGATCATGTTATAGATACGCTTGGAGCAAGTGAATTTGACAAAGAATTATCTGTATTAAAAAAAGGAGGTAAACTTTTAAGTTTGAGAACTAGCCCTAATAAAAAGTTTGCTGAAGATAATAAACTTCCTTTCTTCAAAAAATTATTATTTTCTCTCGCCGGTTCCAAATATGATAAAAAAGCGATGAAGGAGCAAAAAGAATATCGTTTTATGTTTGTACGTGCTGATGGAGAACAGCTTCGTAAAATTACAAAAATTGTGGAAGATAAAAATATAAAACCTAAAATATATTCTACTGTATTTAATATGGATAATGCATCAGAAGCTTTAAGAACAGTTCTAAAAAAACATACAGACGGAAAAATAATAATATCCATCTAATTAGTTTTTATTGCTTTACGCACGGTGTACAAATTTTCATAACATAATGAAAATTATAATTAAAAATAATCAAATATTTATAATTTCATTACTCGTGCGGTGAATATATTTTTTAACTTAAATAAATTCAGGGTGGGTGTTAAAATAACAGTGAAAAACTAAAAATAAATATGACACAAAAACATCTGTGAATTTAAAAAAACTAGAGGGTGGGCAAATGTAATTTAAGCTTTAAAACTTTATTTACATACCCCGCCCTTTATGCTTTATAATCTATTTTAGCATTTAAAATTTATTTAAACTTTTTGCTTGATTAGAAATTTCAGCACCCTCCCAAGATTTGATTAGATTAAAAAAATTATACAACGCACGTTTTGCTTAATTTAGTATATAATTTTAATTTGATTGATAATTAGTTTATATTTATGATTTTTCTTAGCGTGCGTAAAAAGAATAAAATAAAAATGCAATCACCCAAAATTGAAGCGATTGCATTTTTTGTTTACTTTTTTTCATATATTCTCTTAGTTTTATTATTTTATTATATAACAGTTTTTTGTCAATACCCTACACCCCTTTATTTGATTTTTTCATAATAAATAATTTGTTTTATTACATTTAATAAAATATTAAAAATTTCAATTTGTCAAAATCAGCATCAAAAAATAACTGTCTAAAAATTATAATTTTGTAAATATTCTAATACATCTGTATTTATTTTAAAACATTTTGTATCCATTGGTATTGTATTATTTTCTTTTTCATAAACTTCCACTTTATATCTATTTTCGGAAGATAATGGTTCACCATAAATTTTAATGGTTTTATCATCTATACACATCTCTAAATACGTCTCTTCATAAGAGCACTGCTTTTTATATTCAATTTTTTTAATACCACTTAAATTTTGTTTTAGCAAAAATAAATACAATAAATAAGAAAAGAATTCAACATGATGAGAAGACATTATGGCTTTCTCTATTAGATAAAATTTATCATACAATTTATAATTTTTATTATGTAAAATTCTTCTAAAATTATCCAATTTATAGTAATCATTTATTAATAACTCTCTCCAATCTTTTACTTCACTATTTTTTATTATCATCAATAAAGAATTCTTTATATCATTTGAAGATATATTATCTACATTACAATATTTATATATTTCATCGAAGACATACTTTAATATAGGAATAAAATTATCTTTTTTTAACATTCCTTTCCAATATCCCCTGCTCTTATTATAAAAATTATCTTTTCGTTCTAAAAAGAAGTAACATTCTTCTTTTTTTCCATATGTTAATAATGCCCTTTCAAACAATCTATCTTCAATATCTTTATTAATACATTCATTACCACTCTCAGAATGAAAAATATATTCAGCTATCTTTCTGTATTTATCAAATAATTTAGTATCATATTCTTTGCTATCATTAACAGACATATCAAGCAAAAATTTTATCTGATACTTACAAAATTCATTATTTTCCATTTCTATTATTCTATTTTTCCATAATTCTTCATTTTCAGTAATAAGAGATGCCTTAATTTTTTCTTCTTCTCTCTGATAAACATCAAAACATTTTATATCTATATTCTTTACAAAATCTAAAATATTTTCTGAATTTTTAATGAACTTATCAATAGCTTTTATATCTCTAATATAATTATCTTTACTATTATCTGTATTTTCTGTATAATTTACTATAACTCGAATTAACTCATTAAAGTTATATACAGTATTATCATCATCTAAAATTTTATCGCTATACTTTATTATATATCTATATAAAGCAGCAAAATTAATTCTATCCATAAATGTAACATCATTATCTAATATCTTATTAATATTTTTAGAAATATCATATCGTTCATGTTTATTATACTTATCAAAACACTCTTTCATCTTTATTAAGCAATCTAAAAATATAGTTACTCCTTTTATACTTTCTTCGTTTATAACTTTTGAACAATAATAATCTTCAAAATATAGAACCTGTTTTTCTTTATTATTAAAATAGTTTTCTTCATTATCTTTATTATTTTCATTTGAATATATTCTCTCATAATATTCATTATAAAAAATGTTATGAAAGAAATTCATTACTTTTTCATCAAATAGCTTCTCATCAAATTGATTTTTATCATCTTTACAATATGATAGAAAAAAATCAGACCAATCTGTATCTATTTTCCTTGAAAAATACTCACGTAAATTAAAACATTTATCAGCTATTTTATACTGTAATTGTGCCCCTATCTTTTCTTTATTTAAATACTGTTCCAATTTTGCTTTAAAATTTTCAAAAGCAGTTAATGGTATTCCTGTAGAATTCATTTTTATATAAATATCATCAGATAAACTCATACTCTTATCTTCTAAATCTAAAAATTGAAAAGATATAAGTTTATCTTTATTTTCAATTAAATTATCAAAAAATACCTTCAATATCATTAAAATCTTTAAATTGATTATTGATAACATTCATTGTATTAAGCATAGCATTTATAGTAGGATCATAATACCATAAATACATAAACCAATTTTTATTTTTTACAATATCAGAAATATCTTTATCATTATTAAAATCATTAAATAAATCTTTATTTACTATAGTATTGCAAAAATCCAAAGAACTTGCTCTAACTTCATACTGTAGTTTAGACTTTAATATATCATTTTCTTTTAATGTAAATTTTTCTCTAAACTTTTCCATTTTATTACTTTTTTGTGCCAAATACCAATATAGTAAAAATAATGTAGTTATTCTCTGCTGTCCGTCTAATATAATATATTTATTATCTTTTTTTACTCCGTATATAAAATCAAGCTCGCATTGTGTTTTATTTAATAATGCTTCTTTTAAATAACTAATAAAATTATTTATTACATTTTTTTCTTTATCTCCGCACATTCTTCCTTGAACATAATCTCTCTGCATTGCTGGTATTAAAATAATGGATTTATTTTCAATAATATCAATTAAACTTTTTAATTCAGTCATATTATATTTCCTCAAAATATTCTTTTATAGTTTCCTCTATTTCCTCTTGATATGCCTCTGCATCTTCATCACTCCAATGAAAAAGATTTGTTAAAGCAGAACTATAAACTTTAGTAAAAACATTTTTTGTAGCTATTGGTATAAAATAGCCTTTAGAATCTTTTTCCAAAATAGTTTTTCTTTTGAAAGGAAACCAAGCATTTTTATATGCTCTATTAGTTTCTGAATCTAATAAAGCTAAATTACCAATAGAATTTATATTACCAAAATTATCATCAAAATTAAAATAATCTTTTACCAAGTTAAATAATTTATTAAAATCATCATTATTTTTTGACTGTTCATATTTTTTTATATATTCATCTATTTGCTTACATATTTCTTTATAATCATCATTTTCTTTATCATCTTCTTTACTTATATCAATATTAAAAAAATCTTTAATCATCTTACACCATTCATCTTTACATGTAATATCTTCTTCTGTAACTTGAGAATGTATATGTTCTATATCCCAACTATGTTTTTTGAACTCATCAAATGGAAATTTTATTACTGACTTATTCTTAATAATGATTATTATATTAAATAAAAGCAATATTTTTTTATAATATCTTTATCTTTATATTCTATCTTATTTAAAGTTAGTTTATTATTAGTAGTATTATTATCATATATTTTATTTTTTATATTTTTATGTATAATATTTTTTATTGATTTTCTAAAATCATCTTTAGTTTCAGCACTATTATATTCATCTATAATATCTTTTATTGACTTTATATTAAAACACATAATAAAACCTATTAAATGAAATAGTTCTAAATCATTATAAAAATAATTAAAAATATACATTATATTTTTTACTTCCTGCCATTTAATATCAATGATAGATTTAATATTATTTTTATTTTTATTTTTATTTTCACTATTTTCACTATTTTTAAAAAAATCATTATAATATTCATTGAATGTATATCTTATTTCTTTTTTATTATCTAAATTATCTTTTATTATATCAAATATATATTCAATTCTATTTATATAATTTTTTTATTATCATTTATAAAATACCAAAAAGAATCATTTTGCAAAGTATTTTCTATACTGTCCCATTCATTTGATATTTGTATTTGTTTTGCTTTAAGAAGTTCATGCTCACTTTCATCAGGCCAAGTCTTTAGAAATAAAGCTTTTATTAATTCAGCATTAGTAAGCTCTATCTTTCCTATATTTAATCTTGAAAATATTTCATACTCTTTATCAGAATTTTTAGTATCATCATCTATTTCATACTCTTTATCAGAATTTTTAGTATCATCATCTATTTTATACCAAATGAACCCAACTTTTTTATTATTTTCATCTCTTTCTGCTTCAAGCAATTTTTTTATATTCTCTTTATCTTCTTCTTTTTTATTTTCAAAATATTCTTTTATAGTAATATATGCCTTTACCATATAATGGAAATCTATATTATCTATATTTTCAGAATTTGCATCTTTATCTATATTTTCCAAAAAATCCTTACTTTTTTCTCTGCTTTCATATGACAATTCATAAGATATAGAACTTTTTAAATATTTAAGTATCATATAAATAGTAGTAAGTCTTTGCTGCCCATCTATAACTTTATAATAACCATTCTCTTCTTTTACTACTAAAGGCTGCAAACAGTAAAAAGTATTACTAGATTGACAATGCTCATATAAATCTTTCAAAAGCTGTTCAACTTGTGCTTTTCTCCATTTATAGCCTCTTTGATAGCTTGGTATTTTAAATTTATATCCAGAAATATCATTTATATAATTAATTGTTAAATCGCTCATAGCATACCCCAAAAACACAAACAAAAATATATATTATTTTTTATAATATAAAGCATATAATAATGTATTTTAATAATAATATCAATACAAATATTTTCTTAATTTATCAAAAATTTAAGGCTTAAAATGATAAAAAAATTTGTTTAACTATATGTATATAAAAATTAATATAACGGAGTTTTATATGCATACAAAAATATATTCAGAAGCTCTTTATGGAATAGAAGGAATACCCATTGTAATAGAAGTTAATATATCAGAAGGTTTGCCTAAATTCGATGTTGTGGGCTTACCAGATCAGGCAGTAAATGAAGCAAAAGAGAGAGTAATTGCCGCCATAAATAATAGCGACAGATTTTTCCCTCCAAAAAGAATAACTATAAATTTAGCACCAGCTGATTTGAAAAAAACAGGAAGTATGTATGATTTGCCTTTCGCTTTGGGTATACTTTCATCAAGTGCACAAATATTCTTTTCTGACTTTATGGATAAAACTATTATACTTGGAGAATTAGCATTAGATGGAAGTGTAAGAGAGGTTAAAGGAATATTCTCAATGCTTTTAAATGCTAAAGAATTAGGAATAACCAATGCTATAATACCATTTAATAATATGGAAGAAGCTAATATCATTGACGGACTTAATCTATACCCAGTAAAAACTTTAAAAGATGCCATAGATGCTATTGAAGGCAAAAAAGCCCCTATTGTATCAGAAGGTAAATTCAATTTTAGTAATGAAGAAAATGAAAATATAGACTTTTCAGATGTTAAAGGTCAGGAATATGCTAAAAGAGCAGCTATGATAGCAGCAGCAGGCGGACATAACTTTATAATGATAGGATCTCCCGGATGCGGAAAAACTTTGATAGCAAAAAGAATACCTACAATACTTCCTCCATTAACATTTGAAGAAGCTTTGGAAGTTACTAAAATTTACTCTTCTTATGGACTATTATCAAAAAACATGCCTATAGTAAAAAAACGTCCTTTTAGAATACCTCATCATACTTCTTCTTATGTAAGTTTAGTAGGAGGCGGAAGAAATATAAAGGCTGGAGAAATCACATTAGCACATAATGGAGTTTTATTTCTTGATGAGTTTGTAGAGTTTCAAAGCTCAGCACTTCAAACTTTAAGAGAACCAATGGAAGAAAAAACTATAACTATAAGCAGAGCAAATGGAAGTATTTCTTTTCCTGCTAATTTCACTTTGATTGCCGCTATGAATCCTTGCCCCTGCGGTTATTATGGAGATGAAAAACATACTTGCAGATGCTCTGATATAGCTAGAAAAAAATACATTGCTAAACTTTCAGGCCCAATACTTGACAGGATAGATATATCAATAGAAGTACGTGCCGTTGAATATGCAAAAATGACTTCAAAAGCTGATGGGGAGAGTTCTGCCTCTATGCGTAAAACAGTTATTGAAGCTAGAAAAAAACAAGAAAAAAGATTCAAAGATAATGGACTTAAAATATTTTCAAACTCATCTATGGGGATAAAAGATACAGAAAAGTTTTGCATATTAGATGATAAAGCTAAAAATCTACTTAATATGGCTATGGAAAGATTTTCAATGAGTGCAAGAAGCTATAATAAAATATTGAAAGTATCAAGAACTATAGCCGACTTAGATGACAAAGATATTATAGGAGTAGATCATATTACAGAGGCTTTGCAGTACAGATTTAATTTAAATTAATTTTAATAACTAAATTTAAAATAATACAAATAAAAATATATTAATCTTTTAAATTAAGGATAAGATTATAGATTTTAATATTAAAAATAATTTATACTTGCACCTTTTTGAAGTGTATACAAGTTTATAAAGATATAATATTATTTGACTCTATTGCAGAAAAATAAAAAAATAAAAAGAGTTTAACTTAATTAAAAGCTAAACTCTTTTTTATTAAAAATTATAAAATTAAAATCAAGCTTTGTTCAAATAATGAGTTACGCTCATAGCAGCAACTGCACCTTCTCCAACAGCATTTGCAACCTGACGAACTGGTTTTAATATAGAATCTCCGCATGCAAATACACCAGGAATATTAGTTTCCATTGTAGACATATCTGTAACTATGTGTCCAGTATCTTTTAATTCTAATCCAGTATCTTTTAAGAAATGTGTTGAAGGCTCCTGACCTACGAATACAAATACACCGTCTACTGCCTGATCATGCATAGAACCATCTACAACATTTTTTATTTTTATGCTGTTAACTTTGCCATCTCCGCAAATCTCATCTATTACAGAATCAAGTACATATTCTACTTTTCCAGTATCTGTTAAATGTTTTACGTTTATAGGCTCAGCTCTAAACTCTTTTCTTCTATGAACTAAATATATTTTATTAACGAATCTTGTAAGGAAATAAGCCTCATCAAAAGCACTGTTTCCGCCTCCAACTACAGCAACAGTTTTGTTTCTGTAAAAAGCTCCGTCACAAGTAGCACAGTATGAAACGCCTTTTCCAGCAAATGTGTCTTCTCCCTTAGTACCTAATTTTTTAGATGATCCGCCCATAGCAAGTATTATTGTTTTTGTTTCATAAGTATTGCCGTCAGCAGTGATAACTTTTTTTACTTCATCTTTTATATTTTCTACTTTTATAACTTCATCATAAACTATTTCATTTTTAGAGAATTTTTCAGCATGCTGCTGCATTCTAGCTACTAATTCAAAAGCACTCATCTCTTCTGGAAAACCTAAATAGTTCTCAACAGCATCAGTACTCATCATCTGACCACCAATACCTTTCTTTTCTATCAAAATAGAATTTGTTAAAGCTCTTCCTAAATAAAGCATAGCAGAAAGTCCAGCAGGACCGCCGCCTATTATAACACTATCATATACAGACATATATAAACACTCCTTTTTTATTATTAGTAACCATTATTATATAATATATATTTTAATAGTCAAGTTAGATACATCAAACATTTAAATATTTTAATCATTTAAAATGTTTTTTTACATATGCTATTATCTCGCTAGCATTTGCAATTTCCCTAGAAGAATTTCCTACTCTTATATAGAATTTTTCTTCTTTAGCACCTTGTTTATTTGTAATCTTAGTATATACTGGCTCTCTTCCCTTCCTTATATAAACAATACATATATCTTTACCTTCATGAGTTACAAAATCAATCCTTATACCCTCAGCAGAAAAAGCATTACCATAATAAGTTTCTATAAGCGTTCTCAAATGAAGCTCAAAGAAATCTCTATTAGGCTGTCTCAATGTAGAATAATCATGCTCAAGCCCTATTATTTCACCATCATTAGTAATACCTATAAATAATCTTCCACCTTCAGTATTGCTGAATGCTGCAATGGACTTCATAATAACTTCTTCTAAAGCCTTATTTATTTTTTCTGTATTACTATCATATCTTAATGTGGATTTAAACTCTACATTAGTATTTTCACCGTTTTCTATAATCTTAGTTATATTCATATGATTTCTTTTTAATTCTTCAATCATTCTAATATAATGTATAGCAAGCATTACTATTATCACTATAGTAACAATTATAAATACAACTAAGAATAATATTATAGGTATTTGTATTTTATTGATTAAATCCTTTTCAGGAATGATTATACCTATTTGTATATTATTATTAGCTACTGCAAAAGTACCTTTATATCCCCAATAATTATTATCTTTATATGAAACTTTTATCATATCTTCATTAGTTCCATCAAATTCTTCTGTCATAATATCAGCTATAACATTATAATCTAAATTATCTTTTACAGCATTTGTGTCAGAATATGATATAGGGAAAGTAATTTTACTGTTTCCTGTGATAAGGTATGCATGCATATTATCAATATCTCTAAGCTCTACATCATTAAAATTCACATTAAATTGAGAAATATATTCAAAAGCAACATTTTCATTAGCTATATATATTAAATGTATATAAGGTTTTCCATCTTTTATATAAAAAGAATCAATACTAAGCTGTTCAAATGGTACAGATGAATATAGATTACTGCTACTGTTCGTTACAATATGCCCGACGACTTTATACCCATTGCCTTCTTTAGTAATAGACATATAGTTATTACCAACCTGCATAGCTGCCTTTTCTATAAAGGTATGCTTTGGAAAGAAATTAGTTATTAAAATTTTATAAGCTTCCGGAGCCTGATTAACTATATCGAATATAGGAGTCATCTGCATAGAAAAATAGTAGGTAGGATAAAATATTTTAGAATATTCCTCTACTATTGAAGTTTTAACATCTTGAAAAAGAGATTTAAAAATAAATTTTATAGGTATAGGGTTTCTAATTTGCATATAAACCAAAACGATTATAAATAAGAACAAAATAGCAATAACAACGTCTCTCAATATTCTATTTCTTAGTTCAGATTTAGAAAAAAATCTGCCAGATATAATCTTCATACCATATCCATTAATACCTATTATTGTATATAATAATATAACATATATACAAATATTATCAACCTATTTTATTTACATAAATAATAGCAGATAATATATGTATAATATGTAGAACACCATATATTTTAAAACTATAAATTTAAATAATTCAAAAATTCCAATTTTCTTTCACTCTGCTCATTATCTCCGCCCTCATGTCCATTAAAAGTATAAACATTAATAGACTTTTCGCCGGCATAATTATTATAAGCAGCAAAAACTGTAGAAGGAGGACATAAAATATCCATAAGCCCCACAGAAAATAAAGCCTTAACTTTAGACCTTTTAGCAAAGAAAGCTCCATCAAAATATGATAAAGTTTCAAATGCTCTATTTTCATACATTCTATTAGTTTTACAAAATCTAGCTATTTCATTATAAGGCAAAGTATCTGTAATAGTGCATGCTCTTTTATAATCACATAAGAAAGGCACATCTATCATAGCAGCCTCAATTTTTTCATTTTTAAGTGCTGAAAGTCCTAGAAGTGCAAGTGCTATGCCTCCGCCTTGACTAGTACCATTTATAGCAATTTTTCCTGTAAGCGGATGCTCCTTTGCAGCTTCAATCGATTTAAATGCATCTACAAAAACTCTTTTATAGAAATAATCTTTTTTATCCAAAATTCCCATAGTAAGAAAACCATCAGCATGAGGAGTTGAACCGACAGGATCAGGGGTTGTTGCTCCGTTTCCGCCTTCTGCCCCTTGTCCCCTTACCTCCATAACGAATATGCTGTATCCTGCTGAAGGAAAAAGTAAATGGCTATTAGGATAATCTCTTCCGCCGCCATATCCCGGATAATGCATTATACAAGTTAATTTTTCATTATTTTCCCTTGCATATTTAGGTGCTATATACCAGCCGTTTATAACATGCTTTGAATATCCTTTAAATGATACATTCCATACATCAAATAATTTTAAATATGTATCTATTAAAGTATATTCAGACTCTGTTTTATGATTATTTTCATTTAAAGTATTAAGCCAAAATTCATCAAAATCCTTAGGCTCTTCGCCGCTTCCTTTATATTTATAAAGTTCTTCTAAACTTAAATCAAAAAAAGCCATATAAAACCTCTATAATAAAAAATCAAATTAAACATAATTCATTTATTATGCTCTATAGTATATATATATTTTTTGCAATTTAAAGTATATATATTAAAAATTATCATTAGTTACTATAAATAATTCACCTTGAGGCGTTACAATATAAGCCTCTTTATATTTAAATGCCTCATTTGTAAAGAAATTAGTACCCATCAAAAATGCTGTTGTTGATAAAGCATCAGCCTCTTCGGCATTAGTATGAACTATAGTAGCAGATATACTATTATAAGTAGGATATCCTATTTCAGCATCTATTATATGATGATAATTAGTGCCGTCCTGAGTAAAATATCTTTCATAATCACCGCTTGTTACTATAGTATAATTTGTAGATTCTAAAAGTCCCAAATATCCGTCAGCATCATTTCTTGGATTTCTTATAGCTATTATCCAAGGTTTACCCTTACTATTAACCCCATTAGCATAAGTGTCTCCGCCATAATCTATTAAATAATTTTTTATGCCATACTCTGCAAATACATTCTTTAATTTCTCTATTATATAACCTTTACCATAAGAACCAAAATCAAATGTTAATGGCTTTGATAATTTCAGTATCTTTTTATTATCCTCATTAGTAATTATACTTGCAGCAGAATAATCTATATTAGCCAAAGCATTATCTATATCCTGTTTTAAAGGTACAGTTTGATTTTCTTTTACACCGAATCCCCATAACTCTATCAAAGGTCTTACACTTATATCAAAAGAAGGATTTAATTTTGAATATTTTAATCCTGTAGTAAATATATGTGCCATTTCATCTGAAATTTCTATTTCAGTTTTTCCGGATAAACTTTCGCTATTTATTCTTCCTATTTCGCTTGAAGTATTATACGGGTTTACTATATTATCCATTCTGTTTATTTCGTTTGTAATGCTGCTTATAAGCTTATCCATATTTTTATCAGAAGTTTCTGCAGTTATATTAAGTATAGTATCGCTTATTACTACTGTAGCTGTTACATATTTATCTCTTGCCCTATAAAATGAAATAGCTATTATTAATGCCACAGCTATTATTGGTATAGAAAAATAAATCTTCTTTTTCATGATCTAATCTCTCATCATTCAAGTTAAATGTATTTAATTATAAACCATTCATAAAAAATAATCGTAAAAGTAAACAATATTTACTATAATGAGATTTAATTTTATATAAACAACCCTAAAGTAGAATATGTTTTACAATACTCTTAATTTAATAATATTTTGTAAAAAAACTGTAAAATAATAGTAAATTCTATTGACATAAAGTGTTTTTCTGCTATACTTATAATTGTAAAGATAATTTACAGGAGATTATTAAAAAATACAATTAAATTAAGGAGATTCATTATGACAAAAAAATTATTAGCTTTATTAATATCATTGACTATTCTTTCTACATCAAGCCTTTTTGCTGATTGGGTAGTACCAGCTTCATCATTGCCTCAAAAAGCAAGAACTTTTATAAGAAGAGTTTATCCTAATGCTAAGATATGGAAAGTTGAAAGAGATGACGGCAAATTTGAAGTTAAATTGTCTAATGGAGCTTCTATAGATTTTATGCCTAATGGTAATTGGCTTAATATAGATGGAGAATATAACGGAGTACCTATGAGCGTTTTACCTCAGGCTGTAGCTAATACTGTTAGAAGAACTTATCCTCAGGCTAGAATGATAGATGTTGAAAAAGAATGGGGCAATTACAAAATAAAACTCAACAATATGATGGAAATATATGTAGCTGCTAATGGTCAGTTAATGGGGCAGCAATGGGACGATTAATGATAAATTAAGGTTTATGAAAATATTTTACGGCTAAATGGTTTATGAAAAACTATTAAGAGATGCTTTTTAATAAGCATCTCTTTTTTTATATATACTTAAATATTATCAAAACACTTTCACCATAAGTTTTTATATCATATTCCATAATACCGGATATTATATTTTTTAATTCTTCATTTTCTAAAAATTTCTTATAATAATCTGCCCCAAACTCTGCTGCTAAAACCCCATTATCATTTAATATATTTCTTTTTATTATATTATTTATAACATCAAAATATATCTTTGAATGGTATGGCGGATCTAAATATATAACATCGAATTTATCATTAGTCTTTTTTACATAATCTTCAGCCGATACTCTTTTTATTTTATATATATTTTCATTATCACTGAATATAGCTTTAGCATTGGAAAATATAGTTTTTACAGCCTCTCTGTCTATTTCTATAAAAGCAGCAAATTTAGCATTTCTGCTTAAAGCCTCAAACCCCATAGCACCACTTCCGGAACATAAATCCAAAAAAGTTTTATTTTCTATATCTATTATATTAAAAAAAGCCTCTTTAACCTTACCTTGTGTAGGTCTGAAATCTCTTTTAGGGGTTATTATTTTTCTTCCCTTTTTATTTCCGGATATTATATGCATAAATTAATTACTCTTTTACAATATTTCTAATAAAACATTTATTTATAAAGAACCCTGATTTGAGCAAATGCTGAACTTACATTTAAATAAAGTATTTTATCAGAGTTGCCAATAACAAAATTAGTTTCCCCAAAACTCACACTATCGCCTGTAGGAAGTGAAACAGATCCGAAAGCACTTGAAGCTTTTATATGAACCTGTACCTTATCGCTTATAAAAACCACTGTATCTGAAAAAATTGTATTAATATCTATAGCTCTGTTTCTGTCTATTTCCAATTCTGATAAATCTATACTATCAGTTTTGAAATAAACATTATATTTAGTTTTTTTATTTTTTGGTATGCTATCTCTTACATAATGCATGCCAAATAGTATATAAACACCCAAAAATATTATTATCATACCTATAACCATTCTAAATATTGGTGTATATAATATAAAAGGCATATTGATATTAAAGCAGTATCTTATAAGTACATATATTCCTGTACCTATGACAAATAGTCCCAAAAGTATTTTAGATGCATAAAAACCTCTACCTACAACTATAGCACAGCCCCAAACCATTATCAAAATAGCAACTATTATGGTAAATACTGGAGTATATGCAAGTGCTGGAATATAAATATGAAAGACATATTGCAGTAGAATATAAGCACCTATCAATATGACAATGCTTCCTATCAAAAATCTAGAAAAGATAAATTTCATAAATTAAAACCCAAAATAATTTTATTTATTATTTATATAGTAACTAATATTAATAAAAAACAAGAGTTTTATAAAAATTATTAATATTATGTTAATATGCTTTCATAATATAAAATATATGTTATTATATAATTCTCTAATTTTTAAATTTTAAATTAATATATATGATATTAGCAGATATATTTTTTGATATTTTTATATTTCCTATAGAATTTATTATAGAAACTCTATTTTTTCTATTTAAGAATATATTCAATTTATCTTATAGTACAAGTATATTCTTATTAAGTTTATCAGTAAATTTTTTATCTCTTCCTCTCTATAATGTAGCAGAAAAATGGCAGGAAAAAGAAAGAGACATTCAAAATAAAATGAAGCCTATGATAGATAATATAAAAGCTGTTTATAAAGGTGATCAAAGATATTTACTAATAAGAACCTGTCATAGAATTAATGGATATAAGGTGATTTATGCATTCAGAGGAGTTTTAGGGCTTTTAATACAAATACCTTTCTTTATAGCAGCATATAATTTTATATACAGCCTATCCGATTTATCTCAAGGAAGTTTATTTTTCATAAAAGATTTTTCAAAGCCTGATAATTTAATAAACGGTATTAATTTACTTCCATTTACTATGACTATATTCAGTATACTTGCCGGAATGGTTTATAGTAAAAAATTGACTATAAAAGAAAGTATGCCTCTATATATAACTTCATTAATATTTCTAATCATATTATATAATTCGCCTTCAGGATTATTATTTTATTGGAATATAAACTGTTTATTTTCCTTAATTAAAAATATTGTTTTGGAATACAAATTATATAAAGCATTAAATAAAGATAAAATATTAAAAATATGTAATATATCTGTTATATTGGCTTTTATAATATTGATTGTGATGTCTTTTAAAAATAAAACAGATATAAAAAATATTTTAACTCTTTTTATAGTAATAATATTAACGTTAAATTTTGATTATATAGAAAAATCATTAATTACAAACAATAATTTTATAAAATATAGATATAAACTGCTTATATTATCATGTTTGATTATAACCGTACTTTCAGGGCTTTTTATACCTACATCATTAATAAATAATTCAGTGTCAGAATTTAATAATCATTTGAACCTAATAATAAATAATTTTTCAATGAGTATTGGAATATTTTTATTTTATCCTCTGTTTATATATAATATATTTTCAGATAAAACAAAAAATTATATAACATTGGCATTTATCTTTTTGTCTGTAATATTCATAATAGACACGTTCATTTTCGCAGGCAATTATCCTAATATGAACTCTGATTTTATGTTTGACAGTGCAATTAAAATAATCAATAAAGATATAATAATAAATATTGTAATTATATTAATATCATCATTATTAATTTATTTTATAATAACAAAATCAAAATTTTCTATATTGATCAACATTGATTATATAATCATATTTGTATTGATTGCTTCATCAATATTCTATACATATAAGGTATTAAGCTATGATGATACATATACAAAAACATCATATAAATTAAAAAACGGAGAAAAAATATTTAATATCTCAAGAAATGGAGAAAATATATTCGTTATAATATTGGATAGAGCCATACCTTCATATTGGTTTGATGCTTTTAACAGATTTGAAGAATATAAAGATATGTTTGATGGCTTTACATTCTATCCTAATACTGTTTCATACAATTATAACACCATAACTATAGCTTCTATTTATGGAGGTTATGATTATTTGCCTTATGAAACAAGCACTAATAAAAATAATAATCTTACAAATATTCATAATCAAGCTTTATTGACATTGCCTTTATCATTAGAAAAATACGGCTATAAATCCTATATACTTGAGCCCGTTTATGCTAATATGTCTTTTAATGGAGACTTAAGCATATTTAAAAGCTACAGCAATATTAAAGCCTACAATAAAGATTATATTTATGATTATAGTATAAATAAATATACAAATGAAAATAATATAATAACATCTAATTTGGATAATGATAAATTGATAAGATTTTCATTTTTTAGAATAATACCTGTATGGCTAAGAAAAACATTATACAGCGGAGGAAAATGGCTTATAAATGAAAATAATATTATAAATACTAGTATAGAAAATTATGCTTTATTAGATTCTATTAAAGATTTAATAAATATAGATGAAAATGGCAATAATTATAATATAATGCATAACAATACCACACATGAACCTCATTATTTTCTTCCTGATTTATTGCCTTCAGTATCTTTGAATTATATAGATACTAATGATTTAAAAATATATAAAGATACAAACAGCGTAAGACATTTTTATGCTAATGCTGCCTCAATGAAAAATATAGTTAAAATAATAGACTTTCTTAAAAAAAATAATGTTTATGATAATACAAAGATAATAATTATTTCAGATCATGGATATAGAATAAACTCTAAATATTTTGAAAAGCCTAATACCAAATTCATAGCTTTATATAATTCTTTATTAATGTATAAGGATTTTAACTCGAAAGGCAGATTAAATATTGATACCAATTTTATGACTGTAGCAGATATGCCCTATTTAGCAGTTAATCATATAAAAGATATAAAAAACATATTCAATAATAAAATAATAACTAATGATTATAAAACTAATGGTGCTAATATAATAAGAATAAGAAGCTGGAAGCCTGAAAATCAATCATCAAACACTTATGATTTTAATAGTTATTATCATGTAAATAATAATATATTTGATACTAATAATTGGAAATTTTACCGCTGGTATTATTCTAGTAATTACAGCAAGGAAAGAGATTTATCATTAGGCTTTATTGAAGAAACAACTAATGATTAAAAATTAGAATATTCTATTTAATAAATCTATTCAAATTAATAAATCTATTCAAATAACAATATTTAAAAACAAAAAAACCAGCCAAATAGGCTAGTTTATTTAACGAGGTATAAAAAATATAATATGGAAAAATTCTTTCAAATATGAATAGCAGTAAGATTTAAGTCGGACAATCTCCGAATAAAGGAGGTGATCCAGCCACACCTTCCGGTACGGCTGCCTTGTTACGACTTCACCCTCATCATCAGTCCCACCTTCGGCGCCGCCCCCCTTGCGGTTAGGCTAACGACTTCAGGTAAAACCAACTCCGATGGCGTGACGGGCGGTGTGTACAATCCCCGGGAACGTATTCACCGTAGCGTTCTGATCTACGATTACTAGTGATTCCAACTTCATGGAGTCGAGTTTCAGACTCCAATCCGAACTGAGGCAACTTTTTTGAGTTTTGCTCCACCTCGCGGTCTCGCTTCTCTTTGTACTTGCCATTGTAGCACGTGTGTAGCCCTGGACATAAGGGCCATGAGGACTTGACATCATCCCCACCTTCCTCCTACTTGAACGTAGGCAGTCCCCTAAGAGTGCCCGACATTACTCGGTAGCAACAAAGGGTGAGGGTTGCGCTCGTTGCGGGACTTAACCCAACATCTCACGACACGAGCTGACGACAGCCATGCAGCACCTATGTAAAACGTCCTTGCGGTCTGACTTATCTCTAAATCATTCATCTTACAATTCAAACCCAGGTAAGGTTTTTCGCGTATCATCGAATTAAACCACATGCTCCACCACTTGTGCGGGGACCCGTCAATTTCTTTGAGTTTCACCCTTGCGGGCATACTCCTCAGGCGGTACACTTAAGACGTTAGCTACGGCACTCCTATTTAAATAGAAGCACCTAGTGTACAACGTTTACGGCTAGGACTACCAGGGTATCTAAGCCTGTTTGCTCCCCTAGCTTTCGTGATTCAGCGTCGATAAATGCCCAGATGACTGCCTTCGCTATAGGTGTTCCTCTCGATATCTGCGCATTCCACCGCTACACCGAGAATTCCATCATCCCCTACAATATCCAAGACTTACAGTATCCGAGGCGTTTCCGAAGTTGAGCTTCGGTCTTTCACCTTAGACTTATAAGTCCGCCTACTCACCCTTTACGCCCAGTAAATCCGAGCAACGTTTGCCTCCTACGTATTACCGCGGCTGCTGGCACGTAGTTAGCCGAGGCTTACATTATCTACTGTCACTCATTCTTCGATAATTTCCGAGGTTTACAACCCGAAGGCCTTCATCCCTCACGCGATGTCGCTCCATCAGACTTTCGTCCATTGTGGAAGATTCTCAGCTGCTGCCTCCCGTAGGAGTCTGGGCCGTATCTCAGTCCCAATGTGGCCGGTCACCCTCTCAGGTCGGCTACCTATCGTAGCTTTGGTAGGCCGTTACCCTACCAACAGGCTAATAGGCCGCAGGCTCATCGTAAAGCGGATTACTCCTTTCCTCTACTCTACTTATGTAGCAAGAGTATATGCGGTATTAGTCCATGTTTCCATGGGTTATCCCCCACTCTACGGCAGATTACCTACGTGTTACTCACCAGTTCGCCGCTAACTTATCCAGTTGCCCGAATAAGCCCGCTCGACTTGCATGCTTAAGACGCATCGCCAACGTTCGCTCTGAGCCAGAATCAAACTCTCCATACTCACTTTTGTGAATCTGAAATGATTCTTTATTTTTCTATTCTACTGAATAGAGATTTACTTACTTAAAGAAATGTTACAAATTGTAACCGTTGGGTCATAGAACTTATTAAGTTCATTTACACCAGTTGTGTTTTGTTTTTCTTAAATTGCTTCTGCTATCCATATTTCAAAGAACTTTTATTTTTTGTTTGTGTCAGCTGATGTTTCGTTTTGTTTTTTGTTTCTCATCAACTGTTTTATTATTATAGCATACACCTAGAAAAACACAATAGCTAAAAAGGGCGTTTTTTATAAAATTTCAGGCTTTTTTATTAAAATACAGTATTTATAAAACATATAATACATATTGAAGCTAGCTAAAAATATATTTTGCCATTTTTGCCAAAAATGAGCCCCAAAATAGCCTAAAAATCTTGAAATTTTGGGAATTTTTGGGTGATTTTTGGAAAATTTATTCTGAAAAATCCAAATTTTCTGGAATTTTTAGAATAATTTTCAAAAAAAGTGCGTAAAAAATTTAAAATTCAAGAAATCTAAGGAAATTTTAAGACTAAATTTCCAAAAAATACTCATAAAAAAATTAAAATTAATGAAATTCTGTGAAGTTTCTAAGAATATATTTTGAAAATTTCTTATAAAAAATTCAAAATAAAATTATTAAAAACAAATCCGATAAGAAAAGTCTGATTTATATAAAATAAAGTATCAAAATATACAATAATAAAATATTTTGTTAAAACTTGATTTTATATTAATTTAGATATATTATATACATACTGGAGTAGAATTTTGGAAAACATTATAGATATAATCAATAAAGCACAATTAAAAACAATAGATAAAGACACATTTTTGTCAATAGCATCGATGTGTTCGTTCATTCCAAAATCTATAACAGAAAATAATACTTGGAAGAAATTATCTTTATCTGCTAAAGAAGTATACAGAACTTTAGTAGCTAATTATGATTATGAGCTTGGAATAGCTAAAACAACTCATTCTCAAATATTAAATGAAGCAGGTATAGGCGGAAATGCTACTATAGTAAAATCATTAGATACTTTAGAAGAGAAAGGTTTTATTACTAGAGTAGAATCTAAGGCAAAAAGTCATCATTATCTTATGCCTTATCAAGAAAAGTTTTATGCTACTATATGTAATTTTGAAGCTAGAGACTTTTCTATACTATATACTGTAAATAAAAAAGCTAAAAAAGATACCCAAATTAAACAAGTTACTAATAAACTTTTCTTTAAAGTTTGTTATAATTTAAGTTGTTTAGGTATAGATGAGCCTCAGAAATTGATAGATAAATATTCTTCTGATGGAAATCAGCTTAGAATAATTCTTTCTATGTGTAATTATGTTTATATAGCAAAAGAAAAAAATCTAAATAAAGATATAAATTTAAATAAATATCTTATAGATTCTTTAAAAAGAGGCAATATAACTGAAAACATATTTGATGAAAAGACAATGAATACTATAAAAAGTATATTAATAAACAGAAAACAAAATATAACAGAGTGAAAATATGGCAACAAAAAAAACTACAACAAACAAAAAAGACGAAACTAAAGAAACAAAGAAATCAGCAACCGAAAAAACTACTAGCAAAAAAGAAGAGCCTGTAAAGAAAACTACAGCTAAAAAAACTACTGAAAAAGCTGAAAAGAAAGAAGAGCCTGTAAAGAAAACTACAGCTAAAAAAACTGCTGAAAAGGCTGAAAAGAAAGAAGAACCTGTAAAGAAAACTACAGCTAAAAAAACTACTGAAAAAGCTGAAAGAAAGAAGAGCCTGTAAAGAAAACTACAGCTAAAAAAACTGCTGAAAAAGCTGAAAAAAAAGAAGAGCCTGTAAAGAAAACTACAGCTAAAAAAACTACTGAAAAAGCTGAAAAAAAAGAAGAGCCTGTAAAAAAACTATAGAAAAAGTTGAAAAAAGGAAGAACCTGAAAAAAAGTTGCTGAAATTGCTACAGTAGAAGAAAAAACAGTAGAAACTAAAGAAATAAAAGAAACTAAAACTGAAACAAAGCCATTAACTTCCATTCTGAAAAAAAATGATGATGAAAAAAGAGATTTAAAAGATATAATCAAAGAAGCTACATCTGAAATAAAAACCGCAGATAGAAAAATCGTTCTTAAAACTTCAACTCCAGTTAGAAAACTTGAGTCAATTAAGACGGAAAATACTGAAACTAAAACTGAAAGAGAGTCTATAACTCTTCTTAAAGAAGCTATAAAGGCAAAATCTAAGAATGTATCAAGACCTGTAAGCGTAAAAAAGCGTATAGCTATAGTAGATGTGGATGATGATGAGAATTTAGATAATACTAGAAATACTACTGATGAAATAAGTACTTCTAAACCTGTTATAAGTAGTGTATTTGCAGCACATAATATAAAAACAGAAGAAACTGAAAAAGTAGAAGAAAAAAATGAACAGATTGAAGATACTACTGCTACTGAAGAATCAAATACAGAAACTATAGCATCATCAGCAATAGTTCATAATAATACTTCATCTCCTTATTCTTTCGAAACATTTGAATCTAATAGAGAAAAAGAAGAAAAAACTGAAGAAGTTGAAAAAACAGAAGAGAATAATTATACTCAAGATGAAAATACTGAAGATAAAGCTAGTGAAGAAATAGAAACTAAAGAAGATTTGATAGAGGAAAAAGAAACTGTAGTAGAAGAAACTAAAGAACTTGATGTAATCGCAGAAGAGAAAACTGAAGCAGATACTGATGAAGTTGAAAAAATTGAAGAAACTGTAAAAGAGGAAACCGTAAAAGTAGAAGAAAAAGCTACATACAGTAAAAGCGATATATTTAAAAGACCTGTTATTATACCTACTGATGATGAGCATATTCAGAAATCTAAATTCAATCAGGAAGAAATTGATACCGCTATAAAATCTGCTCCTACAATAGATGAAAATGCTTCTGTAGAAAACTATAAAGATTATTCTTCTTCTTCAGCATCAGAAACAAAAATAGAAGAATTAAAAGAAACTATCAATGAAAAAATTCAGGAATTGAAAGATAAAGAAATAAAAATCATAGAAACAGAAGATGAATTGAAAACTTCTTCTTTACCTGAAATTGAGAAGAAACCAGCTGAACCTTATGTAGCTCCTGATCATTCTATAAGTGAGAATAAAAAATCTAATAAAATTGTACCTATAGTGGGAATTATAATTATAATATTGGGATTATCATTCTTAGGCATACAATTCTTCTCTGGAAGAAATAATGAAATAGATGATAATTTCTATGAGGAAGTTACAAATAATAATACATTAAATACTAATGATTTAACAACAAATAATGTTATATCTGTTACTAATAATATAAACACTAATATTACTAAACCGCAAACTAATAATGCAGTAAATACTAATACCACTAGACCACAGACTAACAATACGGTAAATACTCAAACTAATACTACTAGACCACAGACTAACAATGCATTAAACACTCAAACTAATACTACTAGACCGCAAACTAATAATGCAGTAAATACTCAAACTAATACTACTAGACCGCAAACTAACAATACAGTAAATACTCAGACTAATACTACTAGACCACAGACTAACAATGCGGTAAACACTCAGACTAATACTGCTAGACCGCAAACTAACAATGCGGTAAACACTCAGACTAATACTGCTAGACCGCAAACTAACAATACAGTAAATACTCAGACTAATACTGCAACACCTCCTACTCCTCCGAAAGAGCCTGAGATAACACCTCCTACTCCTCCAACACCTCCGCCTAATCCTCCAACAGCAAATACAAATGCTGCTGCAAATAATACACAGGCGAATAATAATACATTAGCATACGATACAGATACTTATAAAACAAAGTGGACTGATACATTATCATCAATAGCCACTGCCGAGCTTGGAGACAGCAGAAGATGGCCTTCAATAGCAGTACTTAATGAAAATATAATAAAAAATAATCCTGACAGTATAGTATTCAATATAGATATAAAAATCCCTAATGGGGGAAAAAAAAAATTAGAAGATATGAATGATTCAGAAAAGAGAGCTTTGTATAATGATTATATAAAAGTATCAGAAATGTACTCAAAAATGGGGAAGCAAAATCTAGCAAATACAATAAAATCTCAAGCTAATTCTATACTTAAATAAAAAATCAATAAAATGAAAAAATCTAACAAATCAAATAACAAAAATTCTATACTAACATTTTCATGCACTGGATGTGGTATATGCTGCAAAGAAAAAGGATATGTATTTTTTAATGATGATGATATAAAAAGAGCATCTAAATTATTAGAAATATCACCTTTGGTTTTTATAAATAAATATTTAGAATATGAAGAAGGATATGGTTATTATATAAAAGTAACCGATGATAAAGCCTGTACATTCTTAGATGAAAATAATAGATGCACAATTAATAGTGCTAAACCTAATCAATGTGGTACTTTTCCATATTGGAAGGAATATATGGATAAAAACGGCAATTTAATATCCGGAAAATTCAAAAGAGCCTGCCCAGGTGTCAAAATAAAAAAATAATTTTTTGATATTTATTTTTTTTCAAATATATTATATAATACAATCCGAAAGTATTATGTAATTTTTATTTGAGGTAATTTTTTATAATGAATGATTTGATTGAAAAATACGAAATTCTAACAGTAAAAGAGCTGAAAACCATAAAAGATCAATTAATAGCTCACAATATACCATTATTTAGATTAGATAAAGAAAGAAAAGTTATAGTATTTCCAACAGAACAATTAGGCTTGATAATTGATAATGAAAAATACAGCAATCTAAAAATATATATACCTAAAAATTTTTCTATGTTTATAGAAGAATTCAAATCTATTACTCAAACAAATAATTCAGATAATACTTCAGATGAATCTACTCCTTATGTATTTAGAACACCTAAAGAGTCAGAAAAAGAGATGGGTAAAAGAATATCCGAAATCTCTAAAATGACATATAAGGAAAAAGTTAATACAATAAAAAATTATGATGAAAAATTAAAAGAAATTGCTGTAGATAAAGAAACAGGAATCAATAAGAATACAGCTCAACAAATTGTAAATGTAGGTAATGATGTAGGACTTATAGCCAAAGTTACTATGTTTGAAAGTATTCAAAAGATTAAAGGTGAAGAAATCACTCAAGAACAGGCTAAAGAAGAAAATCAGGAAATAACTGAAACTACTACAAATTTAGTTACTACTATAGTTGATATGCTTGCTGCTAATACCGAAACACAGAAGGTATTTGATGAACTTAGAAATTATTCTGATGGTGGTGTAATGTCTCACTCTAACAGAGTATTTATATCTTATGTCAATTTCATGGTATTCTATAATAATTTAATAAACAGAAGACATTTAGTACATAAAATAAGAACTTCATATACAAGTAAATATAAAAAATTCTATGAGCAAGTTGAAAATATGTTCAACAAAGAAGGAATTCATAAAAATTTAGCTACTGTAGAAGATTGTATAGATAAAGGTATAAAAATCATAGAAGAAAGAGAAATGAATCTTTATTCCGTAGGAGCTTTACTTCATGATATAGGAAAAGTTAAAGACTTAGACTATTTTGAGGGAGCTAATGGAAGAGATTATGAAAGAATAAAAAAACACTTATTTAACAGCTATGCTTTAGTAAGTCAAACTTCTGAATATCCTCTTGAAGTTATACTTACAGTGGCTTTACACCATGAATATTATGGATTAGGATACGGCCCTTATGAACATTTACATGCTTTGAAATTAAAAAAATATCCTAATTTCCAAATACAGAGAATAATGACTTATGATGCTAAAGCTATAGATGAATGCGAGGCTTTTGCTTATTTCCCTGCTAAAATGCTTGAAATTATAGATGTATACGATGCTTTAATAGACCCTGCTAGAAAATATAGAGGAGGAAAAACTTTCACTCCTGAAGAGGCTCTTAATATTATGAGAGAAGATTTTATAGAAAAGCATGTTAAATTAGACCCTATATTATACGATGTATTTGTAGAATTTTTAAGCAACTCTATAGAACAGGATTTAATGTCTTGCAAATTAATATAAGAAATTTTTATTATAAATAATATAAAAGCCAATCAAAAGCATATTAAACTGCTATGATTGGCTTTATTATTTATTACTTATCTTTAATAATTATTGTCATTTGTACCTTGTATTTCTTCTAAGGCATCAATACCATTTTTGAAAGCAGCAAATATTTCCTGCCAATTACTTGTAGATAATATAGATATTCCTATATCCTCATAGTCTTCTTCACCAAATTGATTTATAAAGTTAAATCTTATATTTGATATAGATTTATTTGCAAAACTTTCAAATTCACTGTCCTGATTGAATTTATATCTCACCTCAACATCATAATAGTTAATATCACCCATTAAATAAGGATTATATATAACTTTTTGTATATTAGTAAGTTCAAGTGTACTTCCATCATCAAATGTAAATATTATAGGCGTACCATTATTGACATATAATTGACTAGGATATTTATATCTAAATTCTAATGTAAGAGTTCTACCTGCTCTTTTATAAAATCTGAATCTATTATCCCTCAAATATTTATATGTTTCCTTCCAAGATGTATATATATTCATTTTGGAAGTGAGTTTGTCTCTCTCTGTAAAAAATAATCTGCTCTTTAATGCATTAGTTGGGTTATCATTTAAATTATCCTGAGAATAAAGAAAAGAGGAACTCAATGATATAATAAAAAATGAAATTAATAATATATATCTAATCATTTTAATTTCCTTAAATAGTTTATACTGTTAATAAATACGGAATTTAAAACTTAAAATTAAATATAAGAAATGTTTTTTTATAAAATTTTATTGACAAGTATATCATATTTGTTAGAATAACATAACATTTTTTATAGTAATAAAACTTTGGAGGCAATAATGGAAAGCATAATAATACTATCAATCATAATTATAATAGCAGTATTCGCTGTGATAAATTATATAAAAAAGATTAAATCAGGAAACTGCTGTTCATCAGAAGGAGCATTTCAAGCAATAGAAAAAGTTAAAGTAAAAGATAAAAACAAGAATAATTATCCATATAAACAAATAATTAAAATAGGAGGTATGACTTGTACGCATTGTGCTAAGATAATAGAGAATAATTTTAATAAAATTGAAGATGTATATGCAAAAGTAAGTTTTGATAATGAAGAAGCCATCATATTAACTAAAAAGCAATTAGATAATAAAGTATTTGAAGATGCTATAAAAGAATCAGGATATAGATATTATATAAAAAATTAAAAAACAAATTTAATGGGGCGGGTGGGCGGGCAGAATAAATCAAAAAGAAAAAATATAATGTTTTTTTTAAATAAGCAATAAAAATAATTTATGTTTAAAAATTCTACTTACATACCCCACCCTATAAATTTTCTGCTTTTATTTGCATTATAATTTTATTTAAATTTTTAGTATTAAAAAGAAAAAGCATTGCCCACCCAAGTTTTTATTAGGTTAGCATGCATGATAAAAATATTTTTTATAAAAAATAGGAAGTAAAAAATTACTCCCTATTTTTAATATTAATTATATTCTATTAATTATCTTTTACTTTTTCATCTTCTTTTTTACTATCATCGCTACTTTTAGCTAAAGTAGGACTTTCTTCTTGTTTAGGTCTAGCCCTTAGAGAATTAAGTAAAGTATAAGCAACTGCTACATTCTCTTCACCAGAAGAAGAAGCAACTCTAAATGCCATAAGTGAAGAATATCTGCTTCTTCCATAAGCATATCTGAATCCTATCTCAACAGTTTCTCCAGGCCCAATATCAACAGTTTCATTATCAAGCACTATAGTAGATAAAGCCTGAGCTAAATCTGTTTTAATAGTTACATCATTTTGCATTTTAGAAGTTCTATTAACTATAGTAAGCACTCCTGTTCTATTTCTCTCATCCAATTTAACAGTAACATTAAATGGGTTTTCAGAATATTTTTCTTCTATTCTTGAAACAATAGAAGCATTAATATTAGCCCATTCTCTTATACCATTTCCAGAACCTCTAAATTTAGACCATAACATTCTTGATATATCATGGAAGAATATACCTCTTATTCTGCTGCTTCTATTAAATTTAGCTTCAGATTCATATACTCTTCTCATATATTCAAGTTCAGGTCTTAGACTTCCGTCCTGAAGTCTGTTATCTATCATATTTCCAACTAACACATTGTATTCACCTGATAGATACTGAGGCCAAGCAGTAAGCATGCTAACATGCTGAGGACGGCTAGCTTCATATATCATAACTGCATCATAATCTATACCAGCATCAAAGAACATATAAGGATCCTGTCCATGCTCCTGACCATGATTCCAACCTAAAGTAAATGCCCATAATTTTTTTCTTATTCCAGAATCTTTTATAGCTTTTATTATTAAAGCTTCTTTATGAGCTCTGAACCATCTCCATTTCATACCTATTTCTTTTCTTCCTCTATTAACAGCAAGCCAACGCATACGAGCAGCTTTACTCATAGTAGACCAATTAGAAGGCACATAAACTCCTGTAAGCTCTACCATTTCATCAACCATCTCATATCCATCAACCTCACCTGTTCTTATGAAGTCAAGACCTAAATATGATATATTAGGATTAGAATCATATCTTTTTAATATATCTATAATATCCTGCACTCTTTTAGGATCATCTAAAGATATGTGTCTGCTTTCTACAAGACTTTGAGTAGCAGAATTGTATCCTATAGAAACCTCATAACCGCCTTTTCTAGCACCACCGCCTGCAGCAAAATAACTCATAACATAAGCACCAAGTTCAACATTACCTTTAGCTTTGCTAGAAGCAAGATTCTCTATATTTTTAATCATAGCTTTAGCCCAAGGCTCTTCCGGAGTGATTCCTGCAGTCCAACCAGTAGTCTGTCCTCCTATTGCCCAGAACATATCGCATTTCATATATCTTACCCAATCATATATAGCATCATAAGTTGTAGGCTCACCTGTTTCTACACTAGGTATTTTTTTAGTTGTTAAATCTATTGCATATTCTAAAGTAGCTATCTTTTTAGTTTCTTTAGCTGAAGGAGACTGTCTGCCTTTTACAGTAAAGTCTTTAGTATAGCCGTATACACCATTTTTAGTCTGAACTAATACAACAGCCTGATATTCTCCTAAATCTCCGCCGAATGGATGCAAATAAGTTCCCTTATACTCTGAATTTTTAACTTTAAATACATTAATAGAATGTCTTTCATCTCCATTCATTCTAACTATTTTATCTTTTTTGTATCTTACATATATACTTATATTTTTTACAACATCTTCAGTATATACAGAAGCATTAATAACTACCGGTTCATATCTAAATACTGATATTTTGGATAAATCTATTGCCACTCTTGGAGCTTCTCTGTTTCTAGCATTTTGTATAGCTAAATCTACAGCCACACTAAGCTTATCAGCAGTTTTGTCTATATTATTAGCATTATATGCCATAGCAGGAAGTATATTAGGATTAGGCATTTCAGTGCTCATCTCTTCATCACTAAGAAGCATATTTTGATTTAAATATTCTATATCAGAATCTGCACTAATTTCTTCTTCTGTATATATATCTTCCAAATCTACTGACAAATCATAATCATATATAGGCTTTGAGGTAACAAGGGAAAGAGAATCAGGATTATACATATCTATTCTATGATTCTTTTCTGTTTCATCAAAAAGATAATCTGTATTATTATCATTATAACTGACTATTGTCATTCTTTCACCTATACCGAAAGTTAATGCTACCAATGATATAGATATAAGTAATAATATTGTTGTGGCTATTATGCTTCTTTTCATTTACTATTTCCAATTCGTTATATTTTATTATATATTAGTGTTTTGTCTAGCATGTTTAGAATGTTTAGGGTGTTTTGCTATTTGTTTTTTTAGATGTGAAGAATCAACATGAGTATAAATTTCTGTTGTTGTAATATCTGAATGTCCAAGCATTCTTTGTACTGCTCTTAAATCTGCACCATGCTGTATAAGATGTGTTGCAAAACTATGTCTTAAAGTATGAGGATAAATATTTTTTTCTATTTTACTTTTTTTCATAGCCTCTTTAACTATTTTCCAAATACCTACTCTAGAAATTTTATCTCCTCTAAAGTTTAGAAATAATTCTGAAGTCTTTTTACCCTTCACCATTATCACCCTGCTGGTTTGAATATATCTCTGTAAAATATCTAAAGCTCTGTCATTAATAGGCACGATTCTCTCTCTCTTACCCTTACCGCATATCTTTAAATACTTTCCTTCAAAAAATATATCATCAATTTTTAAAGAACAAATTTCACTTACTCTAAGTCCTGAAGAATACATAAGTTCAAATATAGCTTTATCTCTTAATCCTTTATCAGTTTTCTCATTATGAACTGCAAGCAAATCATCTACTTCTGTATCTGTAAGAGATTCAGGCAATACCCTTTTTAATCTAATAACCTCTAAATTGTCTGTAGGATTTTTAGAAATATAATTCTCCATTACTAAAAATTTATAAAGGTTAACTATACTTACTTTATTTCTTGCCACAGTTCTTGACTTTGAACCTTGCTCTTTTCTTTCACTTAAAAATTTTTCAATATCTTTTCTTGTAGCTTTTAAAATAGATTTTTTATTTCTGCTTAAAAAATCAAGATATATTACAATATCTCTTTTATAAGATTCTAAAGTATTGGAAGATAATCCTTTCTCCACTGCTTCATAATTTAAATACATTGATAATATTTCTTGATCGGAAACCTGTTTTACTGACATTGAAATCTGCCTCTTAATTTAAGATATAATATACAAAATTAAGCTGATTATGAATAATCAACCTAACATAATTATCGACAAGATTTCTCATTTATTTAAACATAATACATTACTCAATAAAAATATTACATTAACTAAACATAAAATTTAAAAGTGTAAACTAATTTAAAAATATTAAGATAATTATAAACGATATATTTTTAATATTAAAAAGTTAAATATAAACTGGCTGAATAAATTAACTAAGATACACAGGTTTCTGATTTAATTATTAAGTCAATACTTTTGGCGACCAAGGGCGAGCATAACAATAAATAAGCGAGCCGAAGACCTTTACTTAATTTATTAAGTAAAGCCTTTGGGCGACCAAGTAGGTAGCATAGCTAGGCGAGCATAGCAATAATGAACAAAGAAATTTTTTTAGACAAAAATGAAAATCCATACAAGCCGTCCAAAAACATCATTAAAGAGCTTGAAAAATTTGATATTGATTCTCTAAGATTCTTTCCTGAGTATAGCCCTCAGCAATTAGATGAAGAAATGTCTAAATATCTTAATGTGGAAAATAATAATATAATTTCTGTTAATGGTATGTATGAAGCTTTCGCCTGTATTATTAACTCTTATGATAAATACAAAATATTTATTCAAGAGCCTTACAGAGATTTATATACAAGAATTTTTCTATATTATAAAATGCATTATGAGGTAATTGAAGCTAGAGAAGATTATAACATTTGTCTTAAAAAACATATAAGAAATAAAAATTCTATAATAATAGCAAGCAACCCTAATGCTGAAACAGGAATGTTCATCAATATAAAAGAAATAGAAGAGTTCCTAAAACATTATGAAGGAATATATGTTATAGATGAATCATATATAAACTTTGCAGGAGAAAGTGCTATAAAATTAATTAATGAATATAAAAATTTAATTATAATAAGATCCATTGCACATTCTCATTCTTTATCTGGACTTAATATTAACTTTATAATATCCAATTCAGAAAATATAGAAAACATGTCAAAATTAAGACAGAAATACGGAATAAATAAAATATCCGAAACTATAACTCTTGCTGCTTTGAGAGATGAAAAAACTTCGTATAATAATATATTCGATATAGTTTTAGAGAGAGAAAGATTGGATACTTTACTAAGCAAAGAAGGTTTTATAGTAGTGCCTTCAAGAGCGAATTTCCTTTTAATAAAACATGTAAATAAAACATCTGATTATATATACGAAGAACTTATAAAAAGAAATATATTCGTAAAAAAATATGATAAAGAAAACATACTAGCTAATTTTCTAAGGGTTACAGTATCAACTCATAAAATAAATAACATGTTTTTGAATGAGCTAAAAGACATCATATATACCTAAATAACTATATTTTGTAAAAAATTATTTTATTATTTGTGGGGACTACCCCCTACCCCCTTAGTTCTTTTATTGGTATAAGGCGAAGCCCGCTTGCGGCGAGAACCATACGAAGTACGCCTACGGCGAAGAACTGCATTTTTAGTATAAATTTGGGGAATATTCTACATTTAATAAATATTTTTTAAATATAAAGTTCTAACAATTGCGTTCTCTAGAATCGTACATGGCGTAGGCTTTTAACTGGGGAAGTGAGTATTTAAAGTTTTAAATATAATTGTGTAATGAGAAGTAATCAGCCGCACGTATAAAGGACATTCGTTAAGAATAAGCAATACCGTGCGGGTTGCCACTACGGCTAGTAGTTGACAAACTTAAAAATTTTTAATATATAATAAATATTATTTAGTTAAAACATTTATAGGATTTCCTTCCAAAAATGCTTTTATATTCTCATAAACTTTATGCATGAGTCTAGTTCTAGCCTCTAAAGTATTGCCTGCAAAATGCGGAGTTATATAACAATTCTTAGCAGTAAGCAAAGGATTATCTTCTGTAGGAGGCTCTTTTGAAAGCACATCTAAAGCGGCACCAGCTATAATATCATTATTCAAAGCATAAGCCAAATCTTTTTCAACTATCACTCCGCCCCTTGAAGTATTGATTAAAAATGCTGTTTTTTTCATCTTTGAAAGCAAATCTATATTAACAATATTTTCTGTTTCTTTATTTAAAGGTGCATTAAGAGATAAAAAATCGGCTCTCTCAAAAAGTTCATCTATACTAGAAGCATTTTCAACATTCTCTTTTTTACTTATTGAATAAACTAAAACTTTCATTCCCATTGCCTTAGCCATTTTTGCAACTTCTTTTCCTATATCTCCAAATCCAAATATACCCATAGTTTTATTTTCTATCTCCATTAAAGGATAAGAACTAAAAGAATAATCTTTGCATTTTATCCAATCGCCATTATGAACCTGATTATTATGTTCAACTATCCTAAAAGAAAGAGATAATACAAAAGCCATCACAAGCTGAGCCACAGACTGCGGGCCGTATCCTCTTACATTAGTAACAGTAATTCCTAATTCTTTAGCAGCTTCAATATCCACAACATTATATCCTGTAGCAAGCATTCCTATATATTTTAAATTTGGAAGCGACTGCATTAACTTTTTATCAATTACAACTTTACTGTTTAATATTCCCCAAGCATCTTTAGCTGCTTCATACACTTTATTATAATCAGTTCTATCATAAACAGTTAAATCAGATATGCTTTCTATTTCTGCCCAAGATATATCTCCCGGATTCAATATAAATCCGTCAAGCACTACTATTTTTGGTTTATTCATATTTAGTTCCTTTTATCATTTTTATGCATAATATATACTAAAAATTTTTAAGTTTGTCAAAATTTAGATTTTTAATTTTATTGTTTGTGGTGGCTTTGCCCCCACCCCCCAGTTCTTTTTGTGACCAAAAGAACCAAAAAGACTGCATTTTTAACCCATATCTTAGGTGTTATCATACATTTAATATATATTCTTAAAATATTAAGGTAGTATGTGCGTTTTCGCGAAGCGTGCCTACGGCAGGCGTGCGGTGGGAAAAGAACAACAAAAAATTTATAAACTTAAAAATTTTCAGTATATATCAATAATATTTTCTATTTTAAAAATTATTTCGTCACCATATTTTATACTTTCAATATAGTAAGGTTTATTGTCTAATATACCAACAAAATTGTCTTTATTTATTTCTATGATTTTACCCACATTCTCTCAGAAATTGTTTCTGTGCTGCCATTATTCTCAACAAAAATTAATTTAACTAAATCATTAACTTTTAAAGAATCAATTTCTTCTTTGGAAGGTATTTCAAAAGTATCAGTATATTCCTTGTTCAATTCAAATGCATTTTCTAAATAATATTCACTCATAATAATGCACCTATATATTGAAATATTATATATATTTTTTATGAATCGCTATTTATTAATTATAAGACTATTATAAAAAAATTGAAACTATTTTAATATTACTTTTGATACTGAAAAATAAAAATTTTTAATTAAAAAAATAAAAAAGACACAGGATATTTTTTATTTACCCTGTGTCCTTATTATTATGGATTATATCTTATGAATTGAATTTACATATAGGCTTTAATTATTCTCCTTTGATTTCTATCTTCTTCTCATATTTAAGCTCTTCTTTCTTTGGAAGTGTTACCATAAGTACGCCGTTATTCAAATTGGCAGCTATATTTTCAACATCAATTCCTTTTGTGCTGATATTAAAGCTTTGCTCATAACTTGAAATAACTTCCTCTCTTGACTCTCCATTTTCTGATTTGAAAGTTTTTTTCCTTTTAGCAGATATGGAAAGTATATTCTCTTTTATTCCTATTTCCAAATCCTCTTTTTTTACGCCCGGCATATCCATTTCTATAATGTAATTTTTATCATCTTCCTCTATTCTGTAATTTGATACTCTATTATGATAATCATTATAAGCATTGTAGCCATTATAATGACCGCAATTTCCTGTTGAATTACATCTATTAGCATTTGAAAAAATTGAATGTAAAGTTGGTACAAATATTCTTCTTGACATATTAAAACTCCTTAATTTATATTAACTTATCTCTTTTTTTAATTTTTAAAAATTTTCCATAAACCTCTATATTTTATAGCCTTCATTTAATTAATAATAATTAACCTATATTGATTTTCTTCTCATATTTTACTTCCTCTTTTTTAGGAAGAACTATTTTTAAAACACCGTCTGTCAAATTAGCTTCAATGTTCTCAACATCTATTCCTTTTGTGCTGATATTAAAGCTTTGTTCATATTTAGAAACAACCACTTCATTATCATTTTCTTTGTTCTCGCTATTTTCTGCTGAAGACTCAATAAGTTTTTGTTTATTAACTCTCTTTCTTTCAGCATATATAGAAAGTACATTTTCTTTTATACCTATTTCTAAATCTTCTTTTCTTACACCCGGCATATCCATTTCTATAGTGTAACTTTTATCATCTTCTTCTATATTGTAATGAGATAATTTTCTAACCTCATCATTGTTATATAAACTGCCGAATGCCTCGTCAAAACTTCTAAAATCATCTAACATAGAATGTAAAGCTGGAAAAAATAATCTTTTAGTCATAATTAAACTCCTTTTTATGTAAACTTTTATATTTCTAAATCTAATCAGCGATTAACTATCATTTGTTTTAACTCTTACCGAGTCATCATCGCTTACACTATTATATATGCAAGAAATATACCAATTATTTTTAAAGTATTGTATATTTATAAAACACTATTAATGGTTGAGACAGTATATATGGTATATAAATTATAAAAGATGTACAATATTAATACATTGAATTTTTATAGTATGTATATCAATTATACGATATAAGGCCTAATCAAAAATAGATGTTCATACTCTATACAATTTAAATAAAAATTGTAAACTCAAATAGTTTTTAAAGTTGACAATTATGATTGTTATGTTATTATTCTCAATTATGGGAAAAAATTTAAAAGAAAATATAATATCAATACTAGAATCAAATAAGGGATTATTCATATCAGGCGAAAAACTAGCAAATGATTTGAATGTAAGTAGGGCTGCCGTTTGGAAAGTTATAAAATCTTTGAAAAATGAAGGTTATGATATTCTTTCTGTATCAAATAAAGGCTATGCTCTATCAAAAGAAACAGATATATTATCATCAAAAATAATAAAAGATAATATGCCTAAATATAGAGATAACTTCAACTTTGTAATATATAAAACTGTAGAATCTACAAATATTGTAGCAAGAGGCATGGCAATGAACGGAGCTGACAGCGGAACCGTAGTAATTGCAGAAGAACAAACAAGCGGATACGGAAGAAATGGAAAATCTTTCTTCTCGCCTTATGGTACAGGAATATATATGAGCATTATACTCAATCTAAAAAAAGAGAAAAAGATTTTTAATAGTTCTTTTATCACTACTGCTGCCGCTATGGCTGTGTCAAAATCTATAGAAGAAATTTCAAATGAAAATACCCAGATTAAATGGGTTAATGATGTATTTATAAATGGTAAAAAAGTATGCGGAATACTCACTGAAGGGGCTTTCAGTTTTGAAGATGGTAAATTAGATTATGCTGTTATAGGAATAGGTATAAATGTTAATTTCCCTAAGAATGGTTTTCCTGAAGAAATTAATAATATAGCTGTTTCAATAAATAAAATGCAAAATAACAAAGATATAAGAAATATTTTAATAGCTAAGATATTAGAAAGAATGTATGAATACTATTTTAATAATGTGGCATTCTATGATGAATACAAAAAACGTTCTTTTTTAATAGGAAAAAAAGTTTCGCTTAATATAGACAATGAAGAGCATATAGTAAAAGTATTGGATATAGATAAAACTTTTGCTCTCGTAGCGGAATTTCAAGACGGTAAAATTGATAGAATAGTTTCAGGAAGTGTAAATCATAGAGTATCATAAATAGGAGGTTATAAATGAGTAACATAGATTTAATTATAAAAAAGAGATATCTTTAGAAGAATTAAAAGAGAAAATAATAAAAGGTTATGATATAACAAAAGAAGAGGCTATAAAATTAGTAGAAGCACCATTAGAAGATTTATGCTCTGTGGCTAATGGAATAAGAAAATATTTCTGCTCTAATATATTTGATATGTGTTCAATAATCAATGCTAAAAGCGGAAAATGCTCAGAAAACTGTAAATTCTGTGCACAGTCATCTCATTATGATACAAAATGCGATGAGTACGATATTCTAGATAAAGAAAAAATATTAGAACAAGGAAAAAGCGATTTTAATAAAGGTGTCTTAAGATATTCTATAGTAACATCAGGAAGAGCTTTATACGGAAAAGAGATCGATGAAGTTTATGATGCTATAGAAACCATTAATAAAGAAACTGAAGGATATGTATGTGCTTCTTTAGGCTTGCTTGATGAGGAAGGATTCAGCAAAATGAAGAATGCAGGACTTAAAAGAGTTCATAATAATTTAGAAGCTTCAAGAAATTTCTTTCCTAAAGTATGCACTACTCATACTTATGATGATAAAATCAATGCTATAAAATCAGCACAAAAAGCAGGAATGGTTGTATGCAGCGGTGGTATTATGGGAATGGGTGAAACTTGGGAAGACAGAATTGATATGGCAATAGAGCTTAGAGAATTAGGAATAATGTCAATACCTGTTAATATGCTTAATCCTATAGCAAGCACTCCTTTTGAAAATATTAAACCTCTTACTGAAGATGATATGAAAAGAATTGTTGCTATATACAGATTCATTAACCCTAGAGCATTCATAAGACTTGCAGGCGGAAGAGGACTTATGAAAGATAAAGGAAGATCATGCTTTTTATCCGGAGCTAATGCCGCTATAACAGGCGATATGCTTACAACTGCAGGCATTTCAATAGAAACAGATAAAAAAATGGTTGAAGAATTAGGATATAAAATACAGTTAAAAGAAGACTAATTTATAATAAAGATTAATTTATTAGGAAATATTTATGGCTAAAGCTATTTTTATAACAGCAACAGGTACTGATATAGGTAAAACTTATGTATCAGGCTTAATTGCAAAACATATGAAAGATAAAGGATTGAATATCGGATACTATAAAGCAGCATTAAGCGGAAGTCTTGATATAACAGACAGCGATGCTTGGTATGTAAAACAGCAGGCCGATTTATTAGATTCTTATGATGAAATGGTGTCATACACTTATAAGCATGCCTATTCCCCTCATTTGGCAGCACAAATTGAGGGGAATCCTCCGGATATAAAGGTTATAAAAAATGCTTATAAAAATATAGATAACAGGCATGATTATATGATAGTAGAAGGAAGCGGCGGTATAATATGCCCTATTCGCTATGATAATAATCAAAAAATATTTTTAGAAGATATCATAAAAGAATTAAATATACCTTCTCTTATAATAGCGGATGCAGGACTTGGAACAATAAATTCTACAGTTTTAACTATAGAATATATGAGAAGTAAAAATCTAAAAGTTAATGGTGTGATATTAAATAGATTTGAAATTGCAAATGAAATGCATGATGATAATAGAAAAATGATAGAGGAGATGACAGGAGTAAAAATTATAGGCGTTGTTATAGACGGTATTTTAAAACTAGATGAAAAAATATAGAAACTCTATTTGAATAGAATAATATTTTTACTTAATATATACATAAAAAAATATACTTTGTCAAAAACAATTTATACTTTTGTTGTTATTCTGGGGCTTTGCCCCCGCTGTGCGTGCCTACGGCAACCCCACTTCTTTTGCGACCGTAGGGAGTGCCTGTGGTATTGCCACATACGAAGTACGCCTACGGCGAGAATCAGGCACAGCCCGCCTCGCGAAGCGTGCCTACGGCAGGAGAAAGGCTATATTGTAGCTTAAATTTAATAGTTTATATACATGTAAAATGAAATTAGTATTATTAGTACTAATTTTATACTTGCACTTTCGCGTAGCGTATCCGAGTTTATCGAGGATATAAGGTTCTTTGACGAAGTCGCTGGAAAATAACAACAAAAAAATTGACAAACTTACAAATTTTTAGTATATGTACTTAATAAAGGACTAGTTATGACATTAGAAGAAAAGGATTTAAAATATATTTGGCATCCTTGCTCGCAGATGAAAGATTATGAGGAGCTTCCTCCAATCATTATAGACAGAGGAAAAGGAATTTATTTATACGATAAAAATGGAAAAGAGTATATTGATATTGTAAGTTCTTGGTGGTGCAATTTACTTGGGCATTGCAATGAAAAAATAAATGCCAATATCAAAGCACAGCTTGACAGATTAGAGCATGTAATATTTGCAAACTTCTCTCATGAAGGAGCTATTAAATTATGCGAAGAGCTTATAAAAATAATTCCTAATGGACTTACTAAATTCAATTTTTCTGATAATGGTTCTTCATCTGTAGAAGCTGCATTAAAAATGGCTTTTCAATATCAGCATCAAATAGGAAATACAAAAAGAACAAGATTCATGTGTTTTACTGATGGTTATCATGGTGAAACTATTGGTGCATTATCCGTTGGAAGTTTGGACTTATATGCAAAAATATACAAGCCAATGTTAATGGACACTATACATATAGAAGCACCTGACTGCTACAGATGTAAATACAATCAAAACAGAGATACTTGCAAATGCGAATGTTTTGAAGATGCTGAAAAAAAGTTTAAAGAATACGGAGAAGAAACTTGTGCCGTTATAGTAGAGCCTTTGCTTCAGGCTAGTGCAGGAATGAGAATATATCCTCCCCTATACTTGAAAAAATTAAGAGAGCTTTGCGATAAATACAATGTAGTTTTTATTGTTGATGAGATAGCTACAAATTTTGGACGCACAGGAAAAATGTTTGCATGCGATCATGCCAATATTACACCCGATATAATGTGTATTTCAAAAGGCTTAACAGGCGGATACATGCCTATGGCAATAACAATAACAACAGACAAAATATACAATGCTTTCTATGCTGACTATAATGAAGGAAAAGCATTCATGCATAGTCATACTTACAGCGGAAATCCTCTTGGCTGTTCTGCTGCTTTGGCTGTACAAAAAGTTTTGAGAGAAGATGATATTATAAATAAGGCACAAGTAAGAGCTAAATATTTAAATAATAAATTAAAAGAAAAATTACTTGATCATAAAAATATAGGAGAGATTAGAAATATAGGGCTTATCAATGCCATGGAATTAGTTACTGATAAAAATACAAAAGAAGGATTTGACTCTAAACTTAGAATGGGTTATCAAATATATAGAAAGGCACTTCAAAGAGGACTTCTATTAAGACCTTTGGGAAATGTAATTTATTTTAATCCGCCTTTAATTATAAATGAAGATGAAATAGATAATGCTGTTGATTTATGTGTATCTTCTATAAATGATATACTGAAATGATTAATTTTATAAATAATAATAAAGTATTATTTATGAGTAAAAAAGCATATATTAAATTCATTACAGTATAAACTTTATTTTATAAACTTAAAATTTATAGTATATACTAAAAAATTTTTAACTTTGTAAACCTATGTCTTTATATAGAATTGTCAACTTTTTCCCGCCGCAAAAAGTTGCAAAAAGTGCAAGTATAAAATTAGTACTAAATAATACTAATTTAGTTTTACATGTAAGATAATTTATTAAATTAAAGCCCAAATGTAGCCTTTTTGCTTCTCGCCACAGGCGGGCTTCGCCTGTGGCAACAAAAGAAGTTGGGGTGTGGGGGCTAGTCCCCACTAATAATAAAAATAAGAAAATAATTTTCGATAAAATATAGTTGTTTAGGTATATACTAAAAATTTTTAACTTTGTCAATTTTTTATTAGTATAGTAATACACCAAAAAATAGAAATATAAAATTAATGCAAAGGAAAAACAAATGTTCAAAAAAATAATTACTGCTGGTTTATTAATGCTGTTAATTGTATTCGTATCTTGTTCAAAAAAAGAAATGAGTAATAATGATATAGTTATAAATCTTGCGCCAGAGCCTTTAACTATGGATCCAACTTTAAACACAGACAATCTCACTATGATATATATTCTTCATGCTTTTGAAGGGCTTACAAAAAAAGATGCCAACAATAAAATAATAGGCGGAGCTGCTGAAAGCTGGGATATTAACAAAGCAGGCAATATCTACACTTTTCATTTGAGAACCAATGCTAAATGGAGCGACGGTAAAGAAGTTAAGGCACAAGACTTTGTTTATACTTGGAGGCGAGCCGTTGATCCAAAAACTGCTAACAAATACAGCTATTATTTTGAAGTGATAAAAAATGCCAAAGAAGTTATAAGCGGCGAAAAAACTATAGAAGAGCTTGGAGTAAGAGCAATAGACGATTATACATTTGAAGTGGAATTAAACAGCCCTACTGCATACTTTTTAGAGCTTGCTGCTTATCCTCCTTTTTATCCCGTTCGAGAAGATATAATAAATGAATATGGAGATGATTGGACTCTAAAGCCTGCAACATATATTGGAAATGGTGCTTTTAAAATGACTGAAAGGAATTTCGATAAAAGCATAATACTAGAAAGAAATACTAACTATTGGAACAATGAAAATATAAAGCCAAACAAATTAACTTTTCTTTTAATGGAAGAGCCTAATACTTCGCTTGCAGGTGTACTTAATAATTCAATTCATTTTGCAAAGCCTTTTCCTAGAAATGATATTGAAAGCCTAAAGCAAAAAGGAATAGTTCATATTGTACCAGTAGCTGCATCATATTATTACAGATTCAATCTAAACAAAGAAGTTTTAAAAAATGAAAAGGTAAGAAAAGCTATATCTTTAGCCATTGACAGAGATTATATAGTAAAATCAATCACAAGGTGCGGAGAGCGTCCGGCAGGAAGTTTAGTTCCTTATGGTATTAATGACATAGATGGAGATTTCAGAACTAAAGCAGGAGAGTATATAATATCTTCCAACTATCAGAAAAACATAGAAGAAGCTAAAAGATTATTATCTCAAGCAGGATACAAAAACGGAAGAAATTTTCCTGTAATTGATTTGCTTATAGCTACAAGAGAGTTTGACATAAATATTGCCGATGCTGTTCAGAGCATGCTTAAAGAGAATTTAAACATTGATGTAAGAATAGTTAAGCATGAATGGGCTTCTTATCTACAAAACATGTATGACAGAAATTTTGATTTAGCTGTTTATCTATGGTATGCCGATTATAATGATCCTATAAACTTTTTAAACATTTTTAAAAGTGATGCTCCAAACAATTACGGCTCATATTCAAACAAGGCATTTGATGATTACATTGACATAGCCTCCACAAACAAAAACAATCAGATAAGAATGCATGCACTTCATTTAGCAGAGAATGTTTTTATGAATGACAATGCTATAGTACCGATATATTTTTATTCTGAGGCACTTTTAGTATCTCATAAATTAAAAAATGTTGAATATGATTCTCAAGGCTTATATAGATTTTTTAATGCGTATTTAGAGTAGTTTTATTTATTTCCAAACGCACGGTAATCGAATTTCTAAATATAATTAAAGTTATATTGATAAATCAACTTAATATTTAAAATTCAGTTTATCGTGCGTTAAATACATTTTAACTTTAATTTAAACTTGGGCGGGTACTAAAATTTCTAAATAAGCTATAAAGATAATAAAAATTAAAAATTCTAAATTAGATAAAAAGGAATAAAGGGCGGGGTTTTAAATATAGTTAAAAAATTATATTATTTCATATCAACTTTTCTCGGACTTCTTCAAAGCTGCAAAAGCACGCATTACTTTTTAACAAATTTATATTAAAATATTTTTATAGTTTTATAAGTTTTATTTTCTTATTAATAAAAAAATAATGAAAGTTATTATAAAAAATAAATATCAGTATATAAATAATATTTTAAATTTTACTTACACTTGCCCACCCTCTAGGCTTTTTAAAATGATCAGTAATTTTTGTATTGTTTTTCTTTTTTACTTTTAACTGTTATTTTAACACCCACCCTAAATGTTAATTAAATTTTTTGTGCCTATTAACGCACGATTAACTTTTTTATAAATTTAGATTAATGTTATAATATAATTCTATTATGTTTATAATCTTCTCTGCGTGCGAGTATAAAAGCAACTGATATTTAATAAGCTATATTTTTTAATTTACTCATCAATTCAAAATTTCTTTTATAGCATTCTTTATATATTTGATAATATTCAAAGTAAATTTTAACGTTCTCATTAATAGGAGTTACAGGCTTGTCATTGTAAGTTATAATATTTTTTATAGCCTCTTCATAGCTTGAATACTCTTTATCAGCAACAGCCGAAGTTATAGCCGCCCCCAATGCTGCCTGCTCCTTAGTCTTTGAAACATAAATCTCCATATTTAAAATATCAGCCTGAATCTGAAGCCATACATCACTATAAGAACCTCCTCCAGAAGCTATTAATCTATTGCATTTAATATTTAAATCATCAGTTAAAATCATAAAGCAGTCTTTTAAAGAATATACAACTCCCTCCATAACAGCCCTTAAAATATGATATCTATCATGATTTAAAGTCAATCCCAAAAACATAGCAGAAGCATCACTGTTCATATGAGGAGTTCTCTCGCCAGCTAAATAAGGAAGAAATATTATTCCATCACTTCCAGATTTTATATCTTTTACTTTTGAATCTATATTCTTAAAAGTTTCATCAGTATTGCAAAAATTATTCCTAGCCCATTTTAAAGCAAGCCCAGAAGATAAAGCAGCACCCAAATAATACCAAGTATTAGGAAATAAAAAATTGAAAGTATGAGAAGCCATATTCTTTTTATCATAAATAGGCTTATCTATAGGCATTAAAATTTGTCCTCCTGTCCCTATAGTTATGGATGCAGTGTTTGTATTTATTATGCCGTTACCTATAGCCTGCATAACTTGATCAGCTCCGCCATATGAAACCTGAATACCTATTTCTAATCCAGTTTCTTTACTTGCATTCTCTGTAATTGATCCTGATATCTCATAAGGATAAAAAATATCAGGAAAAATGTTTCTATCTAAATTGAGTTCTTTTATTATATAATCAGACCAAAAAGAATTATCACTGTCAAAAACCCCCGTAGCAGCAGCATCAGTTATATCGGAAGCAATTATACCAGTCAATTTATATCTTATATAGTCTTTATGAAGAATTACTTTATAAATCTTTTCATAAATATGAGGCTCATTGTTTTTTATCCAAAGCAAAGAAGGAAGTAAAAATCCTGCAGCTATAGGGCTATGATTGATTTGCATTATTTTGTCTAAACCTATTTTTTTATTTATATAATTAAGCTCTTTAACGCTTCTTGAATCACACCATAATATAGCTTTTCTCAAAGCATTTCCGTTTTTATCTAATGGCACAAGCCCATGCATTTGCCCTGAAAAACTTATCCCTGAAATTTTATAATTTGAATCTATTTTTCTTAATTGATTTAAAGAATCTTTTATAGTAAATATAGTGCTTTCCCACCATACATTAACATCCTGCTCAGCAAAATTATAGTAAGGCTTATCAAAATCATAATCTTTTTGAGATAATGCTGATATTTTGCCATTTGATGTCATTATTAAACTCTTTACAGATGAAGTTCCTAAATCTATACCAATATAATAATTCATGATACTCTCCTATTATTTAATATAATATATTAAAATAAGTTTATTAAAAGAAGTATTTTTTAATTGATTTTTTCATAAAAGTATTATAATAAAAAGTTGTGTAATTGTTTACATAATTATTTTTAAATAAAACGAGGTGTTATATGGAGTTAAAAGACTATATAAGAAATATTCAAGATTATCCTAAACAAGGCATACTTTTTAGAGATATTACCACATTACTTCAAAATAAAGATGCATTCAAATATGCAATAGATAAAATGGCTGAACAAATAAGCAGTGAAAAAATAGATTATATAGTCGGAGCAGAAAGCAGAGGTTTTTTAGTAGGTTCAGCATTAGCTTATAAACTAAACTGCGGATTTATTCCTGTAAGAAAAAAAGGAAAACTACCTTACAAGACTATTTCAGAAGAATATGCTTTAGAGTACGGCACAGATACTTTATATATGCATGAAGATGCTATTAAAAAAGGAGAGAGAGTTTTAATAGTAGATGATTTAATTGCTACAGGCGGAACTGCACTTGCTATGATAAAAATGGTTGAAAAATTAGAGGGTATAGTTGTAGGCTCTTCTTTCTTAATAGAGTTAAAAGAGTTAAACGGAAGAAAAGAAATAGAAAAATATCCTGTTCATGTTCTTATAGAGTATTAAAGAATATTACTATTTAATCAGTTATTGACTTTTAACATTTTTTATTATAGAATATAGCAAAAATTATTAAAAAAATTATCGAAATAAATACATTTTAAGGAGATATAAAATATGTCATCTATTAAACCATTAGCAGATAGAGTTCTTTTAAAAGTATTAGAACAAGAAGAAAAAACTTCAAGCGGAATACTTCTTCCAGATACAGCTAAAGAAAAAACTCAGAAAGCAGAAGTTATAGAAGTAGGAGACAGCGAAGATATAAAAGTAAAAAAAGGCGATATAGTTATATATGATAAATATGCTGGTATTCAAATAAAAGAAGGCGATACTGAATATTTAATAGTAAAAAATGAAGAGATAGTTGCTCTTATAAAATAATTAATAGCTATACAAATAAAAAATAAAAGAACACTAATCTTTAAAAAAAGATGGTGTTCTTTTTTACTAATTAGGGTTTTTGGCAGTTTATATTATTGTTAATAAAACTTTTTCGTATCATAAAGAATTAATAAGGTTAAATAATATAACAAATTATATTATTTAATTTTATTAATTTGTTCGATAATTAAATCATTAATTTCATTTCTTTAATCAGGAGATTTTTATAAATGCTAAAATATTTCATAATATTTCTTGCAATATTAAATATAGTATATGCTCAAGATAACACCACTAACAAAGATCCTGAATACAAATTCACTTACGAAAAAGAAAACAATTTTACAATATATAAAGAATCAGATGAAACTAATGAATCAAATACTACAAATACCCAAAATGAAATATCTATAATGCTTGAAAGAAGAGGCTTTCCTCTTGTTAATAGATTGGTAAGATTCACATCATTACACCCTGATATGTTTGATTTTGAAATAGATGAAAATCAAAAAGAAGAAATACTTTTAAAAGAAATTGATGAAAATGAAGAAACTGCATTAAACACTAATGAATCAGTTAATATGTATACAAATATATATGTAGTTCCTACAGATGAAAATGGAATAGCAAAGGCTAAACTGAATTTAAAAAATCCCGGAAATGGCGTTGTACTTATGCATATACTTTATGTAGGCTCTACAGGAAATACTAATATATCCTATGAAGAATATGCTTATGTGAATATAGAAGAAAAAAAGGAAAATCGTATATCTTCAAAACTATTAATTGGAGATAGCGATGATGTAAATATTAAAAGTTCCATATTAATAACATCAACTTTATTTCCGTCTTTATTTTTGGTATCTATAGCATTAATATTTATAAGCTACTTTAAACATATATATGAAGAATATAGAAACAGTAAATCAAAAATTATAATATATACTTTCTTTGGATTTGCATCTATCAAAAAGAATTTTGCTCTAATGATATTCATAATATTGACAGAGTTATTAATAGTAGCTTGTTTTCTGCTTTTAGACAGTTATATATTCTCTGTTATACTTATAGCATTCTTTATAGCAGGCTTCCTAATGAAAAGAGAAAAAATATATGCTATAGCCTTTTTTATACTAGCTTGTATTTCTACAATATACCTTTATCTCGAAACATTTTCCACTCATATTGCTACAGAATATATAGTCAACAATGCTGTTATGGGAAATCCTGTATTTGTCTTCTTTTTCTTTTTAATATTTACGGCATTAGCAGGAGGAATATATATACCTATATGTGTATTAATATTATATCAAACTGTATTTGTTATGAGTGATACATCTTTAATAACAGCTTTAATTGGAATATTTGTATCTTCTATATTCTATATTGTAAAAGTAAAAAAAGATATTCCTTTCCTATACAGACTTAATTTATTGAAAATAAAAGATAATAATAGGTAGTATATGGTTTTTGATTTATTAAGAGATTTAGAATTGCTTTTATCCGATATAGTTTTCAGCGGCATAAACAATATAGATTACAGCACTATAGACAAAATAGAAGTTTTAGCAAAAAGGTTTGAAAAAATTTCTATGGAAAATATAAAAAATTTATTAATAGAATTTACAGATTCATTAAAAAAATATAAAACAGATGAAGATAAAAGAACAAATATTAAAGAAGTATCAGACAATATTTCTAAAATAGAATTTTATATAAGAAATGCTTTATCTTATGAATAAAATTACTTTATCTTTTTATATATCTTTCCATTTCTCTATCTAAAGTCTTTCTTTTTAGAGTTTCTCTTTTATCATGAAGTTTCTTACCTTTTGCCAAAGCTAATTCAACTTTCACTTTTCCTCTAGCAAAATATAATTTAACAGGAATTAAAGTAAGCCCTTGTTCTTTGATTTTTCCTTGAAGTCTTTTTAATTCTCTTTTTTTCATCAAAAGCTTTCTTTCTCTTAAAGGTTCATGATTATTTCTATTTCCAAAATGATAAGGCGATATATGCATATTGACTATAAAAAGCTCTCCATTTTTTTTAAAAGAAGCATAGCTGTCAGACATATTAACACTTCTCTCCCTAAGAGATTTTACTTCTGTTCCAAGCAAAACTATACCTGCCTCAAATTTTTCTACAAGCTCATAATTAAAGAGAGCCTTTTTATTTTTTACTATTTCACCAGAAGAAATAGTGTTGCTACCTGATTTTTTATCCTTTTTACTAGCCATAATATATTACCATAATATTTAAGTATATAGATTATACTTAAAATAAATCAATTTGTCAATTATTCAATATATACAAAAAGAGCCGGAGTTTTTAATTCCAGCTCTTTTATCAAACTTTATAAATTTTAACTCATAGAATTAATCATATTATTCATATCTTCTATTTCTTTTTCCTGTGCTTTTATTATTCTGTTTGCTATCTCTTTTATTTTGTCATCTTTAGTATATTCTAATATCTTTTTAGAAACATCAATAGCAGCCTGATGATGTGGTATCATACCCTTAAGAAAATCTATATCATTATTTCCTGTTATTTCAATAACAGCCATATCAGCCATCATTTTATCCATAATAAGCTGCATCTCATTTCCTATAGCTACAGTATCAATATCACTGTAATCTGTATTTTTAGCATTCAATTCTTTGATCAATGCATCAAATTCTGTAACTTCTTTATTCTGTTCTGTTATTATATTATTAGCTAATTCTATCAAGTTTTCATTTTTAGTAGTTTCTAATAATTTTTGAGAAGAAAGAATAGCACCTTTATGATGAGGAATCATATTAAATAAAAAATCAGCATCTATATTAGCAGTTTTTTGAAAAGCCTGATCCATCATAGGCTGATGCATTAAATCAATAATTTCAGAACCAGATTTATGAGCAGTATGAGCTGAATGATCCATAGTGTTGGCATTAGTATCTGCAGTATCTGTATTTTTCTCTGAACAAGATATAAATAATAAAGCAGCTAAAGAAATAATAAATGTTGTTATAATTTTTTTCATTTTCCATCCTTTTATTTATTTTTTATCATTGATTTTTATTCAATCTAATAACTTTTATAATATGAAAAAAGTAAAAAATTATAATGATATTAAAAACTATATATAATTAAACAATATTAATCATCATCAAATATAGGCTTTTGTATTATGCATATGGTTTTATTGCTTTTATCAGAATCTCCGAAATATGCTTTAACGAAAGGTATTGAAACTATATTATTATTTTCTTTTAATTTAATTTCAAATACATAATTAGAAGGAAGGCTATATACATCTGTTATCTCACCATAAATATTATTATCAGTATCTATGATTTTGTACCCTATTAATTCAGCCTCATAAAAAGTATCATCATCTAATTGAGGCAAATACGAAGAATCTATAAATATATCAAGCCCTATTAATTTTTGAGCATCTTCTATATTATTTATATCTTTTAATTGGAACACAAAAGATTTGTTCTTCTTTTTAACATTTAACAGAGTAAATGTTTGATTGTTGATGATAACAGGTGTATCGTTAGTTAAAACAGGAAGAGAGGTAAAATAACTCTTATCAGAAAAAGCAATTTCTACCTCTCCTTTTAAACCATGTAAACCTGTGATTTTGCCGTAAAAAAAAATCAATTGTCAATAATCTCAAGCATTACACGTTTACCACTTTTCATGGAAGCTGCAAAAAGAATAGTACGTAATGCATGAGCAATACGACCTCTTTTACCTATAATTTTACCTATGTCGCTTTGGTTCACTTTCAATTCCAGAATCGTACTCTTCTCACCTTCAATAACCTTAACACTAACACCATCAGGCTCATCCACTAATTTTTTAGCCAAATACTCAATAAGCTCTTTTTCTTCCGTCATAGCACACTCCTTTATATATTATAAGACGTAAATTAAGCTTCGCTCTTCTCCTCAGCAGATTCAGGCTTAGCTTGTTTACGATGTTTGCGCCTTTTTTCAGGATTTTTCAATGCTCTTTTTTCTTTCTTTCAAGAGGAGCACCTTTATCTTTTTCCATTAAGCCTTCTTTTACAAGAATGCTTTTTACTACATAAGTTGGCTGTGCACCATTAGAAAGCCATTTTTTTAAACCTTCTACGTTCAACTTATATAATACATCTTTAGCTTTAGGGTTAAACCAACCTAGCTCTTCAATAAAACGACCATCGCGTGGGAAACGAGCATCTGCAGCTACGATACGATAATGAGGCTCATGTTTGCGACCTATACGTTTTAATCTTAATTTTACCACCTTTCTTTTCCTCCAAGTTTATTTACATTAATTTGTTTAAATCATCTATAGACATACCCATACCCTCTAGGGACTTTGCGAGCTTATCCATCTTTTTAGTACTGCCCATCATGTTTTTCATCATAGTAAATTGCTTTATAAGCTGATTTACATCATAAACACTTTGACCGCTTCCTTTAGATATTCTCATCTTTCTTGAATTATTCAAAGGAAATAGGGCTAATCTTTCTTTTTTAGTCATTGACTGTATAATAGCTTTATACTTTTTAAATTTCTCTTCTTCACGGCTTAAAAGTTCTGTATCTACATTAGCCATACCCGGAATCATAGATGTCATTTTACTGAGTCCGCCCATTTTAGCAGTAGCTTCTATCTGCTTCAAGAAATCATTATAATCGAAATTGTTCTCTATAACTTTCTGAAGCATTTCCTGAGCTTCTTTTTCACTTATAGCAGCACGGGCTTTTTCTACTAATTTTACTATATCACCCATACCGAGTATTTGTCCTGCCACCCTCTTAGCATCAAATACATCAATATCATCTAAATGCTCACCTACTCCGACAAACTTAACAGATGAACCTGTGGCATATTTTAGAGATAAAGCGGCACCGCCTCTAACTCCGGAATCGAATTTTGTAAGTATAACACCATTAATGCCAATATTGTTTTGGAAACTTTTTGCAACATCATAAACACTTTGACCTGCTGTAGAATCCACAACTAATAATTTTTCTGTAACATTAGCAGAGTTTACAACACGTCTTAGTTCAAGCATCATTTCTTCATCTATCTCTAAGCGTCCTGCAGTATCCACTAATATCATATTATACTGCTCTTTTTTAGCAATTGAAAGTGCTTTTTTAAGTATTTTATATGCTTTTTTCTCTTTAGTATCTATATGATAAGGAACACCAACTTCCCTAGCCAAAACGGCAAGCTGTTCCATAGCGGCAGGTCTGTGAACGTCAAGTCCTACAAGCATAACGCGTCTTTTATCTTTATAATACTTAGCCAATTTAGCAGAAGTAGTAGTTTTACCAGAACCCTGAAGTCCGAAAAGCAAAGTTATAGTTGTTTTCTCAACAGGCTCTAATTTCAAACCGCTTTCACCCTCGCCTATCATATTAACCAAAGTATCATGAACATCAGCTACAAACTGATTAGCAGGCTCTACACCTTCTAATTTTTCTTTTCCTATAGCTCTATTAGTAGCTTCTTCAAGAAACTTGTCAGCAGCTTCTAAAGATACGTCAGCAGAAAGTAATGCTTCTTTTATAGTTAACAAACTATCTGTTATATCCTTATCTGTTAGGACTTTTTTTCCTTGTATTTTAGAGAATACATTAGATATAGATTTAGTTAAATTACCAAACACTAAAAAACAACCTTATAAACATATTAATTCCAAGTCATATTATACATAATATATTTAAAAAGTCAATATTTAGCACAATTTTACAAAAAATTATATATAATAATAAAGAGCACAGTAATACATTTAAAACATTATTATCAATTTAATTTAAGTTTGCTGCTTAAGGCCTTACTTATATCTTTAGTTCCACTTGCTCCTACAGATGTTAAAAAGAATTTTTTATTAATCAATTTTTCATCTATTACTTCATTAACCAGTTTCAAATCTATTTTATCTATTATGTTATAAAGTTCTTTAAATGAAATATATTTAGATGAATACAGTTCATGTCTGGCATTTTTATTCATTATAAACTCAGCACTGAATTTACTAAATGCCATAGAACCTTTATAACTCTCTTTTGCCTCTTCAATCTCTTCTTCTGATATCCTTTCATTAACCAATCTTTCTATTTCATAATATATACTTTCTATAGTTTCTGCATATCTGTCCAAACTAGTAGAACCATGTATCTCAAATGTACCGCCATTTATAAAACTAGAATTATAACTGTATATATTATAACAAAGTCCTTTATTCTCTCTTATTGATTGAAATAATCTTGAATAAGAACTTCCTCCGAATATATCATTAACTATATTCATAGCATATCTTTTTTTATTATCGCAGGCATTATATGAAGGTGTTACTAATGAAAAATAAACCTGATTAATTTCTTGTTTCTCTTTAGTGATAGTTTTATAATAAAAAGGAAGCTCATCATTAACTGTTCTAGTTTTTTTTTCTAATTTTATTTTTTCAAGTCTATCTACAGCATAATCAATATCAAAATTTCCGGCTATAGATATAATTAAATTATTAGAATTAAAATGTTCCTTAAAATAAGAATAAATTTTATCTCTGCTTATCTTTTTTATATTATTAATATTTCCGCCTATAGGAAAACTCATAGAAGTACCTTTATAGGCAGCAGCAAAAAATTGATTAGCTGATATTTCTTCAGGGGTATCATTTGACATTTTAAGCTCTTCAATGATAACTTTTTTTTCTCTGTTTATATCATCTTCTCTGAATGCAGAATGAAGCATGATATTTTCTAAAGTATCAACTGCCCTATCAAAATATTTAGATATTATGTTAATATAAAATGAAGTTAAATGTCTTGAAGTAAAAGCATTAAATATACCGCCCACACCTTCTATATTTCTAATAAGTTCTTTTGAACTAATTTTGTCAGTTCCTTTAAAAAGCATATGCTCTATGAAATGAGTATATCCGTTTTCCTCTTTTTTCTCATTAGCACTTCCTGTTAAAAATATAAAACCTATAGATACAGTATCAAGCATAGGCATCTTTTCTAAAACAACCCTTGTACCATTTTTTAATGTTAATCTTTTTACCATATTTTTTCCATAAATATTTTTATACTAAAATTATTATATATTAATTCTATAATTTTCGACAGTGTAATACATAAAATATAATAATAATGATTTTTATATAAAAAACCCTATTTAAATTAATAAATAGGGTTAAGCATTATTTAATTATTAATTTATTTTTATCTAATCGTATGATCATCTAATCAATGAAAGAATGTTAGAAGTATACCCATAACAATAGCACCGGATATTATACCTGAAATATTAACTGCCATCGCATGAAGAAGCAGACAGTTAGATGAACTATTCTCCTGTCCGTAAACATGGGCACCCCAAGCAGGAATAGGAAAAGCACTTAAACCTGCAGAACCTATTATAGGATTAACTTTTCCGCCTGATAATATATTAATAACTTTAGCAGCAATTATACCTATAGTAGTGCTTAATATCAATGACAATAAACCGAAAGCAAATATTATCACAGTATTAAATGTCATAAAATAATCAGCTGAAGCAGAAGAACCTATTGCTATACCTATAAGCATTGTAAGTATTCCTGTTAAAGATTTCTGCAAATTGATTGAGAAATTTTTTATAATATCTGATTCTCTCAAAATACTTCCGAATAAAAGAGCAGCTATAAGAGGGAATGAGTTTGCCAAAAATATTCCGCAAAGTCCCATAGCAATAACTGCAAATATGATTTTCTCTCCTCTTGAAACCTGTCTTAAATAATTCATAGGGATTTTTCTTTCTCTTGTAGTAGTTAAAACCTTTGTAAGTCCTGACTGAAGTAAAGGAAGAAGCTCCATATAAAGATAAGCAGACATAACAATAGCAGCAAAATATTTAGGTTCTGTGATCAAAGAAGCCATATACATAGCCAAAGATCCGTCAGCAGCACCTATAATTGCAGTAGCAGCAGATAAATCTTCTCCCAAATTCAAAGAACTCATAATATAAAATACTACAAGTATACCAATCTGAGAACTAGCACCTATAAAGAAATTCTTAGGATCAGCAAGTACAAGCCCTAAATCTATCATAGTACCAACTGCAAAAAATACAAGTACAGGATAAACTCCGCTGTCAGCACCGCTATGCATTAAACCCAAAAAACCGCTTACTACATCTTCTGTCATTTTAGGAAGAGGCATATTAGCAGCAAGTATTGCAACTCCCATAGGAAGAAGAAGCAAAGGCTTTTTCTTATAATATATAGACATATATATAAGATATGCACCTAAAAGCATCATTATAATTTGGGCTATAGTTGGCGGATAAAAACCTGTAAGTAAATTGTTAAAATCCAAACCTAAAGCTTTATTCATATTCACCCCTTTATATTACTTGATTTGTAATATAACCTGACCCTCTACAACTGAAGAACCTTTTTCAACATGTATAGATTTTACTTCACCTGAAGCAGGAGCTGTAATTTCATTTTCCATTTTCATAGCTTCTAATGTAGCTACAACCTGACCTTCCTGTACCTTATCTCCAACTGCAACACTGAATGATACTATAGTACCAGGCATAGTTGCTTTTACTGATATAGCATTCTCATCTATTGGAGCTGCTGGAGCTGCCGCTGGTTTTGGTGCTGGAGCTACTGCAGGTTTTGGCGTATTTACTGGAGCACTAACTATAGTAGATACTGTTTTATTTGAAGCTACAGGTCTTATCTCCTCTACTGATACATCATAAGTTTTTCCATTAACTGTGATTTTATATTGCTTAGTCATAATATTATTCTCCAAAAAAATATTTATATATAAAAAATCTTTCTTTAAGACTCTAATAAATAAAATTAATAGAGTCTTATAATTTAATTATTATTTTAATTTATTTACTCTGTCTACCATTCCCCATATAGGAGTTTTAGATTCTTTAATAGATGTAATAATAAATCTATTATTAGACATACCTGTATAAGCTGATATTGCAGCTGTAATCACTGCCACAAGTTCAGTATCATCTATTAAATCCTCTTCTTTAGTTTTACTTTCCTCTACTACTTTTATAATTTCTTCTTCTTTCTTTATATTTCTAGTTTTGAAAATCATTCCCAAAACTAAAGACAATATATAAAAAACTAAAGCAACTATAAAAACAGACATTATACCAAATATGGTAATAGCTGCATTATGTTCCATTCAATTCTCCTTTTAATTAAAATCAAATTTTATAGAGGTATATTGCCATGTTTTCTAGGAAGTCTAGTTTCTCTCTTGCTTGCTAAAAGATGCAATGCATTAATCAAATAGCTTCTAGTATATTCCGGCTCTATTACATCATCTACATAACCTCTAACAGCAGCTCTGTAAGGATTAGCAAATTCTTTTTTATATTCTTCTATTTTTTCAGCTCTTACTTTTTTAGGATCCTGAGCATTATCTATATCTTTTTTGAATATGATATTAGCAGCGCCATCTGGTCCCATAACAGCAATCTCAGCAGAAGGCCAAGCATAAACCATATCAGCACCTAAATGCTTAGAACACATAGCTATATAAGCTCCGCCATAAGACTTTCTTATTATAAGAGTGATTTTTGGTGCAGTAGCCTCTGAATAAGCATATAAAAGTTTAGCACCATGTCTTATAACTCCATTATGCTCCTGACCTACACCCGGTAAATATCCTGCTGTATCAACTAATGTAACCAATGGAATATTAAAGCTGTCGCAGAAGCGAATGAATCTTGCAGCCTTATCTGCAGCATTAATATCTAATACTCCAGCCATAGAATTAGGCTGATTGGCTATTATACCAACTGATTTTCCGTCAAGACGAGCAAAACATATAACTATATTAGTAGCAAATAAAGGCTGAAGTTCAAAAAACTCTCCATTATCTACAACCCTTTTTATAATCTCTTTTATATCATAAGGTTTATTTGGAGCATCTGGAAGAACATTTGATAATTCTTCATCTGCTCTGTTTGGATCATCATCTGTATTTTCTAAAGGCACATCTTCCAAATTATTCTGAGGTATATAAGATAATAATTTTTTAACGCCTTCTAATGTAGAAACTTCATCAGGGAACATCAAAGAAGCAACACCTGAAGTTTTACTATGAACAAAAGCTCCTCCAAGCTCTTCAGCAGAAACCTGTTCGCCTGTTACAGCTTTTACTACCTGAGGGCCTGTTATAAACATATTTGAACTTTTATCAGTCATAAATATAAAGTCCATCAATGCAGGAGAATAAACAGCACCGCCTGCACAAGGTCCCATTATAACACATATTTGAGGTATAACTCCTGAAGCCTGAACATTTCTATAGAATATATCACCATAACCTCTTAATGAATCAATACCCTCTTGTATTCTAGCTCCGCCTGAATCATTGATACCTATACAAGGACAGCCTAATTTGATAGCCATATCCTGTACCTTACAAATCTTAGCAGCATGCATTTGTCCTAAAGAACCGCCTATAACAGTAAAGTCCTGAGCATATATACATACTTGTCTGCCGTTTATTTTACCGTATCCTGTAACTACACCTTCGCCCGGAACTTTATTCTTTTCCATACCGAAATCACTGCATCTATGCTCTATAAAAGCATCAATCTCGCAGAAAGTACCTTCATCTAAAAGCTGTAATATACGTTCTCTTGCTGTTAATTTACCTTTTTTATGGCGTTCTTCGTTTTTTTCTTTACCGCCGCCTTCTTCTATCTTTTCTTTTCTTTTTCTTAATTCATTGATTTTTTCTTGCATATTTCTTTAAGTCCTTATTAGATTTTTTTATCTAACTATTAGATTTTAAACAAAAATTTAAATGACTAGTTAAAGAAACATATAACTATTTTTTATTTATTGCAATGGTGTTTTATAACTTTTGTATGTTTTAACAATTTAGTCGAAAGTTTAATTTTCTTTATACATAAAATATATCAAATAAAGTGATAAGATATTTTCATATAGTTTAAATAATATTACATTTTATATTACAAACAAATATATAAAATATTGACTTTAAAACATAATCTGTTAATATTTAATTATATAAAAATCAAGGAGAAAATTATATGAGTAAAAAAATTTTTTTATCTCTTTTATTCGTTTTAGCATTGGCTGTAAGCTGTAAAAACAATGTAGCAGAACCAACAATAACTACTACAATAACATTCGATATATTATCAGAACAACTTTATACTGCAGATACTTCTTTTACTATATCAAAAGAAGCACCATCTATAATACCTATAACAACAGGAAAAATTATAAATTCTATAATATATCTTTCACCTACTCCAATTGGGGATAATAACGATGCAGCTACTGCTATTACTCCTGCCAGACTAAAAGATGGATTAGATAAAACTTTTGCTTCTATACCAAATAGTACAATTAACTATGAAGTAATACCTCCTACAATAACCACTGATGGAAAACAAACAATAACTTTTGATATAATTATGACTCCTAAAAACAGTTATGATAAATTTGACACAAGTACTTTTAGAAAAACTCTTTATTTAAAAGAGGTAACAGAGAAAAAAATTGTATATGGTATACAATACGAAGCATATTGGGCTGCAAATTAATTGATATACAAAATAAATAAATGATATAATTAGGGCATTTTCTTTAATAGAGAATGTCCTTTTTTATTTCACTAATAGTAAAAAATTAAAACTCTATTATTAAAAAATAAGTATTCATTATATATAATTTTGTATGTTTTAAAAATTTAGTAGAAATTTTAAATCATGCTTTATTATTGAATATTAGAATTAATGATAAAATATATAATAATTATTTTTTGATTAACTAACATTAAGTATTTATATTAATAAAATAGGGGACTTTATTAAAAATCCCCTATTTTCATTTTTTACTATTATTTTTTTAACTTATTGAACAGATTTTGTATAAGTATATTTATCTAATGTATTTAAATTAATATATGTATAAGTCTCACCTACAACTTTTCCATTTTCTACTACAGGAGAATTATATGATTTAATAGGAGTATAATTAAATGTTAAATTTCCCTCACTATCAATTACAAGTCCCTCTGAATAAACTACAGGATCTGTATATATAGCTGTTGCTCCTGTGCCATTAACTTTAAACCAAGAAGTAGGTATACTTAGTCTTGAATTTACATTTTCACCTTGCTGATCATAAATAAGAGAGTATGATATTAATGTTTTATCAATTACTAACTTATGTGTTCTAAATGTACTAGCTGATACTGCTTCTTCTACATACTCCCAAGTACCCTCGCATTGACTAGAAACACCTCTTCCCTGAATAGTTCTATTATCAATAAAGCCGTTTATCACTTTAGTTCCATCTGTTATATACAGATATGCAGCATCTGATGTATCATATATCTTTATATATCCCTTATAAGAATCAGCATAAACTAATAATATATTATTATAGTTAACAGATTTGTATATATTGGATTTGTCAAATGAAACAGCAGCTGAATTATTATCATATTTCAAACCTGATATTCCTCCATCTTTGATTGTAACATCATAGGTATTACCATCAGCACTATAAAATTTCCAAGCAGTTCCATCATAGCTAGATGGCATACCTGAAGCAACATATTTATCTTCTGTTGGAGGATTAGTAGTATCATCGTTACTTGGCTCTGTAGATGGGTTACTACAACTTATCGCAAATATAAATAATAATAAAAACATGTAAATTTTAGTTTTCATAATAAATCCTTTAAATAAATTATATCTTTTAATCAGTATAATACAAAAAATCCAAAAAACAATATGACAAATTGTAAATATAAAAATTATTTGACATTTTTAGTTTTTCTGCTTTTATTTTACAAATTAATGATAATTCCTTATGCCAATAATAATATTCTTTTTTATTTAAGTAATAATTAAAAAATTAAAATTCTATTCTTAAAAAGAAATATTCATTTTATATATCTACAACTTTTGTACATTTTAAGCATTCGGTCAAAAATTAAAAATACACTAAAAACACTTGAAAAAAGTTAGATTATTCTTGCAATTCTAATATATAAAATAATTCAAATTACATTATAGCATATAGAATAAAAAAACAAATTATATACTAAAAATTTTTAAGTTTGTCAAAATTAGTTTTTATATTGTTATTATTTTCGGGGACTAGTCCCACGCTGTGCGTGCCTTCGGCAACCCCTACTTCTTTTGCCGACGCTATGCGTGCCGTAGGCAAGGCACCTACTCGGTGGTGACCCATACGAAGTACGCATACAGCGAGAAGCAAAAGGACTGAATTTTTGACACAAATCTTGGTTTTACCTTATATTTCAAACAAAACTTAATAATATTTTATACTATTAATAAACAAAAATTACATTTACAAAAAAGTAAAAATTGACAAAATATAATTGTTTAGGTATATATAGTTTATTTTTTATGCCTATGATTTTATATATACATATAGATTATTTTAGGAGAAAATAAAATGAAAAATTAATTATAATAATAAGTATATTAGTCATTAGCTTAAGCAGCGGATTAATGGCTAAAACAGGATTTAGTTTCGTATTAATAGTACCTATTGGAGCAAGTTTTGCAGAAATGATGATTCTATAATAAAATCTGATGTTGGTTTTGAATTTGGCATGCTTATTATTTAGGATTTGAATATTTATCATTCGGTTTAGACTTGGGATATAGCAGAGATGTATTTGCATTCAAATCTGCAATTGATGAAAAGTCTAAAGGCGGGGTAACTTTTGACAACTTAATGATAGGTATATTACCTAGAATAGATGTTTGATTTGTATCTATAGGTATAGGGCTGATGTAAAAATACCTTTAGCAGGAAGCAGGTATTTTAGAGAAAGTAGCGGAGGATATACTTCTCAAGGATATGATTATAAAAAACTTAAAAATACTTTTAAAAATCCTTATATCCCTTATGTAAAAGATCGCTGTTGATTTCTTATTGCCTTATAATATAGTTTTAGGAGCTTATTTCTCTTATGATATACATTTAGTTGAAACTAAAGACCCTACTCTTCATGTTAAATCTTCAGCTTTTGATTTGGGTGCCAAAGTTGGTTTAAGATTCTAATCAAAATTTAATTAATAAAAATAATATTTGGGGAATGCATATTCAATAATATGTATTCCTTTTTTTATAGTAGTTTTTTATTATAAGTATATTATAGATATTGTCGAATATATAAGGCAATAAAATATAAAGGACTATAAAAAATGAAAAAAATAATAACAATTGCATGCTTATTAATAATTGCATTAAGCGGAAATTTGATGGCTAAAACAGGATTCGAAGTAAATGTTCTATTTCCTTTTGGAGTAAGTTTAGGAACATATACAGGAACAGATGCTTCTAAATATACCAAAGCTGATGCTGGTTTTGAATTTGGTATTCATGTTATACCTGGATATTATTTCGGAATAAGTAATATAGCTTTAGGAATAGGTCTTGATATAGGTTATCAAAAAGATGTATTTGCTTTCGGATTAAAAGGAGAAAAAGGAAGATACGGTGCTTCTTTTGACAGTTTCAATCTTGGTTTAATGCCTAGAATAGATTTAGCTTTCATATCTATAGGTGTAGGCGGAGGATTCAAATTCCCTATAGCAGGACTTATGTATGATAAAAGAGGTTCAAACGGAATAGCTCAGGCTAGTATGTATGATACAAAAACTATATATAGAGAATTTAATAAACCTTTTATACCTTATGTAAAAGTTACTCTTGATTTTATTTTACCGCTTAATTTAACTGCTGGTATTTATATTTCTTATGATATACCATTTATGGAAAGTAAAACTTATGACTTTAAATTATCAAGTGTTGATTTAGGTGCTCAACTTGGTATAAGATTCTAATATTTTATTTATTGAATTTAGTTAGTAAAAAGGGTGCATATAAATAATGCATCCTTTTTTATGTCATTATTTTTTTATTTTAATTTCACTCCCCACCCTTTAGGTTTATAGACTTAATTTTCAATTTGAATTTAATTTTTCTTCAATGCCTAATTAGAATTTTTTAGCTGCCCACCCAAGTTTTTTTTAAATTTATTATTTTACTCAGCGCACGAAAAGCTAAATTAAAAATATAGTATTATGTGTAATTTAATTTTTTTTATATTAACAATTTTGTTCACCGTGCGTTAAAATATAAAAATTATATTTTTAATAAATAAGATAAAGCAAAAATAAAGGGCTTAAGTATTATAACTCAAGCCCTTTTATTATTATATTTATGTTTATATATTATTTACCTGGAGTACTCAAAGCATCATTAATACTAGTTTCAACACTAGCTATATCTTTAGCATCATAGTCTTTAAGAGGTATTCTATTTCTAATAGCCGCATAAACAGTAGGAACTATAACAAGAGTAAACATAGTAGAAACTGTTAAACCTCCAAGAACCGCTAATGATAAAGGCTGATACATCTCATTACCTTCTCCGCTGGATAAAGCCATAGGAAGAAGTCCTAATATTGTTGTAAGAGAAGTCATAAGTACTGGTCTTAATCTTCTAGGACCAGCAATCAAAGCTGCTTTATCACCATTAATTTTCTTTTCATGCATAAGCTGATTCATATAGTCTATCAGTACAATACCATTATTAACTACAATACCTATAAGAACTATAACTCCTATACCGCTGTATACACTTAAAGTCTGTCCTGTAACAAGCAGCAAGAAAAGAGAACCAGCAAATCCAAAAGGTATAGCAAGAGCAATAACGAAAGGAGCTATATAAGATTCAAACTGACTTGCCATAATAGCATAAACTAATACTAAAGCCAAGAATAAAGCCTGTATAAGCTGTCCGAATGCTTCTTGCATGTCCTCATAATCTCCTGAATAAACTATAGTAAATCCTGAAGGTATGAAAACTTTTTGATTGATAGCAGCCTGTACATCATTCATTATCTGATTCATAGGTCTTCCATAACCTGAAGCAGTAATAGAAGTAATTCTGCTGTCATTTTTTCTTGTTATTTCTGTAGGAGCAAAATTCTTATCTACACTAGCAACAGCTGATATAGGAACCATACCGCTTGGAGTTGGTATAAGCATTCTTTTTACATCTTCTATGTTTATTCTGTCTCTTTCATTAAGTCTTACTATAACATCAATATCAGTAACATCTGAATTGTCAGGAGTCATTCTTGTAGCAGTAGTACCTCCGAAACTTGTTTTAATAGAATTAGCAACAGTATTTATATTAAGTCCCATCTTTGAAGCTAAATCTCTGTTAATAACAACATTAAGTTCAGGACTAGCATCACTTTTTTTAAGACGAACATCTCTAAGTCCTGGAACATCTTGTAAAGCTGCCATTACATTATTAGCTAATTCTCTAGCTCTAACTAAATCTTCACCAACTATATCTATATCTATACCGCTTGAATCACTGTTTCCGCCGCCTCTCATACTAGTTACAGAGTCAACATTGATAGTAGCAGGATAACTTGCTAATCTTTTTCTTACAAGCTCAACATATTCTTCTGTTTCTTTAGTTCTTCCATCTGATTTATCTATAAGTTTTGCTCTTATCTGTCCTTTATTGGCATCAGAACCAGATCTAGCTCTTGATTGTATTCTGCTTAAATCCTTTCCTATAACATCTTCCATATCTTTTCTCATTCTGTCAATGAAAGCACCTGTCTGTTCTTTTCTAGTACCAACAGGCATAGTAATACTTGCCATTAACTGACCTTCATCAGATTCAGGGAATCCTTCTTTACCTATCAACATCAATCCTACAATGATAACGGCAAATACTATAGTTATAACAGGAATTAATACTCTGTTTTTATGATGAACAGAAAAAGTTAATACTTTTTCATATATATAATTAACTTTAGAGTGGAAATATTTATCAAAGAAATTTTCAAACTTAGATAAGAATTTAGATTTTTTAGTAGTTACAAGTCTGGCACCAAGCATAGGAACAACTGTCAAAGCAACAGCTAAAGAAGCTATCATAGAAACAGTAACTGTAATACATAAATCTCTGAACATCTGTCCAGTTTGACCTTCAACAAAAAGGAAAGGTAAAAATACTGCTATTGTAGTAAGAGTAGAAGCAGATATCGCAAGTGCCACTGTGGAAGTACCGTCTATAGCAGATGAATATTTACCATAACCATTATTCCTATAGAAGAATATATTTTCAAGTACAACAATAGAGTTATCAACCATCATACCAATACCAAGTACAAGTCCTGAAAGTGATATGATATTCAAAGTAGTTCCGAAGAAATACATCAAAGTAAATGTAACAATTATAGACATAGGAATGGATATTGCTATTATAAGTACAGTTCTTACATTCCATAAATATATCATAAGAATAATAACAGCAAATAAACCTCCCTGCCAAGCAGTATCAAGAACCCCTTTTATTGCATTATTAACGTTATCAGCACTATTGAATAATACCTCATATTTGATACCTTCAGGTAAATTAAGAGAGTCTAACCTTTTCTTTATAGCATCAGAAACAGCAACAGTATTTGCACCGGATTCTTTGTTTATAGAAACGTTAACGGCAGGAGTACCATTTACTTTCATTACATCGCCGTCTTCATCATAACCTTCATAAATTGTAGCTAATTCTCTAAGTCTTATAGGAGTGCTGTTTGTTTTTAATGCCACAACAACATTTCCTATATCATTAACAGTTTTAAACTCACCTGTAGTTCTTAAAGTATATTTATAAACCCCTTCATAAGTTTCACCGCCTGATATATTTTGATTCTCCATAGCCAATGTACTTACTATAGTATTAATATCAAGACCGTAAGCCTGAAGTCTGTTCATATCAACATCAACTTTAATCTGAGTTTTAAGTCCTCCTCTAATCTCAGCCATAGCAACACCGCCAACCTGTTCTATACTAGTTAATATCTGATTATCAACTAAATTGTATAAAGCAGATAAGTTATCTGTACCATAGAAAGATATTTCCATAACTGGAATATTGTCTGTAGAGAATTTATAAACTGCAGGGCTTTCAGCATCGTCAGGCAAAGATTTTCTTATTCTGTCTATAGCCTCTCTAATATCTGCAGTAGCAGAAGCCAAATCACTTCCCCAGTTAAATTCTATAAAAACTCTTGATTCTTCCTCTTCTGAAGATGAGCTTACCTCTTTAATATTGTTAACTGAAGAAACAGCTGATTCTATGATCCTAGAAACAGATTTTTCTACCTCTTCAGGACCAGCATTATCATAAGTTGTCCTAATACTAATAAAAGGCAATTCCATGTCAGGCAAAAAGTCGACAGGAAGCCTTGAAAGACTAACAGCACCAAGTATAACAACAGCAACTATACCCATAAAAACGGCTACGGGTCTTTTTACTATTAATTCAATAAAACTTCTCATAATCGCTCCTTATCTAATTTTAACTATAATCATAATAAGAAAAATCAACCTCCAATTGAATATATAGCATCATCATTAGAAGTATTTGTTTCAGTTTGTTTTGGTTTTTCTACAGTAGTTGTTGTATTAGGTTTTGTAGTAGCAGCTGGAGTATTGTTTCTTACTGTAGCAGCTGGTTTTGTAGTAGTAGCTGGTTTTTGAGTTGCTGTATTATTTTTTACAGTAGTATTTGTATTTGCTGCTGGTTTTGTTGCAGACTGCTGTGCTTTTTGAGTATTATTATTGTTGTTATTTATTATATTAGTATCAGCTGAAGCAACTGCTGTAGGAGGAGTAATATATTCTAAAATAGTAGGGTCATTTTCTATTCTATTAACTAATGAACCGTTTTTCAAGAATTCACGTCCGAACATTACAACCTCTTCTCCCTCTTCAAGTCCGCCACTTAAAGCCACTTTATCTTTAGAAGTGAATAATACATTAACTTCTCTCGTATATGCTCTGTATTTTACATTGGTAGAATTTGCTGCCTGAACTTCTGATGGAGGGTTATTTGAATTATCTTCTTTAACAACATATATATAATTCTTACCTAAATCATCACTGAACATAGCACTGTTTGGTATTACAAATACATTATCAGCAGAATTCAAAAGTATTGATACATCTGAAAACATTCCAGGTAATAAAAGTCTTTCTTTATTATCTATTAAAGCTTTTACCATTAAAGTACGAGTTGAAGGATTAACAGCATAATCTCTTTTAGTGATAGTAGCTTCTATTTCTTTATTAGGAGCTGAAGGAACTCTTATAATTACTTTTTGTCCCAATTCTATTCCAGCAATAGAACGTTCAGGAACTTGTATTTCTACTTCTAATTGGCTAATATCAGCAACATTTGCTATAGGAGTAGAAGCAGCTATTGAGGCACCTACTGCCATATATGTAGTTGTAACATAACCAGCAATAGGAGTTCTTGCCGGAGCATAAGCATAATTTGCACCTATTACAAATCTGTCTATCAATGCTATTGTATCACCTTTATTAACGAAACTTCCTTCATATTTTAATATATTAGCGATTTTTCCTGGTACATCAGATGATATTTCTACCTCTTTAATGGCTTTAATCTCAGCTGATAAATCAAGATATTCCTCTAAAGGCTGTTTTATAGGTGCAGCCACCAATACACTTATAGGATTTTCTTTTCTCTTCAAATCTACTGCTCCCTTCTTACAAGAAACAGATAAAATAGATAAAATTAAAACGATTGATAATATTATAATACTTATTCTTCTCATCATAATCTCCTTAAGCTCCCAAAAGTTTTAGTATTTGTAAAGTGCTTGAAAAATAATCATATATAGCCTGTAAATATGCAAGCTGGGCATTCAAATATGTTATTTCGGCATCATTAAGTTCAAGTGTTGATATTGTACCGCCTCGATACTGTCTTTGAGCCATTTGTAAAGCATAAGCTGCTGTTCTAGCATTTTCTGCCTGTGATTGTAAATTCACAGCCTGAGATCTTGCGGTAGAAATCAAATCTCGGCTGTTTATCTCTATAGTATCTCTTAACTCATCATAGCTTACTTCCATTTGCTTTATGCTAAGTTCAATTTCTTCTGCCCCTTTTGCTGTAGAAGAAAATGGTAAAAGAGAGTCAAGACTATAATTAAGAGAAAAACCTACTCCCCAATTAAATTCACCTTGTCTATTTTTCTTAAATGTACCATTCTCCATTTTTATTTTATCTACAGTAGTAATACCTACATTAGCATTTGCTGATAAAGTTGGCCATAAGTAACTTCTTGCTACTTTCCTATTATACTCTAACATCTCTAAATTACTAGCCATATTTTTTAATTCTATATTATTATTCATTATAACAGTAAGCAAATCATCATAAGACATATCCGGTAATGCTATATTAGTAGCATCCAATATATTTCCTACTAAATCTACTTCATCAGCAATATTAGTTAATCCTATCTGTCTAATAAATGTTAATTTCAAACTTTGATATTGATTACTTAAAGTTATAACTTGAGGTTTTGTAGTTTCATATTGTACTTTAGCATTCAAATATTCATACTCTGAAACCTGTCCATTTCTATACTTTATATATGATTCTCTCATTCTATTACTATAATTAAGCTGCTGCTGTAAATATACTCTGTAATTTTCCTGAGCCACAAATGTATTATAAAAATTTAATTTTGTATTGAGATCCACATTGAGTCTTTCATCATAATATGTATCTTTTTTCATTTTTAAATTAACATCTCTTGCCCTATCTGTGTTCCAGTTTCTAAATCCTGTAAATAATGTTTTGGATAAAGTAGCAGAAGCTGACCAAGTATCAGGACTGGAATAGACACCTGTATTTATATCGTTAACTGAATATTCTTTGGATTCAGCTAAATTCAATCCTCCGCTTATACTTAAAGAAGGCATAAATAAATCAGAAAAAGAAGCATCTTTTTGAACCTGTGCTATTCTTACATCATATTCCGCCTGTTTTAATGTTTTACTAGCATCAAAAGCCATCATCAAAGCATCTTCCAAAGTTATAGAGATTTTTTTTACCTCTGGGGCTTCATTAGATGCTATATTATCAGTTAAATCTTGAGAATATAAAGAGATACTCAATATTAAAATCAAAACCAGAGTAACATAAAATTTCACCGACCGCTCCTAATATCAATTTATCATATTATGAAGTTTAATAATTATAAATTTTTATATTATAAACTTAGAATAGAAAATATCAAGTTACTATATAGCATATTATATATAAACTTTGTATTATTAGACGAATAAATTCAAAAATAGTTCCCCTGATATCTTTATAAATTTATAATAAATAAATTATAAATTTCGTAAACTATATTTACAATGCTTTTATTTATATTTTTTCTCAATAAATAAGAAATATAAATAAATAATAATAAAACAATAAATCATTTTATACATATAATACAAATTTGATAATAACATGTTCATTTTTATGATTTTTTCATAAAGTTTTATTAATTAAATCAAAAACTTCATTATCTATTTTGGAAGCTAATTGAATTTCTTCTATAGATAAATTAACATCAATCAATATTTTGTTCTTACTAATATTGTATTTGTCAGCTATAATACCTGAAAAACGCTCTATTTCTACAGGGCTTAAATTTGAAAAGGCATATCTAAAATTAGGAAGCACCTCTAAAAATTTATCTTCATCTAAATTTTTTATTGCAGAGTCTATACTTTCTATAATATTTTCATTAATAAATAAAATATCCCTTGCAGCTAAAAGTATACCATTCAAAAAATATGAAGCGGCCTCTATATCTGAAGACTCCATAAAAGATGATACTATATTAGAAAATTCATCTGCCATCAATCTTCCAGATTTATATTTTAAAGCCAAACAAACTGCATATATATGAGAACTTCCGAAAGTATTATCAAGCATTAAATCTATCTTATCATTAAAAATATCCATATCGCAATAATTAGGGTTTTCCAATGTAAATGAATACAGGTCTTTTATATAATGTGAATTTTTTAATGCTTCTTCTTCATTTAAATTCTTCATAGAATCCATATTTACAACAGCAAGCATAAATGTCTGTTTAGCTAAAGATTCTATAACCGGCATTATATCATAATTATCAAATAAAGATTCTCTATCTTTTGATAAATTATTATTAATAGCTTCCATATTAGCTAAATATGATAAATTATTAAGACATGAGCAAAGACTTATAAAATTATTATCGCTAAGTATAGTTTCTTCTATTTTATTGTAATTATCAGTAAAAAAGCTGTAAATACCCATAACATTAGCTTCTATTAAAAGTTTTGAAACTTCTCTAGCTTCTATACGGTTATTAAGTCTTTCAACTATTAAATTTGATGCTAATTCTTCTATTGTTACACCATAAACAGATTTATCTATTAAAGCTGATTCTACAGATGTTTTATATTCATATTTCCAAATTTCTCTTGCTAGGTTCTTATTAATTTTATTTACATAGTCAGGACCTTTTTCTAATTTACAAAAGCCTGTATCTAAAAATCTCATCTTATGAAAAAATTTACTCTTTTCAAAATGACTCTCATTTTTTACTATATCTAATATAGATTCTTTTTCTTCTGTTTTATCAGTTTTTATTTTATATTCTTTGCATTTATTTCTAAAATCTATAACAACAGGAGGCACTATACTTTTTGATGATACAGTACCATTTGACATACCTGAAAGAAGCTTCATCATCAAATCAAGATTGCTTGTATTCTCCAGAGATATATCACCTTTGACAAATGCACTTTTAGCAGCATCTATAAGCTCATAAACTCCTGCAGAATGCTTGCCTCTTAATTTTGCAAGATTAACCGCCATATAATAAGCATTAATACAGTCAGGAATACTTACATTATGATTATGCCTATCTATATTTGAAGCCTTTATTATAAATGACATCACAACATTTAAATACATATTTTCTATATTATCATTATCATTTTTACTGCTGTAATTTTCAAGTTCTTTATAAACTAAATTATAAAATGCCGGAAACTCTATTCCTGCTCTGTATCCTTTTCTAGCATCAGCATCTTCAAATGAATATGGTATTAAATAGTTGGCTGTATTTGAAATTATATATTTTTTTAAATTTTTATATTCTTTATTTAATTTTTTATTATCTTTTTCATCTTCTTTTAATTTATCTATTATGCCTTTAGTATGAAAACTTCCTGTAACTACCAAAACTCTATTATATTTTTCTAAAGCCTCTTTAACATTTAAAGCCATTACATATTCTCTGTTTCTAGTTTCAAAATCTTCATCTTCTATCAAACGCATATAATAGCCCAAAGCATAAACACTTTTTATAAAATCTTTGCTGTCTTTAAGTATTCCGTTTATCTCGAAATCCCTCTCCCAAAGTTCGGCAAAAGTTCTAAGTCCTGCTTTTTTTGTAAGCTCTACAGTATAAGCATTAACATTGAATTTATTATCATCATTATCATAAATTGATATTAATTTCTTTTTTTTATCTTCATTATCATTTTCTTTATTACTATATATATCTTCTGAATTTTCTTCATTATTATTATTATTATTTTCTTTTTCAGGCTTTGAATTTTCTATCATAAAAGCATAATTCATATCTATAAAACTGCAGTGAATATTATTTTTTAATGATTCTCTTATAGCGGTAAACTCCGGTGAATAATCCAAAAAAGGATAATAACATCTGTATTTTTCATCATTCCCATCGACATAACTTGAATAAATACAAAATGGTGCTTTGGTATCTTCTTCTATCATATATTTCATCAAATCATTACAGTCGCTTGGCCCTTCTATAAGAACAGCATCAGGCTTAAAACTCTCGAAAATTTTCTTCAAATGATATGAGCATGCAGGCGAATGGTGTCTTATAGGAAAGAATATTACATTATCTTTTATACTCTCTTTAAAACACTCATCAAAATTGTTATTATCTTTTTTATTATTTTTATCCGTTTTTTCATCATCAATAATCCTTAACAATGAAAAGTATTTTACTATAAAAACAGCATAATGCAATAATTACAAATATTACCTAAATACATAAATTATTATAAAGTTTCATTCTAAATCCCGCCCTTTATCCTTTTTGTATTTTTCTGATGATTTTGTATTATTTTATTTAAAAATCTGAACTGTTATTTTAGCTGCCCACCCAAGATTTTATTTAAACTTATAGCCCCATAACCGCACGCATAATGAGTCTAAAAATATAGACTTATTTGAAATTAAAATTACACAATATTATAGAACGTATTAACCGTGCGTTAAATAAGCAAAAAATCTAATAATAACTTGGGCGGGTGCTCTAATTTCTGATTTAAACTGAAAAACAAATAAAGTTAATATTGCCATATAAAACAATAAATATAAAGGGCGGGGTTTTAAAATAAATTTTTCTAAGATTGAATTTTAATAAAAATATACCCTATAGGGATGTAATTAAAAACTTGCAAAAAAATATTTTTATAATATACTAATGAAAACTTAATTATAGGATATATTATTATGAAATATTTGTTAATTCTTTTTCTATCTATCATAATATTTTCTTGTTCTAATAATAATAACAATAATAAAGAATCAAACAATAATAATACAGATAAAGCAGCTATAAACATAGATGATAGTAAAGACATAAATCAAACAGAACAATCAAATACAGATGATAAAGATAATAAATCAAATAATTCATCAATAAATACAAATGAAACAGAAGAAACAACATATTATTCATACACAGATGAAGAAATTGTATCTTTTATAGAATCAGGAGATTTTCAAACAATCAAAAAATTAATTGAATCAAAAAGTTTAGATGTTAATTATAACTTAGAGATAGATGAATATTCCAAGTCAACCCCTTTAATAAAAGCTATAGAATATAAGCAAACTGATATTATAAATTATTTATTAGAAAATAATGCAGATGTTAATTTAACTTTAGGATATTCTACTCCATTAACAGAAGCTATGTATGATGAAGAACTTGTTCGTAAACTTATAGATTTAGGAGCCGATGTCAATTTACCTGCTCAGTCAGGATTTACTCCTCTTATGGCTAGCCATAATAATATTGCTATAGCAGAGCTTTTAATTGAAAAAGGTGCGGACATTGAAGCTAAAGATGATTATGGCATTAATGCTTTAGTTTATGCCTCAAGTGATGAAAATGAAGAGATGGTAAAATTTTTACTTGCGAAAGGAGCTGACGCCAATACAGTATGCGAAATAGAAAATGAAGATATGGTTATATCGCCTACTCCTTTAATGAATGCTGCTTATAACGGGAATATTAATATAATAAATATGTTATTAGAAAATGGTGCTGATATTAATTATACCACTGATTTTGGAACAACCCCTTTGATGATGGCTGCTAGTTTTAATCACTTTGAAGCTGTAAAAGTACTCTTAGAAAATAATGCAGATACTTCTATAACTGATGAAGATGGTAGGACTGCACTTGATTGGGCAAAATTAGAAAATTTTGAAGATATAGTTGAGCTTCTTGAAGAATATAATTAATACTTTTTAATATATACCTAAACAAATATATTTTGTCAATTCTAGTTTTTTAAATTTTATTATTTGTGATGGCACACAGACGTGCCGCTCTGCGTACTTCATAACACCCCACTTCTTTTGCGACCAAAGGAAGTGCTGCGAGAAAAAGAACAACATAAAAATTGACAAACTTAAAAATTTTAAGTATATACTAATAAAAAACTTGACTATAGGATATATTGTTTATGAAATATTTATTAATTTTTTTACTTTCTATAATTATATTTTCTTGTAATACCAAAGAATCAAACAATAATAATACAGATAAAGCAGCTATAAATTTAGATGAAAGTACAGATAATAATATAAATAAAACAGAACAATCAAATACAGACGATAAAGATAATAAATCAAATAATTCATCAATAAATACAAATGAAACAGAAGAAACAACATATTATTCATACACAGATAAAGAAATTATATCTTTTATAGAATCAGGAGATTTTCAAACAATCAAAAAATTAATCGAATCAAAAAGTTTAGATGTTAATTATAACTTAGAGATAGATGAATATTCCAAGTCAACCCCTTTAATAAAAGCTATAGAATATAAGCAAACTGATATTATAAATTATTTATTAGAAAATAATGCGGATATTAATTTAAAAGAAGAACTTACAGGCTTTACTCCTCTTATGGCTAGCTTTCATAATATTGCTATAGCAGAGCTTTTAATTGAAAAAGGTGCTGACATTGAAGCAAGGAATGTTGACGGAATTAATGCTTTAGTTTATGCGGTTTCTTTAAATGATGAAGAGATGGTAAAATTTTTACTTGCGAAAGGAGCTGACGCCAATACAGTATGCGAAATAGAAAATGAACATATTTATATGCCGCCTACTCCTTTAATGAATGCTGTTTATAACGGAAACACTAATATAATAAATATGTTATTGGAAAATGGTGCTGATATTAATTATACCAATGATTCTGATATGACTCCTTTAATTTATGCTGCTTATAAAGGAAACACTAATATAATAAATACATTATTAGAAAATGGTGCTGATATTAATTATACCAATTATTATGGAATGACTGCTTTAATGTATGCAGCAAGTTATAATCAATTTGAAGCAGTAAAAATACTTTTAGAAAATAATGCAGATACTTCTATAACTGATGAAGATGGTAGGACTGCACTTGATTGGGCAAAATTAGAAAATTTTGAAGATATAGTTGAGCTTCTTGAAGAATATAATTAATACTTTTTAATATATACCTAAACAAATATATTTTGTCAATTCTAGTTTTTTAAATTTTATTATTTGTGATGGCACACAGACGTGCCGCTCTGCGTACTTCGTAACACCCCACTTCTTTTGCGACCAAAGGAAGTACTGCGACTGAAAGGAGTACCTGACGAAATCCACTGTAAGTGTAGGTATGGTATTGCCGCTGTAGCGTGCGGCTGGAAAAAGAACAACATAAAAATTGACAAACTTAAAAATTTTAAGTATAAACTAAAAAACAAATAAAGTTAATATTCAAGTATAAAACAATAAACATAAAGGGCGGGGTTTTAAAATAAATTTTTAAGATTGAATTTTAATAAAAATATACCCTATAGGGATTTAATATAAAACTTGAAAAAATACATTTTTATAATATAATAAATAAAAACTTGACTATAGGATATATTATTATGAAATATTTGTTAATTCTTTTTCTATCTACCATAATATTTTCTTGCTCTAACGATAATAATAACGATACTAACAATAATAAAGAACTAAATAATAATGCAGATAAAGTAACTATAAATTTAGATGACAATACAGATAATAATAATATAAATAAAACAGAAGAATTAAAAACTGCAGATAATGAAGAAAATAATTCATCAATAAATACAAATGAAATGGAAGAAACAGAATATTATTCATACACAGATAAAGAAATTATATCTTTTATAGAATCAGGAGATTTTCAAACAATCAAAAAATTAATCGAATCAAAAAGTTTAGATGTTAATTATAACTTAGAGATAGATGAATATTCTAAGTCAACCCCTTTAATACAAGCTATAAAATATAAGCAAACTGATATCATAAATTATTTATTAGAAAATAATGCAGATGTTAATTTAACTTTAGGATATTCTACTCCATTAACAGAAGCTATGTATGATGAAGAACTTGTTCGTAAACTTATAGATTTAGGAGCTGATGTCAATTTACATGCTGAACTTACAGGCTTTACTCCTCTTATGGCTAGCCTTCATAATATTGCTATAACAGAGCTTTTAATTGAAAAAGGTGCTGACATTGAAGCAAAAGATGATGACGGCATTAATGCTTTAGTTTATGCTGCTTCTTTCAATGATGAAGAGATGGTAAAATTTTTACTTGAAAAGGGAGCTGACGCCAATACAGTATGCGAAATAAAAAATGAACATACTGATATATCGCCTACTCCCTTAATGAATGCTGCTTATAAAGGAAACACTAATATAATAAACATGCTATTAGAAAATGGTGCTGATATTAATTATACCACTGATTTTGGAATGACTGCTTTGATGATGGCCGCTAGTTTTAATCAATTTGAAGCTGCAAAAGTACTCTTAGAAAATAATGCTGATACTTCTATAACTGATGAATATGGCAGGACTGCACTTGATCTGGCAAAATCAGAAGATTATAAGGATATAGTTGAGCTTCTTGAAAAATATTAAAATATAATTAATGCTTTTTAATATATACTGAAATTTTTTAAGTTTGTCATTTTTTTATTCAACTTTTTCCCGCCGCAAGCCTACCTAAAGGTACCCTCTTCAGTCGCAGGCGGACAGAGTCAAAGAACCTTATATCCTAGATAAACTTATATACAATTATCGAGTGTATAAATAAAAAATGATTAAATATATTTTTATTATAAAAAAGAGATACTTTATAAAAATATAAAATACCTCTTTATAAATTATATTTTAAATATTATTTTATTTTTACTAATGTAAAAGCAGGGGGTTGAGATACACCAGGAAGAGATAGTAATAATTGTCCTCCTGTAGCTTCTGTTTCGCTTTCAAATTGTATAACATAAGTATAATTTTCTAACTGAAAAGCAATAATTGTTTGTGTGCTGCTTGGATCTTGTACTATATTCATTTTTTCTCCTTCATAGATAATGGTGAATGTTCCTCTAACAAAAGAAGTAATATTACCCTCATTATCAAGTGTAAAGGCAACTTTTGATGTTCCATAAGTAGCTTCATAACTGCCAGCTCTCTCAGCAATTGTTATTTTTTTAATTTCTGTGTTAGGATTTGTAACATTATCCTTACAGCTTATGATAGCAGCAAATACTAAAGTTAGTAAAAATATTATTTTTTTATTCATTTTAAATTTTCTCCTTAAAATTTATTTTATTCTATATATTACTGTGCTGGTTCTTGAGTCTTACTATTTAAATCTACATATATTGTAGGATAACCAAAAGCAGTATTTTGTAATAAAGCATCATAAGATATAAGATTATCTGCGTTATCTCTATAAGAATATTTATCAAAAATGATATAGGAGTTAGGATCAATAAAATTCATATATCTTAAACCTTGTTCATATTCTACTTTTACAATAAATCCTGGATTTATTATTGTTTGAGAAGCATCCGATGAATCTTTAATAATTATAGCACCTTGAGCGTCAATCTCATAAGTAACTGTCAAAGGCTTACTGCTAGCATCATCAAATTGAGTATATACTATACCTTTATAATCTGATATTCCGCTATTCACATTATAAAATTCTTCTTTACATAAAGTAACTCTGCCTAATGAGGTAAGCTGACCATTAACAGAGTTCCATAAATCTATTTCTACAAAACGTCCTTCCCAAAGTATTTTGATTAATATTATACCTTCTTCATTGTTTTCTTTTTCATAAATGGTATAAATATTTTCAGAACTTTCCTGTATAATATAAGGATCCACATGCATACTTTCATTGTTGGCAACAATATCTAATGAATTATTATCATTGATTGTTAACGTCATAAGAATGTTGCCTTGCTCATCACTGATACTCTTATATATACCTTTCCATTGATTTAAGTCTGAGCTTGAAGGTGAATTCGGATTTGTGGCAGAATTATTATTTTTGCTGCAGCTTATAGATAATACTATAATAAAAATAAGTAGTATTTTTTTATCATTTTTAATTATATCTCCCAATTAAATTTTTCTTATATTATATTATATTATATTATATTATATTATATTATATATAATATTTAATCATATTAATATATGAAAGTTTATTCTTTTTTATATTATGTAAATAATATATTGTTATATTCGATTTTAACTGTAATTAAAAAAGTTAATAAAATATTTTATTTGCTGAAAATAAATGTTTCAGTTTATCAATTTATTTTCATCTGCCCGCCCTATTGCCTTATTATTTTAATTTTATATTTCTATTTAAATTTTCCTTAATGTCAAAACAGAAATTATAACACCCACCCTAAATTTTATTAGATTTAAAAATTCACTAACCGCACGCTAAACAAAATTATAAATATAGAATAATTATAAATTAAAATTTAAATTATAAATAAGATTTCGTTCACCGTGCGTTAAATAAACTCTAAACTTTATAAAATATAATTTTTGAGTTATTATAAATAAATTTGTAATATGTTTTTTAATTTTTATCAACTTTTCCCGTGGCAAAAGTTGATACCGCAGGTACGCAAAGCGAAAGCACTAATTTATATTTTTAGCATTAAATTAAAAATATATAGGATTACAGTAAAAAGTAAATAAAAAGCATAAAGCGAAGAATCCATCACTTTATGCCTTATTGTTTTAAATAATTAAAAAATCATAATACATTGGCAGCAAGTTCTGCAAGCTGTGAACGCTCACCTTTTTCAAGTGTTACAGTACCGCTTAAAACTTCTCCTTTTGTGCGGTCTATTAAATAAGTAAGCCCATTGTTTCTTTCATCCAAATAAGGAGTATCTATCTGATGAATATCTCCTGTGAAAACTATTTTTGTTCCTTCGCCTGCTCTTGTTATGATAGTTTTTATTTCATGAGGAGTAAGGTTCTGTGCTTCATCTACTATAAAATAAATCTTATTCAAACTTCTTCCTCTAATGTAGGCAAGAGGTGAAATTACTATTTTTTCATTTTCAAGCATTTTTTTGATATTCTTACTTTCATCACTATCATCAGAATGTATATGCTGTATTACTGAAAGATTATCAAATAAAGGCTGCATATAAGGATCTAATTTGCTATTAACATCGCCTGGTAAGAAACCTAAATCTTTATTAGAAAGTGCTACTACTGGACGGGCTAAAAGTATTTGTCTGTACTCTCTTCTTTTTGCTAAAGCAGCAGCTAATGCTAAAAGAGTTTTACCAGTTCCAGCTTTACCCATTATAGTAACTAAAGGTATATTATTATCGAGTAAAACATCTAAAGCCATAGCCTGTTCTTCATTTCTTGGCTTTATACCATAAGCATTTATATCAGTATCAACATGAACTATTGTTTTTGTGTCATCTTTATATTTTCCTATAACTGCCTCATCATCTTCTTTTACTCTGTAGCAGAAATATGTATTAGGATAAATAGAATGCTCGCCTTTAACTTCTATTTCTTTATTTTCGCTAAGCTCTTTTATATAAATGCGTGCATTATCTCCTGAAATACTTTCTATACCTGTAAACAATGAAGATAATTTTTCTATCTTGTCAGTATTATAGTCTTGAGTATCTATTCCCAAACTTCTAGCCTTCATTCTCATATTAATGTCTTTAGTTATAAGAATGACTCTATGATTTTCACATTTTATATTATAGGCACAAGATAGTATTTTATGATCAGGTATGTTTCCTGCAAATACTTTTTTGAATTCTTCTCTCTCTTCATTATTAACATCTATAAATACTTTACTTTTATTATCAAGCAAAGCACCTTTTTTAAATATATCCTTTACCCCTTGAAGTTCCTCATTTTTTTCTACAATGACATCAAGTTCTCGTATAAACTCTCTGGCATTGAAATTGATTGTATCGCTTCCTTTTTTGAATTTATCAACTTCTTCCAAAACTGTAATAGGTATAACTATATTAGTTTCTTCAAAAGAAAATATTGACTTAAAATCATGAAGTATAACATTTGTATCAAATACGAACACTTTTTTATTAGGTATAAAATTCTCTGTCATCGCAAGTCCTTAAAATTATTTTTAGCATAGTTTCACACTATAATATAAGTATAAAAATAAATGCTATATAATAAGTATTGTACAAAAGAGACAAAAAAGCAAATTCATTAAACTTCTTTCATATTATAAATATATAATTTTGTTATTAGAGCATACAATATTGTTACTTTATACAACATAATAAAATCATATAAACATTATTATATATAAATAACAATAAAGTACATCTATCAAACTTCAAATATTACAAATATACCTTTTAAGCATAAAACTATATAACACATAAATATTTGATATAATTTATTTTTTCTGTAAAATACAAATAAATTAAAACAAAGGAACAAATCAAATGAATATAGAAGAGTTTATAAAACACTGTAAAGAAGGCAATCCCATATCAAGCGAAGATAAAGAACTTGCACCGCTTTTATATGAATGCTCACAAAATGCAATAAAAGTAACAATGGAAATCAATAACAGCTATCATACTACAGAGGAGGTGAGAAAATTATTTGAACAATTAACAAGTGAAAAAATAGATGAAAGTTTTACATGTTTTCCTCCATTTTATACAGACTTTGGAAGAAATATAAAGATAGGAAAGAATGTATTTTTTAATACTGGATGTTCATTTCAGGACAGAGGCGGAATCACTATAGGTGATAATGTATTTATTGGTATGAATGTAATTATTTCTACACTTAATCATGGAATAGAGATACAAAACAGAAGTACAACATATCCTTCAAAAGTAACAATAGGAAATAATGTTTGGATAGGTTCAGGTGCTAATATACTTCCAGGTGTAACAATAGGAGATAACTCAATAATAGCTGCTGGTACTTTGGTAAATAAAGATGTTCCTTCTAATGTGATAGTCGGCGGAGTGCCTGCTAAAATAATAAGAAATTTATAATAAAAATTTAATACAAATAAAATTAATTATAAGGAGATTTCTATGAAAAAAATAATATTATCAGCAACTTTAATACTAACTTTTTTAATATCTTGTAACAATAACCAATCACAAAATAATCAATCTAAAGGAGGAGATAATATGGATACAAGAGTTTTCAAAATTTACACAAACATAGAAATGAAAAAAGTAAGATTTAAAAATCGTTACGGCATAGAAATAGCAGGAGATTTATATTTACCAGAAAATTATACTAATCAAAAAAATCCTGCCATAGTTGTGTCCGGACCATTCGGAGCAGTTAAAGAACAAGCTTCAGGATTATATGCACAGGAAATGGCTACTTATGGTTTTGTTGCTTTAGCATTCGATCCTTCTTTTACTGGTGAAAGCGGCGGAGATGTAAGAAACACTTCTTCACCTGATATATTTACTGAAGATTACAGTGCTGCTGTAGATTATTTAGGTTTGCTTGATTATGTAGACAGAAACCGTATTGGTGCAATAGGTATTTGCGGACTTTCTGGTATGGCTATCACTGCAGCTGGAACTGACACTAGAATAAAGGCTGTAGCAACTCTTTCAATGTATGATATGTCAAGAGATATGAGTAAAGGACATCAAGACTATTATACTCCTGAACAAAGAAGAAAAATAAGAGAATATTTGAGCGAGCAGCGTTGGAAAGATGCTGAAAGCAAAACTTATGCTTTAGGTAATCATGAACCTTATTTTGATGAGAACAATAATTTAATGGCTTCTGCAATGGTTGTACCTGAAGAACTTCCTGAAAATGCTGATCCTGTATTTGCTGCTTTCTACAACTATTATGCTAAAAGAGCTTATCACCCTAGAGCTATAAACTTTGTTACTTCTTGGACTGCTACAATGCCTGTATCATTTTGGAATTTCCCTTTAATGGCTAATATTAAAGATGTTTCTCCTACTCCTATACTTTTAGTAGCAGGTGACAGAGCACATTCAAGATACTATTCTGAAGATGTTTATAAAGAAGCATTAGAACCAAAAGAATTAGTAATAGTAGAAGATGCTGATCATGTTGATTTATACGATAATATGGAGAAAATTCCTTTTGAAAAATTATCACAGTTTTTCAATGATAATTTAAAATAATTAATAATATTTTTTTCATTAGTATTCTCTTAATCCAAGTATTATTTTTATAATTCTTGGATTTTTTATTTGTAATTATAATCAAATAACGCACGGTAAGTAAAGCTTTAATTATAATAAAAATTACAATTATTAATAAATCTATTTTTATAATTTTACTTATCGTGCGGTATGTTAATAATAAATTTAAATAAAGCTTGGGCGGGTTTTATATTTGCAGTATAAACTATAAAGAAATAAAGATAAAAATAACTAATAAAATTAAAAACTATAAAGGGCGGGCATATGTAATTAAATTTTAAAACTTATTTTCACTCCCCACCCTCAAGATTTTATAATTTTATTTTGTATAAACATTTCTTTTATGTTTTTTATTTTAATTAGAGTTTATTAGCACCCACCCAAGTGTTTTTTAAATTTGTTATGTATACTACCGCACGATTAAATATTTTTTAATTTATAGAAATATTATAAAAAGAAAATATATTCATATTTGATGATTTGTTTACCGTGCGTTATGAATCAAATTATTATTACATTTTATTATTAAATTCATTTGTGAGCCTATCTAAAAATATTTTGGAAGCCCTTGAAAACTCCTGATTCTTCTTCCAAACTATATTAAGCCCAGATTCTAATTTGGGCTTTAAAGGTATAAAACAAATATTTTCATTATGCATATTGTCAATTAATTTATCTAAACATAAAGCATAACCCATACCTTCCTGAACCATAATTAATGCATTGTAAATCAAATTGTAAGTAGCAACTATATTTAGCTTATCAAAAGTATCAGAAAACCACCTTGAAAAATCATTATCCTGCATTTCAGTTTCTATCACCTGCCTCGATATTATCAAAGGTATATTTAATAAATCAGTTTTTATTATACTTTTCTTTTTCGCAAGCTCAGAATCTTTTTTCATGATTAGCCCCCAAGTATCTTTGGCAGGCACTTTCAAATAATCATACTTTGATAAATCTGCAGGATCTATCAACAAACCAAAATCTAATAAACCTTTATCAAGTTTTTCTGTTATATCCTGAAAATTTCCGCTGTAAATATTATATTTTATATGGGAATAAGTTTTTTGAATATCTTTCATAACAGAAGCAATTAAGCTCATAGCCCAACTCTCACCTGCCCCAATAAATATATCACCAGCTATTAACTCATCGGTGAAATTGAATTCTGCTCTGGTTTTATCTATCATATCAATTATTTCTTCGGCTCTTTTTTTTAATAAAATGCCTTCAGGAGTGAGAATTATATTATTATGCTTTCTTTCAAATAGTTTATGCCCTATATCTCTTTCAAGTATATTTATCTGTCTTGATAGATTTGGCTGAGTGAGATTAAGATATTTAGCCGCCTTTGTAATATTGCCTTCTCTTACAGTTGTTAAAAAATATTTTAAAGCCCTAATTTCCATATACTCTCCGAAATACATAAACTTTTTATATTTTATAATAATGCTATAATAATGTAAATAATTAGTTAATGAATATTAATTTGACTATTATTTGTTATATTTAATTTATATAAAAAACTAAAATTGACAATTTCAATTATTTAATTATAATGTAAAACTTACTGGAGTTTTTTACTATGAAAAAATTATATAAAAATCTATATGTAGGTAATGACAGAGATTGCGAAGAGTTTAAAGGGGCTATAGTTCATGCTTGCCAAAGCTGTTTTGTTAGAGGCGTAAGAGGAAATATAGGCGATAAAAAAGTGTATCAAAATAATAATGATTTATATTTGAATTTACTTGATATAAGCAGCTTATCTTTTGAATATGCTTTTCCTATGATAAAGAGAGCTATGGAGTTTATAGATGAACATATAAATGATATGGAAGTATTAGTTCATTGTAATTTTGGTATGTCAAGATCTCCATCTATAGCACTTCTTTATATGGCAAGAAAAGGCTATATAAGTAATACTTCATTCAAAGATGCTTTAAGAGATTTTCATGAAATATACACTTACTATTCACCTGGAATGGGAATGTATAGATACTTCGATAATTATTGGTATGAAATAATGAGTTTTTAGAAAAATAAGATATATAAAGCTAAAAATAATTTTTTGACAAATATAAATTATAATTATATAATCCGAATAATTAAGCTATAATGTAAATTTAATATATTAGGAAATCATATAATGTGCAGATTTATTGATTTATTTGCAGGAGTAGGAGGTTTTCATTTAGCCTTTAATTCTGAATATTGTGTTTTTGCCAGTGAGATAGATAAATACGCAAGTGAAACATATAAATTAAATTTTCCTGATACAAGGTTAGAAGGGGATATTACAAAAATAGATGAAAAAGATGTTCCGGAACATGATATTCTTTGTGCCGGTTTTCCTTGTCAGCCTTTTTCTGTAGCAGGTTATAGAAAAGGGTTTGAAGATGTAAGAGGTACTTTGTTTTTTGATATTGCCAGAATAATTAAATATCATAGACCTAAAGCAGTATTATTGGAAAATGTTAAAAATCTTGAAAATCATGATAATGGTAATACTCTTAAAACAATAATAAATGTATTGCAAGATTTAAATTATTATGTATGCTATAAAATTTTAAATTCTGCTGAATATTCAAATATTCCTCAAAATAGGGAAAGAATCTTTATTGTAGCTTTTAATAAAGATACAGTATTAAATTATTCTTATTTTAAATTTCCTGAACCTGTAGAATTAACTAATACTATTCATGATTTTATAGATCAAGAAAAACAAGATGATGTTTTTTATTATAATAATACTAAGTACTATGAAATTTTTAATGAAGGAATGCTTAATAAAAATACCGTTTATCAGTGGAGAAGACATTATATAAGAGAAAATAAATCTAATTTATGTCCAACTTTGACAGCTAATATGGGAGAGGGGGGGCATAATGTTCCTATAATACGCGATGATTATGGTATAAGAAAATTGACGCCAAGAGAATGCTTTAATTTTCAAGGATATCCTAAAAATTTTAAACTTCCAAATCAATCAAATTCTAAATTATATAAACAAGCTGGTAATTCTATTGTTTATCCTTTAGTAAAAAAGATAGCAGATAATATTCTTAAAGTTATAAATAATATCAATATGTCTGAGGAAACAAATGCTGAATTTTTTTGAATTAGATAAAAAAGAAAATAAAAATTATGTCAATTTAATGAAAATAGTTGCAAAACTTTCTAGGTTATATAGTGACAGCGATACTCCATATATATATTATAGAGCTATGGAGAACTTATTTTGCTATTGTTTTGGAGCTAAAAATTTAAGCAGATCAGATATTGCATTTGATGCTAAATTAGGAAATCTTGGAATAGGATTAAAAACTTTTGTTGGTGAAAATAAAGATTATAGTTTTGAAAAAATAGCAGAATTTAATAAAGATTCAAAACTTATAAAAGATAAAAAAGATGAAAGAGAGATAATGGAATTTCTTGCTAATTTAAGGAATGATAGAATTAATCTTGCCAAGAACCTTTATGGAATATCAGAATCTTTATATCATATTATAGCAAGAAGAAAAAAATCACTCTTATTTTTTGAAACAGATTATAACGAAATTGATATTTCAAACTTAAGAATAGAAAGGCAGAAAGGAAGTAAAGAAGAAAAGTCTTTAAATTTTACAGATGGAAATCATTTATATAAGTTTAATTTCTCAAAAAGTACTTTATTTAGAAGATTTGATATTCCTAAAGAAAGTTCCTGCACAGATGTAGTTATATTTGAAAATCCTGCAGAACTTTTATTGTCAATTGATGAAATTACATATAACTTTAAACCTAAATGTGAATATGTTATTCTTCCATTGTATACAGTAAAAGAAGGAAAAAAAATAGTTCAGGAAAAATCTGCTTTGAATCAATGGAATGCAGGCGGAAGAAAGAGGGATCCTGATGAAGTATATATTACAATACCTTCATTTATAAGAAATAATTTTCCTAATTTTTTTCCAGGAAGGGATACTCCATTTATTTTGAAAACTCCTATAGGTGAAATATTAAATGCTAAAGTATGTCAAGATAATAATAAAGCATTAATGACAAATCCTAACAAAGCATTAAGTAATTGGCTTTTGAGAAATATTCTCAAATTAAAAGAATTAGAACTTGCTACTATTGAGAGATTAGAAATTTTAGGTATAGATTCTGTCATAATAACTAAGGAAAAAGCTGGAGAGTATTCTATAGATATACAAAGCTGGGGAAGTTATGAAAGATTTATAGAAGAAGTAAAAACAAACGAAAATTAATTTTATATTGGAGTTACTAATAATGTCAGATACAAAAACTCCTGAAGAAAGAAGCCGAAATATGGCAAGAATAAAAAGTGAAAATACAAAACCTGAAAATATTGTTAGAAAATATCTTTTTAAACATGGATTTAGATATAGAAAAAATGATAAAAGATATCCCGGCAAACCAGATATCGTACTTCCAAAATATCATACTATAATTTTTGTCAACGGATGTTTTTGGCATATGCATAACTGTTCAAGAGGAAGAATGCCTCTTTCTAATAAAAGCTATTGGGTACCTAAAATAAAACGCAACATAGAAAGGGACAAAAATAATATAATAAATTTAGAATCAATGGGATGGAAAGTTATTGTAATTTGGGAATGTGAACTAAAAAATAAAATTGCAGAAGAAAGACTGAAAAAGTTATGTGAAGAAATAATAAATGATAAAAATTAATAATATATTACTGATGCTTGACAATATAAAATATTTGTATTATACTATTACATATAAATCTTCGGGGCTAGGTGAAATTCCATACCGGCGGTAAAGTCCGCGAGCCTTTTTGATGTTCCTCATTCAAAAACGGCAGATTTGGTGCGATTCCAAAACCGACAGTTAAAGTCTGGATGGTAGAAGATAAAATTAATGTAAACTACTACATAAAATAATGGCTCTAATTGTTATTTTTAACATTTAGAGTTTTTTTGTTTACAAGTCAAAAAATCCGCCAATTAAAAACCTCAAAGATTAATAAAAAATATTTTTTAAGAGTATTAGCATTATGCAGAACAATATGCATGAAAAGTACATGAAAATGGCTATAGAGGAAGCTAAAAAAGGAGAAGGTTTTACAAGTCCTAATCCTTTGGTTGGTGCTGTTATAGTGAAAGACGGAAAAGTTATAGGCATTGGATACCATAAAAAATGCGGTGAAAATCATGCAGAGATTAATGCTTTTTTAGATGCCAAAGAAAAAGGCGAAAATGTTGAAGATGCTGATATATATGTAACTTTAGAGCCTTGTTCTCATTATGGAAAAACTCCTCCTTGTGCTGATGCTATTATAAAAAATAAATTAAAAAGAGTGATTATAGGATGCGTTGATTCTAATCCCAAAGTAGCAGGAAATGGCATAAAAAAATTAAAAGATGCTGGCATTGAAGTTATAGTAAATGTGCTTGAAGAAGAATGCAGAAAATTAAATGAGGTTTTCTTCTATTATATAGCTAATAAAAGACCATTTATTGTTATGAAATATGCTATGACTATTGATGGTAAAATAGCTACTGTAAGCGGAAAATCAAAATGGATAACTTCAGAAAAAACTAGAGAGCATTCTCATAGATTTAGAAATAAATACTCTGCTATAATGGTTGGAATAAATACTGTAATAGAAGATAATCCTACACTTAATTGCAGACTTCCAAATACTAGAAATCCTATAAGAATAATTTTGGATAGTTCTTTAAAAATAGATTTGTATTCTAATATTTGTAAAACTGCTAAAGAAATAAAAACTTTTATAGCTACTATTAGCGATGATGATAAAAAAATAAAAGAACTTGAAAGTTTTGGTATAGATATAATAAAAACAGAAAATGATAATGGCAAAGTTAGTTTAAAAGATTTGATGAGAATACTCGGAGAAGAAAAAGATATTGACAGTGTGTATGTTGAAGGCGGTGCTGCTTTACATGCGAGTTTATTAAAAGAAAAGCTAGTAAATAAGGCTTTGATTTATATAGCACCAAAAATATTCGGAGGTCTTGAAGCAAAAAGCCCTATAGGAGGCGAAGGGATAGATGATCCTAATGATGCTGTTAAACTTACTGAAGGCAGCATAACAAAAATAGAAGACGATTTATTTTTAGAGTATTACTTACAATATTAATAGATAAATTTTATTATTAAATTAATATACCTTGTGCTTTTTGGTACTTTTTGCCACGGGAAAAAGTACAGAAATTATTTAAGAGAGAAAATATTAATAATGTTTACTGGTATAGTTGAAGAAATAGGAACTGTTAAATCTGTACAAAGCAAAGTTATCACGATAGAAGCAAGCAAAATATTCGATGATTTGCACTTAGGTGATAGTGTTGCTGTTAATGGTACTTGTTTAACAGTATCTAGTTTTGATAATAAAATATTTAATGCAGATGTTACTCAAGAAACTTTGAACCGTACTAATTTAGGAAGTTTAAAAAACGGAAGTAAAGTTAATCTTGAAAGAGCTATGACTTTAAGCGGAAGATTTGGCGGTCATATAGTAAGCGGACATATTGACGGAGTGGGAAGCATTAAGTCTATGAAGAAAGATGACAATGCTATAATACTCACTATTGAAGTGCCTAAACACTTAATGAAGTATATAGTAGAAAAAGGTTCTGTTGCTGTTGACGGCATAAGTTTGACAGTGGCAAGTTTAACCGATAATACTTTTTCTATAGCGGTTATTCCTCATACATTGAAGGAAACTGTACTTTATTATAAAAAAGAAGGTGATAAGGTTAATATTGAAAATGATGTTATAGGCAAATATGTTGAAAGGCTTTTAACATTTAAAGAAGATAATGATGATAGTAAAAAATCCAATATAACAATGGACTTTTTACTTAAAAATGGTTTTTAATAATTATGCACTTTTTACAGCTTTTTACAGCTAATAAATATTAGGAAAAAGTTGAATAAAAAATAAAAATGGAGCATTAAAAATGGAAAATGTTTACAGCACTATTGATGAAGCTTTAGAGGATTTAAGAAACGGAAAAATTATAGTTGTTTCTGATGATGAAGATAGAGAAAATGAAGGCGATTTAATCTGTGCGGCAGAATTTGCTACTACAGAAAATATCAACTTTATGGCTACTTATGCTAAGGGTTTGATATGTATGCCTATGAGTAAAGAAATTACTAATAGATTAAATTTAAATCAAATGGTTACAAAAAATACTGATAATCATGAAACAGCTTTCACAGTATCTATTGACCATGTTGAAACTACAACAGGTATATCAGCAGTTGAAAGATCTATCACAGCTTTAAAAGTTATTGATGAAAATGCTAAACCTGAAGATTTTAGACGTCCCGGTCATATGTTCCCATTACTTGCAAAAGAAGGCGGAGTATTAGTAAGAATGGGACATACTGAAGCTACTGTTGATTTGATGAGATTAGCAGGTTTAAAAGAATGTGGTTTATGCTGCGAGATTATGAGAGATGACGGTGATATGATGAGAAGAGATGATTTGATTGATTTCGCTAAAAAACATAATCTTAAAATGATAACTGTTTCTGATTTGATTGATTATAGAAAAAAGAATGAAGATTTAATGGAGCTTTATGCTAAGGCTAAAATGCCTACTAAATATGGTGAGTTTGAAATACTTACTTTCGTAAATAAAATCACAAAAGAACATCATGTAGTTTTAACTATGGGAGATATTTCAAGCGGAGAAGATGTACTTTGCAGAGTTCATTCTGAATGTTTGACAGGCGATGCATTAGGCTCAAAAAGATGCGATTGCGGTGAACAGTATGATTATGCTATGAGAAAAATTGCTGAGGAAGGCAGGGGCATCATGGTTTATATGCGTCAGGAAGGAAGAGGAATAGGACTTGTTAATAAATTAAGAGCTTATGAACTTCAGGACAGCGGACTTGATACAGTTGATGCTAATATAGCTTTGGGCTTCAGAGATGATATGCGTGAATATTATGAGGCTTATCAAATGCTTAAAAATTTAGGTATTAAGAGCATAAAAATAATGACTAATAACCCAGATAAAATAAAGTATTTGAATAATTACGGCTTAGAGATAAAAGACAGAGTACCTATACAGATAGAAGCTTCAGAGTATGATGCATTTTATCTAAAGACTAAAAAGGAAAGAATGGGTCATATTTTAGATTAAAAAACTTGTGAGTGCCTGACATTTGCAAAAATGTCAGGGCCTATCAACGAACAAGTTTTTTATATATATATAAAACGTATGGGCCATATATAGATTGAATTTAAAAATAAAAAATTACGAGCCTCTGTAAACTGACAAAGGAAGTTGCTAGAGCTTATCACAATAGACATACAAAGCAAGCTAGTAATTTTTTATGATATAGACTAGCATTTTGACATTTATATTAATTTTATTATAATGTTTGTATTATGGATAATGTAAAATATTTTAATACATTGAATGATTATTTTGTAAGATATCTTTTATCTGATAGAGGAAGTGAAGCAATATTGTTGGATTTTATTAATTCAATAATGCTTGACTCCAATATGAAAACATTTAGAAGTGTTGAAATACTAACTCCATTTAATTATAAAGAAAATTATGAAGATAAAGAAACAATTACAGATGTAAAATGTATAACTCAAAATGGCTCAGTTGTTGTAATAGAGATTCAGCTTCAAGGAAATTCAAGGTTTCCAGAGAGAATACTTTATTATTGGGCTTCTAATTACAGCAAACTTTTAAAGCAGGGTGAAAAATATGATGCTCTAACTCCTGTAATTAGTATTAATCTTCTTAATTTTAATTTAGATGATTCAGAAAATATTCATTCCTGCTATATGATTTATGATACAGGTAATCAAAGATTATTAACTGATCATTTACAAATACACATAATTGAAGTAAAAAAATTTAAATACAATTTATTAAAACCTGATTTAAATTGCTGGCTTAAATTTTTTACTATAAAGGAAAGTGATAATAAGTAGGTTATAATGTCAGAATTAGTAAAAGAAAAGCCTATAATGGAAGAAGTACAAAGAAGATATAATAACTTCATTAAAGATAGATTGATGATGAATGAATATGATAAAAGACAAGCATATTTATATGGTAATCAAATAATGCTTGAAGAAGAACGAAGACTAGGAATTGAAGAAGGTAAAAAAGAACAGCAAATATCTATAGCTAGAAACTTTAAAAAAGCCGGCATAGATATAAAAATAATTAGTGAAAATACAGGTTTGAGTATAGAAGAAATAGAAAACTTGTGAGTATATGGCATTTACAAAATGTCAGGGTTCTAGCAAATTTAAAATATAAAGCTAGATAAATTGCGAGCCTCTGGAAACTAATAAAGAAAATTGCTAGAACTTATTTCCATAGGCATTAAAGCGAGCCAAGCAAGTAGGCACCTTTACGGGTGGCATAGCAATAATAAGAAAAAGCGAGCCGAAGCCAGCTAGTGAGTTTACTCGCTAGCTTATTTAAGGCGTAGGCAAGCATAGCAATAATAATAAAATTTTCTAGCAAATTTAAAATATATAAAGCTAGATAAATTGCGAGCCTCTGATAACTGACGAAGGAAGTTGCCAGAGCCTAGATAGCGAGCAATTTTCTAGCAAATTTAAAATATATAAAGCTAGATAAATTGCGAGCCTCTGGTAACTGACGAAGGAAGTTGCCAGGGCCTAGATAGCGAGCAATTTTCTAGCAAATTTAAAAAAGGATAGTTAATATGAAAACTTTTGAAGGAAAACTCGTTAGTGAAAAACCAATTAAAATCGGTATAGTGTGTGCTAGATTCAATGAATTCATTGTTTCTAAACTTTTGGGCGGTGCTTTAGATGCTTTATCTCGTCATAACATAAAAGACGATGATATTACTGTAGCTTGGGTGCCTGGTGCTTTTGAGATACCTCTAATAGCTTCTAAAATGGCTAAATCTAAAAAGTATGATGCTGTTGTTTGTTTGGGTGCTGTTATAAGAGGTTCTACTACTCATTATGATTATGTTTGTGCTGAAGTTTCTAAAGGTATTGCCAATGTTTCTCTTAATTCTGATATACCTGTAATGTTCGGCGTACTTACTACTGAAAACATTGAACAGGCTATTGAAAGAGCAGGAACTAAAGCTGGAAACAAGGGATTTGATTCTGCTATGGCTGCTATTGAAATGGTTAATTTAATCAGAGAGATAGAAAAGTAAATATCTTATAAATTTATATTATTTTCATATTATAAAAACAAGGGCTTAAATTATTTTTTAAGTTCCTTGTTTTTTTATTTTCCTTATTTGTATTATTTGTTATATTTATAATAATAAAATTGTCATTTAATAACTATTTATTTTTTATAAATTTAGTATATTATTTATTAGAATTTTTTACTAATAAGGAGCTTATCTTATGAATTTGAAAGGATCTAAAACTGAGGTTAATTTGAGAAATGCTTTTATAGGTGAGGCTATGGCTAGATGTAGGTACATGTATTATGCTGAAAAAGCCCGTGAGGAAGGAAAAGAAGATGTTGCTGCTGCTTATGAAAAATTTGCAAGAAATGAACAGGAACATGCTAAAATATGGTTTGAAAATTTTCATGGTATACCTACTACAGAAGAAAATTTAAAAGAATCTATAATAAATGAAAATTACGAATCTATAGATATGTATCTTTCTTATGCTAAAACTGCCCAAGAAGAAGGTTTTGATGAGTTGGCTATGGCTTTTATGAATGTTGCGAGGATTGAAGATGGACATAAAAAACAATTCCAAAGTTTACTTAGAGCTAGTAAAGTAGATATACCAAGCTGGCAATGTGATATATGCGGATATATAGATTCTGAAAATAAAAATCCTAGTATATGTCCTGTATGTAAGCATAAAATAAAAAAATAATAATCAATATCATATTTAATATCCTATTGTAAGTTTTACTATTAGTTAAATAATAGAAATATTTGCAATAGGATATTAAAAAATTTTATTTACATACCCCGCCCTTTTTATTTCAATGTTTTCATTAAAATTTTTATTTTATATATATTTATTGCCTACAAAGAAAAAGCATCCCCGCCCAAGTGTTATTTAAATTAAAAACTACTCAACGCACGGTGAACGAAATTTTTTATATAATTAAAATGTTATTATAAATCAGTTCATAATTATAGCTTTATCCTGCGTGCGGTTAATGACATCATAATCGTATAAAAAACTTGGGTGGGCAGCTAAAATGTCAGTTTAAGTTTATAAGAAAAATTAAACTGTAATACCAGAAAAAATAAAAAGCCTAGAGGGTGGGGAGTGAAAATAAATAACCATGCTGCATTAATAACAGCATGGTTTAAAATTAATATTGTTTATTTAGCCGCATTTCCTGCCACATTCAAAGAATCCCAAGTTCTTGCGAAAGGAGGAGCATAACATAAATCTAACATTCCTAATTCATCTACAGTAAGCCCTGCATGTATACAAGCAGCTATAACATCAGCCCTCAATACAGCACCTCTTTTTCCTAATATCTGACCGCCTATTATCTTTCTGCTATCAGCTAAATATATAAGTTTTATATGTAAGTCCTGATAACCAGGATAATAATGTGTATGATCTAAATCTTTTACAGTAACAGTTTTGTAATTGATATTTCTTTTTTTAGCTTCTTCTTCTGTTATACCTGTTCTTGCAGCTTCAAGTTCAAAAGCAAGTATACAGGCACTAGTTAAACTTCCTATAAACTTTTCATGCCCTCCTACCAAATTGCTTGCAACCATTCTTCCTAATTTGTTAGCCCCTGTAGCAAGAGCAGCATAAGTCTGATCATCTAATACTTTATCATATATGCTAGCACAATCTCCAGCAGCATATATAGAATCAATGCTTGTTTTTCCTTCCCTATCAACTAAAATAGCACCATTATCCATTAATTTAATGCCAACTTCTTTAGCTAAATCATTATTAGGTGTAACACCTATAGCAACAACAACATAATCAGCATCATATTTACCTTTGTCTGTAATAACTGCTTTTACATTATTGTTATTATCAGCTTCTAATGACTGAACTTTTTCATTAAGATGTAAGTCAACATTTTCTTTTATATGCTCTATCACCATATCAGAAAATTCTTTATCAAATTTATTTCCAAATACTCTGTCTGAACGCTGTATAATAGTAACATTCTTTCCTATATGCTTCAAAGCATGAGCAGCCTCTATAGCTATAAATCCAGCACCCAATATTACAACATTTTTAATATTAGAGTCTTTCATTTTCTCTCTCATATTAATAGAGTCACTAAAGTCTTTTAAAGTAGATACATTTCCTATATTAATGTTTGGTATATTAGGTATTATTGATTTTGCTCCTGTAGCTATGAGAAGCGAATCATAATTATCTTCAAATTCTTTATTATTAATAATATCTTTAACTAATACCTTCTTATTTTTAGCATCTATTTTTAAAACTTCATGCTTAACTTTCAAGTCTATTCCCGATTTTATAGTAGCCTCAGCAGTTCTTGCTATCATAGTATTAGGGCTTTCATAAAAACCGCCTACATAATAAGGCATACCGCATGCTCCCCAAGATACAACATCTGTCTTTTCATAAACCGTAATTACAGCTTCTTTATCTATTCTTCTAGCCTTAGCAGCCGCACTCATTCCGGCAGCAACGCCTCCTATTATTATAACTTTTTTCATTTTTAACTCCTTTTTAATACCTATATGTAGTATATTAAAAAATAATAGGTTTGTCAATTCTTATCGCTTATTTAAGTAATATAATAAAAATTTACAAAATTACAATGATATTTTAACTTTTTACAAAAGATATATCAAAATTAAAAAGTTGAAAAAAATTAACTTAAAGATATACTATTATACAAGTAATTATTTTTTAGGGAAAGTAAATTAATTATGGATAATTCATCAGATTATAGTCTTCAAAACAAAGTAAATAATATGATATCTCATTATAAAGAAATATGCGATAGAGAACCTCATAATCATAAAGCCAGAGTAGATTTCGGGGTATTCTATACTCAATTAGGAAATCATAAAGAAGCTATAGAGCTTTTCAAAGAGGCTTTACTCATAAAAAATAATGATTATTCTATATATAGACTTTTAGGAATATCATATACAAAGATAAATAATTACTATAATGCTATTACATATCTTGAAAAAGCTTGTGAATTAGAAAATAATGATTATATAAGTCTTAATTGGCTTGGCAAATGCTATATAGAAGTTGGACGTTATGAAGATGCTGTAAATGTATTAAATAAATCTTTTATGCTCGCACCTAAAGAATATCTTAATTGGCGTACTTTGGGAATAGCTTTATATAATCTAAAAAGAACAGATGAATCTATAGAATCTTTTGAAAGAGCCATAGAACTTAATAAATATGATTATAATAGTCTATATATGCTCGCTATAGCCTATAAAGATAAATATGAATATAAAAAAGCTATAGATATATTAAAGAAAGTAACAGAAGTAGAAAAAGATAATTACTCCGCATATTTTAATATGGGACTATGCTTCTTTATGATTGATGACTTTGATAATGCTGTATCTGCTTTTAATAGTGCTTTAAATATAGATGATAAAGATTATTTGCTATACTATTATCTTGGAATTTCTCTATATGAAACAAAAGACTATATAAATGCCATATCATATTTAAATAAATCTATAGAAATAAATAATAGCCATTCATCATCTTATTATTATTTAGGGCTTTCATACTATTCAGCAGGACTTTATGATAATGCTGGAAATGTGCTAGAAGAATGTGTTAAATTAGATGGTAATAATAAAGAAGTTTATATATTGCTTGCTAACACTTATAATGCTATGGGAGACATAGAAAAATCTATAATAGCATTCAATAAATCTAAAGAAATAATATCTTAATTAGTTGCTTCAGATTGAACATTATCCAAATTTTCCTGACTAATTATAATACCATAGCCTGTAATTTCTATTAAATATTTATCATCTAATTTGATAAGAAAATTTTTATCTCTTCTCTCTATATCCGTAATTTTAGAATGCGGATACTCATTATCTATAACATTAACCATAGACTTATGTATGCAGCTTCTAGGTATTCCAATATTTTTAGTTTCATCATTGATTATAGATATTTTTTTCCAAAGGCCTGTATTATAAAAAATAAATTTATAACCAAAATCTATATCAACTTCATATCCGCCGCCATTTTGATATAATGAAACAGATTCTATATTATTTCCTGGAAAATTAATATTTAAAAAATTTTTTGCTCTCAAAGGCAGAGAATTTTCTGTCATAGTTTGAGAATATATATTTATATTTAGCATTAATATAAGAAAAATCAATTTTAAATATTTCATAGTGTTTATTTTCGTATTTTATCGTTATAATGTTAGAATTTTTTATACCGCAAATTATTTTAGCGGATAAGATACCGGCTATATAATTATAACCGGTATTCCCATAATATTATTAAAGATTATCATTTTCTTTCTCGGATGTATTATCTTTAATAATATCATTGTACTCTTCAATCAAAGAATTGTAGTCATCATCATTAAATATAACAGAATCATTATAATTATTATTTTTAAATTTTTTAATCATAATCAATCCTCCCCATTATTATATTTTTTTGTGATAATATTATCAAAATAGCACAGAATAATTTACCTTTATATACTATCAAAGCTCATAAACTTAAACAATAAAAACTGTATATATCATTTAATAAACTCAAACTGTATATTATAATAATAACAAAAATTTTCTATTAGGAAATAAAAAATATATATTTTTTTACAAAAATGTAATTTTTTTTATTTTTTTAAAATAAATTGACATTTATGATTAAAATCATAAAAAAAGGTCTATACATTTCTGTATAGACCTCATTATTTTTTAGTAACAATCAAAATTAATTCATAGCATTAATTTTTTTCATCATATCTGATTTTTTAGCAGCTGCTCTATTAGAATGAATAACTGATTTTCTAGCAGCTTTATCTAAAGCACTCGCATATTTTTTGAATTCTTCTGAAGCAAGATTTTTATCATTGCTTTCTACTGCTTTAATTACTTTCTTTTTCTGAGTATTTAAGAAACTTTTAATTTTTCTATTGTAAAGATTTCTAACTTCATTTTGTCTTAATCTTTTAGATGCTGAAGCTATATTAGGCATTATCGCTCTCCATGTTAAAATAAAAAGCGGAGTTGACGGGGCTCGAACCCGCGGCCTCCTGCGTGACAGGCAGGCGCTCTAACCAAACTGAGCTACAACTCCAAATTAGTTAAGGATTGCTTTGTATTATATACCAATTCTGTTTTTTGTCAACTACTAAATTTAAAAATTTTAAAAAAATTATAAATTTATCACCATTATTTATTAAACGCACGCTAAAAATAACATAAAATATAAACAAATTAACAATTACAAGCATAACAACATACAAAAAATAGATAATACGTGCGCTAAATTATATTCTAAATTAAAAACAGCTTGGGTGGGAAGCTAAAAATTCTATTTAGACTGTTAAAAATATAAAGGTTTATAATTCAAAATATATCAAGAAGTATAAAGGGCGGGATTTAAAATAATACAAAAAAGAAAAGCGAAGGAAATATTAACTCCTCCGCCTTAATTTTATATTTAATAATTAGTTATCATATCTGAACATCTTGGCTATAATCAATACCTTCTTCATCAAAGCCATGCATATTCATATAATCTTTTCTGAATAATGCTAAATCAGCTATTTCTTTTAGATTATCTTTTGTTAATTTATTCCAAGAATCCAAAACTTCTTTTTGAACATCTTCTCTCAATTCCCAATCATCTAATCTTATTCTGTTTTCACTGTCAACAGGTACTTCTCCGCCATTATAGAGTTTTTCGTTCAAAAGTCTATACATTTGCTCTATACAGCCCTCATGAAGGCCTTTATTTTTCATTACCTTGAACAATATGCCTATATAAAGTGGAACTGTAGGGATAACTGCTGAAGATCTAGTTACTACGGCCTTGTTTACTGACACATATGCGTGTCCTTTGATTTTATCCTGCATCTCTTTATCCAATTCATGAGCTGTTGCCTCTAAATGATCCTTAGCTTTTCCTATAGTACCTTCTCTATATACTGCTTTTGTCATTTCAGGGCCTATATAAGAGTAAGCTACATTGATAGCATTTTCAGCTAATAGATCAGCATTAAGTAAGGCATCTGTCCATAATTTCCAATCTTCTCCGCCCATAACTTTTACAGTAGATTTTATATCATCTTCATTAGCAGGGTCAATAGATACCTCTAATAACTCCTCTGTAAGGAAATCTACACCTATACCATTATATTTTTTTCCTATAGGTTTTAAAGATGAACGGTAAAGTGTTCCTGTTGATTCGTCCATTCTTACTGGAGCTGCCAAACTGTATATAAGCAAATCTATTTTTTCACCATTAAAGAATGTTTTAGCTTCTTTAATAACTTCTTCTTTTGAAGCGTTTAAAAAAGCATCTAATATTAAGTTTTTATCCTCTATTCCGTCTTTTTTAGCGAAAGAAGAAAAAGCCTCATTATTATACCAGCCTGGTGTAGCTGTTCTTCTTGCTGTAGCTTCTTTTTCAAATGACACACTCATAGTTTTAGCACCTAATCCATAAGCTATAGCTATTCTGCTTGCTAGTCCGTATCCGCCTGAAGCTCCTAATATAAGAGCATTTTTTACATTAGATTTTACTTTTGGCTGTGATTTCACATAATTAATTTGATTTTCTACTTCTTTAGCACAGCCTAATGGATGAGCTGTTATACATATATTATTTAATATTTTTGGCTCTACTACCATATCGTTTATTCTCCTATCGTTTTTTATTTTCAAAATATATTACAAACTAATTTTATAATACTTTATAATAAAATTGCTTTTTTTTCAATGAAAATGAAATTAAAATAATTATTAATTTAATAAATATACAAATAAAATATTAATATAAACGTATGGTAAATATAATATGAATAACATTAATTAATAGCTCTACATATATACAAAAAAATAATACATACGGTATATAAATTCTAAATCCTAATCACATTAGGGCGGGTATGCTTTTTCTAAATTCGCAATAGATAAATTTAAGTCATAATTTTTAATTTTACATAAAATATAAAAGGGCGGGCATTTAAATTAATACAAAAAATCAAATTATACTTGCCCACCCTATAGGCTTTCAGCATAATATACAATTTTCATACTATCTTTCTTTTTAGTTTTTCAAAGTTATTTCAGCTACCCACCCAAGATTTTTTTTAATTTATAGTCTATACACCGCACGTTAAGCAACATTATAAATATTGATTTAATGCAATTTTAATTTTTATTAAATTTATAATTTCATTAACCGTGCGTTCAAAAAATTCTTAATCAAAATTTATTTAAAACTTTTATTAATTCATTTTCAATATTTCTCATAACTTCAGCAAATTCTTTTATGTTTTGAAAATCTTCCCCGTTTGATTTTGTTGAAGGAATTTTTAAAGCATATTTGTATATACCGCAATCAGCATATCCATTATAAGCATTATTTAAAACGCCTATTTTTATAATTTTATTTGCATCGGTACAATTAACTTCTTCTAATGGATAAATAAAACCTGCCTTTTTAGCATTAAGTGTATAAGCATAAGAAACTATTTGATGCTTGTCATTTCTGTCTATGCTTTCATTATCATAATAGTTTAATCTTTTGTATTTGGCATCAAGAACTATATTATTATCATTTTCTAATTTATAGAAGTCCGGATAAACCCTCCAAGCATTATCAAGTAATTTAATACCATTTTTTGAATTTCTATTTTCAGCATGAATAAAATTTTCTTTGCTTAAAAAAGTATTTAAATACTCTTCAAAAAGCCAAGCTCCGTCAAATAATAATCCGTATACAGTATTATCATTACTGCCGTATTTTAATTTTTCATGCCTTAATATTTGAATGCATATTTTTCTTAAAGGCTCATATTCATAATAGTAAGGGTGAGATAATTTTTTTAAGTTTTTATTTATAATACTTTCTCTTTTATTTCTCTCATAACTAGAAGTAGAATAAAATACCTGCTGAACATAATTTTTTATTTCACTATCATAACTTAAAAGATATCTGTTTTTATTGTTTATATATTCTATAGTGTGCCTTATTAATTGTGTGATATTATTATCATAGCTGTATTCTCTAGTATTGTACGAAATTTTACCATTGAAAGGAATATTATTTTTAATGTATCTATTAATATCAATAGTTCCTTTAACATTAGCATCATTATGCTTTATTAATTTGTATTGTTTAAAAAGGCCCTGTCTTAATGCTCTTTTGAAAAAACTAATAAACATATAAATTAAAAAATCAAATGAATCGTCATAATCCTTACTATGCTCTAAATTAACAATATTAATAGAAAGTACTTTCATAAGCATATAATGCAGAAAATAATCTTCATTATCATTTACAGCGAACCTTGAAGATATTTTTATTTGCGTATTATTATAGCTTATAAATCCCATTATATTATTAGTTAATAAACTGTCATTAATAATATCAAATATTCTGCTGTCTTCTTCTAAGTCCTTACTTTCTTTTATAGAGTTAGGAAATATTATAATATTATCTTTCACATCAGAAAGAGTTTTACTAGCAATTTCTTTGATTGAAATTATATCTTCTTCAGAAATATTTTCTTTTATATTTATTAATTTTTCATGTTTAGTATTATCTTTTAATTTAATCATTTTATTGTTTGTGTTAATTTTTTATTATAAATTTCTTCAACTTTTTTGTAGTGCAAAAAAGTTGCAAAAAACACAATTACCATAGCTTATTATTATTTTGCATTGAAATAAATATATTAAAAAATTATTAATTGTTATAATATCAATTACTATCATTTTGTTTATTTAAATTTTAATTATTACTATCTTGTGATGTATTACTATCAGATTGTGTATTATTATCGCAACCTGAATTATAAGACTTTTTTAATTCATCAAGTTTATTTTCAGCATCAGGCATTCCTCTCAAATACTCATACAAAAGTCCTCTCAAATGATTCTCCCATAGCATATCAAATGCTTTGTTTTTATTATCACTTGAACTCTTATAATAATTTTCTAATTTCAAGAAATAAGAAGCTCCTATATGATAAGAGGAATTAAAACTTTCTATTTCGCTAATTGCATTATTTAAAGCATTCATTCTATCAATTGCATTTTGTTTTATATTTGAATCTAAGCTTTTTAATATATTCTCTTGTGTTTCTTTGGCATTAACCTCTTTCCAAGCGAATCTTCTACGCATAGCAAAGTCCATACTCTCAACGCTTCTGTCAATATCATTCATTGTACCTATTATATAAACATTCTCTGGTATATAAAAATATTTTTCTGATTCCTCATCTATCAAATTAGAGTATTGAGTAAGAACTTTTCCTTTAATACCTCTGTATCCGGGATCAACAGCAAAGAATAATTCTCCGAAAATCTTTGAAATCTCCCCTCTGTTAATTTCATCTATTATAAATACAAAATTTTTCTTTTGAACTTTTTCTACTGTATTGGTATTATTTTTAACTTCTTCTTCTATTTTAGAATTATATTTTTCATAGAATGCTTTTAAAAAACCATATACATATGTTATAAAAGATTCAAATCCAAATGCTGATATTAACATACTTCTATTCCATTCACTAATGGATTTACTAATAAATATTTTATATAATCTAACCATGTCATCTAAATTTTTCTTAATCTTATGAGCACTTTTAGTATCAATATCAAATGACATATCCGTATCATATAAGTTTATTTCTTTTAATGGTGCTGCTTTCCTATCAATACCATCAATTTTAAAATATCCTTTTTCATTTATTATATTGGAAACATCATCTATGAATCTAATCAAATTATTTTTTATAATAGTATCTTTATTTAATTCTGATACTTCTTTCTTACTATCAATTAAATTCTTGAGTGCCTTTTTACAAAACTCTTTAAAAACTCCGTCCTTTCTTTCAAAACCAATTTTTCCGTCACTATCTTTAATAGGTCTTAACCCCTCAACAAAATCTGTATAATCATAAGATGGGTGAAACTGCACAAATCCATAGTCTAATTCTTTAGAATTAATATTTTCAGTATTTCCTTCTAATAGCTTAATATTCTCCGATAATATTATTTTAATTATATATGAATCAATATCTTTTAAATTATTATCAAAAAAACTTTTTATATTTTTATTTAGTTTATATATATTATTATCTTTTTCTATACTAAATATATCACATATACTAAGAATGTCTTCATTTGACATCATAGGAAAATATGTATATGGGTGATATGTATTATATATTTTTATTGACAAATAATTCTTACGTTTATTAAATACTGAATCTTTGTCATCATAATTTTCTATTGTAGCCATTTTATATAATTCTTCGCCTATTTCTTTTATAAGTTCATCATCAGTTTTATCAGTTTCATTTACCAAATTACCTGTTTTTTTATCATAATATAAAATATATGATGATTTAGAACCTAGCGCAGAAAAGTTATCCAATAATTCCCTTTTAAGTCCGTATTCAATCCAATAACAAAAAGAATTTTTATCTCCTCTGCCTACAGCATAATCATCTATGCTTATATTTTTCAAACTCTCTATAGGAAATTTTTTTCTAAATTGTTCTCTTAATTCATCTCCTTCTTTTTTCAATTTTTCTAAACGATCTTTATTTTTATTATAATAGTCAATTATAAATTGTTTATAGTCTTTAATTTGTGTAGTATTATCCTTCATCATTTCTTTAGCTATTTCTTTAGCCAAATAGGTTTTTCCTGTTCCCGGTGCTCCTGTGAGTATAAGATTATAATTTTGTTCTAACAGTTCTTTACATTCTTTTATCATATTTATATCCATTATTTTTTTTATTTCATCTATTAATATTTTATCCTTATCATTGCTTGTTTTTAATTTATAAATAGGTTGTACAGTTGGATAAGATATACTATCTTCTTTAAATGTTAGTTTTTTGCCTTTCAATGAAATGAATTTTTTTATTTTTCTAGCTTGAAAATCATTATCGTAGTAGCGACATAAATAAGCATCTGAATTTACTATACCTGAAAAATAATTATGTTCAGGATCTCTTTTATAAGCTTCTCTAATTCCTCTTTGACTTACTATTATAATATCACCTAATTCTATTTTATTTTTAAATGTTTGACCGCTACTATCGAAATATCCAAATAAACATATATGTTCTCTTTCCATAATATCTAAAAAACTAGGAATTTGGTTTTCATTTATATTTTTACTATATTTTAAATTGCTTGTATTTATTACCCAGAAATTATTCATATAAAAACTCTTAATGTTTTATATAACTATTAAAACTTTAACTATTATATAAATATTTCTTATAAATTCAATGTACTATATAATACTTCCTTATACAAATTATGTTTTAAAACTTTATTTACATACCACGCCCTATAAAATTTAAAGCTTAATTATAAATTTAAGCTTCATTTATTTTGGTATTTAAATTGAAAAAGCATACCCACCCAATCGTTAATTAAATCGAAAATATATTTAACGCACGATTAACTGATTTATAAATATAATAAAAATTTTAATTGCAAATGATTCTATATTTTTAGCTTTGCTATAGAGGCGGTGAATAGACTATAATTAAAAAAACTTGTGGGGCAGCTAAAATAATAGTTGATAAATATTGTAAAGCTAATTATAAAAATTGTGAGCCTCTGGCAAGTTTACTTTACATAGCCTTTGCCGTAGCACGCATAGCAAACGAACAATTTTTATTAGCAATAATAAAAAATAATAATACAAAAATATCAGAAATAGCTGAAAGCCTAAAGTACGGGCAAATGTAAATCAAATTATTATAAATACTTATCTACTAATTTTTGATAAGTGCCATTAGTCATTATTTCTTGAAGACCTTTGTTAATCTTATTAAGTAAAATAGTATCCTCTTTTCTTACAGCTATACCATATCCCATTTTTGGGAATTCTATAGTTTCAACTATTTCTAAATCTTTATCATATTGAAGATAGTTAATACAAGTAAGTTTATCAACTACCATAGCATCTATTTTACCTGTTTTCAAAGACAGAAAAGCACTTCCGGCAATATCAAATCTTATCACTTGACGAACACCTTCTATTTTTGATGCTGTAATATCAGAAACAGTATTTTTTATAGCACCTATAGTTTTTCCTATCAAATCATTAGTTGTTATTATATTCGTATTTCCTTTATTTACTACAATGCTTTGACCAGCTGTTAGATAGCTGTCAGAAAAATTCACAAGTTTTTCTCTATCTTCTGTTATTGTCATAGCAGCTATAATAATATCTATACGTTTTTTATTAAGTGCCGAAATAAGATCATCAAACTGCATTGTAACAAATTGAATTTTTAAATCTGATACTTTAGCTACCTCTTTCATTAAATCATAATCAAAACCGCCTATATCATCAGTATCTGAATGAGGCATAGGATAATCATAAATATATATACCTACTTTTAATGCTTCATTAGTTGCAATATTTTCTGAATTATTTGTATTGGAATAATTACTACAGGCGGTAAAAGTTATTAAAGTAAATAGTAAAAAATAATAATCTTTTTCATTTGTACAAAAATATTTTTAGATATGCATTTAACAATAATGTATATCTGAAAAAAGTCAAGCAATTATTTTTATATAATAGATGTATAGTATTATAAATAACGCACGGGGAGCTAATTTATAAATATAATAAAAATTTTAATTTCAAATAATTCTATATTTTTAGCTTTGCTTTGCGTGCGGAGTATAGACTTTAAATTTCAAAACTCTTGGGCGGGCAGCTAAAATAACAGTTGATATTGTTAAAAAATAATTATTCAAAAATATCAGAATTAACTAAAATCCTAAAGGGCGGGCAAGTGTAATTAAATTTTAAAACTTATTTTAATTCCCCACCCTTAAAAATTTAAAACTATATTTTTAATTATAATATTGATTATATTTAAAATTTTAATTAGAAATTAAAGCACCCACCCAAGTGTTTTGTAATTTTTTGATTTATATTAACGCACGATTAAATTATTATGATATAGAATTTCAATTGAATTACTCATATAAATTACCGTGCGTTTTGAATATTTATGATTTAAAAAGCCTTTATCTTCAAAATATCATGTATATGCACTATACCAATAGGATTATTATTATTGTTTACTACTACCAAATTGGTAATCTTTCCTTCCATGATATGTAAAGCCTCTCCGATAAGAGTATCCTCATAAATGACTTTAGGAGAAGTGTTCATAATATATTTAACTTCTTTAGAAAGTATATTTTTTATATCATCATCTTTGACAAGAAGCCTTTTTAAATCCCCATCTACTATTATTCCTTTTAAAACGTTCTTATCATCGACAACAATGGCTATTCCGAGCTTGCATTCTATGATTTTAAATAAAGCCTCCTGCAATGAAGTATCCGGAAAAATAATAGGCAAATTTTCAGTATGCATAATAGATTTAACTTTTGCAAGCTGTCTTCCCAAACTTCCTCCCGGATGGAACACTGCAAAATCTTCCGCTCTGAATCCTCTCAATTCCATTAATGCAGTAGCCAAAGCATCAGATAAAGCTAAAGATGCTGTAGTGCTTACAGTAGGAGCTAATTTTAAAGGACAAGCCTCTTCTTTAACATAAGTAAGCAATGTAATTTTAGCATTCTTAGAAAGTGTAGAATTAATATCATTTGTAATTGCAATGTATGGTATGTTCTGTCTGCATAACCAATTTACAAGCTCTATAATCTCACGTGATTCACCGCCTTTAGAATATAGCAAACAATAATCATCTTTTGTAATCATACCGAAATCACCATGCATACATTCATTAGGATCAACAAAAAAACTTGGAGTACCAGTGGATGCAAAAGTGGCCGCTGCCTTTCTTGCTACATGTCCGCTCTTTCCTACTCCTGAAGTTATGACTCTGCCTCTAATATTAAATAACTCTTTTACTGCATTTTCAAAATTGCTATCTAATTTATCCGACAACATTTTAAGATTTTCACTTTCAAGTAAAAGAGTAGTTTTTCCTCGTTCAATTATATTCATACAAATGCACCAAAATCCGCTTATTAATTATTTAATCTATTACTGCACTTATTAAGTGTCCAGCTAATCTCTCTATAGCTTTATCTATATACTTTTCATCTTTTAATTTTTTCTTATAAAGATCTATTTTTTCAGGGTTAATTTTTACTGCTGTTTTCATGTCGATACCCCTAAATAAATATATCTTCAATGAATGATATTTCACGATTATAATGGGTATCGTCTATTAGAACTGCCCCAAAGGAACATTTTTGATTAAAACTTAATCCTTTTTCAATTAAGTATTCTTCAGCTGTCTCATATAGCTTCTTCTTTTTGCGATCTGATATTGAGCAAGCTGCATATCCAAAACTTCCCTGTCTTCGATATTTAACTTCTATAAACACAATAACAACTCCTTTTGTCATTACTAAATCTATCTCTCCTCTTGTCTTCTTACCTTTAAAATTCCTTTCTACTAAGGTATATCCAAGTCCTTCGAGATATTTTAAGGCAATATCCTCTCCTAGATTGCCTATAATTTTTTTGTTAGCCATTTTTTAATATTACTTTTCTTCTTCAGTGTCTAATATTTTAGTTCTTACCTCCTCTAAGAAATTATTATCTTTATCAACACCTGCTATAAACAGCTGATTAGTTTCTAATAAATTAATAGTTTCTCCATCATCAGTAAATTCACCATTCTCATTTGAAACTATTTTTATTATAGGTCTTATAGGAAAATTAGGATTAGTAGCAAAAACAAATCCTTTTCTTTTATCATTCAAAAGAACTATAGAACCTATAGGATATACAGTGAATATACTCACAAAAGTTTTTGATATATTAGGATCATACTTGGTATTCGCTCCATGTATAATCTCTTTAACTGCATCGTATAATGATATATCTTTCTTTTTATTTGCATTACTCTTTTCAAGCATTAAACTAAATGTAGATTTATTATCTTTTATTTTAGTATTAGAAGATGCTATTCTTATAGGTTTAAGCATCTTTTCAACAGCATGAGCTATTGCAATTATTCTTGAATATAAATTTATCTGATTGCCGGAAAGTCCTCTAGGATATCCTTTACCATTATAGTACTCATGATGCATAAGAGATATCATAGCCAAATCTTCTTCAAACCTGAAACTAGTTTTAAGAATTTTATATCCGTAAACTGTATGTTTTTTTATTTCAGTATATTCTTCCGGAGTGAATTTTCCTATTTTTTCCAATATTTTATCTGGAACTTTTACAAGCCCTATATCATAAAGTATAGCACCTATACCTAATTTTTTTACCCTGTTTTCGGAGAACTTCATGGCACGTCCGATAATCATAGATATTAAAGAAACATTTAAAGACCTTATATAATATTCATCGGCTCTAGGCAAACCAGTTAAATTAAGAAGCTGAAGTACACTGCTTAAATTTCTATTAACTATATCCAAAACCTCGTCCAAAATTTCATTTAGTTCATTCATATTAACTAAATTATTATTTTTATATCCGCCCAAATTATTTCTAACTTTTTTAATTACATTTAAATATATTTTTTTGAATACTTTATATTCCCTCAAAAATTTATCAAAGTCAGCAGATACTTCCATATCTAAAGAAGTATTATCCTCCATAAATACTTCATTGATATCCCATTTCTGAAACCTTTGCATATCATCTTCTTTGAGGTCTATATATCCTGTAGATGCAAGAAAATCATTATACAAGTATATATCTTTCTTTTCAGCTTTTGTTTTGATATCTTGGATATTTATTTTTATTAATTTTGCCATTATTTATTCTGCCTTTAATTTATATATATATTTTAATATTATACTCACAGCTTCATAAAGTGAATAAGGTATCTCCTCCCCTATTTCTAACTGCATCAAATGCTTAGCCGTATTCTCATCAGAAATAACAGGCACTTTATGCTTTCTTGCAATATCAACCATTCTTTTAGCTAAATAATTATTTCCTTTGGATATAACTATAGGAGCATTATGCATTTCTCTATTATATAATAAAGCAGCAGCATTTTTTATATCCTTATTATCTTTGCTCATTTACTTAGCCTTCATAATTCATTTTTATATTATCAAAAATACTTAATTCTTTTTCCATATCTTCTTTTATACGGTTTAATTTATTATACAACTTTTTATCAAAAAATTTAACTGTAATCAAATATTTATTCTCATATTCATCTTTAGTGATATCTATTTTACATAGTTCTTTATCATCATTATAAACTACAAATGTTAATCTGTTTTTATTATTTTCATCTTTACTAATATATAATAATACATCTTTAATTTCGCCGTCTATAACAAATGGTATAGGAATCATAAATGCAGTTTCATTAAAATTTCTGTTTTTCCTATTTGCGGATAGAATTTTCAGCATAAGCATCATCATATTAGAATTATCAGAAGATAACTCACCATGAAGCATATCAAAGAGCATAAACCATATATTAAAACTAGCATTTGTATTTATATAGTTATTCAAATTTTCTGCAATGGTATTATTGGAGTTATTATCATCACCCTGAATAACACTATTAGCAAGCATTAGTAATATTTCGGTTATTTCAGTATTTTTGTTAGAGTTTTTTATATAGCCTATTATGTCGTTAAATTGTTTAAAAATATTTCCTAAAGAGTTTATTTCTTCTACCGTTAAATATACACCGTTAGACATTGCATTTAGTATGAACTTTTTTTTATCGCTGTCCAAATCCGGAAGGTATTTAAGTATAGTTTCAAAATATCTTATATTTTCATGACTGGGCTTTATACCTTTCTGAGACAGCATAGTTGAAACTTCTGAATTATTCTCAGTTATGTTAAGTAAAACATTCGCATTGTTCTTATTTTGTATGCCTTCTCTTGCTTCTTTCAAACTTTCCGCATTTTTGAGTATAGTTAAAGTTACTTCACCGTTTTTTTTACTAACTAAAGCAAAGCCTTTATCCGTCATGCCGTTTTTAAATAATGCTATTAATTTATTGCCCATAACATTTATTAATGCTTTATCATTATCTAATTTCCTCATTATAGAATATCTTACCACATCGCCGTCTTTGATTTGAGCATTATTTTTATTGGTTATGAGATTAAAATATTTACTATTTATATTAAGCATATTATCATTATAAAACATAAAAATAATTTTCAAATATTATGTTATTTTTTATAAAGGAAATTTATATACTTCCGAATATTAATATAGTAATAAAACTAATAATTAGGAAGTAAATTATGGTAAATGGATTAGGCAACTTATTATCTTTTGTTGATACTAATGTTTCATCTAATAATAGCCCTTATAATTTGAATAATTATAGCTATGATGATTCTTTTGCTAATATGCTAAATAAAACTCAAACAGATTATTCTGCTCCTTCAAGTGTTTCTAATAAAATAGAAAGACACTTAAATACTGAAGAAAATCAAACAGAAAATAATTATAATAGTTATGATGATTACTATAACGATTATAATCAATATGATGCTGAAGAAAATACTACTATAGAAGAAAAGGTTTCTTCATCTAGCGAAAATGCTGCTAAAAAAACAGATGAAACTTCAGACAATGCTGAAGAAGCAAAATCTGTTAATAATGCTGAAGAACAGGCAGAAAATAAATCAGAAGAATTAAATGCTTCATCTAATAAAGATAATATAGAAGCAAAAGCAGAAAAATTAGCTTCAGGCAATAAAGAAGAAAATGTATCAGCTAAAGAAAAATTGGCACTAACAAAAGAAAAAGCAAAACTCCTTTTACAAAATACTTCTAATGATAAAAAAGCTGATGCAAAAGAAGTTAATACATCTGATACTAAAGAAAATATTCTAGCTAAAGCTGATAAAAAAGAAAATACAAAAAATACTGAAGAAATAGAAAAAATAAAAAAACAAATAGAATCTTTGAATGCAGAAGAATTAAGCGAAGAAGATGAGAAAGAATTAGAAGATTTAATTGACTCTTTAGAAGCTTTAAAAGCAATGATAGAAAATGAAGGCAGCGAAGATAAAAAAGAAGTTTTAGCTGAAAATACTGAAGAAAATATAGAAGTAAAAGATATTGATAATCCAGAAGTTAAAGAAATAAAAGTTGCTTCCAATAAAGATAATGACAAAAATATAGAAACAAAAGATATTAACGATATCAATATAGAAGATAATGCTATGCAAGTTGATAATAATGCTATGGCAGATGCTAATATTGATATGAATATAGAAAATAAATATGCAGATAAAAAAGATGCTGCTGAAATGAAAAATAATAACAGCACTGTAAATAATACTATTTCAGATGATAAAGGTGCAGAACTTACTATAATCAATATGAAAGACTCTGCAGAGGGTGCTAATTTGAAAGGATATAATCATTATAACAATAATGTATCCAAAACTCATAACAGCACAAACCTTACTGATAATATGATAAAATTCCAAGACTTAATGGGTAAATTGGTAGAGAAAGCTCAAGTTGCTGTTAATAATGGAAAAAGCGAAGTATTAATGAGTCTTAATCCTGAATATCTTGGTAAAGTAAGATTAAAAATCAGCATGGACGGAGACAATTTAATAGGTAAAATATTTGTAGATAATGCAGATGTTAAAGATATTTTCACTAAGAATTTAGATACTGTTATAACTTCATTAAGCGAGATAGGCATTAATATAGAAGGTTTTGATGTAATGCTTAGACAGGATATGCCTAATGATGGAGGCTTTGGCGAGGAATTAGAAGCTATAGGAAACAGATTCGCTTCTGAAAATAGTAATAATGTAGAAGAAGTAAAAGCCGATATAAAAGCATATATAGTACCTGAAAGAAAGTTGAATTTACTTATTTAATAGGTTTATTGGCTTATTGTATTTATAAAGATAAAAAATAAATTATGAAGAAATAACTTTGAAGGAGTGTATAAATGATATCAGCAGATGCTTTAAGAATGTCAGATAAAGAGATAAAAATATTAAAACAAGAGGTAGGAGCTTTTAACTTACAGCATAATTTCCAAAGAGATCCTACACAAAATTCTTTGGGTAAAGATGCTTTCTTGAAACTCCTTACAGTACAAATGAGCCATCAGGACCCTCTTGCTCCAATGGACAACAGAGATATGATTGCACAATTAGCACAATTCTCATCTGTTGAACAAATGACAGAGGTTAATAAGAACCTTGACTCTATGAAAACTTTCTATTCAAGCCAAACAGGCTACTCTATGCTTGGTAAGAGTGTTGAGGTTATGGATGAGGCTGGAAACAGATTCTTAGGCCCTGTTGAAATGGTTATGGAAAATGATACAGGAGTGGCACTTGCCGTTAGAACTGATAACGGACTTATAACTGTTCGTCCTGAAGATGTTATGATAGTACATTCAAGCGGTGATTTAATGGCTTCTGAGGCTGCTGCAGTTTCTCAGGTGAGAGAAGCTCAAAGCGAAGACGAGGCTGCTAAAGTATTTGAATCTTCTTTAATTGATAAGGCTCAAATTATAAGACCTTCAGGCGATGAAAATAACGGCGAAGGAATCAATAATGAGTTTGGTGATATGAGAGCTGCTATTGAAGCTGAAATCAATTCTGCTACTCAAAGCGAGGTTTCAAAAACTGATAATGCTAATCTTAATAAAACAGAAAAAACTGTTGGTATGATGAAAGCTGAAGAAGCATTGATGAACAGCAAAGAAAGCGGAAATAAAACTATTAAGAAATAAAATTGTTGATAAATTAAAGCCTATGGAATTATATTTTATATATTCTGTGGGCTTTATTTTTGTATATTTTAACAATTATATAATAATATAAAAAAGCTCCTGTTATATAAGCATGGGCTTTTTTATTTTTAGAAGTTACTATAATAAAAAAGTTTTTTCTTATATTAAGAAGCTGTCTTTGTCAATTTATCAGCTGTATATTTTTCAGATGTTCCGCTGCTAGTATCTTGTATAATAAGAATAGCATTAACATTTCCATCAAATGTTAAAGATAATATTAGATTTGCATTATTTTCAGTTTTTGTAGAATTATAATTTTTATCATCTTCTTTTGAGTTTTAAAAGTTAATGTAGAATCTTTATTTACTATTAAGTTTACATTTTCTTCTATACTATCCGTTCCAGTAGATGGTATTACTGTGTATTTTGCTTTTCCTGTATATGTTCCTTCATAGCTTCTAATCGTAATGTTATTTGAAGAGTTTAAAGGGTTGTTTTTAGCACAAGAAAAAACCAATACTAACAAAGCTAACAATAAAAATATTTTCTATTCATTTTTTAATGCTTAACTTTATAAATAAAACCTAACTATTTTTATTTATATATATTTAAATTAATAATCTGCCTTAGTCAAATCACCGTATCCCTTATCATATTCATGACCATTTCCATATATTATGCTTTCTCTTGATGATTCTTTTTTTATAAAATTAACAGTTACAGTATTTTTATCAAATGATAAAAATAACATTGTATCGCTTTTAATAGATTCATATAAACTGTCATTGTTAGCTATTTTTTCAAATTTTTCAAATGTATAATCTCCTAAAGAAGCTGTTTTGAATATTGCAGTTGAATCTTTATTAACTACTAAAATTACATCTTCTACTACTTTTTCTTCTTCAGTTATATTATTTATTCTGGTTTTTACAGCTTTTCCTGTATATGTTCCGGCATAGATTATTCCAATAGTAGTTTCACCGGTATCAGTTCCTCCTGTATCTCCTTCTCCAGTTCCTGTACCAGTGTCTTCCCCTCCAGTGCCTGTTCCTGTGTCTTCTCCTCCACTACCTTCTTCTGTACCAGTATCAGTGCCGCCGCTTTCTATACCTGTATCACTTCCTGTACCTAAAGCACTTACAGGGTTATTTTTAGAACAAGAAAAAGCCAATATTAAAATCATTAATAATATAAATATTTTTGTCTTCATTTTTACACCTTACTAATAAATAAAACAAATTAATTATAAAAACTATCTTTTTAAATAATCGACAAATCTTTGAGGCAAATAAACATTATCATATTCATCTTTTAAAGCCTCTCTAAAAAGCTCTGCCATTTCCTCAACTTTAAAACCAGCTATACCGCATCCTATTTCTGTTACTAAGAATTTTAAATCTTTATGCTCTAAAGTAAAGGCTAAAAACTTATCAACATATTTTTTTATTTCAGATACTGCCATCTTTCCGCTTTTTGTATAATCAACCGTTGGTATAGCAAATGTTTTACCCTGAAGCCCAAATGCCTTACCATATACAGCACCGAAATTCATAGCAAATCTTGCTGCCCCTCCTCCATGCGCTCCTTGAGTATTGCTTCCAAATACAAATACTTCATTATCCTCTAATTTTGTTATATTGCTTGATGATATTCTATTCATAAAAGAACTCCTTATATAAATATTCAAAAAAGAAAAAACTATAATAATGCAGCAAGTATATATATTATGATCATCATAACAAATCCTGTAATAGTGATTGATAATATAATATTTCTAATAATTATATTTATTATAGGATTATAAGAAAAATTAGCTCTTTTAATACCATACATAAATGATATAACTAAAAGAAGTATATCATCTAATTTTCCTATTGGTATTCTATCCGGAATTAAGTCTATAGGCGATAAAGTATAAATAACAGCAGTAATAAAAGGAAGCCAATATCTTAACTTCATCTTATTTTTATTTTGATATCTTTTATATACTTCGTACTTTCTATATATTCCGTCTTCGCCTAATATTTCAATATCATCTTCATTTATTTCAACATAATCTTCTTTGTTATTTTTATCATTTGCCATATAATTATCCGTAAAATATCAGCTTATTGAATACTTGCTTTCCTTAATTTTATTATAAAGTCTGTTAGACATTTTATTTAAACTAGTATATGTAAAACCTGCAGACACTGCACCGCCTATTAGAGGAACAGCCTTTGAAACAGATTTCATAAAACTCTTAGAACCTATTTTTATACCTATAGATTTTAATATGCTTGAAATAACTGCATATCCTACTACAGAACTTACTCTAAAACCTATTCTTGCACTTTTTTCAGCTATAGCTTTCCATATGCTATTTAAAGCAAATATAGCTTCCTTATCTTCAAACATCACCCCAATATATACGGCAGCAAGACAAGCTTCATCATCTGTCATCGAATCGCCTAAAGTAAAACTAGGAAGTCCTGAGATATAACATAGTTTCTGTACTATTCTTAAAGCATGACATAAAAATTGAGCAGTATCTGCCGGAACTGCCCCTATACCAACGATGCCTCCGGGAAGTCCTGAAACAAATGATATGGCTGATGATTTGGCTATTTCATAATTAATAGCTTCTCTTAATTTTGTATCTATTATATTTAATGGTACTCCTGCATCATAAGCTCCTTTCTCTAATATAGTCTGAAGAAGTGAAGGATATTCTGATGCAAATGCTGCAACTAAATATTTATGCTTATCTATCTTTACAAGAGGCATATTGGATACCATCTTTATAAACGATAAAATACTTTTTTCTTCCATAAATAATAAACTCCAACTTTTCAAATTATATAGTATATACATTAATAGTCAATTAAATATTTATTATGTATAAAAAAAGAATAGCTGAAATAATAGCTACTCTTTTTTATATATATAATCATTTTTTGTATTTTAACTATACTTTATTTCTATATTATCAAAATCTTCTTTTGAAAGTATAGAAACACAAAGAGGTATTAATATATTTTCTTCTTTGAATATCATATCTGAAATATGCTCTTTTAATAAAATTATATTTTCTGAATTAATTTTATTATTTTTACCATAATCAATAATATCTTTTAACTCATTTAATATATCTTTATCAACTCTGCTCATCACCTTTGAAGGCTCATCATTACCATATTTTTTTAAAGATGCAATAAATAAACTTTCCTTTTTGATGTAGTGCCTATTAAGATTATCATAAAGCTCATTTAATATATTAATATTATCATAACTTTTAATTTCATTTAATAATTTTTCTATACATCTGTTTTCTTCTTCAAAAATATCTATGGCCTTATGATTAGTTTCTGTATTATTATCCATAGCATCTTTTAAAACTAGCGTTCTTATATAGAAAAATCTTTTAGCTTCATCTATACTCATACCATTATCTATAAGCTCATGCATAGCATTATGAACTTCCTCTGCTGACACTTTAATCAATTTATCTTCAAACTCTCTTTTTATAGTTTCTATATCTCCTGTACAATGGAGTTTTACTATAAGCGATTTCAGTATATCATTTCTATCTTCTTTATTTGATATACTATTCAATTCAAAACCATATTCATTTAATTTTTTTCTTAATTCATTATTATCAATATTTTTCATTTTTGCTGCTTTTTCCAAAGTCATAATCTTTGATACAGTATTAAACATTATTGGATTTTTTATCTTATCAAATCCCAAATCAAATAATGCTTCTTTAATTTTTGGATATTTAGTGCATAGATCATATATGCTATCAGAAATATTTATAAATTCTAAAGTTGTCATATATATTTTACTCCTACTTTATTATTGTTAGATTACTCTAACATATTGTATATAATATCTAAAAAATAGTCAACTTTTATAAAATAAAAATATTTTTTTAATTATTGTTTTTATATATTGCTTTTATGATATCAATCTGTTAATATTATTATATTATGTTAAATAAAATCTAAGGAATTTTTATATGAGTAATTTAAACGAAGTAAAAAACGAGTATCTTCACATGTTAAAAGACAATATCATTCCATTTTGGCTAAAAAACGGACTTGATAAAAAGCATGGCGGATACTACACTGCCTTAGACAGAAAAGGTGGACTTATAGAAACCGATAAATCTGTATGGTTTCAGGGAAGATTTGCTTGGGTATTATCAACTCTTTATGCTGATTTTGAGAAAAAACAAGAATATCTTGATGCTGCAAAATCAGGAATAGAGTTCTTAGAAAAATATTGTTTTGATAAAGCAGGCGACGGAAGAATGTATTTCAGAGTTACTGAAGACGGAAAGCCTATCATAAAAAGATTGAGATATTACTTTTCAGAAACATTCTGCTTAGTTGCTATGGCTGCATATTCAAGAGCGAGCGGAGATAAAAGCTATGTTAAAAAGGCTAGAGAAATACTTGATAATATAGACCGCTATCAAAAAGAAGGTCTTCTTATACCAAAATTTGATGCAGGCAACAGACCTACTATAGCTTTCGGACCTCCTATGATAATGCTTGCTACTGTTCAGGAATTAAGAAAAGCTGATCCTGAAAATAAAGATTATTACAACAAATATATTGATAATCTTCTTAAAAACATACAGCTCTTCCTATACGAAGATAAAAAAGCAGTTCTTGAACAATGCAATCCTGACGGTACTTTACAAGATCACTTTGAAGGAAGATTATTAAATCCAGGTCATGCTATAGAATCATCTTGGTTTATATTAAGAGAAGCTATAGAAAGAGGACATGATGAAACATTAAAAGCCCTAGGAGTTAAAATATTCGACTGGATGTGGGAATGGGGCTGGGACAAAGAGTACGGCGGAATCATTCAATATATGGACGTACTTGGAAAGCCTAAAAGCGAATATCACCATGACATGAAATTCTGGTGGCCTCAGACTGAAGCTGCTATTGCTGCTTTATACTGCTATTATTTCACTAAAGATGACAAATATTTAGAAAAGCATGACATGGTAAAAGAATATACTAAAAAATTCATTGATACAGAATACGGAGAATGGTTCGGATATCTTCACAGAGATGGAAGAATATCTACTGACTTAAAAGGCAATATGTATAAAGGACCTTTCCATATTCCTAGAATGTATATGAAATGTGCTGAAATAATAGATGCTATCAATGCAAAATAATTTTTAAAAATATAATTAGTTAATTAAGGCTAGGTTTTCTAAATGAAGCCTAGTCTTTTTATTTGCATGATTTTTTAATAAGTTTAGGGGGTGGGCGGGCGGGCTAATAAAAACATTTAATTAAATAAAATTCATAATTTCAATCATTACCTTATATACTAAAAATTTTTAAAAGTAATATTTATATTGTTTGATAAAATAAGTTTGCAGTTTATAATATATAAAAAATATTTGGATTATTTTATGACAGATGCATTAAAATATAAAATAGAAAAATTAATATCATCAAAAAAAATAGAAGATGCTATAAAATTAGTTAATAGAGCTATAGAAGAATATAATAATGATGAGGATTTATATTTTAATAGAGGAAAGCTTTATTCAATTATTAATATGTATGATGAAGCTATAGAAGATTTTAATAAAGCTATAAAATTAAATCCAAATAATGAAAAGGCATACTTTAACAGAGGAATTACAAAAGTAAAATTAGAAAAATATGAAGAAGCCATAGAAGATTTTAATAAAATTATAAAATTAAATCCTAAGAATGAAAGAGGATATTTTAATATAGGATTTGCAAAAGCATCTTTAGAAAAATATGAAGAAGCTATAAAAGATTTTAATGAAGTTATAAAATTAAATACTAAAAATGAAGAAGCATATTTTTTTAGAGGACTTGCAAAAGTAAAATTAGAAAAAGATAAAGAAGCCATAGAAGATTTTAATAAATCTATAAAATTAAATTCTAAAAATGAAGAAGCATATTTTAATAGAGGAATCGCAAAAACAAAATTGGAAATATATGAAGAGGCTATAAAAGATTTTAATGAAGTTATAAAATTAAATCCTAATAATGAAAAAGCATATTTAGCAAGAGGAATTGCAAAATCATATTTAGAAGAATATGAAGAGGCTATAAAAGATTTTAATGAAGTTATAAAATTAAATCCTAATAATGAAAAAGCATATTTAGCAAGAGGAATTGCAAAAATAGAATCAGGAAAACATGAAGAAGTTATAGAAGATTTTAATAAAGCTATAGAATTAAATCCCAATAATGAAAATGCATATTTCAATAGAGGAATTGCAAAAGCAAAATTAGAAAAATATGAAGAAGCTGTAGTAGATTTTAATAAAGCTATAAAGTTAAATAAAAACAATGAAAAAACATATTTTAGTAGAGGAATTACAAAAGTAAAATTAGAAAAATATGAAGAAGCTATAGAAGATTTTAATAAGGCTATAGGACTAAATAAAAGTTATAATAAGGCATATTTTAATAGAGGAATCTTAAAAATAAATTTTGGAAAATATAAGGAAGCTATTAATGATTTTAATAAGGCTATAGGACTAAATAAAAATTATAATAAGGCATATTTTAATAGAGGAATCTTAAAAACAAATTTTGGAAAATATAAGGAAGCTATTAATGATTTTAAAATATTTTCTAAAGATAATAATGATACTTCCAAGATAATTATCATAAAAATAGTTCAGGAATTTGATAAGTATAATGATATTGATAAATTTTTTAAGCTATTAATTATGGATGAAAATAAAGAATTATGGAAAAATGAACCTATTACTAATTTAATTTTTCATTTTAAAGAGAGCAAAAAATTTGATGATGAACTTATAAAAAATATTAAATATTTAATTTTATATGAATATTTTTTACTTAAAATATTATCTTTCGATACTGATGATGAAAATATAGAAATATCTCATTATACATCATTAGATCTTTTATTAATATTATTAGGGTGTAAAAATGAAAATTCAGATGAAATAGGGAATATAAGAATAAATAATATATCAACTGCTAATGATCCTAAAGAAGGAAATATTTTAGAAAGTATTTTCAATAGGAATGATATAGATATAAAAATAGGAAGCGATGAAAAAATTGTAACATTGCAAACATCATATTCAAGAAACAGAGATTCTCTTACAATGTTTAGATTATATGGTAAAAGAGAAGATAAAGAAGCTACTGGTATATGTTTAGTTTTGGACAATAAATATTTTACTGATTCATATACTTCTCCTTTTTCTTATTATGACTTTAATGTAAATAATATAAGTATTAAAAATGATGAATATTTTACTGATTCATATACTTCATCTTATGATTCAAATGTAAGCAACATAAATATTGAATATAAGTCGAATATAAAAAAAGAAAAAGAAGAAAATAAAAGAAATTTATATTGGGTGCTTTATTATAATGAAAAATTAAATAAACTTGTTTTCAATAAAGAAGATTTAAAATATTCAAGTAATATTATAGATTTAAACGAAATAAAGAAGTATAGAAAAAAATTAAAAGAAGACGATACTATTGAAGATAAGATTAAATATGCATTTTCAAAAATATTTGAATATACTAGAAAAATTAAAGAGAAAAATATTGATCCTAAACTATATAATTATTTATTTGAAAATATAAAATACATAATAAAGCATGAAGCATTTTTTGAAGAACAGGAATTAAGAATGCTTGTAACTTCTGATTATAAATCTAAAGAAATAAAAGCAGATAAAATCAATAATAAACTTTATATAGATTATTTAAAACTTTTTGATCAAAACACAAATTATATAAAAGAAATTATAATAGGTTCTAAAGTTGAAAATAATGAATCGCTTGCTGAATATATAAGAAAAATTTTACATGAAAAAAATACTGATAAAAATAAATTAGATGATATAAAAGTTCTTATATCAGAAGCTCCTTTAAGATAATAATATTTAGTGCTTTTAATATTAGTTAATTAAGGCTAGGTTTTCTAAATGAAACCTAGTCTTTTTATTTGCATGATTTTTTAATAAGTTTAGGGGGTGGGTGGGCGGGCTAATAAAAACATTTAATTAAATAAAATTTATAATTTTAATCATCACTTTATATACAAAAATATATTTGTAATTTAAATTACTATAGGTTAAAATTATTATAAAATTTTAATTTATATATAATTATACGATAATAAAAAGTACATTTTTAATTTTATAAGGAAATATATGTTTTCATTAAGAAATGAATTAAGAAAAAGAGATCTTGAAACTTTAGATTTATTTACTCTTGCTTTTTCTTTGTTTAAACAAAACTTTATTAATTTTATTATACTATCTTTAATATGCTGTTTACCTTTGATACTAACAGGAATTTACTTTCCTATAAGCACATTTGATCCTGAAAAATTAAAAACTTATGAGGACCTTATAAATTGGTTCAAAAATGATGTTACCATAGGGTTTTATATAAATATATTTCTTTCTTTATTTTTGGATACAATTTCTATTATATCCGTATCATTATTAGTAGAAAGATTAATTTATAGAAACGTAAAAAGTGCTACTTGGGCTATCATAAGAAGCTTTAAATTTTTATTGCCTACTATATTTACAACTTTTATATATTTCATATTAGTATTTTTAGGACTTACTTTCTTTATAGTGCCTGGTATTGCTTTTATTGTATTTTTTGTGTTCATTAAAAATATATGTGCTTTAAGACATACTTGGGGAATAGATGCTTTAAAATATTCTTTTTATTTAGTAAAGCCTAAATTCTTTAAAACATTATTTTTATTAGGATTTATATTTTTATTTCAACAAGTATTTGCTATGACTCTTTTTCCATCATCTCTAGAAAACAGAGAGGGGTTATTATCATATTTTATTGCTATGATAGTTTTATATATATTTAATACATATTTTCAGATTATTACAACATTATTCTTCTTAAATAGAGATTATGTATCAAGCAGTATGCAAGAAAATGAAGATGATGAATATGATGACGAAGAAGAAAATGATGGAAATGATAATGATGAAAATGATATAGAAAAATAAAAATCATTTAATAATAAAAAACCCCATATTAAAATGGGGCTTTTTAGAGACATTATGACATTTGAATATTTATTATTCTGATTTTGCTAAAGTACCTATTCCTAAATTATCATCTTCAACTGTTCCTTCAGTATCTGATTTAAATTTCAATGTAACTGAAAAAGTTTTATCTGCTGATATAGTCATTTTATATCTATCATTTCCTAAATCTTCTATAGATGAAGCTTTTAAATCATTATATAGTACATTTTCTCCGTTTTCTATTACAATGCTTGATTCATTATTTGGAAATTTTGCATTCCAAATACCTGTAAAATTAGTTAAGCCTTTACTTTCTCTTGGAGCTTCTTTATATTTTGCAGATGCTGATGTAGATCCGTCGCTATTAGCATTACAAGATATTAAAGCAAATAAAAATAAATAAAATAATGCTATTTTCTTAATCATAGATATAACCCTCTAATCTATTAATATTTATTATTATATAATAATTATTATTTATAGCAACATCTTTTTTAAAATTATAACAATATAAAAATGATTATAATCACTTATATTTTTTAATTATTTTATAACATAAATTTTTTTTAAGGATATTGTTATGAATACAAAATATAATAAAGAAATAGAAAATCAAATATATGAAATAATAAAAAAAGATAATCCTACATTTGAGGAAATAAGCAAAAAACTAAATATAAATTATGATGATTTAAAAAACTATATAAATAAATCAAGCAAAAAATATAAAAAGAGTTTAGTAAAAAAAATAAGAAAGGCAAAAGAAGAATATTTGAAAGATGTTAAAATAAAAATAGAAAATGCCTTGATAAAAAAAGCATTAGGATATTATAGTAAAGAAATAGTAAGAGAAATAAAAACTGATAAAGACGGTAAAGAATCAAAAACTAAAAAAATAATAAATAAATATAATCCGCCAAGCGAAAGAGCTATCATAGTATTTTTTGAAATTTTAAAAAATAGAAACAATAAAAGATTGGAGAAAGCAGAATTAAAAAGAAATATTCAAGAAGAAGATAGTAGAATTAACATAAAAGTTGGATTCGATAATTAAAGCAATAAAGGATCAGCTGATAACTTTAGTTGTCGGCTAATTACAAATAAAAAATCGAGTGAGTGATAGAGATTTTAAAACAAGATTTTTTTATTAAATAAATAATTCTAGTTATTAGTTACTTCTTTTAACAAATTATAATAATACTTTTTAATATGAAAAATATCCTAATATAATATTTCCTTGAGCGTTTTTATATTAGTATTACTTTACAGAATTATATTTAAATCTTCTGTTTTCTGATATAACTCTGCCTATAGCATTCATTATTAACCCTATAGCAAAAGATAATGCGGATAATATTAGTAAGCATATAGTTAGTATTGCTGTTGGAAATCTATCTACTTTTAATGTTTCAAAATATTCTATAGTTATGCTTATTCCTAAAGCCATACCAATAATAAACAATATAATGCTTATTATATTAAAAAATATTATTGGTTTTTCTGTCATCATTAAATATATAATAGTAAATAATATTCTAAATCCATCTCTAAAAGTATTAAGTTTAGAATGTGAACCTTCAGGTCTTTTAAAATACTTAGCGGGAACTTCTCCTACAGACAAACGCATTTGCAGAGCATATATTGTAAGTTCTGTTTCTATTTCAAAACCTTTAGAAGCAGCAGGAAAACTTTTTACAAATCTTTTAGAAAATATTCTATATCCGCTTAACATATCATTAAATCTTTTTCCAAATAATATATTTGCAAAACCTGTAAGCATAGCATTTCCAAAAGTATGTCCCTTTCTATGTACATCTTCATCTACTACTTCACGTGCAATGTTTAGCATATCAAGTTTTTTATCTAAAAAATACTCTATATGTTTTTTTATTTCAGATATATCGTACTGCATATCAGCATCAACCATTATATATATATCAGCATCAATATCAGAAAAAGCTCTTCTTACAACTTCTCCTTTTCCTTGATAATTAACCTCAGTAACTATAGTTCCAGCTTCTTTTGCTAATTTTACAGAATTATCTTTACTATTATTGTCAAATACATTTATTTCAGCTTCAGGTAAATATTTTCTAAATTCTTCTATTACTTGTTTAATTGTTATTTCTTCATTATAGCATGGTATTATCACAGATATTTTCATATATTGCTATTACTCCTTAATTTTTTAATAAAAATTTTTAATCCTCCAATATCATATATAAAAGTAATGAATGATATTAAAGAAATAATAGAAATATGTACTACAGGACTTATATACCTATATAGAGGAGCAGGAGAAAATAAAAGAACTATTATACATGTGGCCGCTGATGAAAAAGATACCAAAAAAGAAAATATTAAAAAATTATTATTAAATTTAAACATACAAAATAATGATATAAAAAATAAAACAAAAGATAATATAACAAAAAATGATATATTTATATCAGGTAAATATCTATAGAAAAAAGAATATATTTTTTCTTTATTTTTATCAAATTGTATGTTTTTATTATGTATTGAATTATAATATTCATTTGACATAAATGGAAATTTATATGTTTGTTGTATGTATTCAGGATCAAATCTATAATTTAATTTTCTTAAAAATGTACTCCAATCTTCTGTAGTGAATATGTATTTTGCATAATTATAAATATGTTTCATATAACTAATAGGGTGACTAATTATTGCTTTTACCCATACTTTTTTTATATTCTTTTTTATATTTGGATTAGGTGGTAATATTTTAAATGGGGCATTTCTATCAAAATTAACAGCATACAAATCAGCCAAAACGCTACCTCTTTCTGTATTATATATTTTTTTTACATCCTCAAAATTTCTTCCATCTAAGTACCAATTTTTAGGAATTAGATTTGAATCATTTGAATCAACTGCACAAGCTGATATTTGTATTAAAAAAGTATGATAAGTAGCTGTTTTTGCCCTATCTTCATCTATAAAAAATAAAGGAAAAATTTTTACCATAATTATTAATGATATTCCTAATACAAACATTATTGAAATTATTGATAGTATAAACTTTTTTACATTATTTATCTTCTCTATATTAATAAATAGATATATAAATAATATAGGATATACTGTAACAATAAAATTATGTCTCCATAATAATGCTATTAATGCTATAAATATAGATAATGCTTTTGTAAAAAATAATATTTTAGGATTTTTTATATTTCCTGTTATAGAATAGAAAATAATAGAAAGAGATAGCCATAAAATTAAAGTTGCCGTAAAATCTTTTTCAGAATTAATTTTAGTAAAAAAAATGTTTCCAAGAAAAGAAAGAAATATCAATAATATTACTAATTTATTTTTGAATTTTGTATAAAGTGAAACTATTATTAAATATAATCCAATGAACCATGATAAAATATTTATTAAAAATAGATAATATGTATCATATCCAAATATACTGTATAATATTCTTAATACTAAAGAAATAATTATAGGTCTCCAATTATCATAATTTTCTGTATATGCTCTCCATATAACCTCTGAGGTATCCCAGTATTGGTAATAACCTGGAAAAAATAACCAATATATAAAATAGAATAGAAATATAAAAATCAATATTAATGAGAATAAAAAATAATAATCATTTTTTAACATATATACTATATTATCTTCTTTTATAATTAATCCATTTATATTATTACTTTTGAATGATGTAATTGAACAATATACTTTAATTAAATAACATAGTATCAAAATAAAAAATATCAAGAATATAGCATATATAATATGACTTTTTATTTTTAAGGTATAAATAATATTATCAATCTTATTTTCATTTATTACTTTATCAGAGGCCAATATACCAAAAGGAGTGCCTATTGTATTATTCATATCTATTTTTTTTATGAATATATTATTATTAATAGATTTATTTGTATCGATGTAAACTTCATAAAAATCACTATTTTTAAATATTTTACTATAATATTTTATTTCAAAATTATAGCTATAGTTTGTAATTGAATCATTAGTATATATGTAATTTAGAAGCTCTTTATTATTTAAAGTATTTTTTAATGTAAATAATTTTTTTGTAGCATTTACATTAAAATTATTTATTTTTAATGTATTATCTATATTTAGATTCAAATCAGATAAATATCCTATCCTATCATTCTTTCCTAAAATAAATAATAAAACAAATATGAATATAAATAATGGTACAGAAACTATTATAATTTTTTTAATGATATTTCTATAATTGAAGTTATTAAAATAATAGATTATTTTCATTATATTTTTATATATATTGAATGATTTTAAGTTACATATTATATATATGATAGATATACAAAATATCAGAAAAAATATTGGTTTTATTTGTAATTTATAATCGATATTATCAATTTTTTCATCAACATTTAATTTCTTTGCAGTTACCAAAGTACCGAATGGAGTTCCATTATAATCATTCATATCTATTTTTTTTATATGTTTATTATTATTTAAAATACTTTGAATATTAGGATATACTCCATATATGTCATTATTCCTAAAAATTTTATTATAATAATTTATTCTAAAAGCGTAAGTATATTTTCCTTCATTATGAGATTTCAAATTGAAGTCAGAAAAATATCCTTTTCTAGAAATATTTCCTAATACGATTAAAAATAATATAAATATTAATAGAATTATACTAGTAGTTAATGAAATTTTCTTTAATTTATTTTTCATAACTACCCCATAATAATACAAGAATTGTATTTTAATTGATAAATTTTTTTTGTATTTTTTTTAGAAATTATATTTATTAAAGAATAAATGTTTGCTGTTTGCTGTTTGCTGTTTGCTGTTTGCTGTTTGCTGTTTGCTGTTTGCTGTTTGCTGTTTGCTGTTTGCTGTTTGCTGTTTGCTGCATAAACATTCCTATATTTAGATGATACTTAGAATATCATAATTACTAAAATTGTCAACATTATTTTATAAAATTATAATAATGCTTTTTACCCTGAAAAATATCCTGTGATAATGTTCTTTGAGCATTCTCATATTTAAATATCATCATATTTGAAACTTCACTATTATCTATAAGAGAATCATTTGTTGTATGATAAAATTTATTATAAGTGCTGATAGTATCATCAATTTCTTCTTTATATAAAAGAGATATCACACTATTTGTATAATCAACATTCAAATTAGCAGCTATGAATAAAGGTATATTTTCAGGAGTAAAATTTTCAGGTGCTTTATATGCTCCGTTGGTACCATCCCAAATAAGTACAGGAGAAGGTTTATAATCATTTAGAAAATTAGTTTTTATTTTCTCATCTATACTGGAACGTTCTATTATAGCTTTCAAATAAGGATAAAGATGATCATGTTTAAATATTATAATTGCATTAGGAGAATGTTTTAAAATGGTGTCTCTTATCTCTATAATATTTATAGCAGTCATTGCAGAATTATCAATGGTTTCTATTATATGAAGTTTATCATTACCTTCAAAATTATCCAAAAACTTTTTATTGTTTTCAGCAAAGTTTAAATCATTAGATAAATGCGAATCGGTATGTCCTAAAATAGTAAAGCCTGCAGCAAATACAGGACTTCCTAAATTATCAATATTTGTTCCCAAATATGTATTAATATTTGTAGTTCCTAATCCGAACAACTGAGATTTAAAACCTATTGAAGGATAGAAAGTTTTTAAATTATAAGTATTCAATGCTTCTTCTAATGCTATTGTATTATATCCGTTTTTTGAAAGAATATCCGGTAAAGTATTTTCTATCTTTTCTGACTGAGTTTTTGGATAAAGTGGAGATGATCCTGTAAGTCCTGAAAGCCTTGCATAAAAACTTCCGTTATTAACATTAGGAGCTATTTTTCTTGATGAGTCAGCCCATTTTCTGTATTCTTTTGGGAAAGGGTCTTTATTAAATAATTTTCTAAAATGTGAATAATCATAAAAAGATTCTAAGAATATTAAATATACATCTCTTTTTAAACCTTTTTTTAATTCCTCTATTTTTGATAAATCATTTGTGATTGATATTTCAAAATTAGTGTATACATCATAATAATTATTTTTTAACTGCTCTATATATTCATAATCTATATTTTCATTATTATAAACAAAATTACTGTTTTTAGATGAAGCCTCAATCAATATAGAATGCATATCATCTTCTATTTTTTTTATATTGTCAAAAATATTCTTTGTGGATTTTAAATAAAGTTTTGATACATCTCTTTTTGATTCATATTCTTTTAATAATTTTATAGAATCTGATACTAGTTCTTTGCTTGGCTTTATATTATTTAATCTGTCATAATTTATTCTATAATTGAGTGTATTTATTATACCATTTCTTTTAGCATTTCTTACAAAATCTATGCTCCATATATCTATATTCTTGGGCTTTAAAAATAAATAAAATACTGTGAATATTATAAAAGCTATCATCACTAAAGATGCTATTTTATTTCTCTCTACAAATATTTTATATATATTAAAAATAAATAATATTACAAAAGCTAGTAAAGAAGAAAAATATATTATGCTCACTGTGATAGTAATAATTTTTAAATGCATTGGAAGAACTGTAATAAGCGATGAATAAAGATTAGGCATATCTGAAAACAATATCACCATACTAAGTACAGTTAAACTTATTGACTCTATAGCAAAAAATGAAAATATTGACACTACACAAAATAAAGCTGTTAGTATTATCCTAATATTTTTAATATTGCCTAAATTAAAAGGATAGTGCACAAGCAAATTATAAGCTATCATTACAAAAAGATAAGTATATAAAAAATCATATATATTAAAATCAAGCTTCATCATAGAAAATAAAGGCATTATTAAATTTGAAGTTATCAAATATAATAAAGAATTAAGCACAAAAAAGAAAATATATGATTTATGATGATAATATATATTAGGTATTACATAAAAATAAATTGCCGGAAAAACTATTATAATAAAGAGCAGAAATAAAAATACATTTTTTTGTATTTTAACTGTATATTTAATATTTTCTATTTTATCATTTTCTTTTAATTGTATGCTTGAATCGCCTAAAACTAAATTTCCATAATAGCTTCCGCTCCATCTTATATTTGTAACATTATCAGGCATTTCATTTGTATTTGGATATACTCTATATATTTTATTGTTCTTAAAAATACTGCTTTCAAATTTCAATGTGAAATAATATTTATTTTCCAATATATGATTGAAATTTGATAAATATCCTACCCTCTCCACACTTCCAAGAATAGAAAAAATTACAATAAATAGAATTATTGCTAATATAAATACTAAATATGATAATAAGAATGTTTTTTTATTTTGTTTCATTTGTATTTTTTATATTTCAATTTCAATATTATAACAATAATTATTCATTTAGGTTAAATTAACGATTTATAAATATAGTATATATTTACTCGTTTTAATTTTATATATTATTTAAAGGTATTATTTTACTATTAAAAATGATTTCTTATAAGCAAAATGAACAATTTAGTATTGATGTTTTTATTTTAGCTTTTTTCATTGACAAACAGCCTTATTATGTTAAACTGAACAATGTTCACTAAATGTGAAAAATTAAACCAATTTAAGGAGTTTTTATGGTAAAAATGATAATTTTACTATCAATCATTTCTATATTTGCCGTTTCCTGCTCTTATCAGCATAGGCATTTAGTAGGCAACGGACCTCAGACAGGAGTTACTTTAACAAGAAAACAATGGTATGCTTTATGGGGATTAGTACCTGTAAACGATGTAGATGTTGAAAAACTTGCTGGAGGAAGTGAAAATTATGAAATATATACTAGAAGTAATGCCGGAGATTTCTTCATTAATCTATTTACAGGAATAATTGGTTTCACAAGCAGAACTGTAACTGTGAGAAAATAATCAAATAGAAAAATACAAAAAATGAAAACACTATATTTTATAATAACACTATTTTTAATATCATGCACAAATAATTCGTACAAAGATATATTTTCTAACAGAGATATAAATTTTAAAAAGTTAAGTTTAGATAATGATATATTATATCAAAACAAATACGATATATCGGATATTAAAGTAAAACTTATGCCTTTAAATAATTCTGTAAGATTAACTGATGAAGATAAAAATCATATAATAAAAAATACAGGTTATGTTAAAGATTTATATCATATAGAAAGTATATTTTGGGAAGAAAATACGCAAACCACTTGTTTAGTAGGTTATATGAAAAAAGATAATAATTCTTTAGAAAAACTTATAAACTATATAAACAAAATGGAAAGAGATAACAATATATTAAAAAACTATTTCTATATCAATGGGAAAAAGAATATACAGTATAAAATACAATTAGAAAATACAGTTCTATTTTATACTATATTCGAGGCTAAAGATTCTAAATATTTAGTTCTTAGTTACACTTTTCCAGAAAAGAATGAATACGCTTCAATGTATAATATTGCCAATTCTATCAATTCAGTAGAGTTTTATTAACAATAAACACCGTTTGGGGGAATTTTTTAAGTTCCCCCCACTAAAATATTATTATCAATTAAAGCCTATTAACAATACATTAATTCTTTTAACGCACGGTAAGCAAAATTTCTAATATAATAGAATTTATATTTCAAATTAATTTTATATATTTATACCCATTTGGCGTGCGGTGAGAATACAATAAATTTTAAAAAATTCTTGGGTGGGCAGCTATAATAACTGAACAAATTAATAAGACAAATGAAATTTAAATACCAGAAAAAACTATACCCTAAAGGGTGGGCAACTGTAATTCAATTCTAAAATTTTTATTATATACCCAGCCCTTTATTTTTTATAACTATATTTTAATTTTAGTTTTTTCAATTTTATTGTTTGTTGTGGATTTGCCCCCACACCCCCACTTCTTTTGCGACCGAAGGAAGTGCCTGTGGTATTACCACAAAGAAGCAGGCACAGCCCGCCTGTGGCGAAAGGCTACATTTGGGCTTTAATTTAACAAATTATCTTACATGTAAGACAATTTTAGTATTATTTAGTACTAATTTTTTACACTTGCACTTTTTGGTTCTTTTTGCGGCGGGAAAAAGAACAACCAAAAATTGAGAAACTTAAAAATTTTTAGTATAACTTATCTAGAAATTTTAGCACCCGCCCAAGTGTTGATTAAGTTTATAATTTATTTAACGCACGGTGAGTAAAATTTATATAATACAATAAGATTTGAATTATAGATAAAATTATATTTTAGGCTTTATTTAGCGTGCTGTGAATGTACTACAAATTTAAAAAAACATTAGTTCAGTAATCGGTTTAAAATTAAAATCCCAATCACTATTTACTAGTATTGTATGTCCGTCAATATCATCAAAATAAAATGTTATGCAGTTTTTGGAATATATACTTATAGATTCTAAACTTATTAATTTTATGAATTCTTCTCTTTCCATATTATGAGGTTTAAATATACTTTCTGCAGCACACTCTTTTAATTTACTGTCAATATCTTTTTTATTAGAGAATATTTTTTTGATTATATCAACGCTTTGTTTATTAAACTCTTCATCAATATTATCAAAGAAAATTGAAATATTACTCTCAGTCCAAGTCATCTCTTTCTTAAAACTGTTTATATCCTTATTAAGCACAAAATCACCTAATTCTTCATCTTTATAATAAATAATCTCTGAATATTTTTCTAATATAATATTTAAATCATTATCTTTATAGTTGGTATCAATAATATCTTCAAGTAAAAATCTAATATAGAAATCATCAGGATCTTTTTCTTTTCTTACTTTTAATTTTACTATGCTCTCATCTTTAAGAATTTTTAAATATTCTTCAGGTTCTTTAACTTTTTTATGAATGATAATATGAGTGTTTTCTATAATGACATTAGCGGAAATATTTTTTAAAGCTATAGCTGAAACAAATAAAGTATAATATTTATCCCAAGGTATTTTATTATATTTGCAGCATGACCTTTTTAGTACGAATGCCATGTCAAAAATTTCATCATCAAAATCTTTATTAAAATCTTCAATTTCTTTATCCATTTATATATCCTGTTAATATTGTAATATACTAGTATAAAATATCAATAATAATTTTTAAGACTTTATTAATATCACACCATTTATTATATATAAATAGAGTAGTAAATTTAATTTGTAAATATGTGCTTTTGCAACTTTGACGAAGTCCGGGAAAAGTTGATATAAAAATAAAATATAACTTATATGTTAATAATTATCCTTCTATATGAGCATCTTCAAAATTAAAATCATAGTCGCTGTCTACTGCTATTACATGTCTAGAGAAAATATCGCCGTCATCAAAATAAAATGTTATATTATTTTCGTATATAATAGTTATAGATGTTAATGTTATTAATTTTACAAACTCTTCTTTGCTTATATGAGGTTTGTCATCATCATCGTTCCAAGTGTTGGCATCTTCAATCAGGTTTTCTGATATATACTCTTTTAGTTTTTTATCAATATCTTTTTTACTAGCAAATATTTTTCTGATTATATCAACACTTTTTTTATTAACTTCTTCATCAATGTTTTCAAATGATATTGAAATATTATTATTATCCCACTCTATATTTTTATTAAACATGTTTATAGACTTATCAAGTTCAAAATCTCCCAATTCTTCATCTTTATAATAAACAGGCTTAGAATATTTTTCTAATATAATATTTAAATCATTATCTTTATAGTTGGTATCAATAATATCTTCAAGTAAAAATCTCATATATAAACCAGATGAATCTTTTTCTTTTCTTACTTTTAATCTTACTATTGTTTTGTTTCTGAATATTTGAAAATAATGCTTTGTATCTTCAATTTCTTTTACTATAAGTAAATTTTCATTTTCTATAATTTCATTGGTAATAATATTTTTATATGCAATTGCAGATACCAATAAAGTATAATATTTTCCTTTTGATTTACCGGCGGATAAATTTTGCTTTTTTAAAACGAATGCTATGTCTAAAATTTCATCGTCAAAATTTTTATTAAAATCTTCAATTTCTTTATCCATTTTTATATCCTATTATTAAGTAGTTTATTATAGTATATCTAATACTTTACCGGCCTTTTTTAATACATTTTTAGCGGCCTTTTTAACCTTCTTATTTTTAACTTCTAAATATATTTTATTTATTAATGATAATGCAAAGCTGCTTCCATTCAAAGCCATAGCATATACTGCATAAGCTGCTAATTCTTCACTATCATTCATATCACTTGAAGCCCAATCTTCAATTTGTATCTTTAATTGTAAGAGTTTATCTTCAGTCTGGAAAATACAATATGGAATAAGTATGTTTTTTAATTTTATATCATATGTTGTATAAGATATATTAGTAGTCTCCGACGGTAATTGTAATAGTTTATCTTCAGTTAAATTATTATATTGAATAAATATATTTTTGATTTCTGTATTTGATTTATTTTTAATCCAATTTGTATATATATTATTAAGTGCATTTCTAAATGAATCAATATCAAAAAACTCTGCTATTTTGTTGCAGTCTTTTAGTATAGAAGGTTCTTTTAATGCAGCATATTCCATAAATACATACTTAACTATTTTTAATGGAGATACAGTTTTCTTGTCTTTTAAGAGAATATTAGAAAGTATATTTTCGTCTATATCTTTTATTAAAATTTCATGTTCTTTATTATACTGTTTATTTACATATTCTTCTATTTCATCAATATTTTTGAATTTGAAATCAGCATCAATTTTTTGTAAGTCCCAATATTTAATTATTTCTTGATAAATTTTTATTGATGATTTTTTTCCTTCAACTGCTAATTTTTCTACTTCGCTTCTTATAGAAATTCCGTAATTCTTTATTATTAATATGCAGTGATTTTGTATTCTTTGATCTCTTTCTGTATCAAGAACTTTGAAAACAAAATCAAATTTATTATCTATTAAACTCCTTAATTCATCACTAAAAATAGCATTAATAAATGATATAGTACATTTAGTATTTTCTGTTATAGAGTTTATGAATGCTTCTTCTTTTATAATATTTTTTGTTTCTTCTAAATTGTTTTTTATAAGAGTTATAATATCATCTTCCGACTTTATAAATAAATATATATCTTTTAATTGTACCTCTTTCTCATTAACCAATTTTTCTTTAATTTCTAAAATATTTTTATTATAGAATATTTTCTGAATATAAATATAAATTTTGATGTATATTCTATAATACTTTAATAATATATCCGTAATTTTTGATGCTTCATCATTTATTTCATCAAATAACATTATAGCTGATAAATAAGCACTATAACTGCCATTAGGCTTTTCTTTTATATATTTAATACTTTTGGAAATTATATCATCAAAACTTTTAATAGATTCTCTTTTCTTTAAGAACTCTAAAGATATTTCTTTTAACTTTTCTATAATAGAATTAGCATTTATATTATATTTATTATCATTTACTGCAAGCATAATTGCTGAAAGCACAACATAATCAAGATATAAACATTCTAATTTTGATTTTTCTATTATCTCATAAAGTTTATAGAATGTTGTTTTGTCTTCAATATATAGTTTTTTTAATTCCACTGTTAAAGATGAAGTACAATGGGTATTTCCGCCGCAATATATTTTGTTTAAGAAAATATATTCTTTAGGGAAAGAGCATATTTCTAAATATTCATCTGCAACTTCTCTTGCTTCAAAATAATGATATGTTGGATCTTCTGAATATTTTTTAAAGAATCTTTTACATAATTCTATATTAGTTATCATTACAGAATCTAAATTTACAATAAAATATATTATGTTATTATCTTTATTTAAAATATTTATTAATCTTTTATAAACTTCTTCATCTTTATCAACTATAGTAAAAAGTAATGATATAGTTTCTTCATCATTTATTTTTAGCAAGTCTATATAATTTAATAATTGTTTAATGAGGCTTTTATCATCATCTCTATTTATGATATATACCAAAATAGTTAATAATAAATGAGGCTCTTTTTCTAATAATACTTTACTATCATTTTTTACTTTTTCTAAATATTCATTAAACTCTTTACCTATATAATTTTCTAATATTAAAAACCTATTAAAATTCTTATTTTGTATTTTTATGTATTCATATCCTTTATTATTTTTTAACTGAGATTTAGAATATTTTTTATCATCTATATATATTTCTTCAATATCAATATTATAACTTTCTATTAAAACTTTTTCTAAATCTTCCCCAGAGCATAATCTTACAATCATATAAGTAGTAATTATTATATAATTAGGATTAGGATTACCTTTGTATATATCTTTAATTATTACTTTGGCATACCTAGACAGTACTTCTTTATCTCCTTTTGAAGTATTTTCATCAAAATAAAATTTGAAAATTTCTTCTGCATAATAAAGATAATTTTTACTTAAAGTAGGACAGCTATTTGATTTTCCGTAAAAATAATCAAGGAATGCATCCTTATTATTTTCATGAGAAAACATTTCTTCAAACTTATTTCTTATTTTTTCTTCATTACTAATACTATTTTTCATAAAAACCAACCTATTAACAATATTTTTCATGTAGTATAATTATTTTTTTTATTCTGTCAAATTTTATTATTATGTTTGTTTACTGTAATATTAAATAATTGATATAAATTGTTTTTAAGATATGCATAATATCTTTATATATAATTTTTTATTGTATCACAAGTTAAAGTGTTATTATATTAAAAATTTATTTAACGCACGCTGAGTAAATTTAGTATATACCTAAACAACTATACTCTGTCAAAAAATAAAATTATATTTTCTTTTTTATATCTGGGGCTTTGCTGCGAAGCACACAGTCGTGCCATACCCCACTTCTTTTGTTGCCACAGGCGAAGCCCGCCTACAGCGAGAAGCAAAAAGGCTACATTTGGGCTTTAATTTAATAAATTATATTACAGGCAAGATAATTTTAGTATTATTTAGTACTAATTCTATCCTTGCATTTTTTGGTTCTTTGACGCTGTCCGCCTTTGGCGTGCGGCGGGAAAAAGAACAACAAAAAAATTGGCAAACTTAAAAATTGTTAGTATATAATAAAAATTTAAGTTTCTAACACATACAATTTTTACATTTAGTTTATTTTCAGAACTAGCCCACGAAAATTATAAAACCTGCATACATTTTTATAATAAATATATGCAGGTTATAAAAGTCTTTACTTCATAAAATAAGATTTTACTGTTCCGTATATTGATGAAGTAAATCTTTTGTTAATGTCTAAAGGATTTATATATTCTTCTGCATTGCAGTTTCCGTTTTCATCTAGCCTGTGGAAAGCAATATTTTTAAATGTTACTTTTTCGTTAGCCTCTATTCCAAACCACATATATTCAAAATCTATACGGCATGCAATATTTAATATAGAGTCTTTTAATTCATAATAAGTATAGCTTCCGCCGTCTTCAATATCTCTGCTTCTTTCAAATGACATTTTATTTGCCATTGACATTATTTCGCCTGCTGTTATTTCCTGATCTTCAAAGGAAATGATTTTGTTGTTTTTTATATGCTCTTCTTTTACTTCTTCAAATAATAAGTCAAGCTGATTTATAGGCTGTGATATTTCGTAGTCGCTTAATTGAGTTTTCCATTTTGATAATTGTTCTTCGTCTAATTCTATAGGGTGAACTAAAGTAATATTCTTTTTGTTTTTAAGACTGTCTTCAAATATATATTCTTCTTCATCAAAAGTGTTGAAAGAACCGTCTTCCATGTATCTAAAACTTTCTATCAAATTATTCTTTTCATCATAAACGCCCCATATAAGTTTTAAAGCAAATATATTCATTATAGGGTTTTCTACAAAAAGCTCAGTAAAAGTTTTATAAGACCATTTTCTTCCGTTTAATAAAACTTTATTTAATCTTGTTATTTGATTAGAAGTTATCATTTTTATATTTTTCTTTATCAAAGTTAATTCTTTTTTAGATGCATCTGCAGTTTCTTTATCGTCTTTGCTGTTTGGTGCAGGAAGTGATTTTAAAACTTTGTCATTTGAATCTGTTACTTCGATAGTGAAATCATTTTTTATTTGAAGTTTAAATACTCTGTTTGCTTCTCCTCCATAATGAAGTTCTCTCATTCCTTTTTTATCAAAGTCCAAATCTGGAATTATTTTGTCTATTAGTTCATCTTCTGAAATCTCTAATGCTTTTGCAGTCTTTTTTAATGCATCTTTAGCAGCATTTTTTACTTGATTATTTTTAATTTTTACAGACATTGTATCAACTAAAACCAATGCAAATTTGCTTGCATTTAATGCTATAGCATATACTGCATGAGCGGCTAATGCTCCTCTTGCATTCAATGCCCATTCTTCAATTTGTGTTTTTAATTTTAATAGTTTATCTTCAGGCTGGAAAATACAATATGGAATAAGTATATTTTTTAATTTTGTATCTGCTTTGTTGTTGAGCCAATTTGTATATATATTATCAAGTGCATTTCTAAATGAATCAATATCAAAGAACTCTGCTATCTTGTTGCAGTCTTTTAATATAGAAGGTTCTTTTAATGCAACATATTCCATAAACACATACTGAACTATTTTTAAAGGTGCTTTAGTTTTCTTGTCTTTTAATAAAATATTAGAAAGTATATTTTCGTCTATATCTTTTATTAAACTTTCATGTCCTTCATTATAGTATTTATTTAAATATTCGTTTATTTCGTCAACACTTGTAAATTGGAAATCATCATCAAACTTTTGTAAGTCCCAATATTTAATTATTTCTTTATAAACTGTTCTTGATGCTTCTTTTCCTTCATTCGCTAATTTTTCTACTTTGCTTCTTACAATGCTTTCATTATTACTGATTACTGATACACAATGCTTTTTTATTTCTTTTGATTTTGCTGTATCAAGAACTTTGAAAACAAAATCAAATTTATTATCAATTAAACCGCTTAATTCATCACTGAAAATACAATTAATAAATGATATAGTACCGCTAATATTTGCTGTTATAGAAGTGATAAACGATTTTTCTTCCATAATAGATTTTGTTTCTTCAACATTATTTTTTATAAGTGTGATAATATTATCTTTTGAATCTAATAATGATAAATAAATATCTTTTAATGGTACTTTTTTATCATTAACTAATTTTTCTTTAGCTTCCAAAATATTTCTATTATAGAATATTTTCTGAATAGAAACATAAATTGAAATTTTGCCGTATATTCCGTAATGCTTTAATAATTTAGTAGTAATTTCTGATGCTTCATCATTTATACCGTCAAAGGACATTATAGCTGATAAATAATGACTATGATTAGTGTAAGGTTCTTCTTTTACATATTTAAAGCTTTTAGAAGTTATTTCATCAAAACTTTGAATAGGCTGCATTATCTTTAATAGCTCAACGCACATTGTTTTGAGAGTTTCTACAATAGAATTAGTATCGATATTATATTTGTTATCACCGCTTGCAAGCATAATTGATGAAAGCATAGCATAATCAAGATATAAATTTTCCAATTTTGATTTTTCTATTATCTCATAAAGCTTATAAAAAGTTTCTTTGTCTTCATCATATAATTTTTTTGCTTCTACTGTTAAATATGAAATAAAAAGAGTGTTATTATTAACTATTGTGTTTAACAAAATACATTCTTTAGGGAAATTGCATAGTTCTAAATATTCAGGTATAAGTTTTTGTGTGTAGTAATAATAGCCTTTATCCTCTGAATATCCTTTAAATAATCTTTTATATAGTTTTATAGTTCTTGTCATATCTTTGTATATATTCACAAGAAAATAAATCATATTATTATCTTTATTTAAAATATTCATTAATCTTTTATAAACTTCTTCATCTTTATCAACTATAGTAAAAAGTAATGATATAGTTTCTTCATAATTGATTTTTAGTAAGTCTATATAATTTAATAATTGTTTTATGAGGCTTTTATCATCATCTCTATTTATGAGGTATACTAAAATAGTTAATAATAAACGAGGTTCTTTATTCAATAATGCTTTATTGTCATTTTTTACTTTTTCTAAGTATTGATTAAAGTCTTTATACACATAGGCTTCTAATTCTGAAAACTTATAAAAATTATTTACTTGTATTTGTATATATTTAGATGCTTCATTATTAAGCAAAGTTGCTTTAGAATATTTTTTATCATATATAGTTCTTTCATACGTATTATTATAACTTTCTATTAATGCTTTTTCTAAATCTTCACCAGTGGATAATCTCAAAATTATATGAACATTTTGGTTTTTGTATATATCTTTTATTATAGCTTCAGCGTATCTTGACAGTGCTTTTTTATCTTCTTCTTTAGTATTTTCATCAAAATAAAACTTAAAAATATCTTCAGCTTCATAACCATAATAATTTCTTAAAGTAGGGCAGCTGTTTGATCTTCCGTAAAAATAATCAAGGAATGCATTCTTATTGTTTTCGTATTGGAATATTCTTTCAAACTTATTTCTTATTTGTTCTTCATTACTGATATTATTCTCCATATATCACCTCGTCAATAGTATTTTTATATAGTATAATTAATTTTCTTTATTCTGTCAACTGCGAGCTGTTATCGTAGGTATGCTTCGCAGCAAAGCCCTGCAAATATTTTAAATTAAAAAAATTATTTTGGCAAAATATAATTGTTTAGGTATATACTGAAAATTTTTAAATTTTCAGTATATTTTAGATACTAAAAATTATTTATCCATAAAATGCTTATATCCTAAATCTTTTGACTTTTGAAGATACTCTTTACTTTTCTTTTCGCATTCTTCTTTTGAATATCCGCTTATATTTTCATCAAGTTTAGCATATTCATCGTATACAAGATGTAAATAGTAGTAGGTTTCTCCTATGTTTTCTTTAGTTCTAGTATTTCCTATAGATTTATTAAAATACATTTCAGAATTATTTAAATCAACAGTTTTTTTATCTTCTTTATATTTGAAATACAATAATATACCATAATTATTTATTAATTCTAAATCATTAGTATATAGTTTTAAACCTTCATTTAAATATTTTTCTGCTTGTGTCAAACTTTCTTTGTTTTCTTTATTTATTTCATAATGATTTAAATATAAGAATGACATATTTATATATGTACCATAATCATTGTTATCAATTCTTAAAATATGATTATAATCTTCTAATGCTTTATCAAAATATTCTTCATCTTTAGTTTCTTTATATTTATCTGAATATAAAACACCTCTATTGTTCAAAGAATCTGTATCATTTGAATTATATTCATTTATTATTTCTGTATAAAGTTTTATAGCTTTTTCTTTATTATTTTTATCATTTTCTCTCAAAGCTCTATTAAATAATTCACTTACTTTAGCTCTGTCAGCATTTATTTTTGACTGTTTGGTTTGTTTTTCTATTTTCTTTAATGTTGATTCTATTTCTTTGGCTTTTTTATTTAATTCTTCTAGAGTTTGTTCAGATTCTTCTTTTTGTACTTCTCTTTCTTCTTTCATTTCTTTTAACATTTTTTCTGCTTCTTCTTTTATTCTCTCTATTTCAGATTTTAAATCTTTAGCTTCTTCTTTTTGAGTATTTCCTTCTATTTTTATTTTCTCTATAATATTTTTACCTTCTTCGCTTTGAGCCTTTCTTTCTTCTCTCATTTCTTTTAATAGTTTTTTTGATTCATCTCTTATTTCATATATTTCAGATTTTAAATCTTCAGATTCTTTTTTATTACTGTCTATTTCTTTTTTTATACTATTTACTTCATTTAGAGTATTATCTTTTGTCTTTATTGCATCATCTTTTATTGTTTCCATTTCACTAAGCAGACTATTTTTTATATTGTCAAAATCCGATTTTAGATTTTCAATATACTCCTTATTTTCTTTTACTAATTCTCCAATATTATTAAAACTATTTTCCGCTTTTGATTCTAAGTCTTTTATAATAAGTTCCGACTGCTTTTGATTGCTTTCCATTATTTTATTATTGGCGTATATGCCTAAAATTGTGAATATTATCATTATTAATGATAAAAATGCGAGCCAGAAAGTTACTGTATTTATTGAAAAGTCTTTACTGTCTTTTAGAGTTTCTCTAAGTAAATCTATATTAGGTTTGAATGCTTCTTCTAATGTATTTTTTATAAACTCTTTATTTTCAAAACTTTCATTTGTAACCATTTCTTTCAAGAACTCATAATAATTGCTTAATTGTATTTGTGAATTTGTTTCAAACTTTCCAATACTATAATCCATTGATTTTTTTATTGAAGAAGAAAATAATAAATATATTATAATCAATGCTATTAAAAATATTGAACATACAACAATATATAATATGAATGTGGTATTATTTCTATTATTTAAGTTATTTGTATTATCAGACATATTTTATCCTATTATATTTTGAATATACTGAAAATTTTTAAGTTTGTCAATGTTTTTGTTGTTCTTTTTCCCGCCGCACGCCACAGGCGGACTTCGTCAAGAACCAAAAAGTGCAAATGTTAAATTATTACTAAATCATACTAAATTTGTCTTACAGGTAAGATAATTTACTACATTTAAGTTCAAATGTAGCCTTTTTGCTTCTCGCCGTAAGTGTACTTCGTATGTGGCAACAAAAGAAGTGGGGGCTAGTCCCCACAAATAATAAAATAATTTTTGGCAAAATATCATTGTTTAGGTATATATTATATAACTAAATGAAAAAATATAAACAATATTTAGTTCATGATTTAGTTTGATAATGTTTATTCTATACTAACCGCACGGAGAACAAAGCTATAAATATAATTTGATTGTCATTTATAATTTTTCTATATTTAAAATTTGGTTTAGCGTGCGTTAGATAAATTCTAAATTTAATTAATGCTTGGGCGGGTGCTGAAATTTATAAGTAAGCTATAAAGATAGTTAATATTAAAATTCAAAAATTAGTTATAAAGTATAAAGGGCGGGGAATGTAATAAAGTTTTAAAATTTAATTACACTGCCCCACCCTCTAGGCTTTTTATTTTTTCTGCTATTTAAATGTCATTTTTCTTTTTGATTTGTTCAGTTATTATAGCTACCCACCCAAGATTTTTTAAATTTATAGTATACTCACCGCACGAAAAACAATTATAAAAAATACAGTTTAATAAAGTAATACAATTTAATTATATTTACAATCTCTTTACCGTGCGTCAAAGTAAATAAAGTATAAATATAATTATTTTATTAGTATTTTCGAAAATTTGACGAAGTTTGATTTAGCATAGGTAAAAAAAGTTGATATAAAAAAATATTTTATTAAAATAATTGAAATATATTTAGATAATTAATACTATACTATATTCAAATAATACCAATAATTAAATATTTTTATTTAAGGAATAAAATTATGAATAAAGAAGAAGCTAAACAAAAAATCGAACAATTAACAGAAACTATTAATTACCATAACAAACTTTATTATACAGATGATAACCCTGAAATAGAAGACTATGAATATGATAAACTTTTCAGGGAATTAGAAAATCTTGAAAGAGAGTTCCCAGAATTAAAAAAAGATGACAGCCCTACTAATAAAGTGGGAGGCACTATATTAGAAAAGTTCGAGAAATTTGAACACCCTATTGCTATGTACTCACTTTCTAATGTTATGAATGAAGAAGAGTTTTTGGAATTCGACAACAGAATGCAAAAGGAACTTAATCAAAGCAAGATTAAATACACAGTTGAAAATAAATTTGACGGACTTGCTTTAGAGCTTATTTATGAAAAAGGAAAACTCACAGTTGCAAGCACAAGAGGAGACGGACAAGTTGGAGAGAATGTTACCAATAATGTTAAGATGATGAATAATGTTCCTAAAAGCATAAAAGAGAAAAAGAAACTCATTGTAAGAGGCGAAGCATTAATAACAAAAAAAGATTTTGAAGCATTAAATAAAGAAAGAGAAGAACTTGAAGAGATACCTTTTGCAAATGCTAGAAATGCAGCTTCCGGCGGATTAAGACAATTAGACAGTGCTGAAAGTAAAAAAAGAAGATTAAAATTCTTTGCTTATCAGATTGCTAATTATAAAGATTTTGATTTAACTAATGAATATAAATCAATGGAGTTTTTATCAGAATTAGGATTCACAGTTGAAGGCGTTCACCCAAATATTGATGCTAAAAAAGTATTAGAAACTTATTATGATATACAAGAAAAAAGAAGCAAAATGGATTATGAGATTGACGGACTCGTAATTAAAGTTGATGATGTTAAGCATCAGGAGAAATTAGGATTCTTGTCACGTGCCCCAAGATTTGCAGTAGCATTCAAATTCAAGCCTGAAGAAAAAGAAACTGTATTAAAAAATATTGAGGTTCAAGTCGGACGTACCGGAGCATTAACACCAGTTGCTAAATTAGAGCCTGTTCAAGTTGGAGGTGTTACAGTTTCAAATGTTACACTTCATAACCCTAACGAGATAAAATCAAAAGACATAAGAATCGGCGATACTATTGTAGTTATACGTTCCGGAGATGTTATACCAAAGATCACAAGAGTAGTATTGGAAAAGCGTCCTGCAGATAGTAAGCCTTTTGAGTTCCCTAAAAAATGTCCTGTTTGCGGAGGCGATACTGCTGTAACTGATGGCGATGTAATTGTAAGATGTATTAATGAAGAATGTCCGAGCAAGATAACTAGATATATAGAATATTTTGTTTCAAAGCCTGCTATGAATATGGAGAGAATAGGAAAAGAGTGGATTGCAGTATTTACAAAAAGCGGACTTGTTAAAACTCCTGCTGACCTTTACAAAATAACAAGAGATGATTTATTTAAATTTGAAAGAATGGGGGAAAAATTAGCAGGATACATGCTTGAATCTATTGAGAACAGTAAAAACACTACTTTAAAAAGATTTATATATGCATTAGGTATTCGTCAGGTTGGAGAAACTACTGCTGACTTACTAGCTAAATATTTCACATCAATAGATAATTTCAAAAAGGCTACTATTGATGATTTACAAAATATTGAAGGAATAGGCGAAATAAGTGCTAAAAGTATTTACGATTTCCTTCATAATGAAAAAACATTAAAATTGATAGATGATTTACTTGCAGCAGGAGTTAATCCAGTATTTGAAAAAGTTGTAACAGTGGAATCTCCTCTCACTGGAAAGAATGTTGTAATAACAGGTTCAATAGAAGGATTTACGAGGAATTCTGCAAAAGAGGCTGCTGAGAGATTAGGTGCAACTGTTCAGTCTGCTGTATCAAAAAACACAAACATTCTAATTGTTGGAGAGAAAGCAGGAAGCAAACTTAAAAAAGCTCAGGATTTAGGCGTAGAGATAATGGAAGCTGATAAGTTTATAAAGCTTGCTAATGGGTAATAACAATTTTTAAATACTAGAAATTAAATATAAAAATTAAGACTGCAAATAAAAGTGTTTGCAGTCTTTTTTATTATATCCTAATTTATCACACTTTAATAGTTAAAACTGTATATGCAAAATTATATTTTTATTTTAATATAAGAAGTATGTCTGATAAAGTTTTTATTATATTTCAAATCTATTTAACGCACGGTTAGCTAAATTTATTATGAAATTTAAATGTTATTATTAATTGACTTATATTTATAATTTTACTCTTTGTGCGGTTAATAGATTATAAATTTAAATAAACTAGGGCGGGTACTAAAAAATTCTTAATTAAACCAAAAAAGAAATTAAAACAAAATTAAAAAGTAAATCAATAAAAATAAAGGGTGGGGTATGTAATAAAAGTTTTAAAATTTAATTACACTTGCCCACCCTTTAGGCTTATAGTCTTTTATGATATTTAAATTTTATTTTTCTTGTTAATTTGTTCTGGTATTATAGCTTCCCACCCAAGAATTTTTTAAATTTATTGTATTCTCAGCGCACGTTGAATTGGTATAAATATATAAATTAATTTGAAATATAGACTTTATTATATTTTGAAATTTTACTTACCGTGCGTTAATAAAAATTGTTATTGGAATTAAATAAATGGAGCGGGCGAACGGAATCGAACCGTCATCTTTAGATTGGAAGTCTAAGGTAATAACCATTATATGACGCCCGCGATAAAAACAACTTACTTTTAAGTATTAAAATTATAGCATAATAAAATAAAAAAATCAAGGGCTAAATTATTTTTTTTATCTATTAAATATTGAGTAATTTTATGCCGTATTTACTGGAAAGCTCCTCATATTTTTGTTCGCATGCCTTATTATCGCCTATAGCACTGCTGCAATTCATCATTATATTAATAGTCTCTGTTACACTTTTATCGTTATGATATATTTCACAAAACTGCTTCACACTCTCATAAACACAATAATCCTTAGCTTCTCCGCATATATATATCTTATCAGCATTAGCTATATCGTAAACCCAAGAAGTATCATAGTTTTTTGTATACTCTGTAGGTACTTCAGGCCTTATTACACCATACATCTCACTGAATGAATCTTGCCCTTTTAATATTTTATTTATATAAACTCTTCTTGAAGTTTCAAAGAATAAAAGAATATTTGCAAGCTGTTTATCTATAAGCCAGCCGTCTGTAGCATATATACAATGATAAGGCCATATCATCAAATTCTGAGCATTCTTTTCTTTTAATGCTTTCACATAATTAATTTGTATCTCCTCATCATAAACAGGTATTATTTCATCATTCAAAATTTTTTCTAAAGTTATTTCTGTAAACGGAGCAACAGGCTTATCATTAAAATCATTCCACATAATAGAATGAAATATAGAATCATATCTGTGAGTATCCAAAGTAACATATATACTTGAAAGCCTTTCCATATTGTCGTATATGAATCTTATTATATTTTTAATATCATCAACGGCACCCTTTACAGGCAAAGCACCTTTCTCCATATCTATAAAATCTCTTTGAGGATCTACTATAAGAAGATTAATACTTTCATCTTCAAACTCTTTAATAACTTCATTACTGTATTCTAAAGCTATTTTATAAATATCCTGCTGATTGATAGGATTAACTTCTTTTCCTATAAAATCCTCATTTACTATTTTCTCATACGGTATTTTAACTGACATAAAAAATCCTCATTTAGTGCTTTTAAAATAGTATATAAAATTTTTATTTAAAGTAAATTATTTTTTTATATTATTTTTTATATATACTGAAACAAATATATTTTGTCAAAAATTATTTTATTATTTTTATTATTTGTTGGGACTAGCCCCCCGCTGTGCGTGCCTTCGGCAACCCACACTTCTTTTGTTGCCACAGGCGAAGCCCGCCTACGGCGAGAAGCAAAAAGGCTACATTTTGGCTTTAATTTTATGAATTACCTTACATTTAGGATAATTTTAGTATGATTTAGTATTAATTTTATACTTGCACTTTCGCAAAGCGTGCCGACGAAGTCCACCTATGATGTCGGCAGCAACTTTTTGCGGCGGGAAAAGTTGAATAAAAAATTGACAAACTTAAAAATTTTCAGTATAAACTAAATAAAAAAAGAGCCCCAATAATAGGGACTCTCTTTGCAAAAACAAAAATATGTTTAATAATCTACTATTTCTCGAAGGAAGTTTCCATTTCTATCAATATAAAGTCTCATACTATTTGCCATTCTCACTTCAAAAGTACCTATCTCTTTTACTTCTACATCTAATATTTGAACATTAGGATATTTTGCAGCAGCTGTATCCAAAACTACTTGAGGTACTTTGAAAGGAGTATAAAAATCCTGAACATATAATGGTGCATTTTTAGTATTTGCCGCAGGCTGATTATTATTGTTTAAATTTTGATTAGCAGTATTATTTTGATTAGGCATACCATTTGCTTTTATAGTCAATTCTTCGGCCGCCTTTATTAAAGCTTCAGCAGCTAGCTTGTAAGGATCATCTGACATGTTATTATTTGTTTGAGTATAAGCATTATAATCATATCCAGTATAATATCCGTTTTGATACTGATCCTGTGCAGTATTGTCATAAGCACTATAATAATTATTTTGATAAGTATTATCATAAGCATTATAGTCATTATAATAATTATTTTGTGCAGTACCATCATAACTTTCATTATATCCATTCTGATTTGCATTAGGGCTATAGTACGGACTGTTAGGATTTTTAGCTTCTCTTTCCAACATTTTCATCAATTCTTCATAAGGATTTACATAGCTTGCTGTATTATTATATGCTTGATTATTATAATTGTCATAACCGCTTTGATATGTATTTTGTGCAGTATTGTCATAACCGCCATAATAATTATTTTGGTATGGATCTTGATAAGTATTATCATAGCCATTATAATAATTATTTTGATATGGATTTTGTGCAGTACTACCTTCATTATAATAAGAATGAGCATTATAATTTTGAGAAGCCCAATTCATAGCATTCATAGTATCCTGATATGGATTTCCATGCATAGCATTATAATCATTATATTGTTCATAAAATCCAGGACTATAATAAATACTGTTAGGGTTATTTGCTTCCTCGGATAAAGTTCTCATAAACTCCTGATAATAATTATTATAGTAGTTATTTGCAGGAATATTATTATTCTGATATGCATTATAATTATTCTGATTATTTTGATAGTTATAACCATTCTGATAATTATATGGATCATAATATTGAGCAAACAACATACCTGAAGATATTATCAAGGCAGGTATTGCTTTAAAAATTATTTTTCTCATAAACATATCCTTTTGTAAATATATTGTAAATTTAATATTTGATATATTTACATTATAATACATTTATAGCTAGATGTCAATTTTTTTTACAAAAAATTTTAATTAAATTTACATTTTTAAATTTAATTAGACTCAGTTAATTGACCTGATGTTACTGAATTATCTTCATTTACTATATTAAGCTCAAGCATATTATTATTGAATGTAAAAGTATATTTTTTTAATCCTGTAAAATTTATTTCAGCACTGTAGCTATTATCAGAATTTTTAATAATAATTTCTTTAGATAATTCTACATCCTCTGGATTAGAACCTCCATAATATGTTACTGAACCTTTTACAGAACCATCATTATTAATTGTGAATGTAGCTCTTCCATCTTCAATGCCGTTTTGATGTTTTCTATTTATTGCCCCAGAATATTTTCCTTGATATTTTGAGTCTATGCCGCTTCCTGTTTTTGTAATATCATTAGAACAAGATGCCAAAAATATTATCATCAAAGTTAAAGAAATTGTTTTTAATAATGTTTTCATTTTTTATCCTTTTATTATTTAATATTTATAAATATAATAAAAAAATATTTTATATTGAAAAAATTAAGCATTATTATATGATACTAAAAATTATAATACAAAGGAAATATATAAATGAAAGCATTGATTATTACAGATAATTTTTTTGAGGATTCAGAATTATTTTATCCATACTTCAGACTTGTAGAGGAAGGCATTGAAGTTGATATAGCAGCTTTAAATAAAGGCGAGATTAAAGGAGAATATTTTTTCAAAGTTGAAGCAAAATTAGATTTCTCAGAAGTAGACCCTTCAAATTATAAAGCATTAATAATACCCGGCGGAAGAGCACCTGAAGCTATAAGAGGAAATGAAAACGTAAAGAAAATAATTAAATACTTTGTTGATAATAATCTTACTATAGGAGCTATTTGTCATGGACAGCAAACTTTAATATCAGCAAAAGTATTAGAAGGAAAAGATGCTACTTGCTATATAGGCATAAGAGATGATTTGATGAATGCCAAAGCTAATTATAAAGATGAAAAAGTTGTGGTATGCGGAAATATTATAACTTCAAGATGTCCTGATGATTTACCATATTTCGCTAAAGAGATAATAAAAAAATTAAAATAATATAAAGATATTTAAAAAACCTCATACTTATAAAAGCATGAGGTTTATATATTTGATTGATCTAATTTATAAATAGATTAATATTCTTTCCAATTACCAGTACCATTTAATTTTAAACTTAATTTAATTCCATCTTTATTAACAAATGCATAGTTACTATCTTCTATTTCGTATCCGTCTTTAAATTGTAATGTTATAGTGAAATCAGCTGTTTTGCCATCTCCGCTTATTGGTGAAGTTTTAGCAGAAGGACTGTATTTTAAATTATCATCTGTTATTTTCCAAAATAATTCTGCTGCTTCTTGAGCTTTATAAGTTCCGCCATTATCTCCTGTTGAAGTTATTGTTGAGCCTGATTGATTTAACTGGAAACTATTTAAATCAAAACTAGCATCACCTCCACTAATAGTAATTGTTCCGCCATTAGCTTTTTTTATGATATTTTCTATATCAGTTTTTGTTACATTCTTTATCACTAATATTTTTATTGGTACTGTAACTACAGCTTCTTTATTTTTTAACTTCTCATTATCTGATGTGAATGTAATATCAACATTGTATATATATTCTGTTGCAGCTGTAAGATTAGCATTTTTTACTTTATTAATACCTGACTGAGTTAATGTTAAAACAGATTCAGTAAGATCGGTTATTGTACTATCAATAGTAAAATCTGAAATATCTAATACTAAAGAAGATGCATTATCTTTTTTTACATCTGTTATTCTAGCTTGTGCTTCTTTTACTATTCCAGGTGTCATAGAAAATTCTAGTGATGATGCTTTAGAAACTTTAGTCTTATCTGAAGACACATTTATTCTATCATAATTTGGTGCAGTACTAACTGTGGATAAATATACTTTAAAATCATAAGTATCATCCATAATAGGTGGGTTTGTAACAGTATTTGCATCATTTCCGCAGCTTACCGCAAATAATACTGCTGTAAAACAAACAGCAATTTTAATAATGGCTTTTTTCATTTTTTATTCTCCTAATTTTTTATAACAAATGAAGTTTTTATTCTTCAGTTAGTTATTCATTATTATTTGAGTTGGGATTATTAATAATCAAATATTCTTTGTAGTATGATACCCTATACATATACTCAAGAGCATTTATAAAATGTTCCTCTAAATATTTTTCATCGTATTTAAAATCTTCTGATTCTTTTACTTTGATGTAATACATGATTGCTTTGTATATAGTTTTATAATTGGCATCAAAAAATATTTTTCTCTCCCTTTTTTCTTCCTCCTGAAATTTTCTTTCTTTTTCTTCCATTTTTTTCAATTTTTCTTCATCTTCTTCGCTATAAATAATTTCCTGATTATAAATAAAGAAAGAATTATTTATAAATATATCCTCATACCTTTTTACATCTTTCAATTCTTCAAAAGTTTTCAAAAAGTCAATTACTTCTTTATTAGAGTTTACTGAAATATCATCAATGCATTTATGTTCTTCAGCAATTTTTAGCATTAAATTGAATTCATCAATATAATTTCTAAATTCAATATCATTACTATTTAAATACTCTTTTAATAATTCATAATTCAAACAAGATAATTTCACTATACAAGAATGCAGAGAATTAAGTATATCTTTGTAAGATTTTATACTGTAAAGATTAAAAAAGTATAAAGTTTCGGCTATATAGAAAGATGTATTTATATCATCTATAATAGAAGCTATATTGTAGATTTTATTATTGCTGTACTTTTTACTTTCTAAATTAGAAAATACAATTTCTTCTCCGCCCTCAACTATATCATAATCAATTCTAAATCTTATGAATGAACATAAGAATTTTAGAAAATCATAATTAAATAAAATTAAACTCACATAATGCTGTCCGTCATTTAAAATAGATTTGAATTTATTTTCATTGTCAAAATAGTTTTCATGACTCAAATTATGCATTCTGTACATTTTAGAATTATCATCTGAATATAGTTCAGAAAATAAGTCTTTTAATTCATTCTTCATTTCATTGTACTTATCTATACATAATTTTATCACTTCATTATATTGGTACTCTATGTATTCTTCTAAGCCTATAAACAAACAGTCAAACTTTATATCCATTTTAAGATATAAATATTTGATCCTATGTACGAAATGATAAAACATCTTATCAAAATATATAGCATCATTAGAAAAATATTCTGATAATGATAAATGTTCTTCCATTTCCGGATCTAGTATTATACTAATAGAACTAATATAACTATCTCTTAATACACTATCATGCTGCAAAACATAATATAAGCAGAATATATGTTCTATTATTTTAGATAAAGAAATTTCTTCAAGATATTTAAAATTATCTATCCTTTTTGTTAATTCAGTATAGTTCAAATGCTTAACAGATTCTTCTATCAACTTTATTTTATTTAAAGTGATCTTCTTTACTAAAGATTTATTTATATTTTCTTTATTATCATTACTGAAAAAAATATCTGCTATATCTTTTAAATTTAATTTCATATTTTCAAGTTCAGATATTTTTTCAAGCACAGGAAGATGATACATAGAATAAAGCACTTTGTTAGAAGGCTTTTTATCTTCTTCAAAAATGCTATCATGAACTTTGTAGGCTGGAAGTATACAGTTTTTATTATCATCATAATAGTTTTGCATTCTTTTTATGAGTTTATCTTTCTTGATAGGAAGTTTATCAAATATATTATCTTTAATACTAGAAATATCTATGATGCCGTCATTTGAAAAACAGTTTATTATATCAAATTGTAAATGGCTTCTTAAATAGCTGTATATATCTGCAAAAACTCCTATTTCAAAAAATAATATTGTATCTTTATAATTTGTCATTATGCCTTTTATATCTTCTTTAATCGATCCTATATCTATAAAATTATATACAAATGTATTATCATCTGTTTTTGAAATTTTTACTCTTTCAACATTGTAAGGCTTATCATGTAATTTATTTCCTGATATTTTAGAAACTATATAGCACTCTTTACATTTTGATATCAATGTTTTTAATGAAGGAAGTATATATGGATATTTTGCTTTTTCATCTGAAATACTATAATACTTTATATTATACTTTCTATCCGATATATTTATGCTTTCTTTTTTCATAAAATATTTCCTTGCAATAGATACTTTCTGATTATAACAGAATTATAAAAAATAATTTCCTATGTCTTCCGAAAGACAGTATTAATTTTTGTAATTTTTTTGAAAAATACGAATTTTTATAACTAAAATATATTAATACAGTATACATATTAATATTATATAACGCACGGTAAATAGACAATATAATAATATAAATTTAATTTTTTATTTTCACTGTATAATTATACATTTTTTATCGTGCGGTAAGCTAACTATAAAATTAAAAAAATCTTGGGCGGGTGCTATATCAACTAATTTAAATAAAAAGAAAAATAAAAGCAAAAATGAATAATTAAGCAGAAAGTATAAAGGGCGGGCAAGTGTAATTAAATTTTAAAACTTTATTTACATACCCCACCCTATAGATTTTCTGCTTTATTATAAATTTATAATATCATTTATCTTACCGCTTAATACATAAAATATGGCTGCCAACCCAAGTTGTTATTGGATTTAAAATCTATTCAACGCACGGTCAATCAACTATTCTTTATAATTAAAATTTTATTATTTAACTTATTTATATTTTTTATTTAGCTTAGCGTGCGTGAAATTAATTCAAAAATCAACTTTACTTATAATGACTTATAATTTTTGATTTTTATATGGAGGTATTATTTTTTATATAAAAGAATATCTATCAAATAAAATTATGAGCAAAAATTATGAATATAAAATTTGATATACTAAAACCTTTTGAAAAATGGGCAAATACTGAAAAGAGATTGAAAATAGCTTATGGAGGACGAGGAGGTGGAAAAAGTGAATCCATAGCAAGAATATTGATAGCTAAAAGTTTTGAAAAAAGCGGAGTAATACTATGCTCAAGAGAAATACAAAAATCAATATCCTACTCAACCTACCCTCTTTTAATAAGTATCATAAAAGAATTGAAATTAGAAAAGTTTTTTAATATAAAAAGAAATGAAATCATTAATAAAATTACAAACTGCAAATTTATATTTTTAGGTATTAGAGAATGTTCTATAGAGGAAATTAAATCTATTTATAATGTGAGAATATGCTTTATAGAAGAAGCCCAAACTCTCACTCAAAGAAGCTACGAAATATTAGAGCCTTCAATAAGAGCTGAAAAAAGTGAAATATGGATAGCATTTAATCCTAGATTTGAAACAGATTTTATTTATCAAACAGTAAGTAAATTTAATTTGGAAAATAAATTCTATACAGATAAAAATAATAATAAATATAATTATCAAGAATATGAAGATAATAATATTTTAATTACATTTATAAATTATGATGGTAATTATTATTTCAGTGATATATTAAATAAATCAAGACTTTCTACTTTAAAACTCATGCCTAAAATGTATGATCATATTTGGCTTGGAAAAATAAAAAATAAACAAGGTAAAATTTTCTTATATTCAAAATTAAAATTCTATGATGATAATTTAAAAGAAAATATAAATAAAATCAATTCATCAGAACATAAAGCAGTGGTAGATCCCGCATTCGGTGAATATAATTGTTTTACTTCAGCAATAATATATACACAAATAGGAGAAGATATTTATTTAATAGACTCCGGACTTATAAGAAATGATTCCAACTCCACTACAGATGAAAGCATAATAAATTTTCTATCAAATAAAAACATAAAAAAAATATTATGCGAATCAAATTTTGCACAAAAAGAATTGGTAAAAAGATTAGAAAAACATTTTGAAGTTACTCCGTTTTATGTGCATAAAAATAAGGCAGAGAGAATTGTAAATGCAAGCTATTTAATATACGATAAAGTTTATTTTCCAAAGAGCTGGCAGAAAGTACCAGAAGGCTCCGATACAGATAAATGGCTTAAAACTAATAATGGACGAGGTTATATAGCTTTAAGGCAGCTGCTTAATTTCGATGATTCACTTGTTGGAAGCAGTATTAAAGGAGATGCATTTAGTTATTTAGATTTTCCGGATGCTTTATCTAGTTTAATATTCTTTGGTATTGAAGAAATAATAAATGAAGAAAATGATGATAAAATGAATTTAGTTAATGCTATTTTCGGAGAATAGAATTTTATTTAGCTTAAATTTAAAAACTTTCATTTAATCCCCGCCCTTTTATCTTTATTGCTATTTTATGAATTTCAATATTAATCATCTTTATAGTTTAATTAGAATTTTTAGCACCCGCCCAAACTTTATTTAAAAAATTGAATTTCTTTAACGCACGGTTAGTAAAATTTAAAAATATAATAAAATCTGCATTTCAAATAAATTTATATTTTTAGTTTCGCTCTGCGTGCGTGTAAATAAGCAGCAAATTTAAAAAAATTTTGGGTGGGTTACTATAATTACAGTGAAAACTAAAAAGAAAAATTATACAAAAATAACAGTTAATAATTAAAAGCCTAAAGGGTGGGAAGTGAGAATAATTTTTAAAAACTTATTTTCATTCCCCGCCCTTTATTCTTTATTACTAAATTTATAATTTTAGTATTAATTATCTTTATAGTTTAATTAGAATTTTTAGCACCCACCCAAGCGTTTTTTAAATTTAGAATATATGCACCGCACGGATAACGCATTTTTATTTATTATTTTAATTAGAGTAAAAAATAAGCGTAAGTTTAAAACTTTATTCTGCGTGCGTTAAATAAAAAGGGAAGCATTAATAAAAATACTTCCCCAAAAATAAAAACAATTATTAAAATATAATCAATTATTTACCAAAAACAGCCTCGTAATCTTTTTTGAATTTTTCTATACCTTGATCAGTTAAAGGGTGTTTAGTCATTTGAAGTATAACACTGTATGGAACAGTAGCAATATCAGCACCAGCTAAAGCACATTCAGTAACATGTATAGGATGTCTTACGCTTGCAGAAATAATTTCAGTCTCTATTGCATGAGTAGCAAAAATTTCTGAAATAGTTCTTATAAGTTCAAGTCCGTCCATTGATATATCATCAAGTCTTCCAATGAAAGGAGAAACATAAGTAGCACCAGCTCTTGCAGCAAGTAATGCCTGATTAGCAGAGAATATTAAAGTAACATTAGTTTTAATTCCTTCTTTAGCAAGAACCTTTACAGCTTTTAAACCTTCATCAGTCATAGGAATTTTAACTACCATGTTTTTATGTATTTTAGCTATTTCTCTAGCCTCTGCAATCATGTCTTCAGCTTTAACAGTAGTAGCTTTAACTTCACCAGATATAGGACCGTCAACTATAGTAGTAATTTCTTCTATAGTTTTTTTGAAATCCCTTCCTTCTTTAGCTATTAAAGATGGGTTTGTAGTAACTCCGCAAATTACACCCATATCATTAGCTTTTTTAATCTCATCAACATTTGCTGTATCTATAAAAAATTTCATTAAAAAATCCCCTTAATAAATTTTTGCGTTATTATATATCTTAAATAATATTTTATCAATATATATTATTTAAGAATAATATAATCAAAAATTAACCTTATCAGGATGATGTCCGGAACCGCCGCAATATTCCATAGCATTAATTGTTTTCATATCCTCATCGCTTATAACAAAATCAAAAATTTCAGTATTCTCTTTTATACGTGAAGCAGTTACAGATTTAGGCAAAGGCAAAGTATTATTCTGTAAACACCATCTTATACAAATTTGGGCTACAGATTTATTATATTTAGAAGCTACTATCTTTAATGTTTCATTATCAAGCATCTTGCCTGTACCAAGAGGACTCCATGCCTCTACCAATATATTATTATCATTACAGTATTTGAAAGTTTCTTCCTGCATAAAACCGGGATGAAACTCTATTTGATCAACCATAGGCTTAACTTCTGTTTCCATCAATGATTTCAAATGATGAGGCATGAAATTTGAAACTCCTATTGATTTTATTTTACCAGCTTTATAAAGTTCTGTCATAGCTCTCCAAGTTTCTAAATTAATATTATCCCAATCATTGAATTTATTTACCGATGCAGGCCAATGAATAAGATATAAATCTAAATAATCAATCTGTAAATCATTAATAGTTTTTTCAAAAGCAGCTAATGTTGTTTTGTATCCTCTATCCTTATTCCAAACCTTACTTGTTATAAAAAGTTCATTTCTGTTTATGCCGCTTTCTTTAATAGCTTTTCCTATACTCTTTTCATTTCCGTAAATTGCCGCAGTATCAATATGTTTGTATCCTGACTTTATAGCTTCTATTACAGAGTTAACAGCAGTTTCACCATCAGGAGTCTGCCAAGTACCAAATCCTATACATGGAATCTTATAACCATTATTTAAAGTGAATGTATCTTTCAAACTATCAAACATGTATTTTACTCCTAAGTAATTTTTTATTGACTAATAGTGTATTGAATAATAATATATTAAAAATAGATTTATTTAAATATTTTTATTATGTATAATTAATAATCATATTAAAATATTAAATTAAGGGATAGTTTATGAATATAGTTTGTTTAGGCGACAGCACCACTTACGGATATATGGTTGGAAGGAATAAGGTTTGGACTAAAATTTTAAATGATAAATTTCATAAAGAAAATAAAAATATTAAATTTATAAATAAAGGTATTAATGGCGATATGATTTCCGGTATGCTTGTTCGTTTTGATATGGACTGCATAAAAGAAAATGCTGACACTGTTATTTTGATGGGCGGAGTTAATGATATATTCACTTGTAAGCCTTTAGAAAAAATAGAAAATAATTTTATAAATATAATAAACAAAGCTTTAGAAAATAATATTGATATAATTGTTTTTACTCCTATAACTTTTGTCAAAGAGGCTTTCAGCTTTTTTGAATCTAATAATATAGAAGAATTTGAAAATATTCTAAAAGAGTATGTTAATTTTATAAATGATTATACTTCTAAAAACAATATTAAAAGTATAGATGTTTATGATTTATTTACTAATAAAATTTTAAAAGAAAATAATTATTATGATATATTCTTTGATGGTGTTCATTTAAGTGAAAACGGACATAGTGTATTTGCTTCAGAAATTTATAAAGAATTAAATAAATATTTATAATTTTTATTTTTTATTTAAAAATTCATTAAATATATTAAAAAATTCTATATGCTTATTTATATTATCTGAAGCATCATCATTTTTTAATTCTTTTTCCATTTCAATATATGAATTAATTAAATTAAGTCCAAAATAGGCTTCTATATTATCAGGATCTTCTTCTATAGATTTTTCATAATATTCTAATGCCTCTTTATATTCTCCAATTTCCTCTTTCTCTTTTGCCAATTCTAAATATTTTAATGAAGTATTTTCATTTGATTTTTTCATAAATAATATAACCTATTTTCAATTTTTAATTAAAAATTTACTAAATAAATCATATATTATAATTGAATTTTTTTCAAAAAAGGTATAGAACTAATGCAATTATTTTTAAGAGTTTATTTATGTCTAATATAGATAATATAGATAATAATGTAAGTAATGTTTCAGAAAATAAATTACTAGCCATAATTGCTTTAGTGCTTCTTAGTTTTGCATTAGGTACAAGCGAGTTTATAGTTATAGGAGTATTAACGGAAATAGCCGAAGGTTTTAATATTACAGAGGTTAAAGCAGGCGGACTTGTATCTATGTTTGCCCTAGCCTATTCAATATGTACCCCATTTTCAGCAGCTTTTGCAGGTAAATTTAATAGATTTCATTTTATAATATTTGCAAGCATACTATTTATAGCAGGAAATTTCTTATGTTCATTAGCCTCAAATTATACATTCCTTCTTATTATAAGAATGTTTATAGCTATAATATCAGGAGCATTAATATCAGTTTCAATATCATTCAGTCCTTATATATCAACAAAAGATAAAAGACCTATGGTTGTAGCTTGGATTTATTCAGGATTCAGTATAGCTTCAATATTCGGTGTCCCTATAGGCACAAGCATAAGTTATTATTTCGGATGGCGTGCTTCTTTTATATTTATCTCTATTTTCAGTGCTGTTATGCTTGTTTTAATGTTCGCTACTCTTCCAAAAAACACACCTACTCATAAAGTTAAACTATTAGGACAATTTATATTATTCAAAGATACTAGATTCATATTAAGCACTTTCACAATACTTTTTGGTGCCGCTTCTTCTTATGTGCTTTATACATATTTAAAGCCTATTTTCCTTGACTATATTCATATACCTAATAAATATATAAGTGCCGCATTATTAGTTTTCGGAGTTACAGTTCTTTTCAGTAATCTTCTTTCTGGAAAATTAGCAGAGCATAATGGAGTATATAGATTAAGATATGTATTTATGATGCAGTTTATATGTATGATAGTATTGCCTTTTGCACTTCTTAATGCTATAAGTTCTTCTATTGTTATATTAATAATAGGATTTTTAATGTACTTAATGAACTCGCCTGTTCAATTAAACATTTTGGACTTTACAGAGAGAGAATACCCCTCTTGTTTAACATTAGCTTCATCAAATAATTCATTTTCTTTCAACTTTGGTATAGCTTTAGGTTCTTTTGTAGGAAGTACCATATTTGATAATTTTGGCATAAGATGGGTAGGATTTGGAGGAGCTGTATTATCAACACTGGCTTTTCTTTGCATTGTCTATCTTTATAAAATCAATAGCAAAACAAATAATGTATGATATGTACAATACTATAAACAGAAATATTTACTTATAAATAGATATACATGGTATTTGTATTTTTTACGATATTAAGTCTTTTTTATTTTTAAATATCATTAATTCATAGAAATAAACATGTTTATAGTATAGCATAGTATATGTATATTTATAACAATTTCATAAATAATGTTAATATTCATATAACGATTTTTTATTTAAAAAAATATAAAAATTCTTTTTTTTCATATTTTTATATATTTAGTCAATAAAAATTTCTATACTAGTTAACATGAAAACAAAATTTTAAGGAGGATATATGGATTTAAAAAATTCAAAAACAGCGGAAAATTTAAAAACTGCTTTTATGGGGGAAGCTATGGCTAGGTGCAAATATATGTACTATGCTGAAAAAGCTAGAGAAGATGGAATGGAAAATCTAGCATTAGCCTATGAAAAAGCTTCGAGAAATGAGCAGGAACATGGTAAATTATGGTTTGAAAGATACCATGGAATTTTATCAAAAGATGAAAATTTAAGAGATGCTATTGCAGGTGAAACTTATGAATCTGAGGATATGTATTTAAAATTTGCAAAAACTGCTAAAGATGAAGGATTCACAGATATAGCTATGCTTTTTGAACATGTTGCTAAAATAGAAGAAGGACATAAAAAGATGTTTGAGCAGTACCTAGATGGAAGCAACACTAATCTTGATAAATGGCAATGTCCAAAATGCGGATATGTACACAAAGATTCTAAAGCACCTAAAAGATGTCCTGTATGCGAACAATACAGAGTTGGGGGAAGTAATTAATTTTTAATATATTTGGTTATAAAAATTAGTTATTAATTTATTATTATTTTTTATGTATGGAGGTTAATCTTATGTATAGTAAAAAAGCTGAATTTTTAGCTGAATTAATAGGTTCTTTCTTTCTAATTTTATTGGGATGCGGAGTTGTTGCTTCAGTATTAATAGGAAATAACGGAGCTCCAGTTAATATTCATATAGCTTGGGGACTTGCTGTTATGTTTGGTGCTTATGTATCCGGTAAAATAAGCGGTGCTCATTTAAATCCCGCTCTTACTTTAGCATTAGCCGTTACAGGCAGATTTCCTTGGAATAAAGTATGGTATTATGTTATAGCTCAGATGATAGGATGTTTCCTTGGTGCAGCTGTAGTATTTGCTGTTTATTATGCTAAATGGATAGAAGTAGACCCTACATTAAGTACTACAGCAGGAGTATTTACAACTTTCCCAGCTGTTCCAGGATTCTTACCAGGTTTTATAGACCAGGTAGTAGGAACATTTATACTTGTATTCTTAATTCTTACAACAGGTGATGCTAATAATACACCAGCAGGTTCTAATTTAGGATACTTAATAGTTGGACTTATAATAGTTGTTATAGGTATGTCATTTGGATTTATGCATGGTTATGCTATAAACCCAGCTAGAGATTTAGGCCCTAGACTTTTTGCTGTTGTTGCAGGATTTAAAAATAATGGACTTACAGATGGAACTAATATATGGATAGTTCCTATAATAGGACCTATAGTAGGTGCTGTTTTAGGTGCTGTTTTATATGATTTCACAATAGGAAAGTCATTGGCTAAAGATAAACTTCAATAAATAGTTTATAGATTATTATTTTTTAATTTAATTATAAAGGAGTTTTAATTATGTCAAAATATGTAGTTGCAATAGATCAAGGTACAACAAGCAGCAGAGCCATAGTATTTGATTATGATCAAAATATGGTATCAGTTGCTCAGAAAGAGTTTACACAAATTTATCCTCATGAAGGCTGGGTTGAACATAATGCTGCTGAAATATGGGCTACTCAGTTCGGTGTATTACAGGAAGCTATACAGATTGCAGGTGTTAAGCCTGAAGAAATAGCTGCTATTGGTATAACTAACCAAAGAGAAACTACTGTAGTATGGGATAAAAATACAGGAGAACCTATTTATAATGCTATAGTTTGGCAATGTAGAAGAACTGCTCCTATCTGTGATGAATTGAAACAAAAAGGTCTTGATACATACATAAGAGAAAATACTGGATTAGTTGTTGATGCTTATTTCTCAGGTACTAAAATAAAATGGATACTTGATAATGTTCCTGGTGCTAGAGAAAAAGCTAATAAAGGCGATTTGCTTTTTGGTACTATAGATACTTGGCTTGTATGGAAACTTACTGGTGGTAAAGTTCATGTTACTGACTATACTAATGCATCAAGAACTATGATATATAATATTAAAGACTTAAAATGGGATGAAAACATTTTAAGAGAATTAAATATACCTATGAGTATGCTTCCGGAAGTAAAAGATTCTTCTTGCGTTTATGGATATGCTCATATTAATGGTAAAGAAGTTCCTATATCAGGTATAGCAGGAGACCAGCAGTCTGCTTTATTTGGACAAGCTGGATTCAATAAGGGTGATACTAAAAATACTTATGGCACAGGAAGCTTCATTCTTATGAATGTTGGTGAAAACTTTATATTAAGCAAAAACGGATTAATTACTACTATAGGTATTGGATATAAAGGAAAAATTGAATATGCTTTGGAAGGTTCTGTATTTATAGCTGGTGCCGTTATACAATGGGTAAGAGATGAATTAAGACTTCTTCATGATGCTAAAGATACAGAATATTTTGCTACAAAAGTAAAAGATACTAACGGTGTTTATTTAGTACCTGCATTCGTTGGTCTTGGTGCTCCTTATTGGGATATGTATGCTAGAGGCTGTTTAGTAGGTATTACCAGAGGAGTTAATAGAAGCCATATAATAAGAGCTGCTGAAGAAGCTATTGCTTATCAGAGTAAAGATGTTATTGATGCTATGGTTGCTGACAGCGGTGTTAAACTTGCTTCATTAAAAGTTGACGGCGGAGCATGCAGAGATAATTTCTTAATGCAGTTCCAATCTGACATCATCAATACAAAAGTTCTTCGTCCTCAAATCACTGAAACTACTGCTTTGGGTGCTGCTTATTTGGCAGGTCTTGCTGTAGGATTCTGGAAGGATAAAGATGAGATTGCTAACAGATGGAAGTTAGAGAGAGAATTCACTCCTTCTATTTCTGAAGAAGAAAGAAAGAAAAAATATATGGGCTGGAAAAAAGCTGTTGAGAGATCAAGAGGCTGGGCTTTATAATTTGTCATTTAAATGTTATGCATATTAATATTTTATTCAATTAAGATATTAATATGCATATATATTCTTGTTTTTTGAAATTAATTTTAATATGCTGCAATTTTATTAAGAAATTGTTTTATTTATTATAAAGAGTTTAGAGTTTTAAAATTTTATTGTATAAAAAATTTAGAGGAAATATATATTATGTATGATATATTGATTATAGGAGCAGGAGTTTCAGGCACTTCTTCAGCCAGAGAATTAGCCAGATACAAAGCTAATATATGTGTTGTTGAAAGAGGCGAAGATGTTTGTTCCGGAACTTCAAAATCCAATAGCGGAATAGTGCATGCAGGTTTTGATGCTGCAAATGGTTCTCTTATGGCTAAATTAAATGTTTTAGGCAATAAGATGATGCCAAAAATAGCAAAAGACCTTGATGTGCCTTTCAAACAAAATGGTTCATTGGTTGTTTGTACTAATGAAGAGGATATGCCTAATTTACAGGCTATATATGACAGAGGAATAAAAAATGGAGTTGAAGGACTTCAAATATTAAACAGAGAAGAAGTTCATAAAAAAGAGCCTAATCTTAATGATAATGTATGTGCTGCCTTATATGCACCTACAGGCGGTATAGTTGATCCTTTCATTTTAAATATAGCTTATGCTGAAAATGCTCATGCTAATGGAGTTGAGTTCAAGTTTGATACTGAAGTAATTAATATTAAAAAACTTGATGATGGAACTTTTGAAGTAGAAACTAATAATGGCACTATAAAAACAAAATATGTTGTAAATGCTGCTGGTGTTTATGCTGATAAATTCCATAACATGATGAGTAAAAACAAAATACATATTACTCCTAGAAGAGGCGATTATATATTACTTGATAAGGAAGTTGATAATCTTGTAACTTCTACAATATTTGCATTGCCTACTAAATTGGGTAAAGGTATTTTAGTTACTCCTACAGCTCATGGCAATATAATGCTTGGACCTACTGCTATTGATATAGAAGATAAAGAGGGATTAAATACTACTGCTGAAGGTCTTGCTCAGATTATAGAGAAATCTAAAATGACAGTTAAAAATATTCCTTATAATAAAGTTATTACTTCATTCTGCGGACTTCGCCCTCATGAAGATAATCATGAATTTATTATAAAAGAACTTGAAGACTGTGAAGGATTCTTTGATTGTGCCGGTATAGAATCTCCTGGACTTGTTTCTTCTCCTGCCATAGGAGTTATGGTTGCTGATATAGTAAGTAAAAAAGGAAATTTTGAGAAGAAAGAAAACTTTATAGAAACTAGAAAAGGAATCACACATTTCAATGCTCTTTCTAATGAAGAGAAAAATAAACTTATAAAAGAAAATCCTTTATACGGACATATAATTTGCAGATGTGAAAAGGTAACAGAAGGTGAAATAGTAGAAGCTATAAAAAGCCCTATAGGAGCTAAATCTATTGACGGAGTAAAAAGAAGAGTAAGAGCAGGACTTGGAAGATGTCAGGGCGGTTTCTGTTCTCCTAAGATTATAGAGATATTAGCTAGAGAACTTAATGTTTCTCCTTTAACTATTACAAAATGTGGAAAAGGTTCTGAAATAGTTATTGGTTATGACAAGGAAACTTTTTGATTTAGAGTTTGTTAGTATTAAATTAAAAACAATATAATTATTTGTTTTGATTTAAGGAGTAAAAATGGAATCTTATGATGTTGTTGTTATAGGCGGAGGACCTGCCGGACTTGCCGCTGCCATTTCTGCTAAAGAAAATGGAATAGATAATTTACTTATGTTGGAAAGAGATGCCGTACTTGGAGGCATACTCAATCAATGCATACATAATGGTTTTGGACTTCATAGATTTGGTGAGGAGCTTACAGGACCTGAATATGCTTATAGATTTATAGAAAAAGTTGTTGATTTAAATATCAATTATAAACTTAATACTATGGTTTTGGATATTGTACTTAATAATGACAAAACTAAAAAGATTATTTATATAAACAAAGAAGAAGGTTTAGTTGAGATCAATGCCAAAGCTGTAATACTTGCTATGGGATGCCGTGAACGTTCAAGAGGAGCTTTGAATATACCGGGATTTAGACCTGCCGGAATATTTTCTGCCGGAGCTGCCCAGCATTTAGTTAATATAGAAGGATATATGCCCGGAAAAGAAGTTGTAATACTTGGTTCTGGTGATATAGGACTTATTATGGCTAGAAGAATGACTTTTGAAGGTGCTAAAGTTAAAGTAGTAGCTGAAATACTTCCTTTCTCCGGAGGACTTAAAAGAAATATAGTTCAATGTTTGGACGATTTCGGAATACCTCTTAAACTTAGTCATACAGTTATAGATATTAAAGGAAAAGAAAGACTTGAAGGCGTTACTATAGCAAAAGTCGATGAGAATATGAAGCCTATTAAAGGTACTGAAGAATATTATTCCTGCGATACTTTGCTTTTATCTGTTGGGCTTATTCCCGAAAATGAGCTTTCAAAAGAGATAGGCGTTCAAATTAACCCTATCACTTCAGGTGCTATAGTTAATGAAAGTTTAGAAACTAATATTGACGGAGTATTCTCTTGCGGTAATGTTCTTCATGTTCATGACTTAGTAGACTTTGTATCTGAAGAAGCTGAAACTGCAGGAAAGAGTGCCGCTGCTTATGTTCTTAAAAACAAAAGAAGAGACGACAGCAACTCTATTTCTTTAAAAGGTTCTAATGGAGTAAGATATACTGTTCCTTCTATGATTAATACTGACAATGTAGATGATCATGTAATGGTAAGATTCAGAGTAGCAAATATATTTCAGAATAAATTCTTGAATGTTTATTTTGACGGTGAGAGAGTAATACATAAAAAGCATTTGATATTTGCTCCGGGTGAAATGGAAACTGTAAAACTTGATAAAGCTATGCTTTCAAAAGAAGGCTTAAAGAATATTGAGTTTAAGATAGAAGATAATTAAAAGAGTTTTGATTATTAAATCTAATTGAGGTTAATTAATGAGTAAAACTATAAGATTGATTTATCCGCAGTGGCAGGGCGGAATTATATCTGATTGGATAAAGGAATTAAATCCTGAAGATTCTTCAAGAGGTTATTATCTTGGGGCAAAACTTCTTAGCATACTTGCACCTCAAAATGATAATCATGAAACTTTAGAAGTTCCTGTTTCTTTGGATATAAAAAACAGAGAAATAAAAAATGGTATTATGGATTATGATTTTATAGTATCTCAAACTAAAAATGCCTTAGATATTTTAAGCAAAAATAATCCCGATAAAATAATCACTTTTGGAGGCGAATGTTCTGTTAGTGTAGTGCCTTTCACATATTTAAATAAAAAATATGATAATGATGCTGCTTTAATTTGGATAGATGCTCATCCTGATATTACTTTGCCTGAAGATAATACTTATGCAGGATATCATGCTATGGCTGTTAGTGCTTGTATGGGTAATGTTGATAAAAATATAAGCTATATACTTCCAAGCAAAATTTCAGCTGATAGAATATTATTTGTAGGGCTTAGAGATTGGGAAAGAGATGAGATAAAAAAACGTCAAGAGGAATACGGCATAACTCATTTTGCTCCTGAAGCTATTTCTTCATCAAGTGAATCTGTAATAGAATGGCTAAAAAAATCTAATGCTTCTAAGGTTTTGATACATTTTGATTTAGATGTGCTTGATCCTAATGAGATAATAGCTGCTGTCGGTGTTTCTCCGAACGGAATGAAGATAAATGAAGCAGTGAGAATAATAAATGATATTGCCAAAGAAAAGGAAATTGTTGGCTTTACTATAGCGGAACATATGCCAAGAATTGAGATAATGCTTAAAAATATGATGGCAGATTTGAGTTTATTTAATGAGCTCAATAACTAAAAAATAACAAACAATAATAAATATATAAGGAAGTAATTAAAATGGAAAAAAAAGAATTAACTTGTATATGCTGTCCTATGGGCTGTGCTTTGTCTGTAGAGTTAGAGGGCAGTAATGTTTTAAGTGTAAGCGGAAACACTTGCAAAAGGGGCGACACTTATGCCAAAGATGAAGTTGTTCGTCCTGTAAGAATGGTTACTTCTATAGTAAAAGTAAAAAACGGAAAATTAAAAATGCTTCCAGTAAAAACTAAAGAGCCTATAGACAAATCAAAAATCAATGAATGTCTTGAGGCTTTAAAAACTGTAGAAGTTAAAGCACCTATTCATATAGGGGATATTGTTGTTCAAAATGCTGCTGGGGTTAATATAGTTGCTACTAGAAATGTAGAGGCTGTTTAAGCTTATTACTAAATATCATTAAATTTTAAAAGGCATTGTTTATATAAAGCAGTGCCTTTTTATTTGTCTTTATTTATTTTTTATAGTATATTATTATCATAACAATAACTATTTGGAGTAGTATATGGACAAAGATTTCAAACAACAATTTGATAAAGTAAAACATCTGCTTGTACCTAGTTTTGATTTGGATAAGCCTTTTAGAGATAAAAAATTTAATGATACAGAACTTGATATATTAGATATAGGAGAAGTTAATTTATCATCAGGAAAAATAATTGCCTGCGATCCTTTAGCATATATGTATGATGATCAAGTATCTCCATTCATTCAAACTGTAAAGCCTAATAAATATAAAGTTTCGCTTCTTATAATAAAAGATGAAGAGAGAATTTCCATAGCTAAAATTTCTTTCTCTGATAAAGAACCTAAAAGATATGAACTTGCCGTTACAGGAGAAGAAGATTTATCTGAAGTAGAAGAAGGAGAGTTTTTCGGATATCCTGTGGATGCTGGTATGGGTTGTTTTTGCGATTATGATGCAGCTAAAAAATATTTTGAATATGAAAACAAACTTGAAGAGGAAAGCGGAGGAGATTTTGATAACAGATACGATGATTTATTTTCCGACCTATTAGAAGATAATGCCAAAAAGAACCCTAAATATCAATCTGAATATGGTGATTGGCTTAATTGGAATGTACCTGAAAGCGATTCTAATATAGTATTATTTACAAGCGGTTATGGTGATGGTTATTATCCTTCCTATTTTGCTTATGATGAAAATGACAATATATGTGCTTTATATACTATATTCATAGATTTAAACGATGAAGAAGATGAAGACTCTGATGATGAATAATTTTGGGTGTATATAATTAAAATTTTAAAAAAATCTTGGGTGGGCATCTAAAAAATCTAATTTGATAATAAAAAAAATTAAAGTTTATATTACAGATAGAAACTTTAAATATAGAGGGTGGGCAAATGTAATTAAGTTTTAAAACTTTAATTACATACCCGCCCTTTATCTTTTGTTATTTAAATTAATAATGTTACTTTTATTATCTTTACTGCTTAATTAGAAATTTTAGCACCCACCCTAGTTGTATTTAAATTTAAGACTTATTTACCGCACGAAGAATGATTTTATTAATATGAACTTAATTATTAATTCAAATTAAATTTATTATAAGAATGCATTTACCGTGCGTAGATGAGAGTTCTAAATTTAATTAATATTTTGTTTGAATTGTCATTGAGCTTAAAAACTGTAAATTAAGGCATATTATACCGAACGTATATTGAGCTTTGTATAATGAATGATATTGCTGTTCGGTAAGTCCGTACGACTAGTACCCAACCCAAGCTTTTATTAGATTAAAAATGTATTTTCCCGCACGTTAAACTAGATTAACAATATAATAAAAATTTGAATTGCAAATAAATCAATATATTTAGCTTTATTCTGCGTGCGTTGAGGATAATCTTAAATCTAATTAATGCTTGGGTGGGATTTAATTTTTCTGATTAATTTTTAATATAAATAAAATTCTTAATTGAAATTGAAGCCGTAAATTTTAAAGGGCGGGATTTAAAATAAGATAAAAAACATATTTAATAAAATTATAAAAATAGGAAATTTAGGATTTGATATACCACAAAATATAGAATTATTAAAAACTAAGTTTAATAATAACGATTAAGAATTAAATATATTTTGGTAAAAACTATATAACAAAAATATTTATTTATGTTATATATACTGAAAATTTTTAAGTTTGTCATTTTTTTATTCAACTTTTTCCCGCCGCACGCCACAGGCGGACTTCGTCAAAGAACCATACGAAGTACGCCTCACGGTGAAAGTGCAAGTATAAAATTAGTGTTAAACAATACTAATTTTATATGTGAAATAAATTAGTAAATATGATTTCATTTATAAAATTGATATCTAGTACAAGTATAGTATTAAAATAAATTTTATATAATAAAAAACGCCTGCACTTCTAAGAATAAAAGTGCAGGCTAAGGTCTATGAAAAGTTTACGAAATGTCATACATTTGCATAAGCTGGTTCAGAATTATTTTCACTATTATTTTCTTCTTCCAATGCCTTTCTTTTCATTTTTCTGTAAATATATATGTACATAATACTAGCCATTATAACAGTAACTATGTCAGCTATAGGCTGAGCCCATATAATACCTTTTATGCCGAATAATTTTGTACCTATAAGTATTGTAGGAACAAATGCTATACCTTGTCTGCTTATAGAAAGCACCAATGAAGGAATTGACTTTCCTAATGCTTGGAATGTAGACATAAATACAAATTGAAATCCTATTATAGGAGCTATAGAATAACTAGCAACTAAGAATTTTACTCCATAATCAATTACTTCTTCATTGTTTATAAATACAGCTACTGCTAATCTTCCAAATATTAAAGATAAGCCTAAAAGTAAAAATCCTATTACAACGCTTACAGCACAAGATATTTTAATAGCAGCATTCATTCTCTTATAATTTTTAGAAGCGAAGTTGTACCCCACAAAAGGCTGAAGCCCTTGGGAAAGTCCTATAAATACTAGTACAACAAGAGTAAATATTCTTTGAGCAACTCCAAGTCCGGCTACTACATTATCACTGTATCCTGCTGCTAAATTATTTATTAATATGTTTGAAGCACTCATAAGTATATTGTTGATTGAAACAGGTATTCCTATAGAAAATACATTGATAAGTATATCTTTATGCAAAGTAAATTCTTTAAAATGTATAGATAGGAAAGATTTTTTTCTTAAAATATGGTATATGTAGTAAATAGTAGAACAAGCATTACCTATTATTGTAGCAAGAGCAGCACCAGCAACCCCCATATTCATATAAAGAATCATAATAGGATCTAACACTATATTAACAATAGTACCAAGCATCATACCTATCATAGCCTCTTTTGAAGAACCTTCAGCACGTACAATTTGCCCCATAGCCATTTGATTAACTACAAAAGGTGCTCCAAATGCCACTATTACTAAATAATCTTTAGAAAATTGATAAGTGTTCTGACTTGCTCCAGAAATTTTTAATATATCCTTCATAAATATTAGATATACAGCCATAGAAATAAAACCTACTATAATGCTTGCATAAAAAGCAAATGCTGATATCTTTTTTACAGATTCATAATCTCTGGCACCTAATTTTCTTGATATATATGATCCGCCCCCTATACCGAATATATTACCAAAAGCCATAAGAAGCAAATATATAGGCATACATAATGACACGGCAGCAACCTGATTAGGATCGCCTGTCTGTCCTACGAAAAAAGTATCTACCATATTATAAAAAACATTTACTAACATTCCTAATATTGTTGGAAGTGCTAGCGTAATTAGTGCTTTATGTACTGGGTAATTTTCAAATAATTCTATTTTTTTATCCGTCATACGTTTGTACCTCCTTTTTATTATTGTCAATATATATAGTATACTATATATTTAAATATAGCAAGCTATATAGCAGCAAATTTTCCCAATTTATTCATTAAGATTGCAAATAAAATTTTATTTAATTATACAAATACAACATTAATACTGTAATAAAATACTTGATTTTTTATAATTTTAACATATAATAGACTGAGGTATATTATTATATTTTATTAGAATAAACCATTAACTATTAACAAGAAAGGCTAATATGTACAAATTGAATACTTATGTTGTATATCCTATGTACGGTATATGCAAAGTTGTGGGAATATCAGATAATAAAGTTAATTCTAATCTAGTAGAATGTTATGTTCTAGAATGTGAAAGTGAAAATATTACATTAAAAGTGCCTATAAATAGAGTTAAAGAATATCGTATAAGAAAGATTATATCTAAAGCAGAAGCTGATAATCTTTTAAATATATTACAGACAAAACCTCATGATATAGAAAACAATTGGAAAATAAGATACCAAGAAAACGAAGAAAAGCTAAGAAGCGGAGATATTAAAGATACGATAGAAGTTGCAAGAAGTTTATTCACAAGAAACAAATTAAAAGAACTTTCTGCAAGCGAAAAGCGTTTATATGAAAAAGCTTATATGTTTATAGTTAATGAAATTAGTATAGCATTAAAAAAAGATAGAGATGAAATTGAAGATATAGTATCAAATGCTTTGGAGAAGTCAGCTAAGAAATTCAAGACTAAGCCGTTAGAAAAAGAAAAAGTAGTTAAAGAAAAAGAAGAAAAAGATACTTCTAAAAACGGACAAAAAAAAGAAAAAAGAGGCTGATAAAGAATAATACCTTATCCAGTTTATATTAGTTTATTCCTTAAAAAAATAATATGCATATAATATGAAACTAAGGGGAAATTATGTGGAGAGTTGTGTATTTTGTACTATCTTGTATAGTACTAGCTGTGGATTATTTTATACTGAAACATTTTAATTATCAAACATTAACAGTATTCATAATTAGTGCGGTATTGGTATTTTTATTTGAGTTTTTGTTTATTAGAAAGAAAACTTCTAAAATCATACTAGGTTTTTTTATAGCATTCTTTTTGACATTAATAACTGTACTTTTAACTATAAGTACAATTAATACAGTAGGAATAACTTTATCATTAAATGAAAAATTAATCATTCTATTCGTAGAAGGATATTTGATTTTTGGTATTATTATAGCTTTCATACCAAGCATATCAAATATGTTTAAACTTACAAAGCAGGATAAAACTAAAACCGCTAAAATATTAGACACATCTGTAATAGTAGACGGAAGAATATATGATATTGCAGAAAAGAAATTTTTTGACGGACTTCTTATACTTCCAGAATTTGTCATAAAGGAAGTGCAGTTTTTAAGCGATGCAAGAGATCCGCAAAAAAGAATAAGAGGAAGAAGAGCTTTAGAAATATTAAATAAAATGAAATCTTCTAAAAACATACTTCTTTCAATAACTGATATAGATTTTCCTAATATAAAAGAAGTTGACTTGAAACTTATTGAGCTTGCTAAAAAAATGGATGCTAAAGTAATAACAAATGATTTTAATTTAATGAAAGTAGCTTCCATACATGAAGTAGATATATTAAACATCAATGATTTAGCTAATTCTCTTCATGTAGTTGTTTTACCGGGTGAAACTATAAATATAGATTTGATAAGAGAAGGAAAAGATAAACAGGCTTTAGGTTATTTAGAAGACGGTACAATGATAGTAGTTGACAATGCAAAACATTTAATAGGAAAGAATGTTGAAATAGAAATAGATAATGTTCTTCCTAAAGAGGCTGGAAGAGTAATATTTGCTTCTTTAGCTTCTTCTAAACCTAATAATAAAAAAAGACATGATAATAAACAGAATTAAAAAAATATGATAATAGATCTTTCAGCTGAAATATATAACAATATGCCTCATTATCCTGATGATATTGATGTGAAAGTTTCAGCTGAAAACTATGAATATTTTAATATCACAAATATATCTATGTGCGTGCATACTGCAACTCATATTGATACCCCTCTTCATTGCATAAAAGGCAAAGATTCTGCTGCAAGTATAGATTTAAATTATTTTGTTGGAAATGCTTATTGTATTGATATAATGCCTGATAATGATAATAAAATAAATTTTGATGATAATTTCAATTTTGACATAATAAAAGAATGCAATATACTTCTTATTAATACATATTGGCATAAGAATATTAATACAGAAAAACATTATAAAAATTTTCCATATTTGAGTGAAAGTTTTGCATATAAGCTTATAGATTTAAAAATAAAAACTATAGGAATAGATACTCCTTCAGTTGATTCAATTTCAAATAATAACTTGATACATAATATTTTATTTTCTAATGATATATGTATTGTAGAAAATCTTACAAATTTAGAAAAAGTATCTCATAAAAAATTCTTTTTCAGTGCCGCACCTTTAAAAATCAAAGGAAGTGAAGGTTCTCCAGTTAGAGCCTATGCTATTATAGATTAATAATGATGATAAAAAATACTTATAAATAATATAAAAACCATGTCAGAAATTCTGCATGGTTTTTATTTTTAATTAAAATTATTAGAATCTTATACCTATTTGTCCGCCTATATCAAATCCTCCGAATGTTACTTTCGGAGCAACATTTTTATATTCCATAACAGGGAAATCATAAGACATATATATACCCAAAGTAAAGTTATATAATAAAAGAAAATCTAAACTTGCTTTAAGATAAGGTATATATAAATTATTAAAATTATTTTGAAGCTGTTTTAAATCATATTTTTCAGTATGCTCTCCGCCGCTATTTTCTTTAGAGTAACTGCTTCCGCCAAGAGGAAATTTTACTCCAGCACCTACACCAATAGACAAAAATAATATATCAATTTTAGGCATTAAACCTATACTCAAGCTATCAAATGTTAAATTTTCTTTGTTAATATCTGATTTATAAGCGAATACATCTCTTTGATATCCAAAATCTAAAGCTATTCCTAAAGATAAAACACTTAAATCAAAATAATAATTAGGTCTTAAATATACTCCAAATTCAAAACCTCCATCCGGCTTCAATGTTTTATTTTCTTTTCCATCTTCATAAAAAAAACCAATACCTGCTCCTAAAGGTACAGTTAAATCAACTCCAAAACCGCTTTTAGCCATAAGATTTGTGCTTATAGTTATTATTAACATTGAAGTTATTAATAAAATTTTCTTCATAATATTGCTCACCTCTTTATATAAAATTAACTCTTTTTATAATATAATAATATTATATATTTTTTCAACTAATATATTTATAATAAATAATTATTTTATATGTCTTTTTTGCAACTTTGGCGAAGCCAAAAAAGTTGATAAAAAAATTACACGTAAAAAGAGCCTGCCATTTTTCAAATAGCAGGCACTCGTAATTTTTTTATTTCTTTATTTATACATAAAAAAATTATTCACTTATAGTGTCTAGTAAATGATTCTGTCCGCATTATAGGAATTTACTAAATGCTCATAATTTTTTTATTTCTTCTATGCTCAAATCTGTATTTTCACTTATTATTTTTATATCTATTCCTGATTCTTTTAATTTTTTAGCTATGGATATTTGCTGTTCTTTTTTACCTTGTTCTATACCCTCTCTTTTACCTTGTTCTATACCCTCTCTTTTACCTTCATCTCTCTCTCTTTTTAACATTATAGTTTGACCATATAAAAAAGCATCCCTAGCATTATAAACTTCCATTTCTTCTTTACTTGATATAAATCTCTCATATTTATCTATTACTTTAGGCATAATATCATTAACCTCCTTTAATTTATCTTTTACTTCATCTAAATCTTTAACTGTAAAAAACTCTATCCAAGATAATATTTTATTTTTCTTAATATCATCTATATCTGAACTATTTAATACTTTTATAAATCTTGGTACTTCTATTATATGCATCTGCATCATATCCAATGACACACTATGATTCTCAGTATCTATTAATTTAAAACATCTATGAGGCTTACCTTCATCATAAAAATCCATATTAAAGTTCACAAAATTAATACTTATAACCTGACTAATAATATCATAGGGTTCATTTTCATTAATTTCACTTACTACATTTTTTGATATATAATAAAATATCCTTTTTACAAAATCAATATTTCCAGATAATTGTATCTCTATAATTATTTTTTTATTGTCCTTTGTTCTAGCTTTAACATCAAGAACAGATTCTTTGAGATTAATATTTTCAGGCAGATTATGAGGATTTATAATTTCTAAATCATGTACTTCATCAAATTTTGAATCTCTAAGTACACAATTTACTATATTTTCTAATATATCTTCATTTCCAAGAGAGCCTAGAAGGTAACGCACAAAGTAATCGTTCATTCTGTTAATATTTCTCATAAACAAATTATAACAAATAAATATATAAAAGTAAATTAAGAAAATATTTATTACTAGCACTATTTTTGAAAATATAAGACTTTTATTTATAAGAAAAAACTATTCATTAAAAGAGCCTGACATTTTTTAAATAGCAGGCACTCGTAATTTTTTATATCAAGCTTTTTTATTTATTAAATATTTTCTTCTATTAAGATACTAAATCCTTAACGGCATCGCGTCCGGCATTAAGAGCCTTTTTTATTTATATATAAAAAAGTTTTCGCTAAAAAACCTCTGCACTCTTACGAGTACAGAGGCTCAAACTTTTTATTTATTAAATATTTTCTTCTATTAAGATACTAAATCCTTAACAGCATCGCGTCCGGCATTAAGAGCCTTTTCATTGGACGGAAGAAAATCTTTCTTACGCTCTCCGAATACCTTTAAAAATGCCTGCTGTACGCTGTCAAATGATACTATATTATGAAGTGTAAGCAAAGCACCAAGCATAACCATATTAGCAGATTTAGGATTACCTATATCGCCTGCTATTTTATTTGCTTCAACATAAGCAACTTTTATATCATCTCTTGAAGCCTTTTTATCTATCAAAGATGAATTTATTAAAAGTATTCCATTAGGAAGAACATCTTTTTCAAATTTGGTAAGAGAAGGAAGATTCATGATAACTGCTGCACTAGCATCATGAGAAATCATAGGAGAACCCACAAGTTCATCACTTACAACTACCGAACAATTAGCAGTACCTCCTCTCATTTCAGGGCCATAAGAAGGACACCAAGTAACATGCTTATTTTCTATCATTCCGGCATAGGCTATCATCTGTCCCATAGACATAACACCCTGTCCGCCGAAGCCTGCAAAAATAATTCTTTCTGTACTCATATATTCCCTCCTTTTTTAAGCATCATTTCTAAAATTACCAAGAGGATAATGAGGTATCATATATTCTCTTATCCATTTATGAGATTCAGTAGGTGCTATTCCCCAGTTAGTAGTACAGCTTGTAAGCATTTCTACTATAGAAAAGCCTTTTCCTGCAATCTGATTTTCAAAAGCCTTTTTAACTGCAACTTTAGCCTTTCTAATATTCGCAGGACTGTCTAAAGCGACTCTCTCAACAAAAGTAGCACCTTCCAAAGTAGCAAGCATTTCGCATACTCTTATAGGTTTACCTGCTCTGTGGAAATCTCTTCCAGCCTGTGTAGTAGTTGTTCTTTGTCCTTCCAAAGTTGTAGGCGCCATCTGTCCGCCTGTCATTCCGTAAATTGCATTATTCAAAAATATTACTGTAATATTCTCTCCTCTTGCAGCGGCATGTACTATCTCGGCAGTACCTATTGCAGCTAAATCTCCATCACCTTGAAGTGTAAATACAACACTGTCATGAATGGCTCTTTTTATACCTGTAGCAACAGCCGGAGCTCTTCCATGTGCTGCCTGCTGCATATCACAATTAAAATATTTATAAGCAAGTACAGAACATCCTACTGAAGCTATTCCTACAGTTCTGTCAAGTACATTAAGTTCTTCTAAACATTCAGCTATTATTCTTTGAGAAGTACCATGCATACAACCGGGACAATAATGTGTCCTTGCATCTGTTAATCCTTTTGATTTTTCAAATACTGTCATAATAAACCTCCTGCTAAAACTCTCACATTATCTATTATCTCATGAGAAGTAGGTACCAAACCGCCAGCCTTTCCATAGAATTTAACAGGAACTTTACATTCTACTGCGAGTTTTACATCATCAACCATCTGTCCCATGCTCAGTTCAACACTTATATACATTTTGCAATTAGGGTTATCAAATGCTTTAACAGGAAAAGGCCATAAAGTTTGAGGTCTAATCATACCTACCTTCTTGCCTTCTTCTCTAAATTTATCAACAACACCTCTTACTATTCTTGACATAGTACCATAAGAAACAAATATTAACTCTGCATCATCTGTATGATATTTTTCTGCTCTTGCTTCTTTTTCTTTTATTTCATCGTATTTTTTCTGCAAATGTAGATTATGTTCATATAATAATTCAGGCTCTAAATAAAGAGAGTTAATTATATTATTTTTTTCTCTTTTGCCTCTTTTTCCGCATGCAGCCCAAGTTTTTTCTTTTATCTCATACTTTGGCTTATATACTATATCTACAGGCTCCATCATCTGACCTATAAAACCATCAGCAGCAACATAAACAGGTGTTCTGTAATGATCAGCTATATCAAAAGCCTCCATTATCATATCAGCAGCTTCCTGTAAATTTGCAGGTGCTAAAACAGGACAATTATAATCCCCATCTCCTCCGCCTTTAGTCATCATATTATAATCACTTTGAGAAGGCTGTATACTTCCAAGTCCAGGACCTCCTCTCATAACATTAAGTATAACAGCAGGAACTTCCGCACCGGCAAGATATGATATACCTTCCTGTTTTAAAGCTATACCCGGAGAAGAAGAAGAAGTCATAGCTCTTACTCCAGCTCCGCCTGCCCCATAAACCATATTAATAGCAGCAACCTCACTTTCTGCCTGCACAAATGATCCACCTGATTCATACATAGCTTTTGACATAAATTCAGGTATCTCATTCTGCGGAGTAATAGGATACCCAAAAAACATTTACATCCTGCAGCAATAGCCGCACTAGCCATAGCCTCATTTCCTTTCATTAATGTCCTAGCCATTATTTACCCTCCTCTTTGTCTAACCTTTCTACTGTTATACATATATCCGGACACATCATCGCACAATTAGCACAGCCTATACATTTTTCCATATCAGTAACAGCTGCCGGATAATATCCCCAAGAATTCATATTTTCTTTATCTAAATACAGTATCTTAGTTGGACAAACAGATATGCAATTAGAACATCCTTTACATTGTTCTCTATCAATAGTAACTCTGCCTTTAGCCATATATCCTCCTTCATTGATATTAAACTTTATTAATATAATATAATAAATATTATAAAAAAACTACCGGTACAATACCGGAACAATATTATATTATATTTAAAAATATTGATTTGTCAAAATTTAATATAAAAATAAAAATAAATCAATGAATAATATTAACTATATATTATGAATAATATTAACTATTATATATAGTAATTATTATATTTTTGTATATAATTATAAGAATAATGTATTTTATTGGAGTGATCATTAATGAATATAGATGATAGAAAGAACATAGAAAGATTATTTGATTTAGGGCATGATGCTTTTATCAGTAAAGATTATGAAAAGTCTATTGAATATTTAGATGAAATTATCAATATTTATAATAAAGATATTATTGCATATTCAGACAGCGAATTTATTATATATAGCGATTCTTATGATAATGAAGATGATGAAGAAGGAAAAAATATAAATAATGAAGATATAAATACCACTCATGATACTCTAGTAGATGTATACTATAATAGAGGACTATCATATTTTAATTTAAAAAAGTATGAGGAAGCTATTAAAGATTTTGATAAAGTCATAGAATTGTCACCTGATAAATCTAATGCCTACTACAATAGAGGGCATTCTAAATCATACTTAGGTCAATATGAAGAAGGAATCAAAGATTTCAAAAAAGTTTTAGAGTTTAATGAAGATGATGCTGAAGCTATATACTATATAGGATTAGGATATTTTTATTTGGGAAGATATGAGGAAGCTATAAAAAACTTTGATATATCTTTATTATTAGATGATGAAATTGATGATGCATACTATTATAGAGGGCACTCTAAAAGATACCTAAATATGTATGAAGAGGCATTATCCGACTTTAATAAAGTTATACAATTAAGAGATGATGACAGCGATTCATATTATTCTAAAGGTTTAACTGAATTTTTCTTAGGGCTATATGAAGATGCTATTAATGATTTTGATAAAGCTATTGAATTAGACGGCAATTATTCTAATGCATATTATTTCAGAGGGCTTACTAAAAACAGCTTAGAATTATACAAAGAGGCTATGGATGATTATAAAAAAGCATTAGAATACGCCGATGAAGATAATATTATCAGTATATATAATGATATGGGACTTCTAGAATACAAATTAGGAAATTATAAAGAGGCTATCAATTATTATACTAAAATTATAGAAATAAATGATGATATATACTATTCCTATTATAATAGAGCATTGGCTGAAGAGTCTTTGGAATTATATGAAGATGCTTTAGCCGATTATAGTAGAGCTATAGAATTAAATCCTGAAGATACTTACTCATACAACAATAGAGGACTCATAAAAAATGAAATGCAGATGTATGATGAAGCATTAGAAGATTATAATAAAGCTATAGAACTAGAGCAAAACGATGCATATTTATACAATAACAGAGCCTTGCTTAAAGGAAGAATGCATTTATACAAAGAAGCTATAGAAGATTTTGACAAAGCTATTTCATTATACAGTGAAGATGCTGAATTCTATTATTATAGAGGACTTACCAACTCATACCTAAATGAATTAGATGAAGCTTTGAAATATATAAACAAAGCCATAGAACTAGATTCTAAATATATTAATGCCTATAATGAAAGAGGGCTTATACATTATAGAAATACCGATTATAAATCAGCTATTAAAGATTTCAAAAAAGTTATAGAGCTTGATAATGAAAGTGTATATGCTAATTATCATTTAGCTTTATCTTATGATGCTTTAGAAGAATATGAAACGGCTTTGAAATATTATTCTAGAGTTATTGAACTAGATCCTACCACACCTGATCCATATTATAACAGAGCTTTAGCTGAAATTGAAATGGAATTATACAATGAGGCTATAGAAGATTTTTATAAAGTAATAGAGATTGATAATACCATAATGGACGCTTATTTTAATATAGGTATATGTTATGATTCTTTGAAAGAGCATCAAAAAGCTATTGACTGCTACACCAAAGTTATTGAAGCTGATAAATCTTCTATTGATGCTTATTATAACAGAGGATTAAGCAAAGTAGAATTAAAACTTTATAATGAAGCTTTTGAAGATTATATAAGGGCTTTAGAAATTGATCCTAAATATGCTAATGCTTATAATGGCATAGGTTTTTCAAAGACAAAATATTCCAACAATGAATTTAAAAACGGCAACACTCAAAGGGCTATAGATTTACTTAATGATGCTTTATTATATTATGAAAAGGGTTTATCTTTAAAAATAAATGATAATTTAAATAACGCTTCAATTTATGACAGTATGGGCTATACTACTACAAAATTAGCCAATATTTATTTATCAATGAAAGATATGGACAATGCTTACAAATACTATAATAATGCTTTACTCTGTTTTAGAGAAGCTTTAAAACTAAATAGTAAACATGCTCTGGCTCATAATAGTATAGCGTACATTTATATACATTTAGACAAAATGAACAATAAAAATAATATTTTTAATGAAGAGGCTTACAAATATTTTTCTGATGCATACAGCTTTGCTAAAAAAGATGATAAAAAATTAATAGTAAAATGTATTACTTCACTTGCAAAAGAAAATATAAAAACTGCTGTAGATTTTTGTGTTAATAACAATATAGAGTTTTAATTTACGCACGGTAAACTAAATAAAAAATATAAATTAATTTAGTATTCAAATTTTGCTATATATAAAAATAGATAAAGCGTGCGGAGTATTAAATTAAAAATCTAATCTGCACTTGGGGGGGCTATAATTTCTTCATTAGCTTTAAGTATAAATAAATTAAAAATTGCAGATTATAGCAATAAAAATAAAAAAGGGGGGTATGTAAATAAAGTTTTAAAATTTAATTACACTCGCCCACCCTTTAGGCTTTTTACTTTATTCTGTCATCTATAAATTATTTTTCTTTTTAGTTTTAACATGTTATTTTAGCTGCCCACCCAAGATTTTTTTAAATTTATAGCGAATATACCGCACGTTTAGTAAAGCTAAAAATATAAATTTATATTATAATAAAATTTCATTATGTTTTGAAATTTTGCTAACCGTGCGTTTAGATATATAGAATTTTTATCTAATATATACTGAAAAATTTTCAGTTTGTCATTTTTTATTCAACTTTTTCCCGCCGCAAAAAGTTGCAAAAAGTGCAATTATAAAATTAGTACTAAATAACACTAAAATTATCTTACATGTAAGATAATTTATTAAATTAAAGACTAAATGCAGTCTTTTTGGTTCTTTGTGCCAACAAAATAACTGGGGTTCGGGGCAAAGCCCTGAAAATATTTTGAATTAAAAAAATTATTTTAACAAAATATATTTGTTTCAGTATATACTAATAATTTTTAACTTTGTCAACCGATGCACTTTATATAGATATTATCTACTTTTTTGTCGTACAAAAAAGTAGCAAAAAACGCAATTGCTAAAACTTTATATTTTAAGAATATGTATCAAATATGGTGTAATACCATAATTTTAAGTCAAAAATGAAGTTGTTTTGGTTCTTTTATACCAATAAAACAACTTGGGGTTACGAAGTACTCAGAGCGGTGAGGAAAAGCAACCACAAACAATAAAACTAAAAACCTAAATTTTGGCAAACTTAAAAATTTTTAGTATATAATTCAAATTTCATTATGTTTTGAAATTTTGCTAACCGTGCGTTTAGAGATATATAAATTTTATATAATATAAAATAGGTATCCCAATTTGTTTGGAATACCTAAAACTTTTATTATAATATTTTAATTAATTACATATTAGAACCTGTATTATCACTGGAATTGAATTTGTCCATATCTACTTCCTTGCAGATTTTTCCTGTAACAGCAGCAGTAACCATACCATCATTAACATTAAGCATAGTTCTTCCCATATCAATAAGAGGCTCTATTCCTAAAAGTATAGCAACCAATCCCACGGGAAAACCTAAAGCTGAAAGCGTAATCAAAGCGGCATTTGTAGCTCCTCCTCCAACTCCGGCAATTCCGAAACTTCCAATAGCAATTATTATAACAGCCTTTATTAAGAAAGCAGGTTCAAGAGGATTAATTCCTAAAGTAGGTGCAATCATAGCAACTACCATAGCAGGATAAATACCAGCACATCCATTCTGTCCTATAGTTACGGCAAGAGAAGCTGATAAATTTGAAACTCCTTCAGATATACCCATTTTATCTTTTAAAGCTGAAACAGTTAAAGGCAAAGTACCTGCACTTGTTCTTGATGAGAAAGCAAATGTTAAAACTGTAAATGCTTTAGTATAATATTTGATAGGATTATATCCAAATATCATAAGTATTATACTATGAACTATAAGCATAATGATTATAGATATATAAGAAGCTAGAAGGAATTGTCCTAATTGAGCGAATGCATTCAAATCGCTTGTAGCCATGAATTTAGCCATAAGAGCTAATACTCCGAATGGAGTTAATCTCATAACAAACGCAACTATCTTCATAACAACGTCATGTAAAGACTGCATAATCTTTTGAAAGAATTCAAATACTTCAGGCTTTTTCTTTCTAAGTCCCAAAGCAGAAGAACCAACTAAAGCTGCAAAAAATACAACCGAAAGTGTAGGCGATCCTCCCATACCGGCTAATGCTGCAAATGGATTTGTAGGTATAATATCTAATAATTGCTGAGGAACTGGTCTTGATGAAAACTCTTCCAATCTACCCTCATAATTTGAAGCACCTTTTGATATATCGCCTACCAATGACTGAAGTTTTGAAGCATCTAAGCCAAATCCTTTAGCTGTTAAAAATCCAACTAAAGCAGATATAGCTGTCGTTATCATTAGTACTGCAATAATTATCATAGTCATTTTGCCTAGATTATTACTATTGCCTTTTATGTTAATAAGTGCCATAGTTATAGAAACAAAAATTAAAGGCATAACTAACATTTGTAGAAGTCTCACATAACCGTTACCTACTACATTGTACCAAACGATACTTTGATTTACTATTTCCATATTTGAGGCATAAACTGTTCTAAGTACGAAGCCTAAAGCCAAGCCTAGAATTAAGGCTGATAATACTCTAATTGTGAAATTTATATGCTTCTTTTGCATAAAATAGAGTAATCCAATTAGAGCAAGCAATATTATAACATTAATTACAATATAAAGTCCCATATAAATACTTCCTTTTAATATTTTTAATGCATTCTAATATAATATAGTTTTGAAAAAATTGATAGTTTATAATTAAAATCTATTTAACGCACGGTAAGTGAAATCTTATAATATAATAAAATTTGTATTTATGAATAAATAAATATTTTAAATTTAATTCTGCGTGCGGTGTATATACCTAAAAAATTATATTTTGTCAATTTTATTTTTTATATTTTTATTATTTTCGGGAACTAGCCCCCGAACCCCCACTTCTTTTGGTGCCACAAAGAAGCTTATATCCTCGATAAACTCGGATACGCTTCGCGAAAGGCTATATTTGAACTTAAATGTAATAAATTATTTTACATGTAAGACAATTTTAGTATTATTTAGTACTAATTTTATACTTGCACTTTTTGCAACTTTTTGCGGCGGGAAAAAGTTGAATAAAAAAATTGACAAAGTTAAAAATTTTCAGTATACTCTAAAAATTTAAATAAATCTTGGGCAGGCAGCTAAAAATAACGGGTTAAAACTAAAAAGAAAAATAATTTAAAAATTACAGAACAAATTAAAAAGCCTAAAGGGCGGGCAAATGTAAGTAAATTTTAAAACTTAATACATACCCGCTCTACATTTATTATTTTTTATTTAATTAGAATATATGCTTACTATTTTTAATATTACCTCTGTCATTTTTTCTAAAGACTGAACAGGAATGTATTCAAATCTGCTGTGAAAATTTTCTCCTCCAGCTGATAAATTCGGACAAGGCAATCCTCTAAAAGATAATCTAGCTCCATCAGTACCGCCTCTAATAGGTCTAATCTTATCCTTTATACCGCATTCATTAAAAGCCTTTTTAGCATTATCAATTAAATGCATATGAGGAAGTATTTTTTCTTTCATATTATAGTAGCTGTCTTTAATATCACAGATAAATGTATTTTCGCCATATTTTTTGTTTAGGAAATCACAAATATCTTTTATGAATTCTTTTTTATGATTGAATTTCTCTAAATCATGATCTCTTATAATATATTCAAGTTCTGCTTTTTCTTCAGTACCTTCTATATATGATAAATGATAAAAACCTTCATACTTCTCTGTATACTGAGGCTTTTGTTCTGCTGGAAGCATAGAGTTAAATTCCATTGCAAATAAAATAGCATTCTTCATTTTATTTTTAGAATATCCCGGATGAACATTGACACCATTAACTGTTATCTTACAAGAAGCAGCATTAAAATTCTCGTACTCTATTTCTCCAATCTCTCCGCCATCTATAGTATAAGAAAAATCTGCATTAAACTTTTCAATATCAAAATATTCTATACCCTCTCCTATTTCCTCATCTGGAGTGAAAGCTATTTTTATTTCTCCATGCTCTATTGTTTTATCATTCATTAAAATTTCAGCCATAGTCATAATTTCTGCAATACCGGCCTTATCATCAGCACCTAAAAGAGTAGTTCCGTCTGTTACTATTAAATCATTGCCTATATATTTATTTAAATTATCAAACTTTATGCTGCTTAAAACTATATTTTTTTCTTTGTTTAAAACAATATCTTTACCGTCATAATTTTTGATAATATTAGTTTTTATATTTTCTCCCGGTGCATCTTCATTGGTATCTAAATGTGCAATGAATCCTAATTTAGGCTTATCCTCTTTTCCTTTAGATGCAGGTATCGAAGCATATACAAAAGATTTATCATCGACATAAGCATTATCAATACCCATTGTTTTTAATTCATTAACTAAATATTCAGCGAATACTCTTTGTCCTTCTGTACTTGGAGTTTGATTCTCATTTCTGCTGTTTGAAGTAGTATTAAAAGATGTATATTTTATAAATCTCTCATAAGTTTTCATATAATAGTCCTTAAAAATAATACCTATATGTTAACAAAATTATTTAATAATTCAATACATTATTTTGTGATTTATTTACATACCCCGCCCTTTAATATTTTCTGCTTAATCTACACATTTTTACTTAAATTAACTTTATTGTTTTATTACCCACCCAAGTGTTATTTAAATTTAAAAATTTATTTAATTGGCTATTTTTTATAATCAAAATTTTATTTTAATCAATATTTATAATTTTGTTCTGCATGCGGATTAGTATACAGCAAATTTAAATAAATCTAGGAGGAGCTATATTTTCAGATTAAGTAATTAAGAAAAAATAAACTTGAATTTTTATTTTGTATTAAGTAGGATAATGTGTGGCATTCATAATAAAGTTTAAAAACAAAAAATAACGGCTGCCTACCCTATTGGATAAACAACCGTCATCTTTATTTTATATTCTATCTTTAAGCTATTAACTTATTATAGAACAGGACTTTCATGCATAGCTTTGATTCTAGTCCATCTTCTGTCAACTTCTTTTTGGAATTTATCAAGTATCTCTTGATTTTTAAGAAGGTGTTTAGTTTTACCCATCATTTTCAACCATTCAGTAACAGGTAATTTCTTATCATCAGCTACCATTTGAGTGATAGTAGTGATACCATGTTCAACCTCATATAATGGGAAGAAGCAGCAATCAACAGCAGCTTTGATAATATCTTTACCCATATCATCAGGAGATTTCCAGTTCAATGGACAAGTGATAAGAAGTTTAACAAAAGCAGTACCATGATTATTAGCATACCATTGAGCTTTAGCAGCTTTCTTAATCAAATCCATAGGATAAGCTTCACAACCAGTAGCAATGTAAGGTATATGACAACCAGCAAAGATTTGAGCAACATCTTTGTGTCCGAATTGTTTACCAACTTCAGCTTTACCAACGTTAGAAGTAGAAGTTCTATGTCCTAATGGAGTAGAGAATGATAATTGGTTACCAGTGTTCATGTATCCTTCATTATCATATTCTAATATAATCATTTTGTGATTTCTAATAGCAGCACCAATAGAAGGTCCCATACCTATGTCATGACCACCGTCACCAGTAATCATTATGAAAGTAGGATCTTCAGGTCCTTGAATTTCTCCTCTGCGTTTTCTTTCATGATACATTTCAACAACACCAGAAAGAGTAGCAGCACCATTTTGGAACAAGTTGTGAACATAAGTAGTTCTGTAAGAGCTGTAAGGATAACCTGTAGTAACAACCATAGAACAACCAGTATGTACTAAAAGAACAACATCACCTTCAATACCTTTCATGAAAGTATTGATACCAGAGAAGATACCACAACCGTTACAAGCACCATGTCCTTGAGCATAACGATAAGCTTTACCAGTTAATTCTCTAAGAGGTGGAACTTTAACATCAAGTTTATGAGTTTGTTCATTCATAGTAACAGTGATGCCTGATTTTTGACTCTCTAAAGTAAGAGGTTCATGTATAGGTTTCATTTCAACACCAGCATGACCCATATATTGTTCTAAGTAAGAATGTTTTTCAACAGAACCAGGGTTAGCTAATTCTTTTAAACCTAAATCAAATAATTCTTTAGCTTTTTCAAGAGTAAACTCAGTACCGCCAAGACCATAAACTCTGCTTACAACAGAAGATTTATTGTTTACATCGTTTTTCAAAGCAGCTCTGATTTCAGTAGACATATTACCACCCATACCAGAGTATGAATCTTGTCTGTCACCTACTACAACTACTTTAACATTAGCTAATAATTTTTGTAATTCTTTTTCAGGGAAAGGACGAATTTGAGTGATAGCGAAAGCACCTATTTTAAGGTTAGGATTAGCTTTTCTCATTTCATCAACAGCCAAAGTTCCAGTTTCATAAGAAGAACCGCAAAGCATTAAAGCAACTTCAGCTCCTTCCATATTATAAGTTTCTATTGGATGATATTGTCTTCCAGAAAGAGAAGCAAATTCTTCGAATACTTCAGTAATGATAGCACGAGAATCTTCTAAAGCTTGAGAAAGCTGTAATTTACTTCCTGTTAATTCATCTTCGTTCATGTAAGGTCCAATTGTAACAGGATTTTTTCCTGGTTCAACTGAAGTAACTTCTGGAGTATATTTACCTAAGAAGTCTTGTACATCTTTATCATTTTTGAAAAGATATATTTTTTTCTTCTGGTGAGAAGTAAAGAATCCATCAGAAGAAACTATGATAGGAAGTTTAGCTTTTTCAGCAATTTTTAATGCAAGAATATTGAAGTCGTAAACCATCTGAGTAGTATGAGCCATAATGATGATCCAACCAGTGTTAAGAGCCATCATAATATCAGATTGGTCACATTTAATATCTAATGGACCAGAAACAGTTCTGTTTACAACGTTTAATACCATAGGGAATCTTGTTCCCGCTTGAACAGGTAATTGTTCCATAGCAAAAAGAAGACCGTTAGCAGAAGTAGCATTGAATACTCTACCGCCAGCAGTAGTAGCACCATAACAGATACCAGCAGCACCATGTTCACCATCACCAGGGATCATGCAAACAGTGTGTCTTCCATTAGCTTTCATTTCATCTAAGTACTCAGCAATTTGAGTAGATGGAGTGATTGGGTAATAACCCATAACGTGATAATTGATTTGAGCGGCTGCAATGGCTGCTAATTCATTACCACTTTCAAGTATGTTTTCTTGTTCAGCAAGATTATATTTGTTAGCCATTTATTCGCTCCTTATTATTTTTTATAACGACTGTATGTAAGTTCATCAACATTGCAATCAGCTTCTACTTCTATTCTTAAAGCCTGCTGATCTTTTTCAAACTTACCTGAATAAGGTCCTTTAGGGCAAGCTCTAACACATTTTAAGCAGCCTTTACAATATTGATAATCAATACCCATCATGTTCATAGCTATTTTGTTTGGATCTTTTCTGTCTGGTCCTTTTTCCCAAACGATACAAAGGTCTGGACAAACAACTTCACAGTTAGCACAGTCTATACAGTTTTTAGGATTGAATACTGGTATATTACCTGTACGAGTAACTTGTAAATCTTTTAAAGTAGAGTTACCAGCAGCATTGATATAACCACCTGTTAATTGGTTGTTTTTACCATAAACAGGTTCTGGTTTTTTGTAAGGTATATATGGATATTTACCATCTGCAGGGAAATCTTTTACTACAGAATCACTTCCGCCTCTTCTGAAAGCTTCAACGTTAGGTTCTACTAATTCAGGTTTTTTGCCTGAGAATTGCTTTCTAATTTGCTCTTCAAATTTAGCAGAATCTATAAAGTCAAGCTGATTAACCATAGCACCCATAATGATAGTGTTAGCTGCTTGTGAAGGAAGTTTTAAATCATTAGCGATTTTAATAGCATCAACACAAACTACTTTACCACCATGTAATTTAGCGAAGTCTCTTGCTTCATCAGGTGTTTTATTAGTGTTAAAAATAACTATAGCATCTTCTTTAACACCAGCTAATGTCATAGGGTTTTTAAGAAGATTCATATGGAATACAGCCACAACATGAGGCTCTTCTACTGTAGAGTTAACTCTTACTTCTGTATCAGAAAATCTTACGAAAGATTTAACTGGAGAACCTTTCTTTTCTGAACCATAACTTGAGAATGCAGCACCATAGAAACCTTGAGTCAAAACACCTACTTCTGCAAGCATTTTACCAGCACTATTAGCACCCATTCCGCCTATACTTTCGAGACGAATCTCGAAAAAGCCTAAATCATTGACTTTTGGGAGTTTCACGATTTTTTTCTCCTTTATTTAATTAAAATGAGATTTTGGGAATAAACATTAAAAGTATAATAGTTTATAAAATTAATATACTATCAATGTTTATATATTGTACTATAAATAAGATAAAAGTCAAATTAATTATCATTATTTTAATGTAGCATATATATATTTTATTAAAAAAATACTATATGTTTACACAAGTTTTACAAAAAAAATGTATGAACAATAAAACATTTGACATATGGTACTTTAACTATTATACTATATAGTGGTGTTAAGAGTTACTAGGATTTCATTAATATAATAAAAATTGTCTTTGTAAGAATATATCAAATATAATTTATATATTCTTTCAATTTTTTTATATTCTAGATTACTAGTATTTTTCAATTTGATTTATACATAACTTTATTGGGGTCTGTATTATGAAAAAGCGATTTAATAGTTTAAATGTACAAATACCTATGGTAGTTAATATTTTTATCGCATTGCTTTTAATTATTTCTATATCAACATTAGTATATATGTCGAAAAAAGCCATAGATAAATCTTCATACGATGGATTTGGAACTACAATAAAAGGATATTCCACTTTTTTTGATTCTCTAATTGAAAATCAGTTAATTTTATCAGATACTTATGCTTCTTTTTCTTTCGTAATAAATTATATGGAATATAGAAATCCTGCAGATGAAAGTAATATGCTTACAGTATTAAAACTTATAGGAGCAAAAAACCCATATGTTAAAAGCCTATCTTTGATAGAAGCTGATGGAACTATATTAAATAATTCTGAAGATAATAATATTGATGTAGGTAAAAAAGTAGCTGATCTGTATCCGGATTTATGGAGAAGATATGATCCTGTAAAAAAACCTACTCTAGCTGATGCTATATATAAAGACAAAGATGGCAAGTGGATCACTGCTATAATCTCTCCGGTTAAGTCTAAAACTGATAATACATATCTTGGCGGTATGATGATTATATTAGATTGGCAGAAAGTTATAGATGAAATATCCATTACTGCAGGAGAGGTTCTTACTCATTGGATAAGATTATGGGTATTCAATAAAGATACTTTACTTGTAATGCATAATGTACCAAGCGAAGTTGGTAAATTGGCTCCTGTGGAAATTAAAACAATAGTTAATAACACTGAAGGAAAATTGGAATTCCAAAATGATGGTATGACTAAAGTATGCTTATATAATTCCCTTAAAGATCAGCCTTGGAAAGTTGCTTTTTCTATGCCTTTGAGTTTTATTGAACAACAAAGTACAAATATATTAAAGATTGGAATTCTAATAGGAGTATTAGGAATAATATTTAGTTTTGTTATCGGATTCTTATACATTAAAAAGATTATTAGTCCTTTGAAAATACTTGTAGAAGAAGCTGAAGAAATGTCTAAAGGAGAATTTGTACTTAGAAAATTCAAATTCAAGAAAAACGAAATTGGGGATATAGCATATTCATTCAAAAATATGAGAGATGCTATGGTAAAAATTATTAATGAAGTTAATGCTACTTCAGAAAAAATTAACAATGCCGCTGCTAACCTTACTCAAGGAAGTGATGACTTATCAGCTAGAACAGATGCTCAGGCTTCCAGTCTTGAAGAAACTGCTTCTGCTATAGAAGAGATGGCTTCTACAATTAAATCATCAGCAGAACATTCTGTAGAAGGAAACGATATGATGATAGCTTCTAAAAAGGCTGTAGAAAATGGAGCAAGCGTTATAGCGGAAACTACTAAAAACATAGAAGAAGTTTATGAATCTAGTGAAAAAATAAAAAGTATTACTAAAACAATAGAAGATATTGCATTCCAAACTAATATACTTGCTCTTAATGCTTCCGTAGAGGCCGCAAGAGCTGGAGATCAGGGAAGAGGTTTTGCTGTTGTAGCTTCTGAGGTTAGAAACCTTGCACAAAACTCTCAGTCATCCGCTAAAGACATAACATTGCTTATAGAAAATATTTATGAAAAGATTAATAAATCTGCCGAAACTGCAAGAGAGTCACAATCTATATTCAATGATATACAGTCAAAAATAGATGGAACAGCAAAGATAATGCAGGAAATAAGCACAACCGCAGTAGAACAGCAAACAGGTGTGGATCAAGTAAATATAGCGGTATCTAAAATAGATGGTATAACTCAGCAAAATGCTGCTTTAGTTGATGAAACTACAAACTATGCTAGAGAATTATTAGAACAGTCAGAGAATTTAAAAAGTATTATGACTTTCTTCAAAATGGATTAAAATTTAATTTATTATCAGCTATGAAATTTTATTGACAAATAATCTTTACTTTTTGTACAAATTAAATTATCATAGCTGATAATTTTATTTTAGGATTATCTATGAAAAACTATATCAAAATTGTGATAACCTTTATCACATTCTTATTAATAACTTCTTTATTAAATGCTCAAGAAAAATATACCAATGCTATAATGCCTCCGCTTCCAAATGCATTTGATATGTTTATTGGAAGAGAAGGAAACAACGAACTTCCTCAATATATAGAACCTGATTATTTTAGAGATGATTATAAAAGAAAACTTCCAAATCCTAATGATACAAATTTAGGCTTCTTTCAAAAGTATCCTATAGAATTTCATTTAACTACTACTTTTTCCTATGCAGCTCATACAAATACTTTTAATTTAAGAGATACTTTTGCAACTATTGGTCAGACATTTCATAATGACTATATACAATTTACAGGATTTATAACAGCATACGGATATTTTGATACACATAACCCAGATATAGAATATCCATATATAAAAGGAAATGCTGGTCTTTATGATGGAGGAGTACAGGCTGTGTTTATCGATAGAATACTAGTATCAGCCAGAGGAAGAGCTACTTTTGATATTAATACTACTACTTTCATGCTTATGCCGCATTATTATGATACTACATTAAACCCTGCTCATATTGATACACCTGATTATTATATACCTCAAGTATTAAATGGACCTGGTATAAGAGTTGGATTTATAGGAAATCATTATGAGATAGCTTATTCTCAAGGAGATTTCAGACATAGTATACCTAAAGCATTTTTATTTAGATTTAATATACCTAATATTGAATTTAGATTCTTATATGAACATGAAAACAGAAGAGACCCACAATTTTATCATATAAATTTATTTGATTCACTTGTTCAGGCTTCTGCAACATTTAGATTCCCTCTTATGAATGAAACTATTTGGCTTAATGCTATTGCCGAATATACTTGGAGAGAAAATGATGCTCATTATATACGTTTAGAGCAGGGTTTTGAATGGTATATGTTAAACATTGCTTTAAGAGAAATGGTTCATATAAAAGATAAAAATGCTAAATTATATTTAGAATATGCTATATTTGGTAAATTCAAAGCTGGTCCTGCTGAATTCAATGTAGGTTTCCAAGGTTCTACAGATGGAAGATATTATATTGCAGGAAATGTAACATTTTAACAACTTGTAGTATTTTCCTTATAATATATAATATTATTCTAATAATTTAAGGAGGGTTACTATGAAAAAAATAATATGTACAATATTAACTTTATCTGTATTATCAATATATGCTTATGGTGCTTCTATAGCATTAAGCGAAGTACCTAGTAAAGCTATAGCATTTGCTGATAAATATTTTGCTGATTATTATTTATACAGAGCAACTGAAATGGGAGGTTCTTATTCTTTAATATTCAAAGGCGGACTTAAAATATATGTTAATTCTAATGGAGAATGGAGAACTGTAGACGGCGGCGGAGAAGAAATATCTATAGCTTATGTAGAAGATAAAGTTAGAAATGCTATCAAAAAAGAATTTCCTGATGAAAAAGTTATTAGTATAAAGAAAAATAGCAAAAATTATGACATAGAGTTCAAAAGCAGAAGAAAAATAGCTGTAGATCTTGAAGGCAACATCACTAAAAAAGGAAGATGGTAATTTAAAAAATATAAAATAAAAGTACAAGCATAAATATTATGTTTGTACTTTTTTATTTTAACTACTATTATAATTTTATATTGCAAATAAAAAGCAGATTTAATAATTTAAGATTTTGATAAACTCTAACTAAATAATTAAAAAAATTGGAGATAATGGGGCTCGAACCCACGACCCTCACAATGCCATTGTGATGCTCTCCCAAACTGAGCTATATCCCCTTAATAAGATTCAAGCATTTTAAATTATTTTTAAGTAAAAGTCAATCTATTTGTTTTCTTTATTAATTATAAGTTTTAACATTTGCATACAAACTAATTTAAAATATTTTATAGCTTAAAGTGCATTAACTTGTTTTTGAAGGAGTGATTTTAGTTGCGGTGGCTTTGCCCCCACACCCCCACTTCTTTTATTGGTATAAAAGAAGCAAAAGAACTGCAAGCACTTATTATCATCTTACATATTGTTGCTGATTTACTTATTTGGTTTATAATTGAAGTATAATTTTTTTAAGAGTTTTTTATGACCACTTTAGATATAAATGAAATATTAGGATATGGTATAACAGAACAGCCTACCGAATATAATTCAGAATATGAACTTATTAATTGGCTAAAGTATGATTTACTTCAACAAGCACTTAGCAAATGTAAAACTAAAAATTCAAATAATATTATAATTATAACAGATGAAGAAGAAAAATATTATACTTTAAATATAGGTATTGAAGATTATAAAAATAATATTAAAAATAAAACCATTATTAATTTTTATTTAGAAAACATTTTATTTGATTTTAGTATAAAATACGCTAATGTAAATAAAGTACATTACAATTTAAGATTAGATAATTTAATTATTAATAATGAGTTAGATTTTAGTTACAATAATTTTTTTAATATATTTGATTCTAATATACAATTTCATAATATTGAATTTGAAAATAATTTATGGTTTGATCATCTGATATTAAATAAAGGAATTTACTTTTCTGGATGTTATTTTAAAGATAAATTATGTTTTGGAAGTTCTAAAATAAATGATAAATTATATATATCAAATTCTACATTTGAAAATGGAATATCATTTGCTAATAATCAATATATAAATAGTATTGAAATTATAGATTCATACTTAAATAAAGAATTAATATTAAAAAACAATAATATAGAAAAAATAATTGATATAAATAAAATTAATATTGATGATAATATTGAAGAAAAAAATTATAATTCAAAAATTATATTAGATAATGTTGTTTTTGATAACAATACTTCTTCTATAAACTTAAATAATATAAAAAAAGTAAATGAAATAAATATAAATAACACTTTTATTAATGGTAGAATAAATTTAAAAAATATAGAAGTAGAAGAAGCAGATTTTAAGGGCTCTGTTATTAATGGAGGTTTAATCAATCCGGTTAATTTCAAAGTTCATAAATTCGCTAACCGTGAAAGTGCTTTATTTCTTAAAAATGAGGCTTATGCTAGAAATAATGCTATTGATGCCTTAAAGTATAAGGCTAAAGAAATTGAATGTCATAAAGATGATTTAATGAAATTGTCAAAAGACATTATACAAAATAAAGAATATTCATTTACTAAAAAAATAAAAGAATTATATAAAATTGTTGGAGATATAGCATCAATATATTTAAGTTCTTTATACAGTGATAATGGGCAGAATTGGATTAAGGCCTTATTTATGACTATATTAATAACAATTATTTGTTTTACTGTTTTTTATATTCCTGATTTGACTGATTCTAATATAATACGCCTATATTATAGAAATCTATTTCCAGAGTTAATAAAATATTTTATACCTACTGATTACAGCCTTATTATAAAATATGCCGCGTCTAAACTGAATTTATTTTTAAAAACATTCGGAGTGTTAGTTTATTTTTTAGGTAAAGTTTTATTCTGGTACGGCTCGGTGCAGACTGTTCAGGCTTTTAGAAAATTTGCAAAAGGGGCTTAGATTATTTATTAATTAGATATTTTGAAAGTATTTCATTAGCTATTTCTGATATATAAGTTTCTGATTGTTTGGATAAAATTTCCAATTCAGATAATATTTTTTATCTAAATAAATAGGAGTTTCTATATCTTCGCTATTAATAAGAAATTTTCCGTTTTCGAAATCTGTAATTCTATGAGCTTTTGAAAAATCATATTCTTTTTTTATATCACTCATAATCCCCCCTATTATAATATTGATTAATTTCGTTTTTAGTTGCATACCTTGCTGATATGATTCTTATAACTTCTTCATTAGAATTTTTTGTTCTATCTGTATGAATTACAACAACAATAAACTTTCCTTTAATATTACCCATTGTAATAAATCTATCCTCATAATCAGAATGTTCTTCATCTTTCATAATGAGGGCATTTTTATCTGAGAAAACATATATTGCATCTTCAAATGAAATTTTATGTTTTTTATATTGATAATATTTTTATTATTATCCCATTCAAATTTAATCATAATATTATTTCATATTATTAAATTATAATATCAATAATAATGAATTAATTTACTTTTTATTAGTCAAACACTTGTAAAATATCATTAGCAGACTGTTCAGACATTTAGAAAATTATTAACTTTAAAAAATCAATTACATACCCCACCCTTTATATTTACAATCTATTATGATGTTTTTATACTAATTTTCTTTTTTATTTTTACTGTTATTATAACTGCTTACAAAATTTTTATTATATTTAAAGCACTTGATATATAGTTTGTATAAAGTATAATGCTAAAATGATAATAGATATTCTTACACTTTTTCCAAAATTTTATGAAAGCACCACTTCTTTCGGTGTTATATCAATGGCTCTCAATGAAAAAAAAATAGATTTAAATATTGAAGATATGAGAATCTACGGAGAAGGCAATTATAAAAAATGTGATGATTATCCTTATGGCGGAGGTCCCGGAATGATTATGACTTATAATATATTTAAAAAATATTTTGACAGTCATAAAAAAGGATATACAATTATTTTCTCGCCTTCAGGAAAAACTCTCACTCAGCAGAAAATAAAAGAACTTGCATATAAAGAACATATAACAATGATACTAGGACATTATGAAGGAATAGATTACAGAGTTGAAGAGAAATATGCAGATGAGGCTTTAAGTATAGGCGATTATGTATTAAGCGGAGGAGAGATACCTGCTCTTTTATTGCTAGATGCTATTGCAAGATATAAAGGCGTTATGAATAATGAAGAGTCTGTTATAAGCGATACATTTGAAGAAAACAGCAATGGACTTTTAGAATATGAACAGTATACAAGACCGCCTGAAATAGATGATATGAAAGTGCCTGAAATACTTCTTTCTGGAAATCATAAAAATATTGATGAATACAGAAGAAAAAGAAGCATTATAAAAACTTTTGCAAACAGAGCAGATCTATTTTCAAAAATCAATCTTAATAAAAAAGATATAGAAACCATTTTTGAATATTTAAAAGAAAATAATAATAAATAATCGGAGTATTTAATAAATGAAAATAAGAAAAACTACAGTTAATGACATTGATAAAATTTTAGAAATATTTGATTATGCAAGAAAGTTCATGGCTGAAAATAATAATCCAAATCAATGGGTTGATGGATATCCGGGAAAGAGTGATGTTGAATTGGATATAAAAAATGACAGCAGTTATGTATGCTTAGATGATAATGGAGAGATAATTGGTACTTTTTCTTTTGCTGTAGGAGAAGATGAAAATTATGATAAAATATATGACGGTAATTGGCTTAATGATAAAGAATACGGCACTATACATAGAATAGCAGTACTTGGAGGAAGAAAAGGCGTTGCATCATTTTGTCTTAATTATTGTTTAGGCATATGCAGCAATATTAGAATAGATACTTATAAGGATAATATACCTATGCTTAACTTCCTTAAAAAAGAAGGTTTTAAACAATGCGGAACTATCATTTTAAAATTGAACGGCGGTAAAAGAATAGCATTTCAAAAAACTGTTTAATAGTTATGAAATTTAATGACTCCATTTTCTACCATAAAGCCGTACACTGAATCATCAAACATATGTATTCCTCTAAGTTTATTAAATCCGTCTGTACCTAAATACTCTTTAACATGGTTTTGCGATAAAAACGGATTAGTCCTTATAAAGAAATACATTCCATTATCCATTCCGGTATATGTAACCCTGCCCGTACTTGACATACCTACTGCCAAAGAATTATCACGGCATGGTATTTTATAAGATTCTTTTAATTTAAAATTATCCAATTTTGAAGTATATATAATATCCTCCTGATGCTTACCCTCAACTATGTTCATTGTAAGTATAGCGAGCACTTCTTTTTCAGGAACATAAACACAATCAACTATTTCTCTATATGACATTTTACCAGTATCAATATACTCAACTTCTTTAAGAGAATATCTGTTCTCCATTTTACCGCTGTCCATATCATATATATCAAGAAGAGGTATTCTGTCTTTATCTCTTTTTAAAATAGCAAATTTATGATTAGTTAATGTTAATAATTTCACTAATGATTCATATTCATTATCTATAATTGTATCTATACTATAAAGTGTATTTCCCTCTGGAGATATTTTATTTAAAGAAACTAAACCTACTTTTGTATAATTAGTATTTGTTACTTTAACCGTATATGTTTCTATTTGAGGAGCATCATCCCCTTCAGTAGAAGGACTTTCAGAAGGCAAAGACATCATCACATTGCTGACAACAACATCGCCTACATATCTTAAATTGTATCCGGTTATATATATATTAGAATTTGAATCTATAAGGGATATTGTAGAAGTTTCAAGATTTTTATATTCTAATGGAAAATATCTTACATTACTTCCTGAAGCTATTACCATTCTTGAATTATATAAATCCAAAGCATAAACTGTATCATTCTTCACCCTATAAAATTCACCGAAATAATATTCATTATCAACTTTATATATCTTAGGACTATCTAAATCAACAAATTCATTGCTGTAAATTCCTATATCTTTACCAAGAGAAAGCTCCGTAACAACCTTAGCAGGAACTATTAAAGGCTTCGGTAAACATGAAATTAAAAATAAAAGTATAAATAATAATATAAATATTTTTTCTTCATAATCTCTACAATCTTCATATAAAAAATAACTTACTAATTTTATAAGAATTATAATGCATCAATTAATTCTTCCAAAGTTAAAGTAGAAGTTCCCCTCTTACCCACAACAACACCAGCAGCAGCATTAGCAATTTCAGAAGAATCTTTAAATGATAAACCCACTGATAAACACATAGCAAGCACTGATATAACTGTATCACCAGCACCTGAAACGTCGAATACACTTTTTGCCTTTGTAGGTATTATATAAGGGACATTTTTATCTTTGAGTTTTATTTCTTTATCAAATAAAGCCATTCCATTAGCACCTAAAGTTATCATCAGCTTTGATAAGCTTAATTTTTTTATTATATTATCACCTAAAATCTTTATGGCTTTTTCATCGAATTCATAAAAAGGAGATTTACTTTCAGCTCCTTCCACAGCCTCTTTCAAATTAGGAGTCATAAGAGTTGCTTTTTTATAAAATGAAAAATGCTTTATAGCAGGGTCAACTAATACAGGCTTATTCTTTTTATTACATGTATCTATTATCTTTTTTGATAACTGTTTTGTAATTATACCTTTTGCATAATCGCTTATTATAACAACGTTATAATTATCTACATTATCAATAAATGCTTTTTCTATATTCTTCACAATATTAGAAGAAAAAGGATTGGTACTTTCTTCATCTATTCTTACTATCTGCTGAGTACCTGCCACTATCCTAGTTTTTGTTATAGTGGATCTTGTATCATCTACTACAAGTCCATTTGATGATATATTTGAACAATTCATATTATCAATTATAACATCTGCAGCTTTATCATGTCCTATAACACCTATAATAAATATATTATCATTATTGTTATTTCCGAGTAAAGCTGATATATTTCTTGCAACATTTCCAGCACCACCTAAATAATTTTCTTCATGATTTACATGAAGTACAGGTACGGGAGCTTCAGGAGATATTCTTACAACATCTCCGTAAGTGAATCTGTCAAGCATTAAATCGCCTATTACAAGAACTTTGGCATCTATTATTTTTTGGGCTTTATCTTTTAAGTCCATATAATTATCAATTCCTATAAATTTATAATTTTTTAAAATTATAACATAAATTATAAAAAAAGTAAATACAAATATCTAAAATTACATATCATTATAATATCAAAACAGCTTGTAATTTTTACGAATATAAATTATTATTATTTTTCATAAAACTTCAAATACAAAGCATATTATAATAAATAAAAATTAATTTAAGAGATGAAATAAAATATGATAAAATTAAATAAAGTAATAGAAGAAATCAAACAAAAGAAAATATATTTTTTAATAGCATTATTGATTTTTATAGCAGATACAGTATCTAAATATTTTATAGATAAATATTTGCAGGAAACTATTATTAAAAGAGTAATAGGAGATATATTAATATTCATATATACAAGAAATTACGGTGTATCTTTTGGTTTTCTAAATAATGTACCTGAAACAATTCAGCATATAATACCGGAATTATTAAAAGTTATAGTATTCATAGCTATGATTGTAATTTTCTTTATAATGCTTTCTATCAATGTAAAAAAACAAAGATTATCTATGATTGGTTTTACTATGGTTCTTGGAGGGGCTATGGGAAATTTAGTTGATAGAATTATGAGAGGATATGTTACTGATTTTATAAGTATGGGATTCAATGAAACTATAAGATTTCCTTATAACTATAATATTGCTGATGCTTCTATCACAATAGGAATATGTATTATAGCTATAGGAGTGTTTGTGTTCAAAGAAGATTTTGATAAAAAGAAAAATATAGAATCTGATAAAAACAATACTGAAAATAATTAATTATGAGCATAGAAGAATTAGAAAATAATAATAGTATTGATACAGAAGAAATAGAAGACGATGAAATTGATGCTGAAAGTACTAATAATAAAAAATCGTTCATTATAACAAAAGATGATATAGGTAAAAGATTAGATACATTTGTAAGCGAAAAATTAAATATCACTAGAAGCCAAGTAAAAAATTATTTAACTTCTATAATCGTAAATGATGCTGAAAAAAAATTATCATATTCTCTCAAATTAAATGATAATATAATAATCAATTTAGATAATATATTAAAAGAAAAAACAGATACAGAAAATCCATTACCTGAAAACATTGATTTAGATATACTTTACGAAGATAAATATTTACTAGTAATAAATAAGCCTGCCGGTATGAGTGTGCATTGTTCACCTTCTGAAATGAGCGGGACCTTAGTTAATGCACTTCTATACAAAATAAAAGATTTTGATTTTGTTGGAAATAAAGAGAGAGCTGGAATTATACATAGATTAGACAAAGATACTTCAGGACTTATGATTATTGGAAAAAATGCTAATATAGTGTCTAGCATTCAAGAGCAATTTAAAAACAGAACTATAAAAAAGATTTATCATGCTATTGTTATAGGCGTACTAAAAGATAATTATATGGAAATAAATCTGCCTATAGGAAGGCATCATATATACAGAAAAAAAATGACTGTGAGAGATGACGGTAAAGAAGCACTTACTCATATAAAAGTTTTAAAAAGGTTCAAAGCCCATACACTTATAGAAATTAATCTTAAAACAGGAAGAACTCATCAAATAAGAGTTCACTCATCATATAAAGGTTTTCCTGTAGCTGGTGATAAAATATATTCTAAAAGTTTCAATAAATATTCGGGTCTTATGTTAGTTGCCAAAAAAATAGAGTTTATGCATCCAATTACTAAAGAAACATTAGATTTTGAAATAGATTATCCTGATTATTTTGCAGATTTCCTATACTCTGATAATATATAAAAATATGTAAAAATTTATATAAAATTATATATAAATGTCATTTTTTGTCATCATTGTATATTAGTATATTGCTATGAGGATATGACAATGACTGATAATGATTTTAATAAATTGATTAAATGGGCTAAAAAAAATGATGCCTATAATATTATAAGTATGACTAAAAAACAAATAACTTCAGCAAAAGAATTAAATTTGAGTAACTTGGATATTGAGAGAGTGTCTTTAGAGATTTGTAAACTTACAAACATAGAAAAACTTTATTTATCTTTAAACTATATAGAAAAAATTCCAAAACAAATAAAAAATTTAAAAAAATTGAAAGTGCTTGATATATCTGCTAATAATATAAAAGTTATTCCTAAAGAAATATTTGATTTAACAATGCTTGAGTATTTGAATATATCTAATAATTATATTGATGAAATTGATAATGATATAGAAAAGCTCATAAACTTAAAAGAACTAGACATAAGCAGCTGCAATATATCTTCTCTTCCTGAAGGCATATTTAAATTATATAATATTGAATTTCTTGATATATCCTCCAATAAAATAAAAAAGATAGATAGTAAAATAAAAAATTTAGAAAATTTAGAAGAACTAATTATTGATTCAAACAAATTAAAAAGAATCCCTAAAGAGATAAATAATTTAAAAAAATTAAAGATATTGTCAATCTTTTAAATCCCACCCTTTAGATTTAAAAGTTATCTCTGTATTGAAAAATTTTATTTATATTAAAAGCCAATTTAGAAAAAGCATACCCGCCCTAAATTTAATTAGATTTTTAATCTGCTTCACGCACGGTGAATCGGCTTTTTTATATAATCAACATGTTATTATTAATAAGCATATACTTATAGCTTAGCTTAGCGTGCGGTGAATGCATTATAAATTTAAAAAACTCTTGGGTGGGAAGCAAAAATAACTGATAAAACTAAAAGGAAAAATAATTAAAAAATGACGGAATAAATTAAAAAGCATAAAGGGTGGGCAAATGTAATTAAATTTTAAAACTTAATTACATACCCCGCCCTTTTATATTTAAAGCTATATCTGCATTAAAAATTTTATTTGTTTTAATAGCTAACTTAGAAAAAGCATACCCGCCCTAGCGTTTATTAGATTTAAAATCTACTTTCCCAGTACTTTTTTTATTAATTGATTTTCTATTGTTATTTTTTTACCTATAAGCTTTTTATCTTTTCTATTTTCAGAAAATTCAGATTTAGTATTTTTCTTCTGAATTTTTCCTTTAAATGTAGATGACTTTTTAGTAACTAATCTTTTTTTCTTAGGCTTAGCTTTAGCCCATTTGGATTTATCATGTACTTTTTTATTTTCTTCTTTATCGTTTGAAATACTATCTTCATAATTTTCATCTTCTATATCATCAGGAATATTTTCAAATATACTTTCAATATCTTTCAATTTTTTATCTTTTTGCTTGAAGAAGAAATCTATCTCTTTTTTAGTTAAATCTCTTATATGACCAGCCTCTAAAGTTCCTGAAACTTCATCGTATTTGCTGACACATCCTACAGATATTCTCTCCAAATCTATAACTTTGTAACCAAGATGATCAAATATTTTTCTTATCTCTCTGTTTTTTCCTTCATTGATAGTCAAGCGTATTTTGCTTTGTATTCTACCCTTTGATAAGATTTTAAATTTAAAAGGAGAATATGAAACATTTTTAATTGTGATACCTTTGCTTGCATTCAAAAGAGCTTCAGAATCTATTTTACCATTAACTGTAACATCATAAACCTTTAAAATCTCATAAGAAGGGTGAGTAATGATATTAGCAAACTCTCCGTCATTTGTTATTATCATTATACCTCTTGATTCGGAGTCAAGCCTTCCGGCATAAAAAAGCCTTTCTTTAATGCCTTTAAAAAATTCTGTAATTATTCGCCTTCCGGGTAAATATTTTGTAGTGCTTACAACCCCTATAGGTTTGTATAATGCCATATACCTTTTAGTCTGTCTTTTTATTAATTCTCTGTCAATAGAAACAGAATCATCTTCTTTAACTCTATAAGCAGGATCGAGTATAACCTGATTATTTACCCTAACCCTTCCTGACATTATAGCCTTCTCGCAGTTTCTCCTGCTTGCAAAACCGGATTCTAATATAACTTTTACAAGCCTAACAGCTTCTTCATTTTGTTGCTTTTTCATATTTATTAATAGCCTTTTGAATTTTATAAGTTTTATACTATACTGAAAAAATCTAAGTTTGTCAACTATTAGCCTAATACCCATTAGCTACGCTTCGCGGAGACTTTCCACACGGTATTGCAAATCATTATGTATAGCCAACTATACGCGACCGAAGGAAGTACTGTAAAGTATGCGGCTGATTACTTGTTATTATACAATATATACGCTGCATTTTAAATATATATATATTATTAATATATAATAATATTTTATAATTACATTTTTAAAAATTAACAAAATATAATTGTTTATGTATATACTGAAACTTTTTAACTTTGTCAATTTTTTATTCAACTTTTTCCCGCGACTTCGCCAAAGTTGCTGCCAACACCATTGGTGGACTTCGTCGGCACGCTTCGCGAAAGTGCAAGTGTAGACTTTATCCACATGAGTTTCCATTATACCAATACTGAAAGCTACATTGCTACTGTACGCATAACGTCGGTAAAATAACCTTATATCATATATAAACTCGAATACGCTTCGCGAAAGACTGCATTTTTGATAATAATATGGTATTACACTATATTCAATACATATTTTTTAAATATTAAATTGTAGTATGTGTATTTATTGTATATTGTTCATATAATTGTTTAGCTATATACAAAAACTATAATTCTATAAAAAATTATAAAGAACTTTCATCTACCTCTGTAGCCTGCAATTTACTTTTTAATTTATCTATCATGTTTCCTTCAACTGCCTTCTGAAATTGTATAGCCACATCTTTATTTTTAGTGAAATGAGGTATAGCTTTTGCTACCAAATCATTTATGCGTTTATCTGTTTGAGTCATATCATATATATGATCAGGTAATGCCACTATTAAAACAGCACCTTTACTTTCTATAGGGTTTCCTTGAGATAATAAAGAATATATAGTAGGGCTTTCTGACTCTATAAATGAAAGTATTTTATTATAGAATATTCTTCTCTTATCATTAGGGCTTAAAGGAACATCATATTGAGGTTTAGGCTGATTCACTGCCGGAGTATTATTATTAGATGTATTATTGTTATTGCTTAAGCTTTCAAATCCATAATCTTCATTAACAGAAACAGCAGCCTGCATATTTGAAGATATTATATCTACAGGACGAATCAAATTGTCAGTATTAAGAAGCAAAAGCATACGCATTTCAAATATAGTTCTAGTATTAGAAGCACTTCTTATACGCTCTTCAGTCGATAATATATAATCAAGTATTCTCTCTATCTCATCATCGCTATAATGATTAGCAAAAACTTTTAAATCATCTCTCTCATTTTCTGTTATCTCTAATAATTTTATATCATCAATACCGCTTTTTATCATAAGCACAACACGTATATACTCGATTATACTGTTTATGAATGTTCTAGGATCTACAGACTCCTCAAATAATTTCTTCACAAATTCAAAATAAGTTTTTTTATCCCCTGAAATCATGATATCAAAAAACTCTTTGACAAAAGAGAAATTATTTCCGCCTACAACAGCATTAACATCTGCACTAGTTATATACTTTTTATCTGTAGTATAAGCTATCATCTTTTCAAGTATAGTTTCACTGTCACGTACAGAACCTCTGGCCTGTTTAGCTATTAAGAAAATTGCTTCTTCATCATATTTAATATTTTCTTTATCAAGTATGCCTTTTAATATTTTTTCTAAGTCTTCTATACCAAGAGATTTAAAAGTATATTGCTGACAGCGGCTTCTTATAGTAGGAAGTACTCTTTCAGCTTCAGTAGTAGCAAGTATAAAAACCACATGAGCAGGAGGCTCTTCTAATGTTTTAAGCAAAGCATTAAAAGCCTCATTAGTTATCTGATGCACCTCGTCTATGATATATACTTTATATTTACCGGCAACCGGAGATATGCGTACATTTTCAATAATTGTTCTTATATTCTCTATACCTCTGTTGCTTGCACCGTCAATTTCTATAACATCAAGAGGAGTACCGTTTTCTATTTGAGTACAAGAAGGACAAACTCCACAAGGCTTATCAGTAGGGCCATTAACACAATTTAGGGCTTTAGCTATAATTCTAGCAAGGGAAGTTTTTCCAACTCCATGAGCACCTGAAAAAAGATATGCATGTGCTATCTTCTTTTGAGCTATACTTTTTGATATAGTTTTAGTGATATGTTCCTGACCTATAACTTCTTCAAAAGTTTGAGGACGGTATTTTCTTGCAATTACTTTATAGTTTTCAGCCATATTTACAGTGTTCCATTTAAATTATTTTTTATTATTTTTGATTTAATTTATTTTAACAGACTATTATTATTTGTCAATTTTGATTTTTTATAAGTTATAATTTTATAATAAGGTTAGGCATAATAACCTAACCTTATTATTAATAAATTATATATTCATTAGAATCCGCCTAATGTGATACTTAATATTAAAATCAAAACAGATACTCCAACAAATACATATTTAGACATAAAATCAAACCACTTAGGTAAAGGTTTATTCATACCCTTTTCTACATTTTCCCTGAAAGTTTTCATTCCGAAAATCCAAAAAGTCATTATACCTGAAAGCATAGCTCCTGTAGGAACAATATAAATAGAAACAAAATCCATCCATGCTCCCACTCTATCAGCTCTTTCTATAAAAATACCAACAGATATCATGATTATACCAATAGTAATAACAGCAGCCTTTCTTGATAATTTCAATCTATTTTCTAAAGCCTCAATAGGACATTCCATCAAATTTATTAAAGATGAAATAGCCGCAAATAATATAGATATATTAAATAGTATAGAGAAAAAATAACCAAAAGGCATTTTCTGAAATACTAAAGGTATTGATATAAATACTAAAGGAGGTCCTGCATTAGGATTTATTCCAAATGCAAATACAGCAGGTATAACTACAAAAGCACATAATAAAGCCCCCAAAGAACTAAAGATAGCTGTTTGAACTGCAGCCTTTGGTATATTTATATCATCTTTTAAGTATGAACCATATACTACCATTCCACTTCCAGCTAAAGATAAAGAAAAAAAAGCCTGACCAAGTGCCATAGCCCAAGCTTTAGGATTAGATAAAATTTGCCAATCGGGAAATAATAAATAATCTATTCCCTCTTTTATATTAGGTAAAGTTAATACCCTCACTAATAATATAATAAATAATATATAGAATAAAGGTATTAAGAACATATTAGTAAGTTCTATTCCTTTACTTACTCCCCCAATTAATATTAGAACGCAAATAACTATTCCCATAATATGCCAAGGTATACTTCCAAAATCAGTTACAAGAGATACAAAATATAGACCAATATCTGAAGATGAAAATAAACTGCCATCTATAGCACCAGCAGTATATCTTAATATCCAGCCTACAACTACAGAATATCCTATAGCAATACCAAGTGATCCAATCATAGGAATAATACCTATGATACCGCCAAAATTTTTATTTCTAGTTTTTAAAGCATTTTCAAAAGACCCTATAGGACCTGTTCTGTTCATTCTGCCTAATGTAAATTCGCCTATTAAACCTATTACACCTAAAGCAATAACAAAGAAAAAGTATAATATAATAAATATTGCTCCGCCGAACTGCCCTACTCTCCAAGAAAACATCCAAACATTACCTATTCCAACTGCAGAACCTATACAAGCTATAATAAAACCTATAGAGCCGCTGAAATTCCCTCTTTCTTTTTTCATATATGACACACTTAATTTTTATTAAGATAAAGGCTCCAATTTGGAAGTAAAATGTCTTAATATAGGAGGCTCCCAAGTTATTCTATATCCTTTTATAGAAGATGCCCTATCTCTTATTGATATCAAAGCCTCAGCTACAACATCCATATGTGCCTGAGTATAAACTCTTCTAGGTATTGCTAATCTTGTTAATTCCAATTCAGCTTCTATTTGTTTTCCTGTTTTAGGATCATTTCCTATCATATAAGAACCTATATCGCAGCCTCTTATTCCAGCTTCTCTATATAATTCTATAGCCAAAGCCTGTCCTGGAAACTCATAATAAGGAATATGAGGAAGCATTTTCTTAGCATCTACAAATAAAGCATGTCCTCCAACAGGATATTGGAATGGTACTTTAGCTTCTCTTAATATATCTCCTAAATACTCAATCTGTCCTATTCTATAATTTAAATAATCAAAGTCTAATCCCTCATCTAAACCTATAGCAAGACCTTCCAAATCTCTTCCTGATAATCCGCCGTAAGAAACAAAACCTTCATTAGGAATAGTAGATATTTTCACTTTTTCAAATAAAGCTTCATTCTCTTTTATACCTATTAATCCGCCCATATTAACTATAGCATCTTTTTTGGCACTCATAGTAAATCCGTCAGCATATTGGAAAGTTTCTTTTACTATTTCTCTTATAGATTTATTCTCATAGCCTTTTTCTCTTTTCTTAACAAAATAAGAGTTTTCAGCATATCTTGCAGCATCTATAATAAGTGGTATATTATATTTCTTAGCTATTTCAGAAGTTTCTTTGATATTTTGTATAGATACAGGCTGACCTCCTGCAGTATTATTAGTAATTGTCATTATAATAATACCAACATTTTCAGGCTTATACTCTTTTATCAATTTCTCAAGTCTTTCTACATCCATATTACCTTTGAAATCAAAATAATTCTCTGTATCCAATGCCTCTTTACAAACACAGTCTACAACTATACCGCCTGCTAATTCAACATGTCCTCTTGTTGTATCAAAATGCATGTTTGAAATAGAATACTGACCTTTTTTAATTATATTAGGAAGCAATACCTTTTCTGCAGCTCTTCCTTGGTGAACAGGCTGAAAATATTTGTATCCGAATATGGATTTAGCAACATCCATAAGATGAAAATAACTTCTGCTTCCAGAGTATGATTCATCACCCATCATAATTCCAGACCATTGCTTATCGCTCATAGCTCCAGTACCTGAATCAGTTAATAAATCAATATAAACATCTTCAGCTTTCAAAGCAAATACATTGTAATTTGCTTCTTTTATTTTTTCTTCTCTTTCTTCTCTGGAAATCATTCTTATAGGCTCTACCATTTTAATTCTAAATGGTTCTGCAATATATTTCTTCATACCTACTCCTTTAATTTAGTTTAGTTTAATTATTTTTTTATTACAAATAGTATATTAAATTAATATATATTATAATAATAAAAACTATATTATCACTACATCAAAAAAAATCAATTATATAATTTATTAAATTTTATCAAAAAACAAAAAATCCGTAAGAGTCATTATAACTCCTACGGATTCTTATTTATTCACTTTTATTAATTACTTAATTAAGCACCTAAAACACCGCTGATTAAGAATGCTGTAGCGAAAGAAACGATAGCGTAAAGTTCTGGGAATACAGCAACGATGATAGTGTTACCGAATACGTCATAACCATTACCTATAGCCTCAACACCGTTAGCACAAACTTTACCTTGGAATATAGCTGAAACCATACAAGCTAAACCAACAGCGATACCAGCACCTAATATAGCAGCACCTTGGAATATGCTTATGTCAGCTGTTAGATAAGGCTGCATAATGAAGAAAGCTGCGAAACCATAAAGACCTTGTGTACCAGGTAAAGCGCTCAAAACAAGACAGCTACCGAAAGCATCTTTGTTTTTCTTTAAAGCACCAACTGTAGTCATAGCAGAAATAGAAGTACCAACTGCACTACCAATACCAGACATACCTACCATTAATCCTGCACCTAAATATCCTAATAAAAGTGCTGTGTTCATTGTAAAACCCATAATAAAATCTCCTTTTTTAGATTATTTTCTTTTTAATTATTTTTTATATAAACTAATTAAGCCGCTTTTTTGAGAGGCTTATACTCTTTTCCGCCGCCTTCAAAACCAACGTTATTGTAGAACTCTACAAATGTTAATCTCAAAGGGTGTACCAAAGCACCAAGTATGTTTAGTAAGAATATAGCTATATGTCCTACTACAAGGAATACAACCATTATCACTACACCAACACCAGGAATAGCTTTGAAACTCATACCTATCTGATTTATTACCAATGCCAATATAGAACCAGATGCACCTAAAGCAAACAAACGTATATAAGAAAGTGTATCACCCATTATACCAGTTGCCGCAAAATAAACCCCAAGTATAGAGTTTAATACATCAGGCTTCTTACCAACATTAGAAAGTATTACTAAGAATACCAAACCAACAGCTATTAAAGCATAATATACAGTGCTGAATTGTTTGATAACTTCCATTTTTTGCATATCGCCCAAGAACCATAAAACAAGTCCCGGTATGAATAGAAGTTTACCTATAGCACCAAGTATATCGCCTATAGGGCTAGTTTTAATCCTGTCTATAACGCCTACCAATAAAGCGAAACATATATGAAGTACGCCTATAAGTAATGCTGTATTAAATGGAGTTAAGAACCAATTTTCTTTTAAGTCTGTAATTATTAAATACTTACTTAAAGTGGCAAATAAAGGTATTTGTGTATTTGAAGGTATGCTTACACCAAAGAAACTTCCTCCGTTTATAACACCCATAATAGTAGTACATATACCTAATGTTAAAGCAAGTATGCCTACTCCTCTTAATTGTCCTTTTAATACTGTAAATAAGCCTATTAAAGCTACTATAGTTAATACTATACCATAACCTGAATCACCGAAACAATAAGCGAAGAATAATGGATAGAAAACTGCTATCATAGGAGTTAAATCTATCTCGAAATAATTCGGTAATTGGAATAATTTTGTAATAAGCTCATAAGCACCTGAATACTTATTATTTTTAAGCTCAACAGGAACTCTATCATCTCTTGAAGGATCTTCCATTATATAAGCTATTTTTTTGCTGTCGAATAAAGACTTCACTTCGCTTTCTTTATCTTTAGGAACATAAGCCTCTACATAAAGGATTTTTCCTTCAGTGCCTTCACTAGCTACAAAGCTTTCTTTAGCTTCTTCAAAGTGATTAGATATATTAAGATTATCTATTTCTTTATTAATAGCTTCTATAAATACCTGATTTTTTATAATCTCAGTATCATTATTTTCTATTTCTTTATCAAGCTTAGCTATTTTCTCATTTATTTCACTATAAGAAAGAGAAGGCATATTAACTATATCGAAAGGAATTGTCTCTTCACTGCCGTCTTTTTTGAAAGCAACAAAATAAACTTTTCCGGCTTCCTCTTTTATAGAATAAGTAAATATATCCTTAACTTCAGAGAAATTATAGTCATTATACTCTTTAGCATTTGCACTGTAGAATAGAATATTATAGCCTGTTTTTTCTTTTAAGCCATTAACTTTATCAAAGCTAAAATCTCCAAAAGGAGCTATAACAGATAATTCTTTTTTAAGCATATCTCTTTCAGCTTTTAATTTATCAGAAGCCTGAGAAGTAGATATAACATTTTCTATAACTTCATTAGCTTTTTTTGATAAATTATCAGCTTTCACATTAGAAACATCTTTTTTAGCCTTTTTAGCATCAGCCAAAGCATTATTAATAATATTTTTAGCTCTTAAAGCATCATTTTTCTTACTTGAAATATTCTCTATATTTTCAGATGAAACACCATTAGCAATTTCAATATGCACAAGTCCAAGTGATGCCAAATCGCTTAAAGTTTTTTCCCTATCCTCATGAAAGACAAAGAGAGAGAGTTTCTTCATTTTTCTAATCATAAAGACGCCTCCTTAGCTCTGTTTCTTTCTTTTACTATCTTTTGAGAAGACTTACTTAAATTATCCTCGTCTTCCATATACCTTTTAATCTTGATTATAGCTGTTTTATACTCAGGAATCTGTACTTTCTCATAAAGGTTAACTTTCTGAGTAGTTTTTTTCCTAGCATAAGCCAAAGCATTTAATCTAGCCTCAGTCATTTCAATTTTTACCTGAATAGTCATAAGGCGTTCAAACATACTTATGGCAAGTCTTATCCAAGAAGGCATATTAAAGAGGCTGACATTTTCAATAGCAAAATCTATATTAGAAAGTATATTCACTTTAACACCGGCAATGTTTTTAAGCTCGGAATTAATTTTCTTGATTTTTACTATCTCAGGAAATTCAGTCCAAAAACCATTGTAGTTTTGATTTTCTTTAACTAACTTTTGGTATTCTTCTTTAAGTAATTCAATCTCAGCGGTAATCTTTCTCACCTCAAGACGAAGAGCTGCCTCTTTACTTTTTAAAGTAGGCAATGCTTTCTCACGTATAGAAAGCTGACGTCTTAGGTTTTGAAGAGCCGTTTTATTGTATTGAAACTTTAATGCCATATTTTGTACCTACTTTATTAAAAATTAGTTGTTAGTCCATTTACCATATTTTTCTACAAGTGATTCTTTTACACCTACTTCTGCTTTACTGAAGTATTTACCCATCAATTCCCAACCAGTTTCTAACATCTCATCAATTTTTATGTTAATGTCTATTGCTAATAATCTTTCAGAATATTCAGCAGCATATTTCAAACATCTTTCATCGTACTCAGTCAAGTCGAATCCGTTTTCTTTTTTCATTTTAGCATTAGCAGCATCTGAATAAAGACGTACTAAAGTATTCATTACAGCAGGGTGATCTTCTCTAGTTTTCTTACCTATAACCAACTGTTTCAAACGTGAAAGACTTCTGAATGGGTCAATGATTGTTTTACCTATATCAGAGTCACGTCTTAAGTAAAGCTGACCTTCAGTGATGTAACCAGTGTTGTCTGGTACAGCATGTGTAATATCACCTTCGTTAAGAGTAGTAACAGCAATAATAGTAATAGATCCGCCGTCTGGGAACTGAGCTGCTTTCTCATATATTTTAGCAAGGTCTGAATATAAAGAACCTGGCATAGAGTCTTTAGAAGGAATTTGGTCCATCTTGTTAGATACGATAGCCAAAGCATCTGCATAAAGTGTCATGTCTGTAAGAAGAACAAGAACTTTCTGCTTATGCTCAACTGCGAAATATTCAGCAGCTGTACAAGCCATATCAGGTATCAAAAGTCTTTCTACTGGAGGGTCATCAGTAGTATTGATGAAACATATGATTTTATCTAATGCTCCAGCTTCAGTAAATGTATTTTTGAATGATAAGTAGTCATCGTTAGAAAGTCCCATACCTCCAAGAATGATCTTATCAGCTTCAGCTCTCAAAGCAACCTGTGCAAGTACTGCGTTATAAGGCTGGTCTGGGTCTGCGAAGAATGGTATTTTCTGTCCTGTAACAAGAGTATTGTTAAGGTCGATTCCAGCAATACCAGTAGCGATAAGTTCGGAAGGCTGTTTTCTTCTAACAGGGTTTACAGAAGGTCCTCCGATTTCTACTTCCTTACCTTCAATTTCTGCACCTCCGTCAATAGGCTCACCATAAGCATTGAAGAATCTTCCTGCAAGAAGTTCGCTTACTTTAAGTCTAGGAGGTCTGCCTAAGAATACAACTTCAGCGTTAGTAGGTATACCTTCAGTACCTTGGAAAACCTGAAGTGTAACAATATCTCCAATCATTTTTACAACCTGAGCAGGTCTGCCAGCTACTAGAGCCATCTCATCGTTACCAACATTTTCTGCTCTTAATGATACAGTTGCTTTAGTGATCTGTACTAATTTTGTATATACTTTTTGAAATGCTTTAGGCATGTGTTATACTCCTTTCAGCAAATATTGATTCCATCTCAGCTGTGTATTTTTTGTGATCATCAGACTGATATACAGAATAGTTCATCTGTTTGAATGCGTTAATAAGTCTTTTGAAATAAGTACCTACTTCGCTGTAATCATCAAATCTGTAATCAGCTTCTACAACTTTCATAACTTGATTTAATAATTCTTTTTGTCTTTCTATAGGACAGTTCTTATCTACTTTATCGAAAGCGTCCTGCTGTAAGATAACGAAGTCTATAAGTTCTGCTTTCCATAAACGCTGATGGTATTCAAGAGGTACTGCGTCGTCACCAAGAATGCTTATTTGGTCATTAGCTTCCTGTCCTCTTCTAGCAATATCTTTTGCTTTAGTTACTTTATCAGCCCAGCCTTTTTCTATATTAATATCTGAGAATTCTATGAACTCTGGATATTCAATATATTTAGAATAAGAATCTAATGGGTCAACAGCAGGATATCTCTTACTGTCAGCACGTTTTTGTGATAAAGCGTAGAAACATCTAGCAGCTTTACGAGTAGATTCTGTTACCGGCTCTTTCAAGTTACCGCCTGCAGGAGATACTGTACCTATGAATGTAATAGAACCTGTTTCTCCGTTATTTAAGTATACGAAACCTGCTCTAGCATAGAAACTAGAAATAATAGCAGGCAAGTCGATAGGGAATGCGTCCGGTCCTGGCAACTCTTCAAGTCTGTTAGACATCTCTCTTAAAGCCTGTGCCCAACGAGAAGTAGAGTCAGCAAGAAGAAGAACTTTAAGTCCCATTGATCTGTAATATTCAGCTATAGTCATACCTACATAAACTGAAGCTTCACGAGCAGCAACCGGCATGTTAGAAGTGTTACAGATGATTGTTGTTCTTTCCATCAAACTTCTTCCTGTTCTAGGGTCTATAAGTTCTGGGAATTCTGTAAATATTTCTACTACCTCATTAGCTCTCTCACCGCAAGCTGTCATTATGATCAAGTCAGCATTTGCATTAGTAGCTAAAGCGTGCTGTAATACTGTTTTACCTGCTCCGAATGGTCCTGGAATAAATCCTGTACCACCTTCAGTAATAGGGTTGAATGTATCTATAGTTCTTACACCTGTTTCTAATAGTTTGAAAGGTCTTGGCTTTTCTTTATATGCTTTAATAGTAAGTTTTACAGGCCAAGTTTGTATCATTGTTACATTTACTTTTTCACCATTAGCTGATTTGATTACAGCTAGTGTATCTTGTAAATGATAAGTGCCTGCTGAAGCAACGCTTTCAACAACACCTTTGCCTTCAAATTTGAAAGGAACCATTATTTTATGGTCAATCCAACCTTCTTTAACAGCACCAATCCAATCTCCAGCTTGTACTTCCTCTCCTACTTTAGCTATTGGAGTAAAGTCATAAGTTGATTCTTTATCTTCAGAAAGATCATTATATTTACCTCTTTCTAAGAATACACCTTGTAATTTGTCAAGGTCATTTTGAAGTCCGTCAAAGTTTTTACCTAAAAGTCCAGGTCCTAATTCAATCTCTAACATTGAACCAGTAAACTCTACGGCATCACCTAATTTTACGCCCCTAGTAGATTCAAATACCTGAGCACTAGCACTAGTACCTGATATTTTAATAACCTCAGCCATAAGTTTCGCATTACCGCAAGATACATAACATATCTCGTTTTGTGAAACAGGACCGTCTACCTCTATTGAAATTAGGTTTGATATAATAGCAGTTACTTTACCTTTAGTCATTTCTATCTCCTAATTAATTATACATACATTACATAGCAGACGCTTTTTCTTTTAATGAACCTATTAGCGTCTCTAAATGTTTCTTACCTTCCTCTTCGTTTCTTCCATTTATACTAACAGCATAAGTGAGATTTATATAATAAGCAAAAACATTATCTGTTGTGAAAGATTTTATAGATGTAAGTTTGTCTAAAAATTCTCTTACTAAAGAACACTCTATATTTTCCATATTATATGGATCTGCTTTATCTGATGAATTGAATGTTTCAACAATAGTATTAATGTATGGTATCTCTCTGCCTACTCCAAAATCTGAAGCTGTAGATTTTGTTAATGCAGATATCAAAGAATAATCTCCTATAAGTTCTTTTGCTATCTCATCACTGCTGAAACCTAAAGCTCTTCCATTTAAAGCAGCAAGAACGTTCTTCATATCTCTCATAAATAAAGCATAATTTTTTATAAATGAATTACCGCTTTGTATCATCTCTTCATAATACAAATTTAAAAGAGTATTTTCTATATGTCTTGCATTTTCCCATTCAATATTCTTATTATCTTCCAAAAATTTGCTCATATATAATGGTAAATTTGATATGCTTGAATATTTCTGCATTTCTTCTTTGCCGAATATTGATGGTTCTATATGTTCTATATAAGGAGTAAATAATCCCTTTTGTTTTGCTATAGCACTTACTAAATTTTTATTATCATTTTGATAAATTAAATACTTAAAAAATTTAGAATCTTTAGCACTTAAACTAGATAATATGCTTTGAGTAATTTCATTAATATCATACTTAGCCTTAGCGTCAGAAAGTTTAACTTCGGGAAGACCTGAGATAAGATAATAATATGATCCCATACTCACTCCTCTTATTTAGTAAATATTACTTCTTCCGTTTTTGCTTTAATATAATCACTGAAAAATTCTACGAAATCTTCATCTGTAAACTGCAACTGATAATTTCCGCCTTCAGGAACGATTTTGAAACCGTTAGATAATTTCTTATCAAAATTAATAGTAGCATTATTTATAGCACTTTTTATAGATTTCTCGAAAGATGCATCTATATCAGCTTTCTTTGATTCTGGGAAATATACTGTTACATCTGAATTACTTGAAGCGATATCCCATTTTTTTACTACTTCAAGTATTAAATCTTTTAAGAATGAAGTGTCTGCAAAAGCACCTTTAAGTCCGTCTTCTAATACTTTAGCAGTTACTAAATCCTTTATTCTTTGTTTTAAAGCACTGATTGACTGCTCGCCTGCCATACGAACATCTGTTATTGTATTTTTCTTTAGCTCTTCTGACTTTCTTTCTGCCTCTTTTATAATTTCTTCTGATTTTGCTTCTGCCTCTTTTATAATTCTGTCAGCTTCGCTTTTAGCATTTGAGATTATTTCATCAGCTTTTTTGTTGGATTTTTCAACACCATCTTGATATATACGTTCAAGAAGGGAGTCTAATTTTTTCTCTTCAGCCATAATAACTCCTTGACTTTTTTATAAATTGATTTATAGAAATTTTAAAATTTTTCTCCAAAAACACTATTTTATTAGTTTATCAATATTTTTAAAAAAATCAAGCAAAATACGTAAAATAATTATATAGATTATTTTTTTAACACAGGTATTGCATGTATCAATATTCGATAATATTGTAACATTTTTTAACAAATAAATAAAATAAAACAACAATTAAGTATAAATTAAAAAACTATTAAAAAAATCAAAAGAATATTTACAGTTTATATTCACATTATATTGTTACTGTTTTTTATGGTAATTATTAACAGTATAGAAATAAATTTGAAGTATATTATATTTTAATATAGATTAATTATCTAAATTCTTTTTATAAAACATACTCTCAATAATTTAGTTTTGAAATTTATTGAGAACCCCCACCCTTTAAGACTTGATAACCTACTTTTTAATTAAAACTTTATTAAGAATTTAAAACTTAGATTATATTTGTTGGCCCCCACCCAAGTTTTTTTAAATTTGAAATCTACCCAACGCACGTTTAATTTTATATTTTTACATCAAAAAATCATAATTATAAATTTCATTATAATTATGATTTTATTTAACGTGCGGTAATTTAGTTTTATTCAACAACTCCAATATATGGAAGATTTCTGTATTTTTGAGCATAGTCAATTCCGTATCCTACAACAAATTCATCTTCAATATCAAAACCGTTATAATCTATCTTTATATCAACTTTTCTTCTTGAAGGTTTATTTAAAAGTGTGCATATTTTAAGAGAAGCAATATTTCTAGTTTTTAATACCTCACATATTTTCTCTAGAGTATATCCTGTGTCTATTATATCTTCTACTATAATAACATCTCTTCCTGTGAGAGGTATATCAACATCTTTAAGTATTTTAATTTCAGAACCTATTTTATTGTTTCCATAACTAGATACTATCATAAAATCAATTTCCACTGGTACATCAATATGTCTTGATAAATCAGCAATGAATATAAAAGAACCTTTTAAAAGTCCTATTATGCATGGTATGTTTTCTTTATCTTTAAGATCATTAGAGATTTGCTCTGCTAATTCTTTAACTTTCTTATTTATATCTTCTTCAGATATAAGTACTTTTGATATATGCTCATCTTTTCTCATACATTATTCCTTAATTTTTTTATAGTAATTTTTTTTATATATTATCGTATAAAATAATGTTTAATTAAAAATAAAAAATATATTCTGGAATTAGAATTTTTATATTCAAAGAAATTGTTTTATTGAAGTTTTTATGAATTGATTAAGATAAAATATATAATCCACTTTATATAACAAAAAGCCGACAGATAAAATATTTTATCCATCGGCTTTGTTTTTATATTAAAAGCTTAAGCTTAAATTAATTAGCTTTTTTAGCTTCTATAGCTTTTGCTAATTCTTCAGCTAATAGAGGAAGTACTTTGTTAACATCACCTACTATACCCAAATCAGCGATTCCAAACATTGGAGCATCTTTATCTTTGTTTATAGCAATAATGTATTCAGATTCTTCCATACCAGCCATGTGCTGAATAGCACCAGAAATACCACAAGCGAAATATATATTAGGTCTTACTGTTTTACCTGTTTGACCTACTTGTCTAGCCTGCTCTATGTATCCAGCATCTACAGCAGCTCTTGAACCAGAAACGATAGCACCGATTTTAGAAGCTACAGCCTCAAGATTCTTGAAGTTTTCTTTAGAACCTACACCTCTACCACCAGATACCAATATCTTAGCTTCTGTAATATCAACTTTCTTAGTAGTTTCTTTTACAACATCTAAGATTTTAACTTTCATTTTAGAAGTGTCTATAGTTAAAGGTAATACTTCAACTTCACCTTTTTTACCTTCTTCTTTAGCTAATTTTTGCATTACGCCAGGTCTTACAGTAGCCATTTGAGGTCTGTGGTCTGGACAAACAATAGTAGCCATCAAGTTTCCGCCGAATGCAGGTCTTGTCATTCCGAAAACTTTAGTTTCATCATCTATATCTAATTTTGTACAGTCAGCAGTAAGTCCTGTAGATATTCTTGAAGATACTCTAGGAGCTAAGTCTCTTCCTAAAGTAGTTGCACCTAATAATACTATTTCAGGTTTTTTAGCATTGATTATAGCAGTTAATGCTTGAGCATAAGCTTCAGTATCGTACTGTTTTAAAAGTTCATTGTCAACAACTACTACTTTATCAGCACCATACTCAACTAAAGTTTGAGCTAAGCCTTCTATTTCATGTCCTACTAAAGCTGCTGTTACAGATACGTTTAATTTAGCAGCAAGTTTTTTTGCTTCACCAATTAATTCTAAACCTACGTTTTGAATTACACCGTCTCTTTGCTCTGCAAATACTAATATTCCTTTGTAATCACTTAAATTCATTATCTATCTCCTTTTCTAAGGTTCTTTGTTAATTATTAAATAACAAATTTTTCTTTTAATTTTTCAATTATGATATTAACAGCTTCTTTTGTATCAACTTCAAATACTTTACCGGCTTGTTTAGCTCCTTTAGTAAATGATTTTTTAACTTTTGTAGGAGAACCAGTAAGACCTATCAAAGAAGGGTCAATTTTGATAGTTTCAGAAGACCAAATTTCAATTTCTTTATCATAAGCTTCAACAATACCTTTAACTCTCATATATCTTGGGCTATTAGCTTCTGATAATACAGTTATTAATGCTGGTAATTGAACGTTCAATAGGTAATATCCATCTTCTATTACTCTTTTTACTGTTAATGATTTATCAGCTTCATTATACTGAATTTCTTTAGCATAAGAAATTTGAGGTATTTGTAAGTGTTCAGCTGTTTGAGGTCCAACTTGAGCAGTATCACCGTCTATAGCTTGTCTACCTGAAATAATAATATCATATTCTAAAGTTCTTAAAGCAGCTGCTAATGTATTAGAAGTAGCTAATGTATCAGCACCGCCGAATTTTCTATCTGTTATAAGAATAGCTCTGTCTGCTCCCATAGCATAAGCTTCTCTTAATATAGCTTCAGCTTGAGGAGGTCCCATAGTTATTACAGTTACATGAGCACCATATTTATCTTTTAATTTTAAAGCTTCTTCTAAACCTGCTTTATCATCTGGGTTCATTATACTAGGAACACCATCTCTTATTAATGTACCTTTTACAGGGTCTAGTTTAATTTCTGTTGTATCTGGAACCTGTTTTATACAAACTACTATTTTCATTTCTATTCCTCCATAAATATTTTATTTACTTAATTGGCTTATTTTAAAAGGTTTCCTGCTATTACCATTCTTTGAACTTCAGATGTACCTTCATAGATTTCAGTAATCTTAGCGTCTCTCATCATTCTTTCAACAGGATATTCTCTAGTGTATCCATAACCACCATGAAGCTGAACAGCTTTAGTTGTTACTTCCATTGCAGTTTCTGCAGCGAATAATTTAGCTCTAGCAGCATCTACAGAATATGGAAGATGGTTACTTTCTCTCCAAGCAGCTTTGTAAACAAGAAGTCTTGCAGCTTCTACTTTTACTTCAAGGTTAGCTAATTGGAATTGAGTGTTTTGGAAATTAGCTATTGTTCTTCCGAACTGTTTTCTTTCTTTTACATAAGCAACAGTCTCATCAAGTGCACCTTGAGCAATACCTAATGCTTGAGAAGCAATTCCTATTCTTCCTCCGTCAAGAGTCATCATAGCAATTTTAAATCCTTTTCCTAATTCTCCTAATAGGTTGTCTTTAGGTATTCTTGCATTTTCAAATATTAATTCGCAAGTAGCAGAACCTCTAATACCTAATTTTTTCTCTTTTTTACCAACACTAAATCCAGGAGTTGTTGATTCAACTATGAATGCAGAAATACCTTTTAATCCTTTTGATTTATCTGTCATAGCGAATATAACATATACATTAGCATATCCTGAATTTGTTATGAATATTTTAGAACCATTAAGTACCCATTCTTGAGTAGCTTCATCTAATACAGCTACAGTTTGCTGACCAGCTGCATCTGTACCAGCATTAGGTTCAGTAAGTCCGAATGCTCCAAGCCATTCACCGCTAGCCAATTTAGGAACATATTTTTGTTTTTGAGCGTCTGTACCGAATTGTAATATAGGCCAAGTTCCAAGAGAAGTATGAGCAGAAAGAATAACACCAGTAGTACCGCAAACTCTTGATAATTCTTCAACAGCCATAGCGTACATTAAATTGTCTCCACCAGCTCCGCCGTATTCCTTAGGAATAGGTATACCCATAAGTCCGATTTCAGCCATTTTCTTAACAGTTTCAACAGGAAATCTTTCTTCCTCGTCAATTTCTGTTGCTAAAGGTTTTACCTCTTTTTCAGCAAATTCTCTGATCATTTGTCTGAAAAGTTCATGTGTTTTAGGCAAATTAAATTCCATTCTAGTCCTCCTGATAATATCTTTATCAAATTTTTTTTAATTTATAATAAATTTAACAATTGTCATTTTTTCATAATAGTTGCTTTTCCGCTTAAAACAACTTTGCCTTCTTGATTTGTACAAGTAGTAGAAAGAATTACTCTGTTCTTTTCAGGAATAAGTTCTATAATTTCAGCAGTAGCTGTGATTGTATCTCCGAAATATACAGGTGCTGTGAATTTTAATTCTTGTCCCATATAAATACTTCCTTCACCTGGAAGTTTTGTTCCTAAAACTGCAGATACAAGTCCGGCAGTAAGCATTCCATGAGCTATTCTATGTTTAAACATAGTTTGCTGAGCATGAACTTCATTCAAATGAGCTGGGTTTGTATCAAGTGTAATTCCAGCATATAAAATTACATCTGTTTCTGTTATAGTTTTAGCAACTTCAGCTTTCATACCAACTTTTAATTCTTCAAATTTCATAATTATTCTCCTAAAAAATATTTTCATAAATAATAAATAGAGATTTTATAAAGTTTCGGCAAAATGTCTTTATCAGATATCTTGCCGAAAAATATTTCAATTTTTTATTTTTTATATCATACAACTCCAAAGCTAGCAAGTACGATACAAATAGCAACTGTTATTACAGGAATTATAGCAGTACACATAGCAATATCACCATAAGATTCTCTGTGAGTCATACCAGTAACTGCAAGAACTGTGATAACGGCACCATTGTGAGGCATAGTATCCAAACCACCACAAGCCATAGAAGCTATTCTGTGTAAAACTTGAGGGTCTATGTTAGCAGCTAAAGCATCTCTTAAATATGTATCAGCAAGAGCTTCAAGAGCTATACTTAATCCGCCTGATGCAGAACCTGTTATACCAGCAAGTGCTGATACAGAAACTGCTTCTGATACAAGAGGGTTAGAAGAAAGACCTAATAAAGCACCTTTTACAACAGCAAATGCTGCCATAGAAGCAATAACGTTTCCGTAACCAACCTCAGAAGCTGTGTTCATTACAGCAAGGAATGATCCTGATACACCATCAGTAAGAGTTTTAGTAACATTATCCATTCTCTTTAAGTTAACAAGTATTGCTACTATTATAGAAATAACTAATGCAACGATTAAGCTCCAGTTTCCTACAACTTTACCAGCACTAGTTCCGTAACTTTCAAGATAAGAAAGGTCTAAACTAGGGAATACAAATTTAGAAGTGATAAGTCCTACAACCAATACCAACAATATAGGAAGTATAGCAATTCCGAATGGAGGTACTTTTTTTTCTTCATTAGTTACAGTTGGTTCATTTTGATGTACTCCATATCCTTCACCTTTAGCCATAGCTTTTTTTGCTCTTCTTTGAAGCCATAAAATTCCGCTTGCTCCCATTATTATAGAACCTATTATACCAAGTATTGGAGCTGCATAAGCGTCAGTTCCAAAATACTGCATAGGAATAGCATTTTGGATTTGAGGAGTTCCAGGTAAAGCTGTCATTGTGAAAGTGAAAGCTCCGCAAGCAATTGCGCCTGGGATGAATCTTTTAGGGATTCCTGCTTCTCTAAATAAAGCTGCTGCTACAGGATAAATAGCGAAAGATACAACGAATAAAGATACACCACCATAAGTAAGTACAGCACATGCAAGAACTATAGCAAGTATAGCTTTTTCTTTACCGAATTTTTCACAAATAAAATATGAAATACTTTTTGCTGAACCTGTATCATCCATTACTTTACCAAATATAGCACCAAGTAAGAAAATAGGGAAATAACTTCTTACATATCCAGCTAAGCTACTCATGAATGTTTCTGTATATGTAGCCAAAATGTGAATACTTCCGCTATCAATACCACTCATTATTGCAGCAAAACAAGCAAGAATAGGCGCTATGATTAAAACTGAAAACCCTCTATACGCCAAATACATCAAAAGTATCAGCGATAATATAATACCAATTGTTCCAAATGCCATATAATGTCTCCTTTTAATTTTTTTTAATTTAAAATACTAATCCCATTTTTTCATCAATAAATATTTTTGAATCCATTTTCTTCAAGTCATCAGCTACAATAGGCTTGAATTCCATTTGATCCAATATATCTTTTTGGAGATCTACTCCAGGAGCTATTTCAACTAGTTTTAATCCTTCTTTAACAAGAGTGAAAACAGCTCTTTCAGTTACATAAGTAACTTTTTTATTATTTTTATTAGCAATATTACCGCTGAATGTAACTTGCTCTACATCTTTTACAAATTTCTTAACTTTTCCTTCCTGAAGAATTCTAAGCTCACCATTTTCTACGCCTATTTTTAATCCTCCAGTTGTGAAAGTACCCAAGAATACTACTTCCTTAGCATTTTGAGTGATATTAATAAATCCGCCACATCCTGCAATCTTTGGTCCAAATTTAGAAACATTGATATTTCCGTATTGATCGCATTGTGCTAATCCTAAAAATGCCATGTCTAATCCGCCGCCATCATAGAAGTCAAATTGATATGGCTGATCAACTATAGCTGTAGCATTGAATGTAGCTCCGAAGCTAAGTCCGCCCATAGGAGTACCGCCTATTGCACCAGGCTCAACAGTAGGTGTGAAGTATTGCTCTTGACCTTCTTCATTTACTACCATTGCTATAACTTCTGGCATTCCTATACCATAGTTAAGTATTTTTTTACTCTTATCTAGAAGCATTGCACATCTTCTTGATATTATTTTTCTTTCATCAAGTTTTACTTCTTTAAGACTTCCTTCTACAACGAAGTTATTTTTTACATAACCTTCATTGAAATATTCTCCAAAAGTCTGCATATGATTTTCAGGAGTTTCAGCTATAACTACATAATCTACTAAAATTCCAGGAATTTTTACTTCTTTTGGAGGTATGCTTCCTCTTTTTACTTTTCTTTTTACTTGTACAAAAACTTTTCCCCCATTATTTTTAGCGGCAGTTGCTACAGATAAAGCTTCAAGTGTAAGAGCTTCTTCTTCAAAAGAGATATTACCATCTTCATCTGCAGAAGTACCTCTTAATATAGCATAATCTAGTTTTGGAGCATGATAGAATAATAAATCTTGTCCACTGAATTTACATCTTTCAACGATATCTTCAGTTGTTACGCTATTAAGTTTTCCGCCTTGAAGTTCCGGATCAACAAAAGTTCCAAGTCCTACATGTGAAAGTATACCTGGTTTTCCGGCTGCCATTTCTCTAAACATTTGAGAAATAACACCTTGTGGAAGATTGTAAGCTTCAATTTCATTGTTGTTGGCTAATTCGCCAAGTTTTGGAGCCAATCCCCAGTGTCCTGCTACAACCCTTTTTACAAGTCCTTTATGAGCTAAGTGTCCTGCGCCTCTTCCTTTACTATCTCCGATTCCAGCTGCAAAAATGACACTTAAATTATTAGGAGATCCTTTTTCTAAAAAGGATTTCTCAACGCTAGTTAAAATTTCTTCAGCAGATCCGATACCTACAAATCCGCATAACCCTACAAAAGAGTTATCCTTGATAAGCTCAGGAACCTGACTTGCTTTTATAAATTTTCCTTTATCCATATTACCACCTTCTTAAAATAATTGAAATAGTTCTTAGTTAATTATAGGACATTTTTTTTTAAAAATCAATGCATAATGTGATAAAATAGCCATTTTGTTTAATGCCAAAACTAAAAAAACATAAAATTTCAAGATATTGTATTTAAGTATTTCTTAATTTTATAGTATAACAAATATTTGAAATATAATCTTTATCAAAAATGTATACAAAATGTCATTATATTTTTTTTAGATTTTAATTAATTTTTCATTAGTTTTTTATAATATTAATTCTAGACTACAAAAAATAATATAAACGTTTCATAATTATAAAAAACTATAAAATAGGGGATTGTGGTATTATAAAATAATAACAAATTACCTAATATTGAACTTTGACATATTAAAATACTTTTCTTTGATCAATGATAAATAAGATTAACATTATTTGTTACACACAATAAAAATATTTTTTAAATATTGTTCCTATTATAATGTAGAAAATAATTATTTTATATGATTACAAGCAAAAATTGTGAGTAAATAGCTAATAAATAAAATATACACTCACAATGTTTATAAAAAAAATACATATAAAACTACCTATAGTTTATAGTGCTATTTTTTAAAGTGATGATAAAAATACTTAAATATTTTTTAACAATCTTATTGATAATATTAATAATAAAATTACATCTAACTAGTTTTTAAAACTATAACAAGCAGCTGATAATTTTAGTTGTCAGATCTTTTTATCAAGTTATATATAAACAATAATAAAAAATTATTAGTTTTTACTTCTTTTAAATTCTGATGAAGACATATATTTAATATTCTGAGATTTTGCTTTATTCTTTAAATTATTATCATCTGTAACTATTACAACATTTTTATTTGAAAATTTCATTGCGGTTGCAAGTATTTTATTATCATTATTTCTCATATCAAAATCTTTTGGTAAAGCATGTTCGCTATATTTTTCTATACGAACATTTGATTTATTAATGGTTCTTATAGCATTACTTGCTTTTTGTGATCTATTTTTATCCAATTTTAATTTATCCAATTCTTCTAAAACTACAATAGGCACAATATAACTGCTGTTTCTTTTTGGTATGCTGATTAAATTAGGATCATTCATTAAGGCATTAGTATCAAATACATATAATATTCCGTTTTGATTTTGTAACTCATCAACAACAGACTTAGAAGTTGTTAATATCTTGCCTAGAACATTGGCTACCGTACCTATATCAGAAAAGAGTTTTTTTACATCAATTTTATTCTTGTTATTTTTACTATTATTTTTGTTATAACTATTATTTGTTTTATGCATAAATATGTCCAATTTTTAATGACCTAATTATAAAATAATTCTACAAAAAACATTTAATTTGTCAAACTTTTTTATAAAAAATAAATTACCGCACGCTAAACAAATTCATAATTATGATAATTTTACAATTTTAATCTTATTAAATAATAAGATAAAATTAACCGTGCGTTGAAAATATCCTCACTCTAATAAAATCTTGGGCGGGTGCTGTAAATTATAATCTAAGTTTTCAAATCTTAATGAAGTTATAATAAAAAAATAAGTTATCAAATCTTAAAGGGCGGGGTTCTAAATAAATTTCAAAAACATAGAACAGCTTATAAATAAAATTGAAAATATTTTTTAACGTTTTTACCATAAAATACAAATAATTAAAAAAATTATCTTATATGTATAAAATATAATAAACTATAAAACTATTATATTAATATACTATTGAAAATTTATTTTAAAATAAAACCTTTCTATAAAATTAACAATATATAATAAAATCCTTGTATAATAATAAAAAAAATATATACTATAATTCTTATTTAACATGTATTTTAGGTTTGAAGCAATGAATAAAAAAAATATAGTTATACTTGGGGCTGGAAATGCTGGGGAAACTCTTGCATCCGAAATATTAACTTCTGATGATAGTAATGAATATAATATACTTTGTTTTTTAGATGATGATGAAAATAAGAAACAAGTAAATATTGAAAATCATTCTATTGATGTAAAAGGAAAGATTAAAGATATAGAAAACACAATAGAATATTATAAAAACCATAGTATAGAAATAGAAGAAATCATCATTGCAATTCCTACTTTAAAACAAAAAGAACTTCTTGAAATATTAGATATTATATATCCTACTGGAATAAGATATAAAATACTTCCTTGTTTCTTTGAGATAATAAAAGGAAATGCCTCTATAAAAGATATTAGAAATATAGAACCATCTGATTTGCTAGGACGTGAAGAGATTGGTTTCGATGAAAAGGAAATATCTGCATACTATCAAGATAAAACAATACTAGTTACAGGTGGAGGCGGTTCTATAGGAAGCGAGCTTGTAAGACAATTAATTACACTCCCTGTAAAAAAAGTTATGGCTTTAGATAATTCTGAAAGTGCAATACACTCTCTTATAATGTCTATAAATGACAGAAAGAACGAAAAAAACAAACATAAATTCCAATATATAATTTCAAATGTCAGAGATTATGTCAAAGTTGATAAAATATTAAAAGAAGAAAATCCGGATATAATTTTCCATGCAGCTGCTCATAAGCATTTACCTTTTATGGAAGCTTATCCTGAAGAAGCAATTAAAAATAATATACTAGCAACAGAAAACATTGCCACACTTGCAATTAAAAATAATATTAAAAACTTCGTATTCATATCAACAGATAAAGCAGTTCGACCTACTTCATTGATGGGAGCAAGCAAAAGAATATGCGAAAGAATGATAATGTCTTTATCTCATGAACAAAACAGCACAGCATTTAAAATAACAAGATTTGGAAATGTTTTGGGAAGCAGCGGAAGTGTTATACCTGTATTTGAAAAGCAGATTAGAGAGGGTAAGCCATTAACCGTAACTCACCCTGAAATGGTAAGATTCTTTATGTCTATAAGAGAAGCTGCAAGACTAGTTATAAAGGCATGCACTTTAAATGACGGAATAATATTTACTTTGGATATGGGAAAGCCTGTTAAAATTTTGGACTTAGCTAAAAACATGCTTAAAATGTACGGACTAACAGAAAAAGATATACCTATAATATTTACAGGAATCAGAGAAGGTGAAAAACTTTATGAAGAAATTCTAATGGATGATGAAACGCTAATACCTTCTCAATATAAAAAATTATTCATAGCAAAAGACCCTGTAAAATGTTTAACTCCTGAAGAACGCAAAGTTATGATTGATGCATTCGATATAGCCTCACTTGATGCTGACAAAGAAACAATAAAAATGCTTATGCGTAAGTATATAGAAGAGTATACCGGATAATTTTTTTATTATTGCACAGAGTAATTAAAAAAATAAATGGCGGGGTATGTTAATAAAATTTTGAACTTATTTTTATCAACTTTTCCCGGACTTCGTCAAAGTTGCAAAAGAACATAATTAATACATAAGTCATATAAAATAATTTTAATATTCTAGTTTTATTTAAATAAAAAAAATATATCATATCATTTTTATTTTTTATTCTCTTATTGCTTGACTAGAAATGTTAACGCCCACCCAAGTTTTAATTAGATTAAAAATCTATTTTACTTTTTGTATCAGATGATAATTTAATACCTTCTATTATTTTAACAGATTCCAAAGCAGTAGAAGCATTCGATATAGGCTGTCCGCCATTTTCTAAACATTCTATAATATTATGAACAGCATCAAGCATTCTTTCATTCTGATAATCTCTATTATATTGTTTTGTCAAAATTAAAGACTCATATCCTGAACCTGCCTCATTATTATCAACTTGTTTGTATTGATATAATTCAAAACTATTTCCATTATTGTATAATCTTATTCTTCCATTCTCCCCCATTATATCCATTTCAAGCATATATTTAAAAGGAGATGTACTTACAGCTTTAATGAATCCAATAGCACCTGATTTAAATTTTATAATGCCGCATCCGCCATGATCACTAATACCATGAACTTCTCTTATAAAATCTGCCTGCTTTTCTCCTACAACATACTCCGCTTCAGAGTTTGTAAAGTAAAGCATTAAATCTATAATATGACTAGCACTGGTATGCAATGCAGTAGCTCCATATCCAACTATTGTATATATTTTACCTATGGCATTTTCTTCTATGAGTTTTTTATTTGTTTATTAATATTATCCCATCTTAATATATAATTAACTGCAAATACAGTATTATGCTTCTTTGATAATTCTAATATTGATTTTGCCTCTTCTATTGAATACGATAAAGTCTTTTCACAAAAAATAGCTTTAACTCCTGTTTCTATACATTTCTTTGCTATATCATAATGAAACTCTATAGGTGTGCATATACTCACTATATCAAAATCATTTTCTTCAAGCATTTTATTATAGTCAATATATCCTTTCTCTATATTTTCATCTTTTTGTATTTGCTTAACTAAATCCAAATTACTATTACCACATATAGCTGTAATTTTAGTGTTTTCTGTATTTTGATAAGCCTTTATATGCGACCATATTATTTTTCTGTTAGGGTCTTTATCTATGAAATATGCTATTTGACCAAGACCTATTATGCCAACTTTATACATAAAAAACTCCATTCTTATATAATGATAATATAATACAAATATTCTTTAATTTATACAATCATATAATATAAATATAGATAACTTAAAACCTTGATTATTTTTTATGTATAATATTAAATTATTATAGCTATTTTATATTATTAATTTTTTGAACTAATTGGAATGTATAATATATGAACATAAAAATAATTAAAGTAATAATATTGGCAGCAGGAATATTATTAATATTAGGAGCAATAGCAGGATTCGTTTCTATTTTTATTGCTTCAAAAAAGTATGTACATACTGTATGCATAGTTGAAGAATATAATAGTAAAAAAGTATATAAATCTAGAAAATTAAGATACGAAAATACAATGCTTATAAGTTATGAAACTGAAAGATACGGAACATTATATACAACATTAAAAAGTTATTACCCTTTTAGAAAAGTTGGAGATGAATTAGCTTTATGGTTTGATCCAAATAAACCAAGAAATATAAAACTTCCTTTTTCTGAAGGCTGTATTTGGATATCATTGATAGTTTCAGGATTAATATGTATATATGTTGGAACTTTTTTTGATAGCAAAAATTAAAATATTTATAATAAACAAAAAACAAACTTATGATAATTTTAGATTCTTAATTTTATACCTAAACAATTATATTTTGTCAATTTTGATATTTTTTTAGATGTATTATCAACTTTTTTGTCGCTCAAAAAAGTTGCTGCCACAGGCACGCTTCGCGAAAACGCATATACTATAGCTTAATATTTTAAGAATATGTATTAAATATATGGTAATATCTAAAATTTAGGTTAAAAATGCAGTCTTTTTGGTTCTTTTGGTCACAAAAAGAACTGGGGGTGTGGGGGCTAGTCCCCACAAACAATAAAATTAAAAATCTAAATTTTGACAAACTTAAAAATTTTTAGTATATATAAATATAGGCATTATTTCTAATGCCTATTAATTTATTATTAAATTATTTTGTGTTATCGTCAGTTTTAAGTACGCTTATAAATGCATCCTGAGGTATCTCAACATTACCGATAGCCTTCATTCTCTTTTTACCCTCTTTCTGCTTTTCAAGAAGCTTTCTCTTTCTTGTGATGTCACCACCATAACATTTTGCTGTAACATTTTTTCTCAATGCACTTATATTCTCACGTGCGATTATACGTCCGCCTATTGCAGCCTGTAATGGAATCTGGAACATATGCTTTGGAATAAGATGCTTTAATTTTTCTATGATTTGTCTGCCTCTAGTTTCTGCATTGCTTCTATGCGACATAAATGATAATGCATCCACTACTTCGCCATGAACAAGTATATCAATTTTTTCTATTTGGCTTTCTCTGAAATCTGAAAAATCATAATCGAATGAAGCATAACCTCTTGATATAGATTTTAATTTATCATAAAAGTCATATACAACTTCGATTAATGGTAAATCGAATTTAATCTCTGCCCTTTTATCATCTAAATAAGTTAATGATGTTTGTGTTCCTCTTCTGTCTATACAAAGAGAAATAATGTTTCCTAAATAATCGGTTGGTACTATTATAAGAGCATTTATGAAAGGCTCATAACATTTTTCTATATACTGACCAGACGGAAAATCTGCCGGGTTATCAATTAATTTTTCTTCACCATTTGTGAGTTTTAATTTAACTTCTACGGAAGGACTAGTTATTACAAGATTAAGATTGAACTCTCTTTCAAGACGCTCTTGTACTATCTCTAAATGTAAAAGTCCTAAAAATCCGCATCTGTATCCAAACCCTAAAGCAATAGAACGCTCAGGCTCATAAACTAAAGAAGCATCATTCAATTTTAATTTTTCCAAAGCCTTTTGTAAGTTTGTATAATCCTCATCTTCAGCAGGGAAAATGCCGGCAAATACCATTGGCAAAACTTCTTTATATCCAATCAAAGGTTCATCTGAAGGGTCTTCTTCAAGTGTAATAGTATCCCCTATTTTTATATCAGATATGTTTTTAATGCCCGCAATAATATATCCTACCTCGCCGCTTTTTAATCCATTAGCAGATTTAAGCCCAAGCAAAAGAGTTCCGCATTCTTCAACTTCATACTTCGCTTTAGTTTCCATTAAAAGAAGTTTATCATCTTTCTTTATAGAGCCGTCAAATATTCTCACTATCATAACAGCACCGCGGAAAGGATCATAATAAGAATCGAATATCAAAGCTCTTGTTTTTTTGTTAGTATTATCCTTTGGAGCCGGTATCATCTTAACAACTGCTTCAAGTATCTCATCTATGCCTATATCATTTTTTGCACTTGCCAAAACTATATCATCTTTATTAACACCAAACTCTTTTTCCATTTGCTCCTTACAAAGTTCGATATTGGCGGCAGGCAAATCTATTTTATTTATAACAGGTACAATCTCTAAATTATTTTCAAATGCAAGATAAAAATTGGAAATAGTTTGAGCCTCAACACCTTGAGCTGCATCAACTACAAGTATAGCACCTTCGCAAGCAGCAAGAGAACGTGAAACTTCATAATTAAAGTCAACGTGTCCCGGTGTGTCAATCAAATTAAGAGTATATACTTCCCCATCTTTAGCCTGATATGATAATTTAACGGCCTGACTCTTTATTGTTATTCCTCTCTCTCTTTCTATATCCATAGAGTCTAGTATTTGTGCTTTCATTTCTCTACTTGATACTGCTTTAGTATGTTCTATAATTCTGTCAGCTAATGTGCTTTTTCCATGGTCAACATGTGCTATGATACAAAAATTCCTGATTTTTTCTGCGTATGACATTTATTAAAATATATCCTTATATAAAAATTGATAAAATTATTCTTATTATTTATTGATTGTTTATTATAATATAGTGAGTATGTTTTTGCAAATATTTTTATGTATATTTTTTTTACAATTCTATATAAAAAAATATTGACTTTTTTTCTATAAAATATTATTTTATAACTACAACATTTAATACTTAATAAATATATTTTTCAAATGAAAAACATTATTATTTTTATACTATTAATCTTTATTATTGCCTGTAATAATTCTTCAAATACAAATATATCTGAAAACAGCAATGAAACTACAAGTATCACAAATAATATTTATTCCAACAAAACATTAAAAGTAGGAATATATCTTTATGATTATCCTATGCTGTATGTGAGTAATGATAATATAAACGGATTTGATTATGATATAATAAATGCTATAGCAAATGAAGAAAATTTAAAATTAAAATTTATCCCTATTCAATTTTCAGAACTAATACCAGCATTGCAGACAAACTATATAGACCTTATTATTGCCGGTATGAGCATAACAGAAGAAAGAAAACAGCTTGTAAACTTCTCTGATAAGTATTGCAGCTCCGGACAAGGTATCATACTAAACAAAGAAAATGATGAAATAAAAGTGAATGATGATTTAATAGGAAAAACAGTAGGTGTTATAAAGGGTACTATATCAGACAATATTATATCAGAAGTAGATGGAGTTAATGTAGAAAGATTTGATGTTGCAAGCAGTGCTTTACTTTCATTAAAAGTAAATAAAATAGATGCTGTTATGCTTGATACTATTACTTGCGAAGACTATGTAAAATTTGATAATACTATAAAATTGGCTGAAAATATATCATTTAAGTTAATGGATTATGCAATAGCTGTTAGAAAAGATGATGATGTTTTACTTCAAACAATTAATAGAGGTCTCCATACTATAATGTCTAATGGAACATATCAAAAATTAGTTGATAAACATTTATAATTATATCATTTCATAATAAACTGCTTGACTTTTTTATACATGCATATTAATTTATATATAGGCATCTTAGGATAAACAATATCTGATTTTTAGGAAATAAAAATGAAAAAAATCATATTAACTATATCGATGATTTTATCATTATTAATATCATGTAAAGACTCTTCTGAAAATATGTCAGTTCAACAAAATATCTCAACAGATGAATATATAAATGTAGGAATATATGTTTATGATTATCCTTTCGGTTACCTATCAAATGGTAATATAGGCGGATTCGATTATGATTTAATGAATGAAATATCAAAAATATCTGGTTCAAATATACATTTTATTCCTATGCGCTTTGAAGAACTTATACCGTCTTTGGAATCTAAAAAAATAGATGCTATCATAGCAGGAATGACTGTAACTGAAGAAAGAAAACAATATCTTAATTTTTCTGATAAATATTATACATCAAGTCAGGCTGTTTTAATAAGAATGGATGATGAATCAATACAAACTGAAGAGGATTTGATAGGTAAAAAAGTAGGAGTAATAAGAGATACAGTTGCTGACACTATGATTTCGGCAAAAGAAGGAATAGATATAGAAAGATTTGATACAGGAAGCAGTATAATACTTTCATTAAAAGTAGGTAATGTAGATGCTGCTATATTTGATAGATCAACTTGCGAGCATTATATTTCATATGATAAAAGTATCAAACTTGCAGAAAATATAAAATATCCTGAAGAAGATTATGCTATAGCCTTTAGAAAAGATGAGAATGTATTACTAGATGAAGTAAATAAAGCTCTATCACAAATAATGACTAATGGAGCATATGAGAAATTAGTAGAAAAACATTTAGGTACTAATCAATAAATACCAAAATTCTTAATTGTAAAATTATTGTACAAAAATAGTTGTTTAAGTAAATTTTATTCAAATTAAATTTGAATAATAAAAAACAATTATTATATTTATAATATAAAAGCAATAAACTGTGAATGGGAGGATTGATTATGAAACCTAATTTAATATTAATGAGTCATGGCAATTTAGCATCCACACTTATTGAATCTGCCAAAATGATATTGGGCGATTTACCAAAAGATGATTATGATGTAATACATTTGCATACGGATAACACTTTCGCCCAAATAGAAAATCAACTAAAAAGATTATTAGATAAATTTGGAAATAATCAAATCTTAATAATGACGGATCTATATGGCGGAACTCCTTTTAATATAGCCAGCAAATTTTACAGAAAAAATGATAATATCTGTTTAATAAGTGGAATGAATCTAGATATGGTCATAGAATATTTTTCTTCAGACCTTGATTATAATATAAGTAAATTTATAGATGAAATTATCAGCGTTTCAAAAGATTCTATAGCATTGTACACAAAAAATGAACCTGAAATATATGCTGACATAGATATATAAACTGCAATTATTAATATTTTTTTTCGATAATACTAATGTTTATTAAGTATTTGGATATTATTTTATGTTTGTAGAATATATTAAACATGCATTAGGCGACTTTAGTATTTTAGAAATAACAACAAGAATATTAGTGGCATATATTATGGGTATATTTATAGGCTGGGAAAGAGAACAGCATAAAAAACCTATAGGAAGCAGAACTACAAGTATTGTTTGTATGGGAGCAGCTCTTTTATCATGCTATGAAGATGTATTTGCACGTGCTGTAATATTAGAAAATGCAGAACTTATCAAATCAGGAGCAGAAGCTTTAAGCAAAGTACCTGATTATAACAGAATATCTGCTCAAATAGTTTCCGGAATTGGTTTCTTGGGGGCCGGAATGATAATACAAAATAGAGGAAAACTGCATGGAATAACCACTGCTGCTATAGTTTGGGTTACTGCATGTATAGGTATAGTCATAGGTTCCGGACAATGGGTGTTATCTACCATAGGATGTATATGTATATTTTTAAGCACTTCTATTTATAGATTTTTTATACCATATTATATATCAAATAAAAAAAGATCTATAGTATACTTAATAGAACATCCTACAAAAATAGATTTTGAAACCGAATTAGGAGAATATGGAATAAGATTTATTAATTTAGAGATAGTCGGCTGGAAGGAAAATAAAGAAAATAATAATACTCCTAATATCATAAGCAAAATAAGAATATTTGTGCCTCAATTAGATTATAAGAATATAGAAAATATTTTTAGAAGTTTAAATGTAAAACCTTTAAAAAAATTACGTAATATGATAGAAAAAATCGATTTTGACAGTATTGAATGAATAATTATTATGAATATAAGTGTATATATAGAAAATCTAAAAATAGATGATTATCATGTAAAAGAAAAAGAAATAAAAATATCGCCTGTAACTATATTTTCAAAGAAAGATATTCATATGACAAATTTAATTTGGTATATAAATAATTTTCATTTTTTTGATTTCTATAAAATAAATGATTATGAATTATTATCTATAAGTAAAATAATAAGTGCAATAATGGAAAATTATAAATATAATGGCAGTATCGATAATGATATGATATTAGAATGCATTAATTTTCTAAACGACATATTAGAGTTTTCAAAGAAAGAAATACTTTTAAAAATATTTAAAGGGCATAGCAATACCAATATAGATAAACTTTATTTAAAATTAAATTATAATGCTGAAATAAATATAAATTCATTCTTCGAGTCAGACAATATAATAAATATTATTTTTACATATAATAAAAAAAGTTTTTCATCAAAAGTTTTTTTCAGCAGAAAGATTGATATTTTTTTTATGGTTCTTGAAAACATATTTAAAATATTGATTAATAATAATATATTAAATACTTTATATATATACGATTTTACAAATATTGATTTAGTAAATGCTGATAAAAAAAATATGCCTGAAATGGATTTTATATTTAAATTAAATGAAATATCCCAAAAAGAAAATATTCAAAATATAAACAATAAATTAGATTTAATAAAAACATTTATGAAATATTATAATCATAATATCATGATAGAATATTTTGAAGATAAAGAACTATCAAATATAATTTCAAACAATATTAATAGAAGGAATTTTTTATTAGTATCTGATAATGCAGAAGATTTAAATAGTTTAGTTTCTAAAATCTAATTAAAATAAATAGAGAAATACAAAACCAAAATTACAAAATAATTTTTTAGACTAGAGACTGGGATTTAAAATAATGTAAAATAAAAGGCTTGACTAATATAATTAATCAAGCCATATTTAATTAATTTATAGTTTATTGTCTTTTTATAAGATTTATAGCAGAACCATTATTAATTTTATATGTTGCATTATTAGAATCTTTAAATGTCACTTCATATACCATATCAGTACCAGGTCCTTTACTATAAGTAACAGTATATGAATTTCCACTTCCTTCAACTTTTTTATCAGGAACATCTCCTGTTTCCATATTCGTAAATGAAATATTTCCATTGGCATCTATTATCATTGTTGGACTTTGAGCCTGATCATCAGTATACCAATTACCTTCATATGTAGTATCTACTTTTCCATTGCTATTGCTTGATGAATCTGAACCTGTTTTATCTTTATTGGAACAGCTTACAAATAAAATACCAACTAAAAATAGAGTAAATAAAATACTAAATAGTTTTTTGTTCATATTAGAACTCCTTATGCATTTATCATTTTTTCATATAAAATATTCTAAAATATTAAATTATTATGTCAATATTTAAAATAAATTTATAAGCAATAATTCAAAATAAAAGGCTTGACTAATAATTAATTAAACCCTATTTAATTAATTTATTATTTTTTACTATATAATCACCGTACTATTAGTTATAACTATTACTTTAGTAAAATATTATGTTATAAATTTTTTTAATCTATAAATGAATAGCTGATAACCTTAAAAAATTCATTTAATATACGCTCATAATATTTGCTTGATTTTTATAAAAATACTACATAAATATAAAAAATTATCTTAATCTTTATGTTTACTATGCATTATACCGAAAATAATTAAGACTAATAATATATAAAAACAAATAAATTTACAGTGTTTTTATATATTGTTTATTTAATTAATTGATTATTTTTTAATAGAATTGTATAATTAACTAATATATACTTAATACAGGAAAAGAGATGTACATAAAGAATCTTAATTTGCACGGATTCAAATCATTTGCCATAGAAACAAATATAGAGTTCAATGAAGGCGTTACTGTAGTACTTGGACCTAACGGAATAGGGAAAAGTAATATAGTAGAGGCTTTTCTATGGGTTATGGGCGAGCAGTCCGCAAGCAGATTGAGAATTGACAGTGCTAAAGGACTTGAAAGCGTTATATTCCATGGCACAGATACTAGAAAACCATCATCTCTTGCACAGGTAGCACTTACTTTAGATAATAAGTCCAGATGGATAAAAAAATACGATCTTGATGAAGTTATAGTAACACGTAAATATTATAGAAAAGGATTATCAGAATACTATATCAATGATGAACAAGTACGTTTAAAAGATATAGTTGATATGTTTTTGGATACTGGGCTTGGTAAAAATGCCTATTCAGTTATAAAGCAGGGTACTGTTTCAGAGATAGCTAAGCAGAAGCCTGAAGAGAGAAGAAGCATTATTGAAAATGCTGCTGGAATTAGTAAATATCTTGAAAGGAGAAGAGAAGCTGCTAAAAAGCTAGAAGAGTCCGAAAGAAATCTTGATAATGTTAAAATAGAAATAAAGAACGCTGAAAAACATTATAAATCTTTGAAAGAACAGGCAGCAAGAACTGAAAAGTATTATAATCTTAAAGATGAACAGAAAAAAATAAATATAAGTTTAAATGTTAATCAGGTAAAAAAATTAAAAATCACTTTAGAAGATCAAAATAAAAGCCTTGAAGAACATACAAATAAAAAGTCTGAATTAGAAAAAGAACTTCAGGATTTGGATAAACAGAAACAGCAGGAGCTTTTAAAATTTGAAGAAACAAGAACATTATCGATAGAGCTTGATAAACAAGTTTCGCTTATAATAACAGAACTTACTCATATAGAGAAGATGTCTAATCAATTAAAGAATCAGCTTGATAATGCAGGCAAAGAAAAAGATGAAACTATAAGCAGAAAGAATTCACTATTAAAAAGAATAGAAGAAGATAAAGCCCAAATAGCAGAACTTGAAGAGGCAGTAAAAACTATAGCTGAAAATATAGAAAAATCTCTTAAAGAACAGGAAGCAGAAGAAACTAATATTGCAAATGAACAAAATAAAATAGCTAGCTTAAATGATCAAATATCTACTTTGACAAATGAAAATCAAAGTGCCACATTAAAAATTGCTGATGCCAGAGAAAGACAATTAGAGGTTATAAATAAAATAATCACAGAGATAGATGAAAAGAAAAAAGATGTAATGGGCAACAGCTTTTATCAGAATATAGGAAAGCATGAAACTGACATTGATATAGGATTTAATAATCTTTTAAATGCTATAAACATAAAAATGAACACTATAAAAGAATTTGAAGAAGACGGCGTACTATCAAATTTAAATGAGCTTAGCTATAATTCATTATGCAGTTTTATTCGTAATTTAGGTGAGAGTTTAGACACAGAAAAAAAAGATGCATTATTTTTGCAGGGTATATTTAAAGAGTATACAAAAATAAAAGACCCTTTTGTTGATTTGCTTTTCGACAAGGAAGGTACTTATATGCAAAAAGAAGCTATAGACAAAGAAATATCTGACTTAGAAAGTTTTATCAAAACTAATATAGAAAAAATTGAAGAAATAAATAATGAAATAAAAATAGCTACTGATAATATTAATAAATCAAATGCTAATCTCACTACACTAACAATAGAAAGAGCAAAATACGAAACAAATAAAAAAGCATCTGAAGACAGAAAAGAAATGATATTAAAAAGTATGAAGATGATAGAAGATGAATTTGGCTCTCTCAATGAGAAAATAAACAGATTAGAAGAAGAGTATAAAAAACTTAATGAAGAATATAAAGAAAACTCTATAAACTATAAAGAATTAGAGAAGAAAAAATCCAAAACTGAAAGCGAATCAAGACATAAAGCAAATGAAATCAAAAAGGCTGAATCTGCATTATCCAATTTTGAAACTAGTTTAGCTAAAAGAGTTAAAAAACTTAATGAGATAAATGAAAATATAACAAGAGTTGGGGAGCGAATAAATCAAAGCAATGATAAAATAAAAGATATTTATAGTCATTTCTATGAAAATTATGCTCTTAACTTAAAAGACTTTGAAGAAAATACTCAGAACTTAATAGATGAAGAATCTTATAAAAATAAACTCAATACTATTAATGAAAGAATAAAGAATCTCGGACATATAAATGAAATGGCACTTGATGAATATCAGGAAGCTAAAAATAGATTTGAATTCCTTACTAAACAAAAAGAAGATTTGGAAAAATCAAAAGAAGAGATATTAAAAATAATAGCCGATGCCAATAAAAAAGCTGGTGAAGATTTCTTAAAAACATTCAATGAAATAAATAAAAAATTCTCAGAAACATTTAAAATACTATTCGGCGGAGGAAATGCCGGACTTAAAATACAAAATGAAGAAGATTTATTAAACAGCCCTATAGATATATTCGCTCAGCCTCCGGGAAAAAGAATGGAGAACATTGTATCTTATTCAGGCGGCGAGCTTACTATGACAGGACTTGCTTTGGTATTTGCGATATTCCTATACCGTCCTAGTCCTTTCTGTATACTTGATGAGGTGGATGCTGCACTTGACGGAGCGAACATTATAAGATACAAAAACATGGTTAAAAACTTATCTGACAAGACTCAGTTCTTAATCATCACGCATGATGAAGTATCTGCAACTATAGCCGATGCTTATTATGGAATAACTGCTGAAGAGAAAGGGGTTTCAAAAATATTCACTGTTAAAGTAGATAAAGAAGGAAAAGTTAATGGCAGTGAAGAAAAGCTGGTTAATCAGGAATAACTTACCGCACGTTAAGTCAAATTTAAAATATAAGTTTATCTCAAACTCAAATTTCATTATATTAAAAAAATTATTATACGTGCGTTGAAAAGATTTTAAATCTAATAAACGCTAGGGCGGGTGCTTTTATGACAAATTAAAATTTTAAATATAAAAAAACTATAACAACAAATAAAATCAAAAAATATAAAGGGCGGGCAAGTGTAATTAAATTTTAAAATTCATTTTCATACCCCACCCACTAGACTTTTTAATTTATTTTGAAATTTTAATTTTTTATTTTTTTATAATATAACTAGAATTTTTTAGCTACCCACCCAAGTTATAATGCATTCACCGCACGCAGAATATTATTATATTATTAAGTATATTAATTAATTATAATTATCATTATATATAAAAGTTTACTTACCGTGCGTTATGGAAATTTAAAAATTTAAATAATTTTGCTTTTATAGATAAATATAATATAATTATAATATATGGAGAGTTTAATAAATTATATAAAAAAATTTCCCTATTTATTTGGAATATTAATAGGACTTATATTTATTCTAGCTGCAATTTTTAAATGGAATGGGCTTTTAAACAATAACAGCTCAAATTTTATGATAGGCATATATGAAATGTTTGGTGAGATTGGAGTTAGAATACTTACCGGTATTTTAGGAACTGTAATTATAATAAGCTCTGTAATTATTTTGATAATAAGAAAATGAATATTGAAAAACATTTATTTGATGATACAAATTTCTTTCCTAATAAGATGCAAATTTTGATATTAGGTACTTTCCCTGTTCCATTATATTCTAATGTAGAAAAGTTTGATAAATTAAGTAGAGAAGAACAAAATAATGCTTGGTATTATTCAAGTAAAAGAAGCGAATTCTGGAAAATAATAGCTGACTGCTTTGATATAGATTATAAAAATGATTTTCTTTTTAATAAGATCAAAAAGAAAAAACTTTTTGAAGAAAATAAAATAGGTATAGCAGATGTATTTTCAAAATGCAAAAGAAAAAATGAAAATAGTGCAAGAGATACAGATTTAATAATATTAGAGCATAATAATATACTTAAGAATCTTATTACAGATGAAAATAATTATAGAGATTTAAAACTTATTATATTCACAAGCCGATTCACAGAAAATCACTTTTTAAAAATCATTAATGATATTGAATATAATATAGAAGAAAGCAAAGAAGTTTATGAATACTATAATAATGGAATCAATGAAAAAGGAATAAGTATTGATATAATAAATGCTTTAAGGGAAAGATATTTATATGTTAATGCTTCAAGAAAGATTAAATTATCCACAATAACTTTGAAAATAAGTCCAATAAAAGGTGTAAGTTTATATTCTACCAAAAAAGAGCTTTATAAATATTATTTAAATAATAGTAAAAATAAATCATAAACTAATTAAAATTAATATATCTTATTCCGAAATTTGATAATAGCAAAAATTCTATACTTTAAGGAAGAATTAAAAATGCGTTATTTAAGTTTTATTTTAATATTTTTAAATACTTTTTTGTATTGTTCGCACAAATGCCTAATACAGGAAGATTAGATCAGTTACTAGATTATGCTAATGCCGGAGATACTAACGGTATAAAAAGATTAATCTCTCAAGGACCTATTTCAAGTTTCATAGACTTCGGTGATAATCAAGGTCATAATGCTTTAATCACAGCAGCTTCTAAAGGATATAAGGATATTGTACTTCTCCTTCTATCCCAAAATGCTAATGTTAATCTCACTTGCATACATGGAAAAACAGCTTTAACTTATGCTGCTGATGCAGGATATGTTGATATAGTTTCTTATTTGCTTGCTAAAAATGCTAACCCTAATATAAAAATAAATGGCGGTACAACAGCATTATTACAAGCAGCAGGAAAAGGATATTACAGCATAGTAGAAATGATAGTTAATGCTAATGCTGATTTAAGAATGATGGGAACTTACAGAAGCGGAAATGATGACGGAATAAATTATAATATGACTCCTTTAATGGTAGCTTCCTATAATAATCATGACTTAATAGTGAGATTATTATTAGATAAAGGAAGCGATATTAATTATGTGAATGAATATGGTGCTAATGCCCTATTTTATGCTATAGCTAGAGGAAATAATGATATTGCAAAACTTCTATTAGAGAGAGGGGCAGATGCCAATATAGTTGCTTCTTATGGCCCTTATGGTAATATTACACCTCTTGCCCTAGCCTCTACATTAGGTTTGACAGATATTATATCTTCATTACTTATAGGAAAATCTGATATAAACTTTAAAATGAGAGATGGAAGAACTGCTTTAATATGGGCAGCTATTGCTGGTAAAAGTGAGGCTGTAAATTCTTTAATAATGAATAAAGCAAATTTAAATATTGCTGATAATGACGGAAAAACTGCTTTAATGTTTGCTGCTGAAAATGGAGATTATGCTTCAGTAGAATATTTAATTAATGCTGGAGCTTATTTAAATACCTTGGATAAATTTAAAAAGACTGCTTTAATGTACGCTATGGAAAATGGTAATACAGAAGTTATAGATTTACTTACTAGAGCAAGCCTAACTTATAATAAATAATGCATTAATAAATATAAAAAATAAAAAGGGACTGTATAAGTCCCTATTTTTATTTTCATAACTATTATCAATTATTCTTATCTGCTTTTTCTTTATGCTTTTTACTGCTAGAAGAAGTATCTTTCACATCATTGATAAAATAGAATAAAGATTCAATCTCATCAGCTATATTAACATCATTGATTATACAATCAGGTCTTTCTAAAAGTTTTATAGGAGCAAAATTTAAAACACCTTTTATTCCTGCATTACATATAACATCAAACATTCTTTGAGCTTCCAAATCAGGTACAGTCAATATTGCTACTTCTATTTTATTATTGATTATAAAATCCTTTACTTCTTCTATAGGAAGTATAGGAGTGGATGCATTTCTATCAATTTTTTCAGGATTATGATCAAATGCTGCAACTATTCTTATAGATTCGCTTTCAAATCCTCTGTAATTTACCAATGCTTTTCCTATTTTACCATATCCTACCAATATAATATTATGTGATATTTGTTTACCTAATATGCTGTCAATTTGCTCTAGTAAATCATCTATATTATATCCGCCTTTCTTGTTTCCAGAAATGTTGAATAATGAAAAATCTTTTCTTACTTGAACTGATGTTATACCTATTGCATCACCTAAATTATTAGAATATGCTTTTATAAATCCAAAACTCTTCATGCGTCTTAAAGCATTCTTGTATTTTAATAAACGCATAATTTGTGTTCTGCTAATCATAATATATCCTTAAATTTTTTCTTCTAGTTTACTATTCAGTAATATGTTATATTATAACATATTAAAGTTATCTGTCAATAAAAATATTATCATAAAACAGCTACTTTATGAGAACTTATATATGAATGAAAGAACATTAATAATATTTTTTATATTATTCTTATTTGTTAAAATGAATTAATTATATATAATTTTATTTTTAAGCATTTATTTTTCATTTTTACTGGAAAAAAAACATTATTGTTATATAATAAGTCATTATGATAGATTATAAATTAATAGCACAAACAATAAAAGAATCAAAATATGCTGTAGCCTTTACAGGTGCAGGTATAAGCGTAGAAAGCGGGGTACCCCCTTTCAGAGGTGAAAATGGGCTTTGGGAAAAACATGGAAGTCAGTTCGCTGAAATTTCATATTTTGTAAAGCATCAAAAGGAATCTTGGAAATCTTTGAAAAAAGTTTTTTATGATCCTATTACTGATGTTAAGCCTAATAAAGCTCATATAGTATTGGCAAATTTGGAGAAGATGGGTATAATGCGTAGTGTCATCACTCAAAATATTGATAATCTTCATCAAGAAGCCGGAAGTAAAATAGTATATGAACTTCATGGTACAGCTCAATATGCAGTATGCATGAAATGTAAAACTAGATATAAAATCAATAAAGAAATACTTGCCATGGATCCGCCTTCTTGTGAAAAATGCGGTTCTACTTTAAAACCTGATTTTGTATTCTTTGGAGAACAGCTTCCTGCAATAGATTTCAATTCTTCAATAGAAGATGCCCAAAAAAGTGATTTATTTATTATAGTAGGTACAGGCGGAGAAGTAATGCCTGCAGCACAAATTCCGCATATAGCAAAAAGAGCAGGTGCTAGAATTATGGAAATTAATCCTCAGCCATCAAATTTTACTAATAACATAGTTGATATTTATATTCAAGAAAAAGCTGGGGTGGCATTTGAAGAAATAGAAAAATATTTATAATAAAAAATATAAAAAGCCTTATAGTTTATCACTATAAGGCTTTATTTATACAAAATAAGCTTAATTCATTTCTTCTTCATACATTTTAGCCAATGTAGTTTTTACTTCAGCTATAAACTTTTTGTCCTCAAGCACTATATGGTTCAAAAGCCAGTCTTTTAAAAATGTAATAAAGTCTTTAATTACTAAATCATCACCTCTCTCATAGCTATTAACTTCATCAACTATTTTTAGAGAAAAAGATCTATGTTTGGAAATATGGTCTTTAGCAGCGGAATAATTTATAGCACTCATAATCTTTTCTTCATAAGCGAAGTGATAAGTAGCATAATCTATAGTTCTTTTGACAATTTCTTTGAATGCTTTTTGTACTTCTTCATCTCCAATATCGCCTTTTACACCCGTTTCATAAAGGTCGTTTATGATATTTACCAATTCTTTATGCTGATTATCTATTCTTTTATAACCAGTTTTGAATCTCTCTTCCCATTTAATCCAACCTTTTCTCACAGTAATTTCTACCATTTCTTCCATATAAAGCTCCTTATTCTTCTTTAGAAAGCTTTTCTAATGCTTCCTTCACTTCTTTTATAAATTTTTTATCTGTAACTAAAATATGGTTCAAAAACCAATCTTTTAGATACTGTACTAAATTATTGATAGCATCTAAAGAGCCATTCTCATAAGATTTGACATAATTGTAAATTGTATTTGTAAATTCTTTATGATATGAGGAATGTTCTATTAATTTATCATATTTAATAACATGCATTATCTTCTCTTCATAAGAAAAATGGAATGCCACATAATCTACTGTTTTCCTTAAAGCCTTTTTAAACTCAGCTTTAAGTTCTTCGTCTTCTGAATCTCTATTATCCATACAATCATGCAAATCATTTATTATTTCTATTAATTCTAAATGCTGATCATCTATTCTTTTATATCCTACTTTGTACTTATCTTCCCATACTATGTATTTATCGCTCATAATTATTCCTTTAATATAAAAAAGACAATTATGTTTAATATCGTAATATATATACTATTTAATTATATAAATATTTTTATCTTTTTAAAGATAAAAACTAAATTTATTAAAAATTTATTTTTTGTTAGTTTAATCAAACAATTCAAACCAACTAAATTAAAATATTATATCACTATCTATTTTTACAGTCTAAATAAAATTTTATATTACAATGTAATAAACTAAAAATTTATTACATTGTAAAAGCATATATTATTTCATAATAATACATATAAAAAACTTGTATACAGTAAAAAATGACAATACTTTAATGTCATTGAATTTCGATTGCTAGCATTAAATGTATATAAAATGAATCCCTAAATATAATATCGATTTTTTAATTATGCCTGCAAAAAATATGGGGCAACATTTTTTAATGTTATCCCCATTTGTTTATTTTATATTTAGCTTATTATTATTTCTATGTTCGTTACGAAGTCCAATAATCAGCAAATAAATAAATTTATTTACTGGCTACGACTCGCTTTCTTGTTGCTAGCGATAAACTAGTATAAAAAAGCTGGCAACAATAAATTGTTACCAGCTCTCATTTATCGATTTAAAGCTAAATTATTCTATAATACTTAATCAATTATTATTTTATAACGTTATAGAAAGCTTTTTATTTATTATTGCTATACTCGTGACGAAGTCCACCTCTCAAGGTGCCGCCAATAATCGCAAATAAATAAATTTATTTGCTGGCTACGATTCGCTTTCTTGTTGCTAGCGATAAACTACATAAAAAAGCCGGCAACAATAAATTGTTACCAGCTCTCGTTTATTTTTTATTATTGCTAATAAAAATTATTTTACAAGTAAACTTGCCAAAGGCAAATAATTTTTATGTTTAGATTTTTATTATTTTATAACGTTATAGAATGCTTTTTTACCTAAGTAAACAGCTCTGTTGCCTAATTCTTCTTCGATTCTTAATAATTGATTGTATTTTGCAATCCTATCACTTCTTGAAGCAGAACCAGTTTTGATTTGTCCAGCATTAGTAGCTACAACTATATCAGCAATAGTAGCATCTTCTGTTTCACCAGATCTGTGAGAAACTACAGCAGTATAGTTATGAGTTTTAGCAAGTTCAATAGAATCTAAAGTTTCTGTTAATGTACCTATTTGGTTAACTTTAATAAGAATAGAGTTAGCAACGCCTTTATCTAATCCCATTTGAAGTCTTTTTACATTAGTAACAAACAAGTCATCACCTACTAATTGAACTTTTTTACCTAATTTGTCAGTTAAGATTTTCCAACCTTCCCAGTCATCTTCAGCAACACCATCTTCTATAGAGATGATAGGGTATTTATTGCATAAATCAACATAGAAATCAACCATTTCAGCAGGAGTCAATTCTCTGTTGTCAGATTTATGGAATACATATTTTTTCTTATCTTTGTTATAGAATTCGCTTGAAGCAGGGTCCATAGCGATCATTATATCATCACCAGGTTTGTATCCAGCTTTTTCTATAGCTTGCATAATTACTTGAAGTGGTTCTTCATTATCTTTAAGAGTTGGAGCGAATCCGCCTTCATCACCAACTGTAGTGCTTAAGCCTCTGTCATGAAGTATAGCTTTTAAGTTATGGAATACTTCAGCTACATAACGTATACCTTCTTTGAAAGTAGGAGCACCAACTGGCATAACCATATATTCTTGGAAGTCAATTGGAGCTGATGAGTGAGCACCGCCGTTTAAGATATTAGCCATAGGTACTGGTAAAGTTTTAGCATTAGTACCGCCTATGTATCTGTATAATGGCATACCTAATTCTTCAGCAGCTGCTTTAGCTACAGCAAGTGATACACCAAGTATAGCGTTAGCACCTAATTTACCTTTATTTTCAGTTCCGTCAAGTTCGATCATAGTTCTGTCGATTTCAACTTGATCTAAAGCATCCATATCAATAAGTTCATTACAAATAATTTCATTAACGTTTTCAACAGCTTTTTGAACACCTTTTCCTAAATATCTTGATTTGTCTCCGTCTCTTAATTCTACTGCCTCATGTTCACCTGTAGAAGCTCCAGATGGTACAGCTGCTCTTCCCATAACTCCGCTGTCAAGCCATACATCTACTTCTACTGTAGGGTTTCCTCTTGAATCTAATATTTCTCTAGCTACTATATTATCTATTAAAGACATATTAAAACTCCTTATAAATTATAATTCTTATATATAATATAACATAAAATATAAATTTCAAGTGAAAAAATTGAACATATAAAAAAATGCATATTGAAACTATTATTAAATTATTTTATATTATTTTTTATTACTTGATCTGTTTTATACTTTGAGAGGGTTTTATCATGAAAAAAATTGGATTAATACTTTTATTTACATTACTATTTTTGGTAAGCTGCAATATGTATGTCAGCGATAAAGTGAGTATCCTAATGTTCGATGAAGATACTAAAGGAAATAGGCTCACAAATGAAACTTTAAATTTTATTCTAGTAAAAAGAGAAGATACTAACAGCTTCAATAAATTAACATATATTTCGGGTACTATTAATAATAAAAGCGGAAATCAGATTATAAAAACTATAGAAGAAGCTAAATATATAGAAGATATTAAAAATACTAATAATGTTAAAGATTTGAAATTTGATAATACTAAAATGACTATTAATTATAGTAAAGATAAAATACTGTTTACAGATATTGATGGTAAAAAATACACACTTCCATTGAATAATTCCGAAAATACTTGGTTTTATAAACTACTAAATAATAGTACAAATTTATAATAATTTTATATTAAATTATAAGTTGACATATTATAAAAAAAATGTAATATTGTAGCAAGGATTTATGTTATGCCAAAATATCTTTTACCCCAAGACGAACTTTCAAGGGCATCTGATTGGATAAGCAATTTTCTGATGCGTGAAGGTTATCATGCTGATTATACTATAGAAAGTCTATTTGAAATAGATAAATTTTTTAAAGAAAAAATGAATTTAGTCTTGGAAAGAGATGATAATAGAAATTTTATATTTTCTATAAGTGCGTATATAGGTGAAGTTATAAGGAAAAAATTTAATGGTCATTGGGAATTATCCAGAGATATAGATTTAGATGATGAAACTATAGGAATTGGTTTCAAAAATCATAAAACTATATATCCCCTTAATATCACATTAGAACTAATACAAAAAAAATATACTATGAAAGAATATTTAAAAGATAATTTTGGAATTTAATATAAATTTTTTATATTAAATTATTATATTATATAATGAAGGTTAAATTATATGATTTCATTAAATGATGTTGAAAAATACATAAATAATTCTTATGTTATTTTAGATTTAAAAGCTGACAACAAAGAAGAAGCTATAAGTGAGATGTTAATATATTCAGAGGCTAATGGACTTAGAATCAATATAGCTCAAATAATAGAATCTATGTATAAAAAAGAAGATATTATAAGTAGTGGTTTGGGATATGGGGTAGCCTTTCCGCATGTAAGAACTAATCAAGTTGAAGATAATGATATAATATTTGCAGTATCAAAAAAAGGATTAAACTACTCGGCTCTTGACAAAAAACCTGTACATTTACTTACTATGTTTTTAACTAATAAAAACAGTAATGAAAAATATTTAGGACTGCTTTCTCTATTTACAAAGATTTCAAGAATGAGTATGTATCCTGTTGTATTATTAGAATCAAAAACTATAGAAGAATTTAAAGAAAAATTAATAGATATATCCAGAGAAATGCTTAATGCTAAACAATAAAATAATAAAAATAAATATTATTGGAGTAATAATATGGCTAAAATCACAGCAATAATACCTGCTAGATATGAATCAACTAGATTTCCAAAAAAATTAACTTATGAGTTATTAGGAAAGCCTATAATAATAGCGGTTTATGATAATGTCAAGGCCGCTAAAAAAATAGATGACTGTATTGTTGCAACAGATTCTAAAGAAATAATGGATATATGTGAAAAAAATAATGCTAAAGCCGTAATGACTTCATCAGAGCATACTTCAGGAACTTCAAGAATAATAGAAGTTGCAAAAAAGATAGAAAGCGACATTATTATCAATGTACAAGGAGATGAGCCTTTAATAAATGAATCAGTGCTTAATCCTTTAATAGATGCTTTTGATGATGAAAATGTTGATATTGCCACTTTAAAAACAAGAATAGAAGATGACAGCCAATTAATAAAAGATGAAAATGCTGTTAAAGTTGTTACTGATATAAATAATTATGCTATGTATTTTTCTAGAGCCACAATACCTCATAAAAGATTCGATCAGAATATTAGTGCTGAATACTATAAACATATAGGAGTTTACGCTTTTAGAAAAGATATTCTATTAAAGATAGAAAAATTAGAAGAATGTAAATATGAAATGATAGAAAAACTAGAACAATTAAGATGGCTTTATAATGGTATAAAAATAAAAGTTTTAGAAACTAAAAAATTCCTACATGGTATAGATACTAGAGAAGATTTAGAGTTCGTTCAGAATTATTTAAGAAATTTTGCTCAAAGTGAATTAAATAATGAAAATTTATATAAGTAATTATTAATTACGACAAAAAATGTCAGCATTAAAATGTATTATTCCTAAATACAATTTTTATTTTAAGGATTTAATATGCTTGAAATTATTTTTATAGTATCAGCTGTAAGTTTATTTTTATTTACAGACTTTGAAAAGATTTTCATTGTTATATTGGATACAGTATTTGAACTTATTAAAAGTGTATTCATTATTATATTTTTAGCGAAAAGATTTTTAGTAAAAAATATAAGTCAATTCTTATATGATATTTTTATTGAACCTATAATTTATATTTTTGGTTTTCTAAATAAAAAGAACAATTAAAACTAAATATACAATTTAATAAAAAAGGAAGTCTTTAATTATTAAAAGACTTCCTTTTATTTTTAGAAAATAAAAAACTATATATTTTTATATTCTTATTTTTTCTTACCTTGATTTGCTACTGCTTCCATAGCTTTTTTAACAGCTTCAGGATCTCCTAAATACTGTTTATTAACTGCTTTGAAATTATCATCAAGCTCATAAACTAAAGGCATTCCTGTAGGTATATTAAGTTCAGTAATATCTTCATCAGAAATATTATCCAAATATTTTACTAAAGCTCTTAAGCTGTTACCATGTGCAGCAATGATGATTTTTTTGCCTGCTTTAATATCTGGAAGTATAACATTTTCCCAGAAAGGTACTACTCTTGCAACTGTATCTTTCAAACATTCAGTTAATGGAAGTTCTTTTTCTGATAAGTTTTTATAACGTGGATCATGTCCAGGATATCTTTCATCAGATTTTTCTAATGCTGGAGGCGGAGTATCATAACTTCTTCTCCAAATTTTTACTTGATCTTCACCATATTTTTCAGCTGTTTGTGATTTGTTTAATCCCTGTAAAGCTCCGTAATGTCTTTCATTTAACTGCCAGCATTTGTCTACAGGTATCCATAAAAGTCCCATTTCTTCTAATACTAAATTTAAAGTTTTGATAGCACGAGTTAGTGTAGAAGTGTATGCCTTATCGAAAGTAAATCCTGCTTTTTTTAACTCAACTCCGCCTGCTTTAGCTTCTTCTATTCCTTTTTCTGATAATGTAACATCTGCCCAACCTGTAAACAGATTTTCTTTGTTCCAAACACTCTCACCATGACGAATTAAAACAACTTTTGTCATCTTTATAACTCCTTATAATGATATTAAGTTCTATTATATACTAAAATCATAAAAAAGTTAAACAAAAATATATTGTTTTATTATCATAAATATATTATATTTTACCAATAACAAATAAGGATATTATGTATGAATAATGAAGAATTAGATTTACAATTTCACAAATTATATGAAGAAGGAAATCATAAAGGAATTATTGAATTAATACTTTCCTTACCTGAAGAACAATTAAATGATGATATTAAAGGTCAGCTTGCCGTAGCATATAATAATACTGGAGAATTTGACTTAGCAATAGAAATATTAAATTCTTTATCCGAAGAAACCAAAAGCCATCATACTTGGTTTTATAAAATTGCCTATGCATATTCAGGAAAATCTGATATGAGCAATGCCAATTTAAATATAGACAGAGCATTATATACATTAGAAATGAACAAATCTTTAATAAGCAATGAAGAATATGATTATTACAGCAATTTATATAATAATTTAAAAGAGTATATACAAGGCGGAAGTCTGCATTATGAAGCTAATTCAGTTAATATTGATGATCCTGATTCTATCATAAAAGATATATCATCTATTTTATCAAATGATATAGATAATGAGATAATAGAAGGAAGCATTGTCATAAAAAAATGGAATATATTTATAAATGCTTATCCTGATACTATAACAGATAAAAGTGCCGTTATAAATTATTATATATCCAGTCCTGATTGGGACAGAGATATATTTGAATGCTGTGCTAGTGCAGGAAAAGATGCCAATACTTCTGTAGGGCTTTCAAATGGTAGTTTTATATTTGGTATAATGACAGGCATAAAAGCTATGAATGAAAACAGAATACTTGATGAAGTTGAAACTGAATTTGCCGGCAAAAAACATAAATGGAAAGTTTATACAAGTAATTTAGTTAATATGGGTGGAGATAATGGAAAGCCTAAAAATGTAAATATTTATTGGGATATGTTCAAAGATGATATTTTAAAAAGAATAGGAAATCAAAAAATATGCTACATTAAAATATATGGAGCTAAGGCAGGAAATGATTATTCTATAGGAGAGCTTAGAATCAATGATGTTAATATACCAGAGCTTGCCGACAAAATGAATGAATATGTTAAAACTTGGAATGAAACAGATTTTTCATCAGACAAGCAGTTTTTCTTTTTACTACAAGATAATGAAACTTATACTCCTTATCCATTCAGCAATGATGAGATTTTAAAATTTATTCGAGAATATTCAAATATAGTTTTAAATTTAAAAGAGTCTGAAGAATCATACGATAAATTAGGAAATTTAGCAGAAGAGCTTACAAAGGATTATAGTCTTGCAAGTGATTTATTTTTATTCTTACCAGAAATATGTGCTGATAATGAATTTTATAATGAGCTTCATTCCGGAGAAATTGTTAATTTCAATTTTCAATCATCTCAAAAAAATTGTTCTGTATACAAAACCCAGCTTTATACATATCATTTAATCAATAATTATCTCTTTGAACTTTTTAGAGAAGGGGCATTTAACGGCAAGGAAAATGAAATATATTTAAGATTTATAAATATGAGTGCAGGATACAATATATATTCACAGATTAAAGCTGACTATGAAAAGAAAAATCAAAAGTTAGAAAATCTTGAAGTTAATTTAGGTTTTAATGTAGATGATGATTATGAAATTAGATAACGCACGGTAAGTAAATCAATAAATATAATAAAAGCTATATTTCAAATAAAATAATATTTTTTGATTTTGTTTATCGTGCGGTAAATAGATTTTTAAATTAAAAAATACTTGGGCGGGCATTAACATTTCTTTTTAAACAACAAAGAAACAAAAAACAAAAATAACCGAATAAGGCAATAAAATATAAAGGGCGGGAAATTAGAAAAGATTCATTCTAAAACCAAGCTATTTAAATTTTTTATCTTTATTAAAATTCTAATTTTATAATAAAATATAAAAGTTTAGAGGGAAGTGTATATAAATAAAAAATTTTTAACTTATGTGCTTTATCAACTTTTCCTGGACTTCGTCAAAGTTGATAAAGCACATAAAATTTATTTAAGAATAATTACAAATATAATCAATCTTTGCCGCTATTTAATATCCCAGCCTTTATCTTCACAGAATTTTTTTGCTATATCATTTCCTTCTTTAGCCATACCAATAATTGAATTTTTTATCATTTCTTTAGACCGTTCATTACCTGAATTGTAGTATTTATCCAAATCATTATATGCTTCTTCAACATATTTTTTAAATTCTTTTGAATCTTTGCTAAATATTTTGGGTAATATAAAATATCTAGTAAAAATGGATATCACTAATAAAAATGCAAACAAAAATGTTAATCCTGACATATACAACTCCTATATAAATATTATAAACAATATTTTAATTTTTGTATATTAATTTATATAAAAGTATACAAATTTTAAAATTAATATGTATTTTGTTTTGTATATTATAATTCATAAATAAATCATCATTGTTATTAATATTTTCAAAAAATATAAAATAAAAGTAACAGAATAAAGCAATAAAACATAAAGGGCAGGAAATTAGAAAAGATTAAAAAATAAATTTTATTCTAACTCCCCACCCTCTAAATTTAGAATCTTAACTGTTATTTTTATGATATTTTATTTTGTTATTTTGCTCTGTTATTTTAACACCCACCCAAGCTGTTATTATATTGAAAATTTTTATTAACGCACGGTAAATGTATTTTTTAATATAGTTTAAATTATTATTTGAAATAAGTTTATATTTTAAATTTCACACACCGTGCGTGATAGTTTAAATTATAATCAATCTAAATCTTCGCCATTAGAGGCTATAACTTTCTTATTTTATTTATATATAAAAAAATCTCGCTTTTATACCTCTATCAGCTAAAGCTGATAGAGGCTCGATTTTTTTATTTAAGAATTAACTCACAACTTCCTTTGTCAGTTGCCAGCTGCTCGTTTATCGCTGAATTTTAAACCGCATCAATAATAATCAGTCTAAGTCCTCACCATTAGAAGCTATGACTTTCTTGTACCAAGAGAACGATTTTTTCTTTGTTCTTTTTAAAGTTCCTTTGCCTTCATTGTCTAAGTCTACATAAATGAAACCGTATCTCTTTTTCATCTCTCCTGAACTTGCAGAAACTAAATCAATACAGCCCCAAGTGGTGTAGCCAATCAAATCAACACCGTCTATTTCAACGGCATCTTTCATAACTTTTATATGTTCTCTGTGAAAATCTATTCTGTAATCGTCTATGATCTCACCGTTTTCATTTATAGTGTCTATTGCTCCTATCCCGTTTTCTACTATAAATAAAGGCTTTCTGTATCTGTCATAAACTTGATTCAAAGTTACACGTAAACCCAAAGGATCAACAGGCCAGCCCCAATCAGTATATTTAAGATATGGATTTTTGGCAGAAGCAAATACATTTCCTTCAGAAGATTGAGTATTAGCAGAAACATCAACACATCTTGAATGATAATATGAGAAAGAAACAAAATCCACAGTATTTTCTTCTAAAAGTTTTAAATCTCCTTCCCATATTTCTGGCATGCAATTATTTTTCTCAAGCATTTTCAAAGCATAATTAGGATATTTCCCCTGTGCCTGAACATCTACAAAGAAATACTCTTTTCTGTCTCGGCATAATGCTTCCCATACATTTTCAGGTCTGCAGTCAAAAGGATATGTACTTCCTGCCGCAAACATACAGCCTACTTTATTATTAGGATCAACTTCATGTGCTATTTTTGTAGCTAATGCACTAGCAACTAATTCATGATGAGCTGCTTGATATTTTATTTTGTTTTCATCTTCCCCATCTTCAAAATAAAGTCCTGCTCCCATAAAAGGAAGATGAAGTATCATGTTTATTTCATTGAAAGTTATCCAATATTTTACAAGTCCTTTATATCTATTAAATAAAGTTATGCAAAGATTTTCATAAAAGTCAATTAATTTTCTATTTCTCCATCCGCCATATTCTTTTATTAAATGCATAGGACAGTCAAAATGCGTAATAGTAACTAAAGGCTCTATTCCATATTTATGACATTCTTTAAAAATATTTTCATAGAATAATAAACCTTTTTCATTAGGTGATTTCTCATCGCCTTTCGGAAATATTCTGCTCCAAGCAATAGATAAACGATAAACTTTAAATCCCATCTCACCAAAAAGTTTAATATCTTCTTTATAATGATTATACATATCAATTCCAAGTTTAGCAGGATAATAATGCTTATCATCAAAGTCAAACATTTTCATTTTACCTGATATCACTTTCAATCTATCTTCACCAATAGGACAAACATCAACATTAGCAAGTCCTCTGCCATCTTTATCAAAACCGCCTTCGCATTGATTAGCAGCAGTAGCACCGCCCCATAAAAAGTTTTTATCAAAAGCCATATTTTATATCTCCTATATTATTTAAACTTTTATTTAAATAATTATTTTATTACTGTTAATATTGAATCTTTATAATTTATATTAACATTGCTTTCTGTTTCTAATACATCTAAATACTCATCTGTATTTACTATTATAACAGGACTTTCTATAGAATAACCTTCTTTTACAATAGAATCAATATCAAATTCTAATAAAGTATCTCCAATAGAAACTTTATCTCCCTCTTTTAAATTGCTTTTAAAATATTTTCCATTTAATTCTACTGTATTGATTCCTATATGTATTAAAATCTCTATACCGCTGTCAGATGTTAAGCCTATAGCATGAAGCGTAGGAGTAACTGTGCTCACTGTACCATTTATAGGTGATACTGCCTTGCCTTCTTCAGGTATTATTAAAGCACCTTTACCTAAACTTTCAGAACCAAATGCCTCATCTTTTGAATCTTTTAATTTTAGTAATTTTCCTTTTAATGGACTGAATATTATTTCTTTATTAAGCAAAGCTGTTTTATTTTTATCATTTACACTTTCTTTATTTTCTGTAGATTCTGTTATTTCTGCATTTTTCTCTTTATCTTTATAAGTAAAGAAAGTTATTACAAATCCTAATAATATAGCTAAAACTGCACCTGATACTGCAACTATTATATTTCCGCTTGTACCATCTGGATTAATCATAGCAGGAAATTCGAATATACCCATTCCGCCAGCAAAGAATTTTCTAAAATTAAAATGTCCGTAAAAACCTCCTACTAAAGCACCTACTATACAGCTTATTATAAAAGGCTTTTTCATAGGAAGCGTAATACCATAAATCGCAGGTTCAGTAACTCCGAATACGCTTGATATAAAGTTAGGCAATGCCATTTCTTTTAATTTCTTATCTTTAGTTTTTACAAATATAGCAAGCAAAACTCCGGCAGTTGCAAAAGTACAGCCGAAGAAAGGCATCATTATATTATCATAGCCTAATGTTACCATGTTATTAATATACACAGGTATAAATCCCCAATGCATACCGAATATTACAAGTATCTGCCAAGTGCCTCCTACTATAGTTCCTGCAATTAAAGGGCTTACATTCCTAACGGCAAATACAGCTTGTGATATAATCATAGAGCCGAACATTGTTACAGGTCCTATGATTAAAAACCCTATAGGCAATGAAACTAATAACACAAGCATAGGAACTATAAAGAATTTCACCAAATCTGGTATTATCTTATTAAAAAACTTTTCGCATTTAGAAGCAAAATAAACTATAAATATTACAGGTATTACTGTTGATGTATAGTCCATTGATATTATAGGTATTCCTAAAATATTTATATAAACATCAGATGCAAATATTGTATTAGCAAATAATGTATATAAAGGCTCTGCATTCTTTGATAATGTGCTTAATTGCAAAGCAGGATAACACATAGCAGCACCTATTGCCAAACCCAACATAGGTTTTAAATTAAATTTCTTAGCTGAAGTAAAACCCAAAAATAAAGGAAGAAACATAAATAATGCATCGCCTATTCCATTTAAAAGTATTGAAAGTCCTGAACTGTCTTTATATAATCCCAAAGCAAGAAATAAAGCATTAAATCCTTTAAGCATTCCGCATGCAGACATAACTCCCAATATAGGCTGAAATATTCCTGACACTATATCTATAGCTCTGTTAAATAAATTGCCTTTATTATTTTCTTCTTCCTCATTATTAGAACTTTTACTTTCTAAACCGGCAATAGTACATACATCAGCATAAACTTCAGCTACATGATTACCTATAACTACCTGATACTGTCCGCCGCTTTTCATCACTGTAACAACACCGTCCATATTTTTTAAAACTTCATCATTTGCTTTAGATTCATCTTTTAATTTGAATCTTAATCTTGTGATACAGTGAGTAAGAGAATTAATATTTTCTTTTCCTCCTACATTTTTAATGATTTCTTTTGCCAATGATTCATATTTTCCCATCAGCTTATCCTCCAATTATAATAATTTTTTTATAATAATGAAGGTTTGGCCAACTTAATGTCACCATCCAAATATATTAAATCCTATAAATATTTTATTCTCTCCTTTTTGCTTTCTCTATATGTATAGTTAAATATAATTTCTCCTCATCGCTTATATCATAAGAATAAGAAAGCAAAATATATTCTGCTATTTTTAAAGTGCATTCATAAGATTCTTTATATTTCATCTTTACCACAGATAACAAATCTTCATCTTCTTTATCATTATAAATATTTTTCTGAAACAATCTCAAAGCAAAAAATTTTAAATGAGTTATAAATCTGTTATAATACAAAGATTCTTCATTGAACTTTATATTAAAATGCCTCTCTACTATCATAACTATTTTTTGTATAAGTTTTGTAATCTCGCCCATTTCTTTTATGCATCCGTAATCATCATTAGTTTGAGCATTAACTATATGAAGTGCTATAAAACCTGCCTCATCATCTGAAAGTCTTATATTAAAATCTTCTTCTATAATATCCAAAGCTTTTAAACCTATATTATATTCATCTTTATAAAATTTCTTTATATCCCAAAGCATCATATTTTTTATATTTACACCGTCTTTAGTTCTAACTATTGCCATATATATATGATCCATTAAAGTGATATACAAAAAATCATTTAAACTTCTTTCTGCTTTAGTTTTTGCATATGCAATAATTTTTTCTGTAGTATTTAAATATTCTGCAGGTATATCTTTTAATAATTGCTGAAGTTTGCTGTTATTATCTGAATTTTCTAATAAGAACGTTTTATCAATTTTCTCTTCGTCTATACTATCACCAACTTTTTTACCAAAGGCTATACCTCTGCCCATAACAATTTTTTCTGTTTTACCGTTTTCAAAAACAACAACAACATTATTATTAAGTATCTTTCCTACTTTCATAATAAATTCTCCTAAAATAAAAAACCTATTTATATAAAAACAAAATATACAATACTTCCGAATTTCGTCTTTATATAAATAGGTTTAGCTTGTCTTAAAAGATTTAAAACAATCACTATCCAATATGATGCTTTTATCATAAACCATATAACATTAATTGTCAAGGATTTTTTTATATTAAGTTTTATAAAGCTATAAATACTTTTAAAATTTAAACTTTAAACTGCAATTTTTCCAACACAGTTTATCTAAATTTGTTATGCTTATATACCGCACGTTGAATAAAATTAATAATATAACAAAATTTAAAATTATAATCTAATCATATAATTAAATTTCATTAATCGTGCGTTAAATAGATTTTAAATTTAAAAATCGCTTGGGCGGGCGTTAACATTTCTTTTAAAACAACAAAAGAAATAAAAAACAAAAATAACATAATAAAGCAAAAAAATATAAAGGGCGGGAAATTAGAAAAGATTTAAAAACAAATTTTATTCTAACTCCCCACCCTCTAAATTTATAATCTTAACTGTTATTTTTATTATATTTTATTTTATTATTTTGCTATGTTATTTTAATACCCACCCTAGAGTTTATTAAATTGTGAATTTTTATTAACGCACGGTAAGTAAAATTTTATATATAATGATAATTGTAATTGATAAATATACTTAATAATATAATAATATTCTGCGTGCGGTGAATGCATTATAAATTTAAATAAAACTTGGGTTGGCGTTAACATTTCTTTTTAAACAACAAAGAAACAAAAAACAAAAATAACAGAATAAGGCAATAAAATATAAAGGGCGGGAAATTAGAAAATATTCATTCTAAAACACAGCCATTTAAATTTTTTATCTTTATTAAAATTCTAATTTTAGAATAAAATATAAAAGTTTATAGGTAAGTGTATATAAATAAAAAATTTTTAATTTATTTTTTATCAACTTTTCCCGGACTTCGTCAAAGTTGCAAAAACACATAAAATTATTTAAGAATAGTTACAAATATAATCAATCTTTTCCGCTATTTAATATTCCAGCCTTTATCTTCATTAATTTTTATTATAATGAAGTTCTTTTATTTTTGTCCATATAGAGTTTAATTTCTTTTGCATAATAATATCAGGAATGAGTAACATAGCAGTAATCACTAAAACAATAATAATGAGTGCTAATATAGTACCTGCAAATACTAATAATACTTCAGGATTCAAAGTAAAACTATTATAAGCTCCTCCGTAAAGTACTGACATACCGCTTAACAATGCTCCCATAACAAAAGCAAATATTAAGCCCCCTATAATTGGTATACCCACAAATAATACAATAATAAATGAAACCATAACTGCTTGAGTAACATCATTTTTATCGTTTTCATCAATTTTTAAAGCTATTTCTTTATGAATAATATTTCCGTATTTGTTGTACCAAAATATGCTGTAAAGATTGCATGTAATAATAGTAAGTAAAAGTTCTAATAAAGGAGATATATCTTTTCTTTTGGTAAAATTCTGCACTTCTAAAGTAATATAATAAATCCAATAGTAATGGTATATTCCTAAAGTAAAGAAGTTTAGAATAAACATTGTAGGAATTGATCTTACAGCACCTATATTCATGTTGTTTCCTATTGTTGTATGCCACCTGTAAATTGGCACTGCTGATATGCATACTTCATAAGCACACAAAGCATTGCCTGTATAGCCTTTCTATTTTTAATTATATCTAGTTTTTATCTGCGAACCATGAACAAAGCCATGAATCGTACCTTTGCCGTCATTATCATCAGGAGGTAAGTAATACACTTCAATCCAGTTTTTTTCCCAATCACTTAAATCGCCGTTACTATCAACTAATAATAAAAGCCCCCCATTATTAATCATATCGTTTTTCAAAATCTTTCCTATTATTTTTCCATTTGGTTTATCTCTTATATTCACATAATCATCTTTAGAATTATATTCAAGAGTATCATAATAATTTCTATCATAATTATCTTTAGTAAAATACTCTGTTTTAATATCCCCCAATAGTTTGAAATTTACAAGATCACCATAAGCCTCTCTTCCTGCTTCGCCTTCACCATAAAAAGAATAGTTTCTTATCGTTACCTCCGCCCTTACAGCTGATACTCCTAAAAATGCTTTATTCAAAGGAGATGGTAAATTTACATTTTTATCATCTAATAAAATACCGAAGTCTAATCTTTCAAATTCTTTATAATCATCTATATTATGGGAATCTGTACTAAATAAAAAAGGCAAGTCAATATTATTATCAGGATAAAATCTTAAAGCATTATTAGTCTCAAAATCATCAGCTCTTTCAAGTACCCCTGTCAATGTAACCTCACCATCAAAATAAATTTTAGCAGCAGAATAAGTGCCATCAAGTTTTTTTACTTTAAGTGTATTTTTTGTCATTTTACCATTATCACTTAAAAGTTCATTGAAGTGTGCCGCATCAGGCGGAAATGCCCATAAGAAATTAATGCTTAAAAGAAATAAAATAATTTTCTTCATTGAATAACTCCTATTATTGTTATGTTCGCCTACGCTAATATAAGCCAGCAACTAAAGTTACTGGCTGCTACGGCTCACTTTTTTGTTATATAGTTTTCAAAATCTTGTAATTTTTTATTTTGTTGTTATGTCATCCGTAATGGTGTCTTGCCTACGCCTTTTTATTATATATAAAAAAACTTGTTCGTCACTACACTCACAAGTTTTTTATTTAGTTTATATAGTCTTCAAAGGCTAATAATTTTTTATTATTGCTATGCTCTTTAATAGCCTCCGTTTTCAAGTTTTATCTGTGAACCATGCACAAAGCCATGAATTGCATCTTCTCCGTTTCCAGCCTCTGGAGGAAGATAAAATACTTCAAGCCACTTTGTTTCGATATCTTGATAATTCTCATAATCAATACCTTCTCCATTGATAGATAATAAAACTCCCCCATCATAAAGCATATCGTTTTTCAAAATCTTACCTATTATTTTTCCATTTGCTTTATCTCTTATATTCACATAATCATCTTTAGAATTATATTGAAGTTCGTTGTAATGAACCTCCCCTACATTATAATTATATTTACTAAAATACTTTGTTTCTACATCACCTAAAGCCTTAAAACCTACAATAGCACCGTAAGCCTCTCTAGATGCTTCACCTTCTCCATAAAAACGATAATATCTAATTGTAACTTCAGCTCTTACAGCAGCAGTACCTAAAAATCTTTTATTCAAAGGTTCTGGTAATTTTACTTCAATATTTTTTAATAAAACACCGAATTCCAATCTGTCAAATTTAACGCCGCTAAAATCCCAAGAATCACCATATTTAGAAGCACCTTGATTTTTCAAATTCATTTCAGATGAATCATATAAAAAAGGAAGATCTACATTATTATCAGGATAAAATCTTAAAGCAGTATAATTATTTCCCATATCTTCATTATCAGATCTTTCAAGAACTCCTGTTAATGTAATCTCTCCATCAAAATAAACCATACCATAACTTTCTACATTATAGGCTTTAAGTGTATTTTTTGTCACTTTACCATCATCGCTTAAAAGTTCAGAAAAATACGCTTCACTAGGTGGAAATGCCCATAATAAATTAATGCTTAAAAGAAATAAAATAATTTTTTTCATTGAATAACTCCTATTATTGTTATGTTCGCCTCGCCTTAAAGTAGTGAATAAGTAAACTTATTCACTGGCTCGGCTCACTTTTTTATTAATATAATTTTCAAAAGCTCGTAATTTTTTATTCTGTTGTTATGTCACCCGAAGGGTGCCTTGCCTCCGGCACGCAGAGCGTTGGTCGCCTTAAAGTAGTGAATAAGCACGTCTGTGTTTGGCTCACTTTTTTATTAATATAATTTTCAAAATCTTGTAATTTTTATCTTGTTATTATACCCCCAGTAAGTGTGTCCTACTACATTTTTTTATTATATATCAAAAACTTATTTTTTACTACATTCACAAGTTTTTTATTTACTTTATATATATAAATTAAAACATAAATATTACAAATTTATAAAAAATTCACTATTTTACTATTTTATAACCGTATTCTTTTGCTATATCATTAGCTGTTTTACCTTCTTTATTTTTTATATTCACATTAGGATTTAATTTTAATATATCATCTACAAGAGGTTTATATTTAAAGGTTACAGCATACATTAATAAAGTGTTTCCTTTGTTATCCTGTGAATTGATATCTGCACCATTATCTATTAATAGCTTTACAAATTTAATAACATTTTTAGTTGCTTCTTCTTGTTCTTTTTTTCTATTCCCTGTTATAAATTCAGTTATCTCAGTGTTAATTTTTCCAAACATATTATATGTCATATTTTTACCATAATCTATAGCATAAAAATATAATAATGTATAAAATAAAGCAGTTTTTCCTTCTTTGTCTTTTATATGAAGATTGGCATTTGCTGATAAGCACATATTTACTATTTCAATATTATAATCCTTGACAGCAAACATCAATGTTGTTATTCCTTCATTATCCTGAGCATTAACATCAGCACCGTTTTCAATTAAAAACTTTACAATATTTTGGCTTTGGTATGCTAAAGAATATTGTATTAAAGCAGTTCTTCCAGTTATATCTTTTTTATTAACATCAATACCGTTTTTTATTAGATAATCCATAGTTTCTATTTTACTAGCATAAAATAAAGCAGTAGCACCATCATTATCTACAGTATTAAAATCAGGATTATATTTTTCAAATAGTTTTAACATTTCAAGTTCATCTAAAGCAGCAGCCCAGAAAAAAGCATTTCTTCCGTTATTACTTTTTATTTTAGTAACATCTGCATTATGTTCTAATAAAATTTTAACAGTTTCTATTTTTCTTCCTCTTATAGCATTCATTAAAGGAGTATATCCTTTTTCTTCATCTTGAACATTAATATTAACTTTATCAATTAATTTTTCAATTATATCAATGTAACCATAATGACAGGCATTCAAAAAATTTCTTTCATCTTGAGATATACCATAAGAAATATTTACCATTAAAACTATTCCAACAATAATTAATACAATATATTTTTTTACCATTTGAGTTCCTATTATTACTAATAAAAATTGTTCGCCAATAAACCTCTAGCAAATAAATTTGCTAGAGGCTCACAATTTTTATAAATTATATTTTATTATTACTATGCCAACCATAAGTAGTATTACCTACAGCACAAAAAGTGATGACCGACCTAGATTATTACTAATAAAAATTGTTCGCTAATAAAACTCTAACAAATAAATTTTCTAAAGGCTCACAATTTTTATAAACTATATTTTATTATTACTATATATATAAAATGATCTGCTTTCATATATTGCTATGCCTCATCGAAAGTGCATACAGCATCACCAATATAAGCCAGCAACTAAAGTTACTGGCTGCTATGGCTAACTTTTTATTATTCTTATCTTTTTGCACCAAGCTCTATTAATTTTTCTTTAGCCTCTTTTTTACGAGATAAAAGCAGAGCAGTTACTCCTAAATCATCCATATGATTTACATCAAGACCTAAATCTTTTACTAAATATTCAAATACATCTATATTACGAAAATCCGCTGCTATAATAATTCCATTAGCATTATTGCCAGTTCTTGAATTAACTAAATTAGGATCATGTTCAACTAACATCTGTATAATTTCAACATTACCTGCACCGCAAGCCCAAAGAAAAGCATTTCTCTCTCTGCCATCATAAATAGAAGGATCAGCACCATTATCAAGCAGATATCTTATCATATCTTTATTTCTACTAAGTACAGCTAATATGATAGGAGTTTCTTTATTAATCTCATAAGATCTATCTAATATAGAAACCTCATCCTTTATGGTTATTCCAGTATTAATATTTTCTTTGTTTATTAGTTTTTTAAGACCTTCTAAATCATTATTTACTATAGCATCTAATATATTATTATTATTATTATTTGAACAAGATATACTAAAGATACTCAATAAAAATGATAGAATTAAAATTAGTTTTTTCATTATATACCTCCATTATTGTTTATATTTTTATAAGTATGTGCACTTACTTACTAATTTGGCATTAGCTTTATTATTTTTTAATATTATTTATGATGTTGTGTTGGAATATGCAATTAATGACATAATACAACTTTTCATAAAAATAAAACCTCGTTTAATAATATATATTATAGAAATAAAAATGTCAATATAGGTATATACGGTATATATCTAAACTAATATATTTTGTCAATTTTTTATTATTTTTGAATGTAATTATAACTTATAAAATATTAACACATAGTATTAAAATATTTTTTAATGTAATATAAAACTATATATTTGTAAAATAACAAGTAATCAGCCGCACGTATAGTTGGCTATCCATAATGATTTGCAATACTGTGCGGAAAGCCCACACGAAGTGTACCCGTAGGGTATAGGCGAATAGTTGACAAACTTAAAAATTTTCAGTATATACAATTTTTTATATAAATAAACTAAAACACTTTAGAAAACATGCCAAAGCATATTTATGCAATTAAAAAAGGTGATAATATTAATAATACTATCACCTTTTTATATTAAAGAAATTAAAACTTATTAATTTTCTTCTTTTTCATTTGACCAATTTTCTCTAGGCTCTTCTTTATCTTGAGGAGGCTCTTTACCTGTTTGTAAATATTCAATAGCAGCCTTCAACTGTTTATCATAACGAAGATCATATATCTCTTTATAATTATCTAAGTTTCTTTCATTATATATTAAACGCTCAAGTAAATAATCGCTAGGCATTATATTTTGTTTTCTAAGCTCTTCTTTGAAAGCAGGCAAAGCTGTAGCATCTGAACTTTCATTAGGGTATTTTTTAGCATAAGCAGAAATCTGTCCGCCTTTTCTAAGCTCTGTTAAAGCTGTGATATCTGTGCTTGTAAGTTTAGGCTCTACCACAACAAAGTCAGGAGTTAAACCTTTACCATGAAGTCTTCTTCCATTTGGTGTATAATAATGTGCTACAGTGAATTTGAAAGAAGTATTATCTCTAGCATCTAATGGAAGCACATACTGAACACTGAATTTTCCGAATGTAGTTTCGCCCAAAAGTTTAGCTCTTCCGCTGTCTTGTAATGCACCTGAAAGTATTTCAGAAGCAGAAGCACTGTATTGATTAACTAAAACTAATGTATCGCCTTCAAGCCATTCATCGCCTTTCTTAGAAGCATAATAATCCTGATTTTCATTTCTGCTTCTTCCTCTTGTATAAACTATTTTTCCTTCAGTAAGGAATTCTTCTACTATATTTATAGCAGTATCAAGTCTTCCGCCAGGATTGTTTCTTAAATCAAGAATAAGTTTTTTCATACCTTGTTTTTTAAGATCGATCAAAGCATTTTCTAAATCTCTAGCAGTATCATCACCGAAAGTAGTTATTCTTATATATCCTATATTATTATCAACCATTTTATATTTAACGCTTTTTATTTCAATGATTGCTCTTGTAAGAGGATATTTAATAGGCTCTGCAACTCCTTCTCTTACTATAGTTAAAGTTACTTTACTGCCCTCTTTTCCTCTCATTATATTAGCGGCATTATCAACAGACATATCTTTTGTGCTTTTTCCGTCTATCTCTGTAATAATATCGCCTGATAATATACCAGCTTTTTCACCCGGGCCATCTTCTATAGGAGAAACTACCATTAAGCCTTTATCAGCATTCTTTGAAATAGAAAGTCCTACTCCGCCGTATTTACCAGACATTTCTGTATTTAATGCTGTATTTAATTCCTCATCAAGTAAAAATGTAAATGGATCTTCAGTAGCTTCAAGCATACCTTTTATAGCTCCATACATAAGTTTTTTTGTTGTTACACTATTAGTATCAACGAAATTCTGCTGTAAAGTTGCAAATACTTTTTGGAACAATCTGCTGTAATAATAAAAATCATTATCAGACTGAGCATTTCCCTGCTGTGCTATTGCAAGCGAAGGACTTTTAAAATTGAAAAAAGAAATTGCTACTACAAAAATTAAAAGAAATATCCATAAAAGTCTTTCTTTGTTTTTCATCATGTCTAAAATCCTTATTAAAAAATATATATAACAAATATACTATAGTTCTAAAATTTTATACCTTATATAAGTAAATTATAACATAAATAGTAAAAAATTTATATACATAAACTTTAAAATATTATGATAACTTTATATTATTTGCTTTACTTTTAAAATACTTTCTATATAATTAATATGTAAGTCTTTAAAATTGAACGGACATATTTATGAAATATACTAAAAACTTTATATTAACTTTTGTAGTATTGGCAGCATTACTATCTTGCAATAATATCCCTACATCAGCAATATATACATTAAAACTAAAAGATAGAGCAGGCAGATATTCAGTAAAAGGCAATTTTAATAAAGATATAACATTAGACTTCATAATATTTGAAACAGGAAACATCAATTTTATAGGAAAGAAAGCAGACACAGCAAATAATCTAGGAACTTATATACTTGGAAACCCTGAAACTACAAATAAAACTTTTTCTTTCGATATAAAAGAAACTATAAACGGAGTAGAACCTAATACTTATTTTATAGATTTTTTATACAGTAAATTAAGATATTCTAATAATGAAATTCCATTTGAAAAAACTTCAGACAGCACAAATATAAAGTTTAATGAAAGAGTAGGAATATACTATAATCAAAATAAAAATAATAAAATTACAGTATCAAAAAATAAAATAGAATGGAGTTATTTTACTGATGCTTATATTGATATAGCTGATTCATATAGTGAAGAAATGGTATTTACAAAAACTGTTGATTTTCAAAATGCAAATAATGAAAATCATAGTTTTACTATAACATTTACTTTTACAGATAATTCAATAAAATTAAGATTTACTATAACAGATCCTGCATATAGTAAATATAATAGAGAAGAAGAATATAGAATAGTTTGGGAATAAAAAATTAAAAGGTTATAATTTATGATAAAAGTATCAGTTGTTTTGCCTATATATAATGTAGAAAAATATTTACCTAAATGTTTGGATAGCATTATCAATCAGACATTAAAAGATATAGAAATAATATGCGTTAATGATTGTTCTACAGATAGCTGTGAGAATATAATTAAAGATTATAATAAAAAAGATGATAGAATAAAACTTATTAATCATGATGAAAATCAGGGTTTAGGTTTTGCAAGAAATACAGGATTTAATAATAGCAATGCTGATTATGTGGCATTTATAGATTCAGATGATTTTGTTTCTAATGATTATATAGAACATTTATATAATACAGCAAAAAAATACGATGCTGATATAGTTTTTACAGACAATATATATACAGTTAATGAAAGCAAGGGATATATAAAACCTTATTATCATAATAGATTAGAAAAATGGAAAAAAGATTTCAAAGATAAATACCTTGAAGGAATAAGTAATTTTGATGTAAGCGCAATAGAAAAAGAAAATACACCTGAATATCCTCTTGCTGTTGCTTGGAATAAATTATATAAAAAAAGTTTTCTTAAAGAAAAAAAATTATTATATACAAAAGTGAGATTGGCTGAAGATGTTGATATGTTCTATAGGATTTTGGCTAATAATCCTAAAATGTATTATAATCATAATTCAAAATATTATTATCTTCAAAGAAGTACGTCTCTTGCAGGAAGTGTGCATACTGCTAAAAAAATCCCAATAGCTATATTAGAAGTTTTTGAAAATGTATTTAATTATTATAAAGAAAATAAAAAAGAATTATTAATAGAATGTAATTATTATAATTTCTTATCATTAATGCATACATTCAATAATTATAAGGCGGATAATAAAAATGAGTTCTATAAAAAATGTCATGAACTAATGAAAAAATTAGATGTAGAAATAGACAGAGATAAACATGCTTTTTATGCTTATAGTGTATATATAATGAAAACTTATGATGATTATAATATCTATTTAGAAAAGATTGAATCAATCAAGAAAAAAGTTTTTGATGCAGCTTGGTGGATACCTTCAATTACATTAAGAGAGAAATATAAAAAAGCAAATCTCGATAAGCTTGCAAATAAAAATTGGAAATAGAAAAAGATCAAATACTTGAAAAAACATTCAATTATACTATACTAATAAAATTAAAAATAATAAAAGGTATTAAAACTGCATAATGAAAAAAGAATATAAATACAGATTAACAGAAGATGATTTTATAGATTTTCAGCTTCATTATTTGAAATCAAATTCAAATATGACTTCATCAGTAAAGAAAACTATTATAATACTTGTAGTGTTGTATATTGTAGTATTTGCATCTATGGCAATATATTTCAGAGATAATGCCTTTTTAATAGTAGTAATAGCTTTACTAGTGTCTGCTTTTTCTATTCTTCAAATATTCACATATAAAAAACGCCTTGAGAAAAAGATTGTTAAAAAAGTAAAAGAGTATGTAAGAAGCGGTAAATTGGATAAGGTTTTTGGAGATAAAGAATTAACTATATATGACAATAAAGTTGTTTTCAAAGAAGATAAAGGAACAAGTCAATTTAATAAAGATGAAATAATAAAAATAGATTCTACAAATAAATGCGTATTTTTTTATATAGATGAAATGTCGGCCATAATAATACCTAAGCAAATATTGAACTCTGAAGATATAGATTTGCTTTTATCGTATAAAAAATAATTTATTATTCTATATAAACTCTTTTTACTCTTTCGCCTATATTAACAAGCACTTCATGGCTTATGCTTCCTATTCTTTCGGCTAAAGTATCAGCATTAATTCTTTCATCATTTCCGAATATCAAAACTTCATCGCCAATTTTTATATTATCATTTCCTATTTCGGCAATGATAGAATCCATGCACACTCTTCCGCGTAAAGGATAATATTTTCCATTAATTTTAACTTCCCAATTATTGGATAATTTTCTTGGTACTCCGTCAGCATATCCTATAGGTATAACGGCAACTTTAGTATCTTTCTCTGCAGTCCATGTCATTCCATAAGAAATACTTTCACCTTTCTTTATATTTCTTACTAAAACAACATGAGATTTTAAATTGAGTATAGGCTTAATACCTAAAAATTCATCATTATAGCCGTAAAGTATAATTCCAGCACGTACCATATCAAAATAAGTGTTCTTATATGAAATTATAGCTGCAGAATTGGAAGTATGAGCATTTTTTATTTCTATTCCATTTTTATTCAAATCATTCAATACATTATTAAAAACTTCAATCTGTTTATTAGTAAAGCTCACAGAATAATCATCTTGCATATCTGAAGCAGCATAATGAGTATTGATACCTTCTATATTCAAAGTATCATAAGATAATATCTTTTTTGCCAAGGAAACTACTTCTTCAGGCTTAGCACCCATTCTGTTTAATCCTGTATCAACTTTTATATAAAGGTTCAAATTACCGCCGTTCTTTTTCAAAAAATTATCATAAGATTCTAAGCATTCATCATTGCTGATAATAGGACTTAGATTATATTTGCATACCAAATCTGATTCATCTTTAAAATGCTGAAATAAAACTAATATAGGAAGTTTAATTCCTGCCTCTCTTATTTTTATACCCTCTTCAACATTGGCAACACCCAAAGCATCCGCCCCAAATCTTTCTGATGCCTTCGATATCTCTATCAAACCATGTCCGTAAGCATTAGCCTTAACAATATTAAGAAGTTTTACATCTTTTATAATAGACTTTATAATCTGCATATTTTTTTTCAAAATAGATAAATCAATTTCTGCTATAGTATAATTTGCCATAATCTAAACCTACTTATTTTTTAATAGTTAAAACTTTATTATTAGAGAAATATAAAAAATGAGATATTATTATGCATAATATCTCATTATTAAAAGTCATAAATATATATTTACATACTAAACATTTCAGGATTTTTGAAATCCTCTTTAAGCATCTCTAATACATCATCATCTTTTTTGAATTCATCATTATCCCTCTTGAATTCTTCTTCAAGACTTCTAAGCTCCATATCCATTCTTTCATCAACAGTATAATTTTCAGGATTCTTTTTAGCAACTCTTTCATTTTTAGCTTCTTCTAAATTGTCTGCATTAGTAACAAACTTACCCATAAGCTCATTAAATTTCACAAATATTTCATTTAATTTACTTGTGGCTGTGTAGAATTCTTTATTACCCTCAACAGTTTTTACAGAAAGCTCATTCAAAAAGCTCATAGCATGCATAACTTCTTTAGCACCGGAACTATTAGCTTCAATTATATCAGAAACTTCTCTAGTAATCTGGTCAAGCAAAGTAATTTGGCTGTCTACCACATCACCGCTGTTCATCTGTTCTTTTACGCTATCTTTAACCCCTGTTGTAATATTATTCAAGTGTCTAATTGTTTCAAGTATATCTCTACCGCCAACCTCTAACTCACTGTTTGCAGTATTTATCTCAGAAACAACTCTTGCGGTATTTTCTGACATATCAAGTATGTTATCAAGAGATTTACCACTATTACTTGCAAGCTCCACTGTTTCTTCTATTCTCTTAGTAATAGCTTTAATGATGTTAGTAATAGATTTAGTGTTATCAGCTGTGTGCTCAGCCAAAGATCTAATCTCGTCAGCAACTACAGAGAAACCTCTTCCTTGTTCTCCAGCATGTGCAGCCTCGATAGCTGCGTTCATAGCCAAAAGGTTAGTCTGTTCAGCAATACCTTGAATAACGTTAACTATCTCTTTAATCTGGTCAGAGCTTTCCTCAATACCTCTAACCGCCTCAATAACTTCGTCTACCGTATCACCGCCGTCATGAGCATCAACAAGAAGTTTTTTAGAGAAACTGTCTGCTTTATTAACGCTTCTTGCCACTGATGTAATATTAGATATCATCTCCTCAATAGAAGCTGATGTTTGTTCCACAGCTGATGACTGACGTTCCATATTATCATTAATTTTATAGATTGTCTGTAAAAGCTCTTCTACAGCAATAGAAGCTGATGAAAAGGCATGTCTTTGCTGATCTGTAGAATTAGTAACATTCTGTATAGAAGTAATAATATTATTAACACTAGCTACACTTTCAGTGATACTTGAGCTTTGATCATTTATTCTGTTGGTATTTTCATCGATAATTTTTTCTATTACTTTTATCTCCTCAAATACCTTATAACTTTCTATTTTTAAGTCTCCTATAAGATTATCCAAACTAGATAAGAATAAGTTAAAATTATAAATTAAAACACCTATTTCATCATTGTTCTTTGAGGATATTCTTTTTCTTAAATCTCCATTTCCACCTAAAAGCATTTTTGTAGATTGATTAGCTCTGCTTATAGAAGATAAAAGTATTTTTAATATAACTAAATAAATAACAAAGAACAAAATAAATATAGATATAAATATAAATATAAAATTAAATATTTGTATATTTATATCAGAATCTTTTATTATTGTACTTACATCTTTATAATATAAGCCTATAACTTTTAATTCCTCTATATATGAAACTATAGCAATAGATTTTTTTCCTGCTATATTAATAGGATAAAATATTTCAAATGTTTTATTAGCTCCAAATGATTTCTCAAAATTTTCTATATTTTTAACAAGATCTGGAGATGATGATAATACCTCTGAAGCACTTTCAGCTATATATCTGCTGTCAGAGCCAAGTATTATATCTCTTTTTACAGCAACATAATAAATATAAGACCATTGAGATAGAAGATCATTCTTTTTTATTATACTATTAACATTTCCTATACCTGTTTCAGATATAAGATATCCAATGTCTCTTCCAAATAACCTTAAAGGAGTATAAGCAGATACATATATATTATTTCTATCATAAACATCTATGCCTAAGGTTACAAAGTTATTTTGTATGTCATTTTCTAAAAAATTATGAATAGTTAAAGCATCTGATACTCTACTTGTATATCTGTCTGTAGCAGAATCTTTTGATATTGTTACAGAATAAGGAAGATCTGTATCTAAATATTCCTGATTTATATTAACTGAAACTGAATCATATTTATTTTCTAAAGTATCATTTATATATGCCAATCTATTAACAAAATGAGTTTGTATATCATCTCTTGAAATTACATTCTTATTAGAATAAATATTAAGTACTGCTTCTGAATAGGACATCATATCTAATTTTATATTATCATCAAATTTTTTCATATTATCAGATATAGTAAGCATTTCATTTAATACTAAATTGCTGTAATTTTTTAAATAAACATCTTCTTCTATAGATACATGATTCAAAAGAAAAGCTAATATTATAGTTGAGAAGAACAAATATACTATAAGTCCCAATTTAGCTATAAGAGGTATATAAAAAGTTACTATATTTTCATCTAATTCAAAATTCTTAGATAATAATTTAAATAATAGCATAAATACGCATGATAATAAAGCGGCATTTATGGTAGCATTGAATATAGCCAATGCCGTAGTATGTAAAAATGCTTTAGTTATAAGAGAGTATCCTATTATTTCTATAATACTTCCTACTAAGGAAATTATAAAAAACACCAATATCACTCTGCTGGCTAATTTTATCTCAGAATTTAACCTCCACATTTTTAAATACTTAAAGAAGAATATAAAAGAGATTGCAGAAAAGACTATTTTTAGTCCATAAATTGGCGGGATTTCTTTATATATAAAAAATAAAGCTATATTCCAAATAACGATATCCACTAATAAATATATTGGAATAGTTAAAATTCTTAGCCTTCTAATAACATGTAGTTTTATCTTTTCTGAAGCCATAATATCCTCTATTAAATAAATGCATTAATATACTATTATATATTATCGTTTATTTTTTATCAAAATTTATTTGTAAAAAAATGAAGCATATATTAAAAAATTATACTCTTCCTACTTCATTAATTACTCTGCCAACCAATGTATCATGAGTAGCTATAGTTTTGGAATTTAATTCATAAGCACGCTGAACTTCAATCATTCTAACCATTTCATTTATAGGGTTTACATTGCTCATTTCTAAAAATCTTGATAATACTTTAGGTCTATCTACACCTTTTTGGGCTATATAAGCAGGACCGCTGATATCTGTATCTACCCAGAAAGATTCACCTTCTTTTTTCAAATATCTTTCATTATCAAATCTTACTATTTTTAATGTATCAAGTATCTCTTCATCTTCCCATTCATTATCATTAAACTGTACAAATGTATTGCCGTCTTGATATCTTCTATTTATACTTACTCTGCCTTCTTCGTCTATATTGAAGTTATTAGTTTTTATCTGAATATAACCATTCTCGCCCATAACTTTATAGCCATGTTTAGTTACAAGATAATGATCTTTATCTATTAAAAAACTTCCGTTTCTTGTATATCTTTCACCATTAGGAGTTTCTATAGCAAAGAATCCTTTATCGCCCAAAGCTATATCAAGCTGATTGCCTGTTTCTCTCAAAGAACCCTGCTCCCATTCTGTGAAAACTTCATTAACTTCAACACCTGTTCCCATTCTTCCTACATAAGGTCTTACATCTGTAGAACCAAGCGGAAATATTACTACTCCGTCATCTTCTGTTCTTGCAGCCATCATTTCTGGAAAAGCCTTAAAGCTTACTGTATCTCTTTTAAATCCAGGTTTATCTACATTAGCCAAATTGTTAGCTACAACATCTAGTCTAGCCTGTTCAGCCATCATTCCGCTAGCACCTGTATAAACTCCTCTTACCATCTATAATCCCCCTAATTTTAATTCTTAATAATATAATTATAAAATATCATCTTTTTCTTTTTTGTTTCTATATTAATAGTTTTTAATTTTTCTTCTAAATTTTCATATCCTCTTTCTATATGATAGATTCTATGAACATTAGTTGTACCTTTAGCTATAGCTCCGGCAGCAACCAAAGCAGCACCCGCACGCAAATCGCTAGCTTGAACATCGGCACCTGATAACTCTTTACCGCCGTTTACAACTATATCTGAAGTATTCAACTCTATATCAGCGCCCATACGAACAAGTTCCGGTACATGACTAAATCTATCAGGATAAATGCCCTCTATAAGCTCGCTCTTACCTTTTATAGTGCATGCCAATGTTGTATAAATAGCCTGCAAGTCTGTAGGAAAACCGGGATAAGGCAATGTTTCTACTTTAAAAGGCTTTAATTCTTTATTTCTTGCATCTATTTCTATAGTAGTTTCTGTAGTTTTTATATCACAACCTATATCTGAAAGCAAATCTAATACATAAGTTAAATGTTTAGGCTCTGCATTTTCAAGCTTCAACTTACCTCTTCCGGCAGCAGCTATTGCTAGGAAAGTACCTGTTTCTATTCTATCAGGAATAACAGTAAACTCTGCACCATGAAGAGCTTCAACACCCTCTATAGTTAGAATATCAGTACCGCCGCCTGTGATTTTTGCTCCCATAGCACTAAGCAAATCAACCAAATTAGTACATTCCGGTTCTTTTGCAGCATTTCTTATGATAGTAGTACCTTTAGCCAAAGTAGCCGCCATCATAACATTATCAGTACCTAATACTGTAGGACCGAATTTGCCTGACAAGTCCATATCAGCACCTATTAAATCGCCTTCAACTCTAGCATCTATATATCCTGCTGTAATATCTATTTTAGCTCCTAATGCTTCCATTCCTTTCAAATGCAAATCTATTGGTCTTGGACCGAAAGCACATCCGCCCGGATATGATACTCTGCAATGCTTTCTTTTAGCTAGTAATGGCCCTAATACTATTATAGAGCCTCTCATCTTTTTAACTAATTTATAAGGAGCTTCCTCGCTTTTTCCGTTATGAGATATTATTACAGTGGTATTATTTTTAAAATCTACTTTTTTCCCTAAAGGCTCTAATATATTTATAAGAACATGCACGTCTACCAAATCTGGAACATTATGAAGTATAACAGGCTCATCTGTTAAAATAGATGCAACAAGCAAAGGCAATGATGCATTTTTTGATCCTGATACCTTTAATACTCCCCCAATATTGTTTGAACCTTCTATCATATATTTATACATATATTTTCCGCCTTTAAACTTTAAAAGTATAAAAATTCTGCTTTCTTTATTTTCGGTATAATGAAAAAAGCCTTAATAAATTTTATTCATATATTATGTAAATATTAAAAATTCATCATTAAAACGCACGGTAAATAGGCTTAAATATATAATTTAAATCACCATTCTCCATAATCATATATTTTTAATCTCATTAACTCGTGCGGTATATTCTGCCCCAATTTTAAAAAAACTTGGGCGGGTGCTGTAATTTATGATTCAGCTTTAAGCTGTAATTTATGATTCAGCTTTAAAATATAATTAAAACTAAAATTCAAAAAATAGTAACAAAGCATAAAGGGCGGGGTATGTAAATAAAATTTTAAACTTATTTTTTATTAACTTTTCCCGCAGCAAAAGTTGCAAAAGTGCCAAAATATATTTTATTTGAAACCTTATCATGAAGTAAATATTATATTTACAATAATAATTAATTACCACCCTAAAGGGAGGGCAAATGTAATTAATTTTTAAATTTATAATATTAAAATAATTGACATAAAATATAAATATTTTATAATTTTGCGTATGGATAATATATTTTATTTAATATCTAGAGAGCAATCAGCAATCAGCAATCAGCAATCAGCAATCAGCAATCAGCAATCAGCAATCAGCAATCAGCAATCAGCAATCAGCAATCAGCAATCAGCAATCAGCAATCAGCTAATTTAAATTTTTTCAATAATATATTTTCATTAATTTTTCATAAAGCAATATCGGCATTGCATAATTTTTTTAATTTTGCTTATAACATTATCAGTATAATTTTAAATATTATAAAGCTAATTATAAAAATTGTGAGTCTCTGTCAAGTTTACTTGACAAATCTTTTGCCGCAGGCACGCAAAGCGAGCGAACAATTTTTATTAGCAATAATAAAAAATAATAATTTAATTCTGTCAATAAAAAAATTTTATATAAAAACAATTTATAAGGAGTTCTTATTATGAACAAAAAAAGTTTTTTAATTTTAATTCTATGTTTATTATTTATTTTCAGCTGCAAAAATAATAATACAAACCCTGATAATACAGAGCCGCCTCCTACAAAAACAGACTTTGAGGAAAAAATAGAATCATATCAAAAGGATTTTTCTTTTGGTTCTACAAATGAATTTATAGAAGATTTATCCATAAATAATCAAACTTCATTTGTTAAAGATACTGCTATTGGACATCATTATATAGGATATGATGGTAAATCTTTATATACTGGTACAGCTGATAGTAAATACTATGTAAAAACAATTTATTTGGCTGAAGAAGTTACTTGGAATGGTGTAAAATATATTGTAAAAAAAGAAATACCATTTAACATTGAAGATATTAAAACTTTTCTTTCATCAACTGAACCTGAAAAAGTTACTGTAAATGATTTAACTAAAGTATATGAAAATGCAAATGACTTTATATATTGCATAAGCTATCCTAAAAACTCTGAAGTTAAAAGATATGCTGTACTAGCTTTTAGAGGTATAAGTGCTTATTTTGGTTTGATACCGTCTGAAGCTTAATTAAAAATATAATAAATATATAAAGAATTGATAATTCAAAGGGTTGGGGATTAATTACATTCCCCGCCCTTTATTTTTTATTGTTTTATTCTACAATTATAATTTAAATTATTTTTATTATTTAATTAGAAAATAAAACACCCCGCCAAACTTTTATTAATTTTTACGCATGCTAAATAGGCTTAAATATATAATCTAAATTAAAATTCTCCATAAGCATATATTTTAAATCTCATTAACTCGTGCGGTATATTCTTCACAATTTTTTAAAAAACTTGGGCGGGTGCTGTAATTTCTAGTTTAAACAGCAAGTAAATACAAAGCAAAAATAACAATATAAATTAAAAAGTCTAAAGGGCGGGCAAGTGTAAATTAAATTTTAAAACTTTATTTACATACCCACCCTTTATTCTTTATAGTATATTTTTCAAATTTTAACTTTAATTATATTAATAACTTGATAAGAAAAAGCACACCCACCCAAATGATGCTTAAATTTAAAATCCATTTAACGCACGATTAACGAATTTTAATTATTTAATAAATTTCCATTGATAATGCAGTTATTTTTTTGGGTTTTATTCACCGTGCGTAAAGTTTATTTCAAGCCATATTTATCTTGAATCTCTTTTATATTTTCTCTAGCAATATCATAGTTAGGGTCTAATTCCAAAGCCTTTTTATAATCTTTTAAAGCTTCATTGTACTCCTCTAAATTTTCTTTAGATACTCCTCTGTTATTATAAAAAGCTCCATTATTAGGATTTAACTCTATAGCCTTATCATAGTCTTTAATAGCTTCTCCATATTTACCTAAAACATCTTTAACAGTCCCTCTATTATAATAAGCATCACTATCATTAGGGTTTAATTCTATTACTTTATTAAAATCTTTAATAGAGTCTTCATATTTACCTAAAACATTTTTAACAATTCCTCTGTTATTATAAGCATCACTGTAATCAGAGTCTAACTCTATAGCTTTATCATAGTCTTTAATAGCTTCTTCATATTCACCTAAATAATCTTTAGCAAGCCCTCTGTTATTATAAGCATAAGTATAATTATGGTCTAACTCTATAGCCATATCATAATCTTTAATAGCTTCTTCATATTCACCTAAATCAGCTTTAACACTTCCTCTGTTATAATAAGCAGCACTATAATTAGGGTCTAACTCTATGGCCTTATTATAATATACTATGGCTTCTTCATATTTTCCTTCAAGACAAAAAATATTTGCATTATCAAAATAATATTTTGAATCCATACTAGAATCATTATCCTTAACAACTGACATCAAAATTTCCTAATATAAATTTATTGAAATCATTATAATAGAAAAAAATTTAATACTATAATAATTAGCATAAAATATTACGCACGGTTAACTAAGCTCTATATATAATAAAGATTAAAATTATAAATCTATCTATATTTTAAATATTATTCTGCGTGCGGTATGTGAATTTTAAATTTAAAAAACGCTTGGGTGGGCGTTATAATTAAATGAAAAACTATCAAGAAAAATAAAATAAAAATAACAAAATAAATTTACATACCTAAAGGGCGGGGTATGTAAATAAAATTTTAAACTTATTTTTTATCAACTTTTCCAGCAGCAAAAGTTGCAAAAGTGCCAAAATATATTTTATTCGAAACCTTATAATGAATTAAAGAACCTAAAGGGCGGGCAAATGTAATTAATTTTTTTAAACTTAATTTGACTCCTCAAACTTCACATTATAAAAACATAATTTAAATTTAATAAGAAAAAAGTATATACAACAAGAATTTTATTAGTTTTTTAATATATTTAGCATATTAACATAATATTTTTTTATAAATTCTGTTTTAATAAAAATATAATTATGGTATAATATATCTAACAATTTTATTAGGAGTAAGATGGGATATTATGACATACATTAAATTGAACAAAGAATATAAAGATGAAATAGTATACGAAACTATGCTTAAAATGGGATTTTTACATTATTTTAATACTAACTATTATTATAATAATAAAGGTATTCAATTCAAAAATGATGCTGAATATACTTTTATAGGTTTATTCTTATCATTTGATAATAACATACTTACTATTAACCATAATCATAGTATTTTGTATTTATCAGAATTTTTAACTAAGCATAATATAACTAAATTAACAGATATAGAGCCTTCTTCCTTAATTGATGTAGAATATGAAGGAAAAGATCCTTATTACTGTTTTTCAAAATTGAATAATATTACACAAAAAGTTATTATTACTTTTATTGCAGAATTTGATAGAATTTACAGTAGTCTTGCAAAATAATATAAATAAAAGCGGTAAGAACTAAAAAATATAAGACATACAATTTTTGTCTTCTTCATATAATTATAAAATAAAAATATAATAGCAATATATTAAAAATTATGATATGATTAATTTTCATCATAATAAATATAAAAGGCTTAAATAAATGATAAATATCGCTATACTTGGAAGACCGAATGTTGGTAAATCTACACTATTTAACAGATTTGCAGGAAGAAGAAAATCTATAGTTGACCCTATGGCAGGAGTCACTAGGGATATAAGTATAGCTAAAACATATATTGATGATATTGCATTCAATGTTTTTGATACAGGCGGACTGCTTGATGTAAGCGATGACACTTTAAATGAAAAGGTAAGAGAAAAAGCATTAAAAACTGCATTAGAAGATTCGGATATACTTTTATTTTTAGTAGATGCACATCAAAGCCACCCAGATGACAGACATTTCATTAATATAATAAGAAAATCCGGAAAACCTATAATACTTGTTATAAATAAAGTAGATGCTGATTCTCATAATAATTTGGTAAGTGAATTCTATTCATTAGGTATAAAAGATGTATCTATAATAAGTGCCGAGCATAATAACGGCATTGATGATTTAAGAGAAAAAATATTAGAAGTTCTTGAAAGAAACGGATTTGATTTAGAAGCAGAAAGAGAAATATCTAAAAATAATGATTCTAATAATGATGAATATAATAATACAATAGAAATTGAAAATATTGATGAAGATTTTGAAGAAGAATATTATGATGATGATTTAGACGAAGAAGATGATGAAGAAAATTATAATAATAAAAAAGAAAAATCAAAACAATATAGACTCGATGAATATATAGCACAAAAGAAAACAATCAATATAGCAATAGTTGGAAAGCCAAATGCAGGAAAATCCACTTTATTAAACACATTAATAGGAAAAGACAGAAGTATTGTTTCAAATATTGCAGGCACTACAAGAGATGCTATAGATGAAACATTCAATTTCAAAGATGATGATATTTGTCTTGTAGATACTGCCGGAATAAGAAAGAAAAAAAATGTTAATACTGATGTTGAATACTATAGTGTAAACAGAGCAATAAAAGCCATAGAAGCATCTGATGTTTGTATATTAATGCTTGATGTTTTTGAAGGGCTTACAGATCAGGATAAAACTATTGCCAATCTTATAATAGAAAGAAGAAAAGGAATAGTAATAGCAGCAAATAAATGGGATATAAGAGAGAAAGGAACTACTTGGAATGATTATGAAGCATATATGAAAGACGCTTTTCCTGTTCTTAATTATGCTTTTTATGCAAGAGTTTGTGCCAATAGAAAAAACGATGCTGAAAAACTTTTATCTTTGGCAGTAAGAGTAGCAAAAACAAGAATGCAGAGATTTGAAACTCATGCACTCACAGAAACTATGGTGAGAGCTACTAGAGAATATTCAATATCTGCAGGAGGAAATCCTTTCAAAATTTTCTATGTAGTTCAAACAGGAGTAAATCCTCCGGCTTTTGCTGTATTTTGCAATCATCCTCATAAATTAAATTCGCATTATAAAAGATATTTAGAAAATAGATTCAGAGAGATGTTCGACTTTAGGGGAACACCTATTATCCTCAATTTCAGAAAAAGAGGTAAAAATTTGGAGGTTAAAAATATGATAGTTAAAATTATAGTAAGCATACTCGTTTCATATATAATCGGAGCAATACCATTTTCATTCATAATAGGAAAAATAAATGGACATGATGTAAGAAAAGAAGGAAGCTGCAATCCGGGTGCCAGTAACGTACTTCGCGTATGCGGTAAAAAAGCTGGAATCGCTGCTTATATTTGTGATATAGGTAAGGGAATGATTGCCGTTTTAGTACCGTCTTTTATATTATCAAGCATCATTTCAACTCATAGCTATATATTAGTAGCTTGTGCTGTTGCTTCTATACTTGGGCATGTATTTTCTATATTCTTAGGTTTCAAAGGCGGTAAAGGTGTTGCAACTAGTGCAGGTTCTATGTTTATGCTTGCACCTGTAAGCTTGATTCTTACTATGGTATTTTTCTTTATAGGTTTATTTGCTTCAAGAAAAACTGTTGCTATAGGTTCTACTTGCGGAGCTATTGCTTTTCCTATAGTTTTAAGTTTTTTATATTTTAAAGCTAATTTTTTATACAGAATATTTTTTAATATCAATTATATAGTTCTTCTTCCTATAGCTATACTTCTTGCAATATTCATAATGATAAAGCATATACCAAATTATAAAAGAATGCTTAAGGGCGAAGAAAATAGTTTTTCAAAAAAATAATAATTAATAAAAATATCAATATTAATTTTTGATAAAATACTATTTACAATTTCATAAAAAACATTAGTATTGTTTTACATAAAATTAATTTATTTAGGGGTTAAATTATGAAACATTGTATTAAAATTCTAAGTCTATCTTTTATATTTTTATTTATTTTCAGTTGTTCAAACAAAACTAAAATAGCAGGAAGATATGAGGGTGTTTTAAATACAACTCAAAATACTAAACAGCTTATAACCAATAAATGCATAGTGATTGTTAATGATGATAATTCTATGAGTATTGATATACAAGGTGAAAACATATATAAAGATAATATTTCAATATCTAAAGAAGAGCTTATAAAAATTGATGATTATTCTTATGTAGCTAGTAAAAATTCTAAAAATTATACATTTGTTTTCCATTCTGGATATATGGTATTAACTATAGAAAATACAGATAATACAACAACCAAAGGCGAACTTTCAAAAATTAGTTAACCGCACGGTAATATGATTTTTTAATATATGTTTAATTTATAATTCTAATTAAACATATATTTTTAGCTTTATTTACGTGCGTTATGTACACAATAAATTTAAAATCCGCTTGGGTGGGCAGCAAGAAATTCTAATTAAGCAAATAAGAAAGTAAAAGTTATATTGCAGAGTGAAACTTTAAATATAAAGGGCGGGCATATGTAATTAAACTCTATATATACCTAAACAACTATATTTTGTCAAAAATAAATTTATATTTTTGTTTTTATATCTGGGGCTTTGCCCACCGCTCTGCGTACTTCGTAATACCCCAGTTCTTTTACGACCGAAGGAAGTACTGTAAGTATTGGTATAAAAGAACCTATATCCTCGACAGACTCGGATACGCTTCGGGAAAGGCTATATTTTAACTTAAATTTAATAAATTATATTATATGTAAAATATTTTCTAGTATGATTTAGCACTAATTTTATACTCGCACTTTTTGCAACTTTGGCGAAGCCCGCAGAGCGTAAGCGGCGGCAAAAAAGTTGATAATAATTATATAATGTGTAGTAGTCGGCAAAATGAAATCATTTCAGTATATCCTAAGCTTTTATTTTATAATGTTATATTCAAAAATAATCAAGATATTACACTGCTTATCCATTTAGAAAGTTCATTAGGTGTAATGGCCGCAACTTTAGCACCAATCTTTGACAACTGTTTTGCTGCCTCTTTATCATAACTTGCATCAGCATTATAGTCCAAAGCAGGAAGTACAAAAAGTTTAGACCTTGCCTCTATTATATCTCTTGCACTTTTATACATATATTTGTAATCTTTATTATCATATAAATCACTTATAAGAAGAACTATAGTTTTATCAGGTATAGTTGTAATCTTTTTGGCATATTCCAAAGCCATTACAATATCAGTACCTCCTCCCAACTGTACTTTGAATAATACATCAATAGGGTCTTTTACACTGTCGCTTAAATCAACTATAGAAGTATCAAATATTATAAGTTTTATTGATAAATATGGAAGGTTTGAAAATATAGAAGCCATTATTGCAGAATATATAACTGAGTCAAGCATAGAACCGCTTTCATCTATTAATATTATTATATGCCATGGATTATATTTTTTTATGTTTTGATTGAAATATAATTTATCTACAAAAATAGTTTTATCTTCTATGTTATAGTTTTTTAAATTATTTCTTATTGTTTTTTTAACATCAAGATTTTTAAATATTTTATTTTGAGTAGTAGAGTTCGGAAGTTTTTTTCCATAGAAAACTTTTTTTATATCGCTTTCCATTTTATTTTTTATTTCATTGACAACTTTTCTTACTATATCATAGGCAAGCTTTTTCACATTACCATTCATCATATCTTTAAATGTGAGAATATTTTTTAAAAGCTCCATATTAGGCTCCATCTCTTTTAAAATATTCTCATCAGTAATCATTTCAGTAAGATTATATTTTTCTAATGCATGAGTTTGCATGATTTCAACTGTTTTTTTTGGAAATAACTTTTTTACCTTCGCAACCCAAGTAGGAACAGTTAAAACACTTGCCCCCTTTCCGCCTCTCTGTTTATCATTATTTTCAAAATCAGCGTATCCGGCTTCTTTGCTGTATTCTCTATCATATAAAAAACCTAATGATTGATCCATTTCAGCATACTCTCCATCAAGCTTTAAATTATCTTCAGCGAAACTTCCGAGTATTAAACGCCATCTATTTATATTTTTATTATCTACATTATTATCCATACAGTAATAATAAAATAAATAAATAAAAAATCAAATTTTTTTATGCTTTAAAATACTATTCTAATTCCCCGACCTCTATGCTTTCTGCTTTATTTTGTCATTTTAGTATTTATTTTCTTATATGATTTAATAAGAAATTATAGCACCCACCCAAGCTTTTTTAAGTTTTTTTATCTTTACATATTTGATATTGTTTTGTTTTTATAAGGTTAAAGAGAAAATATATTAAAAAATAAAATAATATGCTAAAAAAATTTACAATTTCAAATTACAGATCTTTTTATGATGAGGCTGTCTTGGATTTAACCGTTGATATTGCCAAAGAAAATGAATGCCGATTTATAAAGAAGATCAATGATGAGTATATATCAAAATTATGTCTTTTATACGGATATAATGGATCTGGTAAAAGTAATTTAATTAATGCTTTAAAATTTATTCTTTATTCTAATAATGGATATATAACTTCAAGCGATGACAGCATCAAAAAACTTTTAGACCCGAATATGATTCATGGCAAAAATGATAAAAGCCGATTCTGTTTGGAATTTTACTCTAATGATGAATGTATATTATATTTGTATGAACTGGTACTGGATAATGAAAATAAAAGAATATATTCAGAAAAATTGATTAAAAATAATGATATTATAATATTTAAAAGAGAATTAAATTATATAAAAGACGGCATATTTAATTATAATAAATATATTCCAGATACAAATACATTTTTAAGTTTTATAAATGATGAAAAAATAGATGAATACCGAGAAGAAGTAAATTATTATCTTTCATTATTTAAAAATCTATGTTTCTTATTTCCATTTACAAATGAAGCAGACTTTTCTTCTTATGCTATAGTAGAGGCTTTCGATTATTTCAATAAATATAATGTTTGGTATATATATAAAAAACTATTATCTTTTATTGATATAGATGATTTGAGTATAGAAGAAAGCATATCTCAAAATGAATTTTCTTTTATTATAGATAATAAGAGATTAGTATCTAAACATGACAGTTATAAAAATGATTTTGATGAAGTAGAATCTGAAGGAAGCAAAATTTACGCTATTAATTTGATTTATATATTAGTTTCTCTTCTTAATGGCACATTATCTATAGTTGATGAATTTAATGGAATACAGTCAGAATTATTAGAATTTGTTGTAAATTTATTCGGCAGCAATGTTTTTAATAAAATTCACCCAATAGAAACAGATACTTCTCAGCTTATACTTTCCACCCATGATTCATCTCTTATGAGCATTGAAGGAACTATGCTTTATAATTATTTTATAACAAATAAAGAAAATAATATAAGCCGTATTTATAGAGTCGATGATTTATCTAAAACAAATAATAATTTAAATATTGATAATTTAGAAAAAGAGTATAGAAAAAATAGATTAGGACTTACAAAGAAAAAATAAATATATTTTAATGATTAATATTTATATATATATAATGAACCTCTATTATCATAAAGAGCTTCAGCAGAATTAATTTTGAATGCCATATTACAATCTTCTATAGATTTGTCAAAATATTTTTTATCACCGGAGTTTTTATATTTAGTAAAATACAAAGCACTTCTATTGTTAAGAGCATATATATTATTGTAATCTATTTTTATAAGCTCATCATAATCATTTAAAGACCTTGAGAATATGTTTTCATCTCCGCCTATTTTATATTTCACAGAATATAAAGTTGCTCTGTTATTAAGAAGCTCTACATCCAAATGATTAGCAGATAAAGCATCATTAAATATAATCAAAGCAGTTTCATAATCTTCTTCCGATTTCTTTAACTCATATCTTACAGAATATAGTATTGCTTTGTTGTTTGATACATTTTCATTATTTGTATATAATGATAAAGCATATTGAAAATATTCATTTGCTTTTTTGAAATATTCATCTTTATTTTCTCTGCCGTACATTTTTGTATATAATATACCAGCTCCATTCAAAGCTAAATGATTTCTATCATCTAATTGAAACATCTTTTCTATTATTTCTAATGCCTGATCATCTCTAGAGTTTTTCATCTCTTTTACTAATCTTTTGTACATTTCCTCGATCTCAAGTCTTATAGCCTCGCTTGAAGATGAATCAATCATATTTCCTATAGGATTAGAAGGTTTTTGAGTATCCTCTTTAATATTTTCATTTACATTATTAGCTGGCGGACTAACATAAGATGTATTACTTATACTATTATTAGTGAAATTAATTACAAGAGTCAATATAAACATAAGAACTGCTATAAACAATAAAGCATAAGTAGTTGTTCTTACATTATTTTTCATTGTATAGTCTACAGAAAATTTTAACGAATTAAAGTGAGGAGTTATACCTAATCTTACCTGTTCTTTAACTAAATTAGTAAATTCATTTGCTATGGCATAATTATTCAACTCTTCTTTAAAGTATAAAGTCATCATATCCATATACTTACTTTCCATTCTCAATGAAAGTGAGTTTGTAAAGTTTTCAAGTTCTTTTCTTATTCTATTTTCTGTACCTACACTATATATGTTATATGTAATAGAGAATACTAAAAGCATTATTGGGAATAGTATTAATATAACTAAATTGAGTTTTCTTATAGCTTTTTCTTTCATTTCTTATAAAAAACCTTTTTCTATTACATTGTATATATTTTAACACATTTACTCAAATAATCAATTTTTCTTCGCGTCTGAGAGGAATCGAACCCCCAACCGGCGGAACCGAAATCCGCTGCTCTATCCAATTGAGCCACAGACGCTTTACAATATTATTATAATTATCGGCAATTATGAACTATAGTTTACAACCCAGAGGTAAATCTTAATAAAACACAGTATAAATATACATTGATTAAAACTATTATTTTGTAATAACCTTAAAACTAAATATATATAATAGTATATTAATATATGAAAAAATATCAAGTTATATTAAAATTAATATATTTTTTATTTATAATTTGGGAGAAAATCTTAAACCAATCTGAAAACCAAAGTCAAAACTATCAACTCTATATTTTTCATTTAAGTCTGTAGCTTTATATGATAGTCCTATATCATACCCAAAATAAGCCCCTAAATTGAAAGCTAATTTACTTGTAAAAAAGAAAGAATAATCGAATGTAACTTTAAAATAGCTTATAAAAGATGATAAATAGTCTGATTTTTTATAATCTTTTTTAACATTATACTCTGATTTTATTGAATTACCAAAAGCATTTATAGTTTTTATAGTTTTACTTTCACTTGTACCTGAAATTGGTATTTTTACTCCGCCTCCTATACCAAAAGAAAATGCACCGAAATTAAACTTTGGAAGAATACCTATTTGAAAGCTATGCAAATACAAACTATTTTCTATATTATATTCCTCACTTCCACCTAATGCTGAAACACTATGATATACAGAATATTTGAAACTGTCATAGCTATATCCTAAATCGGCTAAAACACTTAAGCCGAATTTTTCAAAAGCAAACATATAACCAAGCTGAGCATTCACTCCTGCATCAAATCCTGCTTTAGTATTAACTTGAGGTTCTTTTCCTATTGACTCAACCTCACCGTTGAATATTCCTAATGACACCCCTAAAGGTACACTTAATACTGCTTCAAAACCGCTTGCTGCAAATAACTTCATATTAAATGTTATAATGATAATAATTAATAATATTTTCTTCATAAATAAACCCAATATAACTAATATATAAAACCATAAAATAAAAGTCCGCCGATTTAAAAATCAGCAGACTTTTTATTTAGTAAATAAAATCAAATATTAAGATCCAACTCTAGGTCCGAATTTAAATCCTATCTGCCCACCTACATCAAAACTATCAAATCTATTATCTGATCCTTTTGGAGAAAGACCTATGTCATATCCTATATAAGCACCTAAAACGAAAGCCATATTATCAGTAAAGAAGAAAGAATAATCAAATGTAGCTTTAATGTATCCTATAACATTTGATTTAACATCAGAAGATTTATAATCTAATTTTTGATTAAGAACTTCTGAACCGTCAACCATATATTTTACTTCACTAGTACCGCCCATAGGTATTTTCACACCTCCGCCTATTCCTAATGCAAAATTTCCAAAATTAAATTTAGGAAGAACTCCTAACTGGAAACTATGTAAATATAAACTTTGATATGTTTTTTCTTCAACACCCAAAATTGTTAATGACATAGAATATCTATAACTATCATAACTATATCCCAAATCCCCTAAAAGGCTTAATCCAAAACCACCAAAATCGAACATATATCCTATTTGAGCATGCACTCCCGAATCAAATCCTACTTCTGAATTAATTGCTGGAGCTATACCAGTTGTAGTAATTTCTCCATTAAATATACCAAAAGATGCTCCTAATGGTACACTTAAAGCTGCTTCAAAACCGCTTGCTGCAAATACTTTAATATTAGCGACTAATATTAAAGCAATAACCAATGATAATTTTTTGATATTTTTCATTTTTTATCCTTTATAAATATTTATTAATTAAGTCTAGGACCAAACTTGAATCCTAAATTAACACCTATATCAAAACTGCTTATAGAGGCATCTTTAGCAAGTGTAATCTCGCCCTGCTTCCAAATAGGACCTATATCCGCACCAAGATATGCCCCCAAAACAAAAGCCATACTGTCATTAAAGAAGAAAGAATAATCGAATGTCATCTTAAAATAACCTATAACAGGTACTTCAAAATAAGAAGATTTATAATCTATTTTTGTTGTTGAATTTCCATATAAACTATTTTCTACTTTATCTTCGAGAGTTCCAGTCATAGGAATCTTCACTCCTCCGCCTATACCCCAAGCAAAATTCCCAAAATTAAATTTAGGAAGAATACCCACTTGAAAATTATGCATATACATACTAATAGTTTCTTTATGTTTTTCCTTTACTGAGTTATATTCGTAATCTAGATAGTCAGAATATCTATAGCTGTCATAACTATATCCTAAATCACCCAAAAGGCTTAATCCGAAATTTCCGAAAGTAAACATATAACCTATCTGTACCTGTACTCCTGAATCAAAACCCGCTTCTGTAGTAATTGCACTTTTTGTTGTTCCGCTACTTGAAGTATATTTTGGTTCAAATCCGGAAGTTATACCGAATGATGCTCCTATAGGAACATTTACTGCAAATTCAAAACCTCCTTCTGCAAACACTTTAATATTAGCTACTAATATTAAAGCAATAACTAATGATAATCTTTTTATTTTGTTCATATTTAAATAATATCCTTTTTAATAAATATTAGTATTGTATACTTAATGATAATAATTTATAACTATAATATCGTAATGTCAATAGATAATTTCTATATAAAATTTTAAGTTAAAAATAAATACTATTGAAATCAAAATATGATACAATTAAATATCAGTATAATAATATAACAAAATAGATAATATTTAATGAAATATAAGATTTAAAATAAAGAAATGGGCGAAAGACGGGACTTGAACCCGCGACATCCAGATCCACAATCTGGCGCTCTAACCAACTGAGCTACATTCGCCATTTAAACATTAAAAAAGAGTTATTATTTTTTATCATACCAAAACCGATGAGGCTTGTTATGCGCGCCAGACAGGAATCGAACCTGTAACCTACTGCTTAGAAGGCAGTTGCTCTATCCAATTGAGCTACTAGCGCATTCGGGATGGTGAGACTCGAACTCACAACCCCCTGCTCCCAAAGCAGGTACGCTAACCAATTGCGCTACATCCCGTTAATTTATGTGTGTTAATTATATACTAATTATATTTTTTGTCAACATTATTTTTAAATATAATCATTTTTACTATTATATATAGATTTGCAAATATTTTTGTATATAATAGTTAACTATACACTTTATATTATATTTGGAGTTATTTTATGAGAGATGAAGATTATTTAGAATTATTATCTAAAAAATACCCTACAATAGATGCTGCTTCTGTAGAAATCATAAATTTAAAAGCTATATCTCAATTACCTAAAGGCACTGAATATTTCCTTAGCGATATACATGGTGAATCTGATGGTTTTGAATATTTACTTGGTACTTCTTCGGGTGTTATAAGAGAAAAAATTGAACTTCTATTTAAAAATACATTGCCTGAACATGACAGAGTTGAACTCCAAATATTAATAGTAGATACTAAAAATTTAATAAATAAAAAAGCAAATGAAAGTGATTTCGGTGATTGGTGCAAAATTACTATATACAGACTTATAAGAATATGCAAACTTGTAACAAGTAAATATACAAGATCAAAAATAAGAAAAAAAATGCCTGCTAATTTTGCATATATATTAGATGAACTTCTTCAAACTGATTCTGAAGAAAATAAAGAGAATTACTACTTTTCTATTATAGAATCTATCATTGAAATATCTGCTGCTGATAAATTCATCATTGCATTATGCCAACTTATTCGTCAATGCAGTGTTGATAGACTTCATATAGTAGGTGATATCTATGACAGAGGACCCCACCCTGATAAAGTTATGGACAGTATAATGACTTTCAATGAGGTTGATATTGCTTGGGGTAATCATGATATACATTGGCTTGGTGCTGCTAAGGGAAGTTTAATATGTGTTGCTAATGCTGTTCGTTTGGCAGTTAGATACAATAATTTTGATTTACTAGAATATAGCTACGGTATTAATTTAAGATCTTTGTCTTCATTCGCTAATGATATTTATAAAGACGATCCTTGCGAAGTATTCAAGCCAAATACTTTAGACAAAAATATTTATGATGAAGTTGATAAAGATTTAGCTGCTAAAATGCATAAGGCTATATCTATAATACAATTTAAATTGGAATGTCAGCTTATAAAAAGACATCCTAATTATGGAATGGACGAAAGGATACTTCTTGACAAAATTGATTATGACAAAGGAACTATAACATTAGATGGAAAAACTTATGAGCTTAAAGATAAAAATTTCCCTACTATAGATAAAAACAATCCTTTTGAATTAAGCGAAGGAGAAAATACATTAATACAAACTTTGGCATTCTCTTTTATGAATAGCCCTACACTACAAAGACATATGAATTACATGTATGCTAAAGGCGGAATATACAAAATATTTAACGGAAATCTTCTATATCATGGATGCATACCTACTAAAGAGGAAGGCGGTTTTGATGATGTTTATATAGATGGAAAATATTTATCAGGAAGGAAGTATTTAAAACAGGTAGAAGATAAAGTAAGAAAAGCATTCTACTGCGAAGTGGGAAGCGAAGAACAGCTTAATGCTCTTGATTACTGCTGGTATTTATGGTGCGGTCCTAAATCTCCTTTATTCGGTAAAAATAAAATGACTACTTTTGAAAGGTACTTCATAGAAGATAAAGAAACTCATAAAGAAAAATACAATCCTTACTATTATCATATAGACAATAAAGAATACTGTCAAAATATATTAAGAGAATTTGAACTTGATATAAACAGATCGCATATAATAAATGGACATGTACCTGTGAAGACTCATAAAGGAGAAAGCCCTATTAAAGGAGGCGGACTTCTTTTAGTGATAGACGGAGGACTTTCAAAGGCTTATCATAAAAGCACTGGTATAGGCGGTTACACTTTGATATCAAATTCTAATATGATGGCTATTGCTGAGCATAGGCCTTTTACTGAAGTTGTGGAATCCGGATTTAAATTGAGTCCTAGATCTATAATAGTAGAAAGATTCATTAAAAGGGTTACTGTAGGAGAAACAGATATAGGAAAGCAACTTTCTAAAAGAATAGATGATTTATTAGAGCTTTTATCTGCATACAGAAGCGGTATTGTTAAAGAAAAAGTTGATTAACTTTATCTATCATCTTTATCATATTTCAAACGCACGGTAAATGAAGCTTTATTCATTAGCCAATTTATAATTCAAAATAATCAATATAATTTTGAATTAGCTATAGTGGCGGTGTATGCATTATAAATTTAAATAAAACTTGGGCGGGTAGCTATAAATTCTAATTACATTATTAAAAAAATTAAAAATTATAATGGCAAATTAAAACTATAAATCTAAAGGGCGGGCAAATGTAATTAAGTTTTAAAACTTTATTCACATACCCCACCCTTTATTCTTCTTTGTACATATTTGGAATTCTAACTTTATTCATCTTTTATAATCAAATAAGAAAAAGCATTCCCACCCTAGTTTTTATTAAGTTTAAAATCTATTTACCGCACAGTTAACTAAATTTTTTAATAAAATTTTGAATATATCAATTTTTAATATATAAAAGCTTACAAAATCTATTAATACAAAATTATCCCCAAAACTGCCGATATTAATATTATAGCAAGAATAGGAACTTTTTTTATCTTTAGAAATATTGATAAAGCAAATATAAATATCCCTATAGGACTTATATATTTAAAAATGTTTTGAATAAAATCAATATTTCTTAAAATAGAAGTTTCTGTAAGCTCTACAAAAAAAGCATCTTTAGTGAAAGTTACAACCGCAGAGGCTATCAAAGCAACAGCACATACTCTCAAAGCATTCATTATATTATTAAACTGCTCATTGTTTTTAAAAGCATAGAAAAATTTTGATACTATCATAGTGATAATGAAGGCAGGAATAAATATACCGAATGTTGCAACTGCTGATCCTAAAACTCCAGCTACTTTATACCCTACAAATGTTGCCGCATTAATAGCAATAGGTCCAGGGGTTATCTGAGATATTGCTACAAGATTAGAAAATTCTGAAGATGTAATCCAATTATATTCTTTTAATATACCAAGAAGGAGAGCGATTATAGCATATCCTCCGCCATAGGTAAAAAGTCCTAGTTTAGCAAATACATAAAAAAGTCTAGCATATATCATAATTCAAATCCAAATCAAGATTGTTTTTTTATAACGTATTTATTAATAAGATAATAAATCCAGCCAATCAATGCTGAAAGAAGTAAAGCATATATAACATTGAAATGTAGAAATACCACTAATACAAAACTTAATATAAAAAGAAAAGCAGTAAATTTATCTTTTATAACTTGCTTACCCATACCAAAAGCTGATAAAAGTATAAGCCCAGCAATAGCACCTCTTATACCTAAAAAAGCTTTATTAACATATTCAGTATTTTGAAATCTCTCGAATATAGGAGCTATCATAAGTATTATTATAAATGAAGGTGCCATAACCCCAATACCTGCCATAATGCCACCAAATAATCCAGCTACTTTAAATCCTGTAAGAAGCGAAGAGTTTACAGCTATAACTCCGGGAATGCTTTGGGCTAGAGCAAATATATCTATGATTTCATCTTTAGTTATGAATTTTCTTTTATTAACAAATTCATCTTCCATTATAGGAAGCATAGCAAGTCCTCCGCCTATGGTAACAAGCCCTATATAAAAGAAAGAAAAAAACATTGTATACCATTTTGGTTTTAAAGTATTAGATAAGTTATCAGAATTTGTATTTTTTTCAGTATTACTGTCCATATATAGTTCCATATTTTTTATATAATAAATTATATTATATTTTGTTATTGTCAATAGAAAAATACAGTATTATGTAATTTTTTACATTGAAACATATTAATTTAACCAATAAACAATATTGAAAAACTTTAAAAATTGTATATAATTTTCCTATATTAAAAAACTATGACTATTGGCATCATTTTGTTTTTACATATTTTTATTTTATTTATTTTATATTATATATAAATAGAATGGGAGGAATACATATGGAATATGATGTAGAGTATTTAAAAAATCAAACTTCAATTAATTACGATAAAACTCTATGCTACTGTAAAAATGTTTCATATAGAGATGCATATAAAGCCATAGCTGATAATAAATTTACAACATTAGAAGAGGTAGTGGCAAAAACTCAAGCCTCTACAGGCTGCGGCGGATGTAAGGATCGTATTTTGAGTTTGATAGAATATGCCAAAAAAAACAATTATGAACCTCTTAATGTTTGATTCGGATATATTATATGAATGAAAAAGTACTTAATGCTTTAAAAGAACTCGGTATAGAATATAAAGAATTTGAAGAGGCAGGAGTTACAAAAACAGTTGATGATGCTGCTAAAACGCTTAATATAGAAAGAGGACAGGTTGCTAAATCAATACTTGTAAAACCTTCAAAGAAAAATTTCGCTATGATTATAGCTTCCGGAGATAAAAAAATATCTTCCAAAAAGATGCGTACATATTTCGATTGTAAAACCAGCTTTGCAAATGCAGAAGATACTTTCAAATTGACAGGCTTTACATTCGGAGGAGTATGCCCTTTCGGCATAGATAAAGATATTGATGTTTTAGTTGATAAAAGTATGAAGAGATTTGATGCGCTTTATATAGCCTGCGGAAGCGACAGCTCTTTAGCAAAAATGACCTATGATGAGATACTAGAAAAAATATCTAATGTAGAAGTAGATCTTACAGAAGACTAAAATTTTTATAATATAAATAAATATAATAAGCAAAAGCCAATGCATACCTAAGCCATAGATATGCATTAGCTTTTCCCATATACTCATTTTTTAGGAGTTATAAAATAGCTAAAGTGCTGAAGATTTTTCTATTAATAAAATGATGAATTAACTATCAAATATCTGTCTTTTCCTTTAGTATTCACATCAGGATTATAAACAATATAAATATCATCGCCAAGCTCTACATATCTTAAAAGAGTATCATCAGACATGAAATCACCCTTAACATAAATAGCAGAACCAGGCGCCATAGGACAATTATATTGAGTAGTTATGATCTTTGGCTTTGTTTCTATATAGCCTTTATAACCATAAAGTCCGCTTTTATCATTTTTATAATTAGCCTCAAGCCAAGTAGCATAAAGCTCGCTCCAATCCTGAAACTGTTTTATATTTTTGTTGGCAGCATATAGTATAGCTTTATAAGTGCCTCTATATTCTTCCGGGGCATTCGCTATATCTTTATAAATTTCAAAACCATTTTTAGAATGAAGTCCTAGCCAATACATAAATAATGAAACAGTTGCATATTTATGAACAGTATATCCTTGATTCCAATTAATAAAATAATCTCCTTTAGTTATTAAATACATTGAATCTGTATTGTAATAATTAAGTCTGTTTGAAGGAACTTTTCCTCTATATGATATTACCGCAGCTTCTGATAATGCCTCATCAACCCATACATCAAATGCATTACTGCTTTTATTTTGCAATTGACTGTAATGTATAACATGATGAAGTTCATGAGCTATAGTATTTACAACGGACTCAGGATTTTCCCAGCCATTTATATAATCCAAAAATATTATATTCTGAGTATCATTTTTTATTTCATTAAGTCCATCTAATATGGAATAGCCTTGCATATAAGGCTTGTCGCCTGTATATCCGCCGTTAATATCCATTATTAAAAGAGTTAATTTGCCTTTTAATTTTCCGTATAGATATTCTTCCATCTCATATATTTTAGATGTTTCTAATATAATATTTTCTAATTCTCTTTCATTGATTTCTAAGCCGTTTTCTAAATATACATCTATTTTTGATGTTGAGTATATATTCTTTGCTTTGAATGTTTCTTTTGAATAATTATTTTTTATATATCTTACGGCATTAAATGTCTTTTCTGTATTATTGCCTTTGTATATATTATAACTTACAGGAGTTTTTAATACTTCGTTTAAAGTGCTGTATTCTCTGGCATTTAAAATAAATATATTGAATAGAAATATAATCAGTATAAAATATTTTTTCATTACTACAGCTCCTTACAAAATTATAATATTTATAATTAGTATCGGAAAAATAATGAAAAATAGTTCATAAAAACTATGTAAAAAAATAAAGGCCTGCTTAAAAAAGCAAGCCTTTAATAATATATAAAAATTAATTTTTAATTAATTATTTTCTGCATTAGATGTAGCATTTCCAGAATCGTCTATACTATTCCATATAGCATTTAATTTATCCTGCATTATAGCACCCGCAACAACATAAACTAATAAACCTAATATTACTAATAATACAGTGCTATCTTCACTATTATCCATACCTGCTTTTGCAGTCATTTCTAAATAAACTATTTTACCATATTTATAGTACCAGTATAAACTATATATATTACAAGTTACTAAAACAAGTATAAGTTCCAAAGTAGGATTTATATCTTCTCTTCCCATAAAATTCTTGATTTCATCTGTAGTTTTATAAATCCAATAAAGGTAATAAATACCACATGTAACTATACTTAAAAGTACTAGCATAGGAACGCTTCTAACTGTGCCTTTTGTCATTTTTAATCTCCATCATATATATTTTTGACGCAATGCATTATACATTATTTATAAAAAATAGACAATATATTATGAAAATTATTTTACAAAAATATCATAGAAGTTTAAATTTATTTTAAATAAACTTAAACTTCTTAATATATAATTATAAATTTTGCTCTTCAAAGAAAGTTTTATATATACTTTTTATGGCTTTATTTAGATCATCATCTTTTACGCCTATCATAATACTCACTTCACTTATACCTTGGTTAAGCATTTCTATATTGATATTGCATTTCTCCATAGCATGCATAGCTCTTGCAGAAACACCTACACATTGCTGCATTCCCTCACCTACAAGCATTATCAAAGCAAGACCATGCTCAAAGTAAATATTATCAACATGAAGCTCATCTCTTACCCTTTCATATATACGCTTTTCTTTTTCCGGAGTAATAGCAGAATTTCTAACTATTACAGAAATGTTGTCTATTCCTGAAGGAGCATGCTGATAAGGTATATTTTCATTTTCTATTATCTCTAAAAGTTTTCTACCGAATCCTACTTCTCTGTTCATCAAATATTTACTTACATAAAGACAAGAGAAATCATCTTCTCCGGAAACACCAACTACAGGATTAACATTTTTATTTCTGCTTGCAACTATTCTAGTACCTTTAGCAGAAGGATTATTGGTATTAAGTATATGAACAGGTATATTAGCTTCATAAACCGGCTGTAAAGCTTCAGCATGAAGCACATTGAATCCGCCGTAACTTAATTCTCTCATTTCTCTATATGTAAACTCATCTATAAGTTTTGGATTATCTACTATATTAGGAGCTGCTGCAAATACTCCGTCTACATCAGTAAAGTTTTCATAAACTTCAGCATTAACTGCTTTTGCTAAAATAGCACCTGTAATATCGCTTCCGCCTCTAGGGAAAGTTACTACATCGCCTTTTTCAGTATATCCGAAAAATCCTGGAAATATTACCAAAGCAGATTCATCTTTTAATTTAGACAAATTAGAATAAGATTTTTCTAATACAGTGGCATTGCCGAATTCTTCAGAAAGTAAAAGTCCTGCATCTTTAGGATTAACATATTTTGCTTTAACTCCTATAGAATTAATATAGGCAGCTATTACCTTAGCACTTAAATCCTCTCCTAATGCTTTAACGCCGTCTATAAATTTTGTAGGAAGTGATTTATCTTCAGCTATTCTCTTTAATATATCGTTTTGAATCTCTTCCAAAAGTTCATGTGAAAGAGAAAGTTCATCTATTATATTTTTAAATCTTTCTATAATGATTTTTAATTCTAATTTTCCGTCTTTTCCGGCAATAATAGTTTCAGCAAGAGTGATAAGCAAATCGGTTACTTTGGTGTCTTCTTTGAGTCTTTTTCCAGGAGCAGATACTACTACTATTCTTCTATCTTTGTCTGATAGTACTATGTCTACTACTTTTTTTATTTGACTTGCATTTGCTACAGAAGAGCCACCAAATTTTGCTACTTTCATCTTACTTAAATCCTCCGTAAATTTAGTAAAATTTATTAAATAAATTACTATACATAATAACATAAAATAATTTTTATTTCAATTATTTTATATATGTTTTTTATTTTTAATAAAGCATTAATTTTCGATAAATAATAAAATATATTAAGTAAAATATTATTTGTACTTATTACTACTGATAATCATGTAATTTTTTTATTATAATAATAGCTTGGGCGGGTTCTAACGAATTATAATTAAGCTATAAATATAAACAAATTTAAAATTCAAAATACGGCTATAATTTTTAAAGGGCGGGGTATGTAATAAAAGTTTTAAAATTTAATTACATTTGCCCACCCTCTATGCTTATAGTTTAAACCTGAAATTTTTATTTTTCTTTCATTTATTGTATAATTAGAATTTACAGCACCCACCCAAACTTTATTTAAATTTATAATCTATTCACCGCATGAAGAATTATATTTATGATTACATGATTATTAAAAAATATAATTTACTATTTTCTATAAAATATATTTACCATACGAGAATGAAATAATGCTTGATTAAATTTCATAATATTTTATTATTAACTACAAATAATAAAATAATAAAGGATTAAAAAATATGAATATATTTGCTTTTACAAATAAAGGCACAGATACAAAAATAAACACAGACACTATTCTTTTTAATAGCGAATCTGTATCAGGAAATCCGCTTCTTATTAATGAACAAAATAATTATAGCCATTTTATAGATAATATGGAAGGAACAGCAGTTTCAATGATTGCTGATGGACTTGGGGATACTTTTGCTTCAAAACTTGCTATAGATGTTTATAATGAAAATTTTCTTGATTTGCTTGAACTTGTAGGCGAGCAGGAAATAATGAATTGGATAATGCATAACTTTATCAAACTTGAAGTTGTTGCTGCAAGAGATTCTGCTGATGATAAAGAAAAAGCTATGGCAGGAGCCTCTATTGCGGGCGTTTTATATCATAAATTTGCAGGAGTATTTGTATTTAATGCAGGCGACAGTAAAGTTTATGCAGTTAATAGAAATAAAGTATTTCAAATAAGCAGAGATCATATGAAAGGCAATGCATTAGAAAACTGTGCATGTGCCGGAGGCGGACATTATATCACCATTGAAGGAGCTAGAAGAAATCAGAATTACAATTATTTTATCGCTTCTAATTCTATGGTTGAATTATTATTAAATAAGTACGGAAATATTGAAGAAGCTATTAATGATATAATGGGTTCATCAAATACTGAAGAGGCAATTAACAAATTAAAGAATATAGCAGAAAATTCTAAAGACAATGTAAGTGCTTTAGGATTATTAAATCTTTTTGAGTAAATATTGTTGTAATTCAATGAAGATGTTAAGTCCTAATATCAGCTATAATATTAGGACTTTGTACAGACACTCAGAGCGAGCGAACAATTTTTACATATAAAAGAATTTGTAGCTAACAATTAATTATAAAACAATAAAAATATGGGGTATCATAAAAACATGAAAAAAGGAACAACAAGACCAATACCAATAATGCTTCTATTAAATATAGTAACTTGCGGAATATACTATATTTATTGGATTTATCAGACATCAGTTGAAATAAAAATGTGCAGCGAAAGAGAAGATTTAAATCCTACTCTTGAAATATTGCTTGGCATAATAACATGCGGACTTTATTTCAAATACTGGTATTATAAATATGGAAAAATTGTTTATAAAGAACTTCCGCTTAAAGCAGGAATTAACAATACTGAAGATAAAACAATGGTTTTAGTAGTAATAGATATAATTATTGCTCTAATGTGGTGGGGAAGTATGATATTGAGGATATTATTATTGGCTATAAGTTCTTATACTTCATCAGATGAAGAATTAATTTACAGCTTTTTATACATCATTCCATCAGGATTAATATATGTAGTTAATATATCTTCACTTATTATGCAGGATAAACTTAATAATATTTGGAAGCATATGCAGTAATTATTGCAGTATATTTTATTAGATATTAAAAAATAAATTAATAGAGGGTGAGCATATAAAATTTAATTACATTTGCCCGCCCTCTATTTTTTATAACTTCAATTTGCGATTTTGTTTTTTATTTTTTTATTGACTAGTTTAGAATTTGTTAGTACCCATCCAAGTGTTTTTTTAAATTTGGAATTCATGTAACGCACGTTAAACGAAATTTAAAATATTGATTAATTAATAATACAAATTTTATTATATTTAAATCTGATCACACGTGCGGTAAGAAAAATAATAATTAAATTATGCACTTACATCTATAAAATTAAACTCCTTCACATCGAAAAGCCCATTTGTTGTAAGTTTAATTTCCGGTATAACAGGCAAAGCCATAAATGATAAAGTCATAAACGGATCTATTTCTCTGTTAACATTAAGTTCATTGTAGGCAAGCTCATGCATAGAATAGATTTTCTTTACTATATCATAAGGAGAATCATCAGACATAATGCCCGCTATCTTTAATTGTAATGTATCAAGAACTTTTCCATTTTTTACAACGGTTATTCCGCCGGAACATTTTTCTATTTCTTTTATGGCAAGTATTATATCTTCATCATTATCGCCTACTGCTATAATGTTATGTGAGTCATGAGATACACTTGTAGCAATAGCACCGTTTTTTAATTTGTAATTTTCTATTAATCCTAAACCTATTTTACCAGTTGCTTTATGCCTTTCAACAACAACCAATTTCAATATATCAACACTCTTTCTGTATTTAAAATATCCGTTCTCAAAACCTACGATCCTTACGCTTTTCTCTGTAACTAAATCTTTATTAACTATTCTTATAACATTAGCCTCATCAGATTTTAATTTTATCTGTATATCATCAACTGTAATAGGTGCAATATTTATTGTACTAAAAATATTATCATTATAATTATCTTTTTCTACTTTAAATAAAGCTTTTCCATTTTCTGCAGCTAATTTTCCGTCTATAAAAACTTTATTAGCTTTGAAATCTTTTAAATCATTAAATAAAACAATATCAGCCTTGTATCCTGAAGCAACTAAACCAATATTTTTAAGTCTGTAGCATTCGGCAGCATTAATAGTAGCCATAGCAATGGCATTAAATACATCAAGACCATGTTCAACTGCTATTTTTAAATTATGAGATATATGCCCATTTTCAATAATATGATCCAAATGCTTATCATCAGTACACATTGCACATCTTCTCGCATTGCTTTGATTAACTCCCTGTAAAAGTGAAGCCAAATTCTGTGCAGCTGAACCTTGCCTTAAAAGTACATACATTCCATTAGCTATTCTAGACTTCAAATCTTTTGCAGATACGCATTCATGATCCGTATAAACTCCAGCAGCTCTATAAGCATTTACTGTCTTTCCTCCAAGCATAACGCCATGCCCGTCTATAATTTTATCAGCATTAATTGCCGCAAGTAATTTTTTAAGTACATCTTTATCACAAGATAATACCCCCGGAGCATTCATCATCTCAGCAAGCCCGAATATATCTTCATCATTTATAAACTCTTCTATTATTTTAGAATCAAGTACAGCTCCGGAATCTTCAAAACTTACAGCAGGAACGCATGAAGAAAGCATAAACTTGCATTTTAATGGGCTTTTTTTGGCAGACTCTATCATAAAGTTAATTCCGTCAATACCGCATACATTAGCAATTTCATGAGGGTCTGTTACAATTAAAGTAGTACCGAAAGGAATAACAACTTCCGCAAAATTAACAGGAGTACATAAAGATGATTCTATATGAACATGCGAATCTATAAGTCCGCTTGTGGCATAAGAGCCTTTAGCATCAATAACTTCTTTTCCATTATAAGAACCCACCCCTACAATATAATCATCAACAATGGCAATATCTGCATCAGTAATAGTTGCTGAAATTGGGTCTACTACTTTACAGTTTCTTATAACCAAATCAGCCAAATTTTTTCCGATTGAAACCTCAATCATTTTTGATAATTTTTCTATAGTCATTAATTGTCCTTATAATTAGTATATATTTTAAATATAGTAAATTATAAGTAGATTTTCAAATTTATGTATACTTGATTATTTTTTATTCTATTATATAATACGTTAAAATATTATGGAAAAATTATGAGCAACAAGCAACAAGCAACAAGCAACAAGCAACAAGCAACAAGCAACAAGCAACAAGCAACAAGCAACAAGCAACAAGCAACAAGCAACAAGCAACAAGCAACAAGCAACAAGCATTTTCTTAAACAAATTTATTTTTATTGCAAAAATATTTACAATAAATCACAGCATAATATTTATATTTTTATGGAGTAATTTATGAAAGTAAATAAATTATTCATAATAATATATTTTATAATGTTAATAATTTGCTCTGCCACTTTTACAGTTTTTTACATATTGGGAAATAAAACAAGAATAGGTTACATATCAGAATTTATATTTGATAATTTTCATATAAATAAAACATTAAAATTAAATGGATTTGATACTGAAAATACAAAAAAATTATTTACTATAAATGGAAAATTAGATAATGAAGCTTTAACTAACTATATATTTACAAATGAATCTATTACTAATTATAGTTATGGTTTTAAAGTTGGATACTATAGTAAAGTTTTTAGGCATAGCGATATATATGCTGTTTATCCTAACATAAAAAAAATTGCAAAAGAAAACAATTTTATTAAAGAAATAAAAATAGATAAAGCAGGAAGCCCTTTTGGTAATTTAATTTCTACCAAAAAATTAGAATATAATGAACAAATAAATAATTTAGAATATATTTTAAAGTTTAAATTAGATATTGATATAATTGTTATAGTATTTGGAAGCATATTGATTACGAGTTTATTTATAAAATATTCAGATAATAAAATAATAAATAATATTCCTTTACTTTTTATTTTACTATTATCGTTTTCAATTTTAATGTTTTTTATATTCTTTATTAAAGATAAGGGAGGACGGCAGCTTAATATAGTAATTAGAGGATTTGATTTATTTGCTGATTTTTATAATCAATTAAGATATGTTTCTGAAAGAGATGTATACTTTGATACAATAAATGGACTAGAAAATAAAATATATTTACCATTTGCATTTATGATATTTTATTTATTTTCTATATTAAAGAATTATGCTAGTATGAGCTTACATAATATTCAAACAGATCCAATATCAAATATGTCTTTAGTAATATTTATGTCTATTGGAATATTATTATTAATTTTATCTTTGAAAAAACTTTATAATAAAAAAGAGTACAGTTATATAATTCCAGCATTATTATTTATGACAACACCTGTTATACTTACAATAGAAAGAGGCAATATAATTATACATACTGCTGCATTTGCATCAATATTTTTATGTTTATATAGATCCGAAAAAAGGTACGAGCAAATTATAGCATTAATATGTTTAGGTATAGCTTCAGCATTAAAAATTTACCCTGTTATATTAGGTTTTTTACTTTTACAAGAAAAAAGATATAAAGATATAATAATAGGGGCATTAATTACATTAGCTTTAGTATTTTTACCATTTTTCTTCTTTAATAAACATAGTTTCTTAGAAAATTTTACCCAATTTATATTAAATATGAAATTATTTTCTGAATCTTATGGTATAAGGTATGGAGTAAGCTTATTTATATATAAATTAGGAAATTATTCTGATTTATATGCCAAAATTATAATATTTATACTTTTTATTATATCAATAATATATTCTTTCGTAGCAAACGAATATTGGAAAAAAGTATTATTATTAATGATAATATCTATACAATCACCAACAACAGCTTATTATGCAGAATTATTTATGTATCCTATAATAATTTTATTTTTAAGTAAAGAAAAATTCTATAAAATAGATTATATATTTTTAATATTATTCGTATTGTTAATAATGCCTTTACAAATTTCAATACCTATTTCAACTTTAGGGAGTTTTTTATCAGCTACTATATGGCTAATAGTGCTTATTGAAACCATTATAACTGGAACTAATTCATTGAAAAATAATGTTTATATCATAAAAGAAAAATTATTAATATATAGGAGTAGTATAAAATGAAACTATCTATAGTAATACCTTGTTATAATGAAGAAAATACAATAGAAACTATAATAGATGCTGTTATTAATTCCAAATGTTCTATAGAAAAAGAGATTATTATAGTAGATGATTTTTCAAAAGATAATACTAGAGATAAATTGGAAATTATTAAAGATAAAGTTTCTTTAATTTTATATCATGAAAAAAATATGGGTAAAGGTGCGGCACTTAAAACTGGCATTAAGGCTGCTACTGGAGATTTTGTAATTATACAAGATGCCGATTTAGAGTATGATCCAAATGAGTATGATAAATTATTAGCTCCTTTAATTAATGATAAAGCTGATGTAGTTTTTGGAAGCAGGTTTGCCGGAGGAGAGTCCCATAGAGTATTATATTTTTGGCATCAAATCGGAAATACTTTTTTGACTTTATGCTCTAATATGTTTACAAATTTAAATCTTACTGATATGGAAACTTGCTATAAAGTATTTAAAAAAGAAATAATACAATCCATAGAAATTAAAGAAAATAGATTTGGTTTTGAACCTGAAATAACTGCTAAAGTTTCAAAAATACCAAATATTAGAATATATGAAGTTGGTATTTCATATTATGGAAGAACTTATAAAGAAGGCAAGAAAATAGGGTGGAAAGATGGTTTCAGAGCTTTGTGGTGTATTTTTAAATATAACTTAATATCAAAGTAATTATTATATTTGGGTATTATAACCTAATAACTGCTATACTTTTTTCAATTAGAGTATTTTATCTATATTTATTTAAACCTGATCTACTAGTAAGAGGATGGGCTTCTACTATAATTGTCATATTATTTATTGGAAGAATACAATTGATTTCTTTATCTGTCATTAGTGAATATATTGGAAATATGTTTAATGAACTAAAAAATAGACCTGAATATATAATAAAAAAATCTATATAGATATTGATTATTTAATAACAATAGTTGATTATTTTTTATTCTGTTTTATAATACTAACAATATAGGTATATTTATGTTACAAACAAACAAACAAACAAACAAACAAACAAACAAACAAACAAACAAACAAACAAACAAACAAACAAACAAACAAACAAACAAACAAACAAACAAACAAACAAACAAACAAACAAACAAACAAACAAACAAACAAACAAACAAACAAACAAACAAACAAACAAACAAACATTTCTATATACCAAGTTTTACTCTCTTAAACAAATTTATCTTTGTTGCAAAAAATATTTTAATCAATCTGGATACTATCTTTGTATCTTATGGAGTAATTAGTGAAAAATAAATTAAATAAGCTCTTATTAATTACAAGTGCTGTACTTGTGGTATCAATATTCGCTTTATCAGCATTAGGTTCAGTTAACAGAATTGGTTATTTATCAGATTTTCAATTAAATAAAGAGTTATCTAAAAAAAATGAATATCATTATAGCTTTAGGATAAAATATCACAGTAAAATATTTAGAAATAGTGATGTATATGGTGTTTATGTAGATACAAATAAAATTATTAAAGAAAATAATTTTATTAAAGAAATAAAAATGGAAAAAGGGGGAAGTCCTTTTGGAAATTTAGTTACTCCAAAAAAAATAGATTTTGAAAAAATTGATAATATTAATTATATTTTAAAAATAAAATTTAGTGTTTATTTAATATTTGGAATCATATTATTAATATTTTTTATATTGTATAATATTAAATATTTTCAATATATAATTGAAACGCCACAAAATTCTGATTATATTATCTTTTTTATTATTACATTATTATGCTTTTTTAGTTATATATATTCAGATGTATTAGTAGTCTTTCCATTCAGTGTTAATTTTTTTAATGTAAATCCGTTAAATTTTTTCTATGAAGTTTATCAAAAAGTAGGTTCATACCATAAACCAGATGATCTTCCATATTTAGCATATTTCATTTATTCTATTTTATTTTTACCTTTATGGATATATTCTAAAATTAGAAATATTACTTATTATACTTGGCATCATGCAAAATTTGAAATAGATACTTTTGAAATAATATATATAAAATTATTATTATTAATTTTTGTAATATTATCATCTTTTATTATTTATAAAATATCTAAAAAAATAGGATTCAATGATAAAAAATCTAAATTATCTAGTTTTATGTTTATTACTTCCCCATTTACAATGATACCTGTTTTTATAATTAGTCAAGTAGAAATTATAATGATCTTTTTTACTCTTTTGGCTATACTAGATTATTTAAATAATAATAAAAGATATATACTTTGGTTTACGATAGCTATACCATTAAAACTATTCCCATTTTTTATATTAATTCCATTAGTATTGCTAAAAGAAAAACAAATAAAAAAAATAGCATTATACATAATAATACCAATTTTGCCATATATAATTTCTTCTATACTATTTAAATCCCCAAACCCATCTGATAGAAATTTAGTGGCATTCGGTACATTAATGTATCATAAAATTTTTGGAATATCCATATTTATTATGATTTATTCTATAATATGTTTATTTTCTTATTTAAAAAATATAGAAGATAACAATGTATTTTATAAATTAACAATATATATAAGTTTTTTTGTATTTTCATTAATTGTAATAGTAAATAAAAGTTTTCATTTATATTGGATAGTTATAATAGCTCCGTTTATATCAATATTAATATTATTTAATACATATAATATTAACATAAAAATAATGATGGAATTTATTGCAACATTATTTTATTCTATTCATATTGCTAGAGCAGGAACCATGGTATCTATGAGTGAAGCTTTAAGAACAAAATCTATACCATTAATAAAACTATTTGTTCATAATAATAGTACTAAATATAATAATATAAGAGATATATTTCCAACTATACTTGGCAATGCAGATATTACTAATGCAATATATTCTTTTTACATAATGGGTATAATTATTATGTTAATATTATTCTACAAATACAATAATTATAATGATAACAATGTAAATATACCTAGATATTTAATATACATAAGATTTATACCAACATTATTTATTATATTTTTGATATGGTATTTATCACTGATGTAAATAATAAAAAAAGCCTAACTATTATTTAATAGCTAGGCTTTATTTATAATATTAAATATTAATTATTCACTTAAAATTTTTCTAAGTACTTCATTAACAAGTTTAGGGTTACCTTGACCTTTAGTAGCTTTCATTGTTTGACCTACTAAGAAGCCGAATGATTTTTCTTTACCAGCTTTGAAGTCTGCTACTGATTTAGGATTTTCTTCTAACACTTTTCTTATGATTGTTTCAAGCTCGCCAGTATCGCTAACTTGTTTAATGCCTTTTTTCTCAACTATAGCAGAAGGAGCCTCTCCTGTTTCGCACATATCTTCAAAAATCTCTTTTGCTATCTTACCGCTTATAACGCCTTCATCTATAAGTTTAAAAATCTCACCTATATGCTCTGCTTTAGGTTTGAAATCTTTTATAGTTTGAAGTTTTTTATTTAAGTAAGCATTAACTTCAACCATTATCCAGTTGCTTATTTTCTTAGGCTGTTTAGGATAAGCTTTAACTGCTGCCTCATAATAATCAGCTAATGCAGCATCTTCTGTTAATACTACTATATCCTGATCTGGTAAGTCATAATCTTTTTTAAGTCTTTCACGTTTTTGCTGAGGAAGTTCTGGAAGCTCTTTTTTAGCCTGCTCAATCTCTTCATCTTTAAGAACTAAAAGAGGTATATCTGGGTCTGGGAAATATCTGTAATCTGCAGCACCCTCTTTAGAACGCATACCCTTTGTAGTGTTTTCTTTAGCATCATAAAGTCTAGTTTCTTGTAAGATTTTCTCGCCGTTATTTAAAGCTTTAATTTGTCTTTTGATCTCATAATCAATAGCAAGTCTTACATTTCTAAAACTGTTCATATTTTTAACTTCAGTTTTAGTTCCTAATTCTTTGCTTCCTTTTGGACGTATAGAAACGTTAGCATCGCATCTTAAAGAACCTTCTTCCATGTTACAATCTGAAACATCAATATATTTAAAGATTTTTTTAAGCTCTGTTAAATATTGATAAGCTTCTTCACCAGTAGAAATATCCGGCTCGCTTACACATTCAATCAAACAGCAACCAGCACGGTTTAAGTCTACATAGCTTAAAGGTCTTCCTGTATCATCATGCACAAGTTTACCAGCATCTTCTTCCATATGTATTCTGTTTATTCTTATGCTTTTATTATAAGAAGAACCATCATCATTAAGTACAGTAATATCAAGATGACCTTCGGTACAGATTGGTTCGTCCATTTGAGTAATCTGATAGTAGGAAGGCAAATCCGGGTAGAAATAATGTTTTCTAGCGAATCTGCTTTTCTTTTGAATAGTGCAGTTAGTAGCAAGTCCTGCTTTGATAGTTTTATGCACCATTTCTTTATTAACTATAGGTAAAGTACCAGGGTGAGCCTGACATCTTGGACAAGTAAGAGTGTTTGCAGGAGCACCGAAAGTGTTTGGGCATGAACAGAATGCTTTAGTTTTAGTATTAAGCTGAACATGCACTTCTAATCCTATGACTGCTTCATATTCCATATTTATTAATCCTAATTATTAAAGTAATTTTTTAAAATATTATGTTTATTTTATATGAATTTGCTTTTTTTTTCAATAGAATGCTTTATTTTTTATTGTCTAATTAATAATGTTTATATGTTTAAAAATCATATTGAAAATGATATAATAACTTCTTATATTTAATAGTAAATTAAACAAAAAATCTTGACTTAATCGTTTATTTATGGTAGCATAATAGGTGAATTTTATATGTTCGCGTATAGGATATTATTTTAATTTAGGAGTATATTTATGGCTGTAAAAGTAGCAATAAATGGTTTCGGACGTATTGGACGTCTAGTTTTTCAGGCATTAGTAGAACGTGGTTTATTAGGTAAAGAAATAGAAGTAGTTGGCGTAGTAGATGTTAGTACTGATGCTAAGTATTTTGCTTATCAATTAAAATATGACTCTGTTCATGGCAGAATGAAAGCTGACATCACAACAGAAGGCGAAGATGTACTAGTAGTTAATGGCAACAAAATTAAATGTATAGGTGCTACTAAAGAATTAAAAGATCTTCCTTGGAAAGATTTAGGTGTTGAATATGTAATAGAATCTACTGGTCTTTTCACAGAAAAAGAAAAAGCTGAAGGTCATATAGCTGCAGGTGCTAAAAAAGTTATCATTTCAGCTCCTGGTAAAGGCGATTTAAGAACTTTTGTATATGGTGTAAACCATGAAGAATATGATCCTGCTAATCATCATGTAGTATCAAATGCTTCTTGTACTACTAACTGTTTAGCTCCTATAGTACATGTACTTCTTAAAGAAGGTATCGGAATAGAAACTGGTCTTATGACTACTATTCACTCTTATACTGCTACTCAAAAAACAGTAGATGGTCCTTCTAAAAAAGACTGGAGAGGCGGACGTGCTGCTGCTGTAAACACTATCCCTTCTACTACAGGTGCTGCTAAAGCTGTTGGTGAAGTTTTACCTGCTACTAAAGGTAAATTAACAGGTATGAGTTTCAGAGTTGCTACACCTGACGTATCTGTTGTAGACTTAACTTTCAGAAGTGAAAAAGAAACTTCTATTAAAGAAATCGATGTATTAATGAAAAAAGCTTCTGAAACTTATTTAAAAGACATTTTAGGTTATTGTAATGAAGAATTAGTATCTAGCGACTTTATACATGACTCTAGAAGCTCTATATATGACTCTCTAGCTACTACTCAAAACAACTTGAAAGATGAAAAAAGATTCTTCAAAATTGTTTCTTGGTATGATAATGAATGGGGTTATTCTAACAGAGTAATTGATTTATTATTGTATATGTATAACAAAAAATAATTAAGCAATAATAATTAAAATTGTTAAGCTATAATAAAAGGGTGTTATATTTCATTATAGCACCCTTTAAATTTTTTAGCAGTACATAAAAAATTGTGAGCGTACGGCAGTAGCCTTAATGCAAACAATTTTTATTAGTGATAACTATAAAAGCGAGCCAAAGCCATCTGCCAAACAAGTTTGGCATATACTTTTAGGCGACGGCGAGCATAGCAATAATAAGGAGTTCATAATGAAAAAATCAGTAAAAGATATAGACATTAAAGGTAAAAAAGTCATAATGAGAGTTGATTTCAATGTACCTCTCGATAAAGAAACAAGCTCTAAAATCACAGACACTACAAGAGTAGATGCTGCTATGCCTACTATTGAATATATACTTTCTCAAAATGCTTGTTTAATACTTATGAGCCATTTAGGAAGACCAAAAGGTGAACCTAATCCTAAATACTCTTTAAAACCTGTTTATGATTATTTAAAAACTAAACTTCCTAATAATAAAGTTGAATTTGCTAAAGACTGTGTAGGTGAAGAAGTAAAAAAACAAGCTGCTGAATTAAAAGCTGGCGATGTATTATTATTAGAAAATTTAAGATATCATGCTGAAGAAGAGAAGAATGATGCAGCATTCTCTAAACAATTAGCTGATTTAGCTGATGTTTATGTTAATGATGCTTTCGGTACTGCTCACAGAGCACATGCTTCTACTGCTGGTATAGTATCTGCTAAAGCTGGTATGCCTGCTGTTGCTGGTTTCTTAATGGAAAAAGAAATTAAATACTTAGGCGATGCTGTTGCTAATCCTGCTCGTCCATTTGTAGCTATAATTGGTGGAGCTAAAGTTTCTTCTAAAATTTCTGTACTTAAAAACTTACTTAACAAGGTTGATACTTTAATCGTTGTAGGCGGTATGGCTTATACTTTCTTCAAAGCTAAAGGTTTAGAAATAGGTACTTCTTTATGCGAAGATGATTATATTGCTACAGCTAAAGAAATTATGGATAAAGCTAAAGAATTAAATAAAACTTTATATTTACCTGTTGACAATGTTGTAGCTGATAAATTTGATAATGATGCTAATTTCAAAACAGTAGATTCTAATGCTATACCTGCTGGCTGGATGGGTATGGATGTTGGACCTAAAACTTTGAAAGAACTTGAAGAAATACTTAAAAATGCAAAAACAGTTGTTTGGAATGGACCATTAGGTGTATTTGAAATGCCTAATTTTGCTAAAGGTACTTTTGAAGTAGCTAAATTCATTGCTAATTCTGGTGCTGTAAGTATCATCGGAGGAGGAGACAGTGTATCTGCTGTTAACAAATCTGGTGTTGCTGATAAGATGACTCATGTATCTACAGGCGGCGGAGCTTCTTTAGAGTTCCTTGAAGGAATTGAACTTCCTGGTATCGCTGTATTACAAGATAAATAATTAGATTTTAATAAATCAAAATAGTGAGCCTCTGATAGCTTTAGCTGTCAGAGGTTTTTTAGCGAACTATTTTGATTGTATGATAAAAGGAATTGAACTTCCTGGTATCGCTGTATTACAAGATAAATAATTAGATTTTAATAAATCAAAATAGTGAGCCTCTGATAGCTTTAGCTGTCAGAGGTTTTTTAGCGAACTATTTTGATTGTATGATAAAAGGAATTGAACTTCCTGGTATCGCTGTATTACAAGATAAATAATTAGATTTTAATAAATCAAAATAGTGAGCCTCTGATAGCTTTAGCTGTCAGAGGTTTTTTAGTGAACTATTTTGATTGTATGATAAAAGGAATTGAACTTCCAGATATCGCTGTATTACAAGATAAGTAATCAGATTTTAATAAATCAAAATAGTGAGCCTCTGATAGCTTTAGCTGTCAGAGGTTTTTTAGTGAACTATTTTGATTGTATGATAAAATACAAGATAAGTAATATTTATTAATTAAATCAAAATAGTAAGCCTGTTACTGCGTATTTTTTAGCAAGCTATTTTTATAGTATTATAAACAACTTGAATTAAAATAATTACATTAATAGTTATAATTGATGTATTATATTATAATTTTTTATTGTTGTCCTATAGATGCTCTGCTTTCTTTTAATTTTTTATATAGCTTATATGACATAGAATTTAAATTTACATAAGTAATACTGCCGGATACTGCACCTCCTATTATAGGGACAGCCTTCACAAAAGTTTTAGCAAAAATACCAGAACCAAGTTTAGTTGCTAATTTAGGAAGTAAGGAAGCTATTACAGAATACCCTATTATAGATGTTACAGCAAAGTTTACTTTAGCTGCTGCAGTACCTAAAACTTTACCTATTGTGTTTAAAGCCAAGATAGCTTCTTTATCTTCAAACATAACACCTAAATATATAGCTACTAAATAAGCCTCTTCATCTGTCATTTCATCACCAAAAGAAAAACTAGGCATTCCAGCTATATAACATAGTTTTTGTGCTATTCTTATAGCATGTCCCAAAAATTGAGCCACATCTGCCGGTATAGCTCCAACACCTACAAGTCCTCCAGGTAAGCCTGATAAGAAAGACATTGTTGTAGATTTACCCACTTCATATTTGATAGCATTTTTAGATACTTTTTCTATATAATCATCAGGTACTCCGGCATCATAAGCACCTTTATCCAAAATCAATGGCAATAATTTAGGATACTCTACAGCAAACTCTTTCGCTAAATATTTATCTCTATCTATCTTTATTAATGGTAAATTTGATGTTGTTTTTATAAAATTTAATAGTTTTTATCATCCATAATACTATCCTTAAAATATTATACTTTGCATAAGTATATAGTTTATTACATAATAAATCAAATATAATTTATAAATTTTAATATTAATATTAATTACCTAAATATGAAATTATAAAAATCATATAATTAAATAATTTTTTAAATTTAAAGATATTTATACTTGACAAAAAAAACTTATGTATTATTATAGCTTTAAAATTATGAATTATGGAGCAAATGATGGAAGAATTAGGATCTATCTTTTTTTTAGACGAACTTAATATATTAAATAATGGTTATTTTGCAAAACTTGATGATGATGATTATGAAGATGACTATGATGATGATTATGATGACGAAGACGATTATGATGATTATGACGATGAAGGCGATTTCGATGACGATGACGACTTCGATGATGATGACTTCGACGATGATGACGACTTCGATGATGATTATGATGATGAAGACGATTATGACGATGATTATGATGACGATGATGATTACGATGATGATGATATAGACGATTTTGATGATGACTTCGACGATGATTTCGATGATGACTTCGACGATGATGATGAAGATTATGACGATGATTATGATGACGAAGACGACTATGATGATGATTTTGATGAATAATTAATTGTTTTTATATATAAAGCAACGCTAATAAAAGTGTTGCTTTATATAAAAAAGGTTTATGATGTCAGAGAAGAAATTCAAAAAATTTAATAATAACAAAGAAAACAATAAAAAATTTTATAATAATAAAAAAATAAAAATAACTTCTATAAGAAAAAATACAATAATCAATATAAATATCAGGAAAAAAGCATAGAGGAATATGAGAAAAGTTATCTTAAAAGACGTATGAGAGAAGACGTTGAAAGACCTATATGTCCTATATGTAATGAGCCTATTTATATAGTAGAAGAAGCCATAAGACATAATGCTAGCGGAGAGTTAGCACATTTTGAATGTATATTAAATGAAATCAAAGAGAATAATATTGCTGATATGGAGTCGGAAGATAAAATAGTTTATCTTGGTTCTGGAACTTTCGGCATTATACAGGAAAGACAAAACGGAAAGAATACTAGATTTTTTGTACGAAAAAGAATCAATTATGAAAATAGAAAAGTAAAAAGAATAGAAGATGATGCCGATCCGGAAGAGGAGGATTTATTTAATGTATGATATGCCGCTGGGTTTTTCTTCTGCTGTAATGAAATCAGGGCTCAAAAATAATGATTATGATTTGGCAATAATTAAAAGCAATCCCCCAAGCGTTGTATCTGCTGTATATACTCAAAATAATTTTCAGGCTGCTCCTATTATATTTTCTAAAAAAAATGATAAAAATAATATAGAATTATTAATAGTAAACAGCAAAATAGCTAATGCCTTAACTGGCAAAAAAGGTTATGATGATGTATTAGACATAGTTAAATATGCTTCTGAAACTTATAATATAAAAAAAGATAATATATTAATGGCTTCTACAGGAATTGTAGGTATAGAGCTTGAAACAGAAAAAATAAAAAAAGCTATTAATATATCTAATAAACATTTCAATAATAACTTTGATAATATTTCTAAAGCTATTCAAACTAGAGATAAATTCGATAAGATATATACTACTCAATTAGAAGTAGCTTCAGGAAAGATAGCTAATTTTTATGCAGTTGCCAAAGGAAGCTCTATTATACACCCTAATATGGCTACTGTGCTTCTTTTTATATTCACAGATCTAAATATAGAAAAAGAAGCTTTGAATAAGGCTTTTAAAGAATCAATAGATAAAACTTTAAATAGAATATCTGTTGATGGAGAAACTTCTACAAACGATATGGCTCTTATTATGGCTAATGGAGCTTTAAACAATAAAATTATTACAGAAAAAAATAAAAAGTTATTCAAAGATTTAAAATATAAATTAGATGAAATATGTGCATATCTCGCAAAAATGATAATACTTGATGGAGAAGGCATTACAAAAACTATGATAGTGTCTGTAAAAAGAGCCAAAACTCAGAGTAATGCTTTTGATATAGCAAAAAAAATAGCAACTTCAAATCTGGTGAAAATTTTATTTCTTTCTAAAAATCCTAATTTTGAAAAGATATTATCTGTTTTGGGTAATTGCAATATAAATATAAACAATGTATCTCTATATGTGAATGATGAAGAGATTTATAAAAATGGTATAATAAATAAATATAATGTTGACACAGAAAGAAAAGAAAATTATATAACTATAGATTTAGGATACAATACAAAATATGAAGATTATTATTATTTCACTGATTTGACTCAGGAATATATATCAATCCATTCTTCCTATAATATATAGAATTTTTTTAATCCCCCACCCTTTATATTTACAGTTATAATCTGCAATTTTAACTTTCAATTTTTTTATCATAAAATTAGAATTTATAGCACCCCACCCTAGTTTAAAATAAATTTATTAATCTCCTCACCGCACGGTGAGCAACACTATAAATATTGATTTAATATTATTGAAAATAAATCTAGAATAAAAATTAAGCTAAACGTGCGTTTAAATAGATTCACTATCTAATAAACACTTGGGCGGGCATACTTTTAATAAGTAAGCAAAAAAGAAAAATTAAATTATTTATTTAAAAAATAACTAAAAAATATAAAAGGGCGGGGTATGTAATTAAATCATTATATTTGACTTATAATATTTTTTGTATATAATTAGAAATATCAATATCTATAAAAAATAATAAAATTTGTCGCCGGATAAATTTTTTTAAACGTTTGTATTCATACCGTAGGCCTTAGAAAGTATGAACACAAACGTTTTTTTATTATGGGGTATTTTTTATGAATGTACTGAATATGTTTATCAAATATGTATCATTAAACGTTCTCGGTATGATAGGATTGTCATGCTATATACTTGCTGACACTTTCTTTGTAGCAAGAGGAATAGGCTCTGATGGACTTACAGCTTTAAATATAGCTATACCTATTTTCAATTTAGTCAATGGACTTGGATTAATGCTTGGTATGGGATCTGCTACTAAATACGCAATATTAAAAACTCAGAATAAAAATAATGAAGCTAATATTATATTTACTAACTCTTTGATTTATATATTAATAATATCTGTTTTGTTTATAGTTGTAAGTATTTTCCTTACATCGCATATAGCATATATTCTAGGTGCTAGAGATAATATACATACTATGACAAATACATATATTAAGATGATACTTTTATTTTCACCTATGTTCATGCTTAATAATGTACTTTTAGGATTCGTTAGAAATGATAATCACCCAAGACTGGCTATGATTGCTATGCTTATGGGAAGTTTATTTAATATAGTTTTTGATTATATATTTATATTTCCTTTTAATATGGGAATATTCGGAGCTGTACTTGCAACAGTTTTTTCTCCTATTGTAAGTATATTAATATTGTCAACATTGTTTATAAAAAAGAAAAATACATTTTTTATTGTTAAGCCTAATATAAGTTTTAAGAAATTTTTTGAAATATCTTCTCTTGGAATATCTTTTCTTATAACAGAATTATCATCAGCTTTTGTTATGGTGGCTTTCAATATAATAATATTAAATATTGCCGGTAATGTAGGAGTTGCAGCTTATGGTATAACTGCTAATATAGCATTAGTAATAATAGCAATATTCACAGGAATGGGACAAGGAGTGCAGCCTATTATAAGTATGAATTATAATAATGAAATGAATATAAATAAAATATATAAATACTCTATAATTTTATCAGCTAGCATTTCTATTGTAGTTTATATAATCACTTTTGTATTTGCAAATGAAATAACTTCAATTTTTAATAGAGATAATATTGAAGAGCTTCAAAAAATATCTGTTAATGGACTTCGCATATATTTCACAGCATTTATATTTGTGGGTTATAATATTATAACTTGTGTATATTTTTCTGCTATGGATAAAGCTAAACCATCGTTTATAATATCTATATTAAGAGGATTCGTATTTATAATGCCTTCAATATTTATTTTATCTTCGCTTTTTAATATGACAGGAGTATGGCTTTCTTTTCCAACGGCTGAAATTTTTACAAGCATTTTTTCTTTTATATTTTTTATAAATTTTAACAAAAAGAAAAGGTACTAAAATTTACTATTTTTTTTGTTTATATAATCACTGACTTAATAAATAGATAAATAATTTTATGCACAAACAAGAATAAATATTTCATATATACTGAAAATTTTTAAGTTTGTCAATTTTTTTATTCAACTTTTTCCCACCGTAAAAAGTGCAAGTATAAAATTAGTACTAAATAATACTAATTTTTGTTTTAATGTAATATAAAACATTAAATTTAATCTAAAATATAGCCTTTTTGCTTCTCGCCGTAGGCGGGCTTCGCCTGTGGCAACAAAAGAAGTGGGGGGTGCGGGGCAAAGCCCTGCAAATATTTAAAATTTAAAAAATTATTTTTGACAAAATATATTTGTTTTGGTATATACTGAAAATTTTTAAGTTTGTCATTTTTTTATTCAACTTTTTCCCGCCGCAAAAAGTTGCAAAAAATGCAAGTATAAAATTTTAGTATTAAATAATACTAAAATTTTACTACAGGTAAAATAATTTATTAAATTGAAGCAAAATATAGTCTTTCGCTGCAATTGGGCACGCCAAGAGGTGGACGTCGTCCAAAAGAAGTTGGGTGCGGTGTGCTTTGCAGCAAAGCCCTCCACATATTTTCAATGTAACAACTTTATTTTTGACAAAATATAATTGTTTAGGCATATACTAAACACAGTTAATAGGATTTATTGCTATTATTATTTATGTATTAATTTTATATTTTTCTTGAATTTGATTTTATGATAAACAGCTATAATGATAATATATTTTTAAGTTTAAAATTCATTAATAATAAAAAAGGGTTAAAACTTAATATCAAGTTTTAACCCTCATAATTTCATAAACTATAAATTACATTTCTACAACTAAAGAAGTACCCATACCGCCGCCTATACAAAGCGTAGCAAGTCCTTTTTTAGAACCGCGTTTTTTCATCTCATATAAAAGTGTAGTAAGTATTCTAGCTCCGGAAGCTCCGATTGGGTGTCCTATAGCAATAGCACCACCATTAACATTAACTTTATCCATATCGAATTTTAGTTCTCTAGCAACAGCTATAGATTGAGCAGCGAAAGCCTCATTACTTTCTATCAAGTCCATATCTTCAACTGTAAGATTAGCCATTTTCAAAGCTTTTCTAGTTGCTTCTACAGGTCCTATACCCATTATTCTAGGTTCAACTCCATGAGTAGCATAACCCAAAACTTTAGCCATATACTTAATTCCAAGCTCATCAGCTTTTTCTTTAGACATAACTACTACAGCAGAAGCAGCATCATTGATACCAGAAGCATTACCAGCAGTAACTGTACCGTCTTTCTTGAATGCCGGCTTTAATCTGCCTAAAGATTCCATAGTAGTACCAAATGTAGGATGTTCATCTGTATCAACTACTATTTCACCTTTTTTAGTTTTTATTGTAACAGGAACTATTTCATCTTTAAATCTTCCGCTTTTTACAGCAGCCTCAGCTCTATTTTGACTTCTACATGCAAACTCATCTTGTTCCTGTCTAGTTATTCCCCACTTTTCTGCAATATTTTCGGCAGTAACTCCCATATGATAATGCTCAAAAGCACATATAAGAGCATCATTAAGTAAAGTATCCTGCATCTTAGTTTCAGCCATTCTAGCTCCCATTCTCATAGCTGAAGAAGTATAAGGAGCCATACTCATATTTTCTGTACCGCCTGCAACTACTATATCAGCATCTCCAGCTCTAATCATTTGTGCTGCCATTGATACTGCTCTAAGTCCAGAACCGCATAATATATTGATAGTTAATGCAGGCTTATCTACAGGTATTCCGGCATTAATAGAAATTTGCCTTGCTACATTTGGAAGAAGTGCTGATTGTATAACACAGCCAAAATAAGTTTCATCAACTTGTTCAGGTTTGATGTTTGCTCTTTTTAATGCTTCTTTTACTGCTATTGTACCTAATTCTACAGCAGATACATTGGAAAATGATCCCAAAAATTTGCCTACAGGTGTCCTAACAGCACTTGCTATTACTATTTCTCTCATGTTTTCTCCTTAAAAATTATTTTTATAATAGATTATTTTTCTGAAATGTGTCCCATTATACTATAGTATAGTAATTTAAAATTGCTTTTACAAGTTTATTTATAATTTTTTTATTATTGATCTAATCAATGCATTGTAAATACGTTTTTTATATATTGTTTAAATTAAAATTATTAATTTTTATTATTGCTGATATTAATAATTAAATATTAGTTATATTATAAGTTTTAAAGCTATAAACGAGCAGCTGATAATTTTATTATCAGCTAGATTTTGGCGAGTTTATCGCTAGCAATAATAAGAATAAACGAGTAGCTGATAACTAACGAAGGAAGTTGTCAGCTAGATTAAAAATAAAAAATCGAGCGTCTATCAGATAAAAGCTGATAGAGATTTTAAAACGAGATTTTTTATATATAATAAGTTTATCACTAGCAATAATAAAAAACTATAAAGCAAAAGTGCAGGCATATGTAAATAAATCAAGAATGCACAAATCCTAATGAATCAAAATGAATTTCTTTATTATTTAAATCTATAAATCTTATATATGTATTTGAATATTCTTTTACTTTTCCTATTTTTATTAAATTATTTTCCTCGGGGATATTATCTGAAGTTGTAAAAATAACAGCATAATCTTCTCCGCCTGTAAGAATAGATTTTAATATTTCTTTATTATTATTTTTATTGTCCTTATTAAAAAATCTATTTACTAAATTCCAATTAGAAGATTCATATATTTCTATAGTTTTATTTGACTCTTCAGCAATATGAGAAGTATCTTGTAAAAGTCCATCACTTATATCTATAGATGAGTTGATTTTATATTTATTAATTATATCCTGCCATCTATCATAAAAAAGTTTAGGTCTTAAATGAGTTTTAATACTATAATCATTATAATCATAATTTCCAGATAAAAGTTTTTTAAGTCCTAAATCACTTTCTCCTACAAAACCAAGTACATAAACATTATCATCAATTTTAGCATTGCTTCTTAATATTGATTTATTCTTTTCTATAATGCCAATCAATGTTACAGAAATGAAAAAGAAGTCATTTGATGAAGTAGTATCTCCTCCAGATATTTCAATATTATACGGTTTACATGCTTCTATAAAACCGCTATACCATTCCAATATATTTTCATCATTAATTTTTTTAGGTATTGAAAGAGATATGAATGCATTTTTAGGTTCTGCCCCTTTGCATATTATATCGCTAATATTTGCCTGAGCTGACTTATACCCTATATCATAAAAAGAATAATAATTCAAAGAGAAATGTATATTTTCTACCAATATATCAGTTGTTACTAAAACATCTTTATCTGTGCTTATGTTTCTTATAACAGCACAATCATCACCTATATTTAAATTGTCTGTATTATTTGATTTTGTTAATTCTTTGATTTTTTCTATTAGCTTGAATTCCTGCATATTTATTTCATTTCCATAAATATTTTTTATGATTATAACATATATAATAAAAGTTTTAAATTAAAAATTTTATTCTCATTCCCCGCCCTCTAGGCTTTTTATTAATATAGATATTTTTGTACTATTTTTCTTTTTAATTTTACTATGTTATTTTTGCTGCCCACCCAAGATTTTTTTAAAAATTTGAAGCATTATTACCGCACGCAGAGTAAAATTTTGAGTATGAGTAAAATGTGAATTATAATTTAAATGATAAATAAAAATGCTATTCACCGTGCGTTAAATTGATTACTTCATAAATAAAAATAAAAAAGGCTTATAAATGATTAACATTTATAAGCCTTATTATATTCCTAATTATTTAATTAATTTATTGATTTTTGAATAAATTAACAGCCTCATCTTTAGCACTATTAACAGCATTAACAACAGAAGTAGAAGATATTGTAGCACCGCTTATAGCAGCAATTTGAGCATCTCCTGCCTCTTCAGGCTTAATTCCTTTTACAACAGATAAAGAAACGATTGTGCTTTGACCTTTGAATTGATCTCTGAAAGCAGGCTCAGTGATTTTAGCACCAAGACCAGGAGTTTCAGCTTGCTCAGTAACTACGATAGCAGTAATCTTTTCAACATTGGCATCTAAACCAACAAGCACTTTATTTTCACCATTGTATCCGCCTGCAGAAGAAAGCATAGCATAACCAACTACAGTACCATCAGCTTTTTTACCGATATAGTAAGGGTAAGTAGAATTTTCAGTTAAAGGGCCTTCTAATTCATCAGCACCCTCAATAACAGTTTTAACACCATTAAGCACTGTTTTTTCATTGTTAGCTAAAATATCTTTTTCAAAAGAAGAATATACAAATGAAAGCAAAAAACCAGCCAACAATGCAGTAATTGTAACCGAAATAACGGCAGTATAACCAACCTCTTTTTTCATAATTATTTACCTCCTTCTTTCTGAGCATTAGCTTTATTAATAGCAAGAAGTTCTTTTTTACCAACAGGCATAGGACGAGTAAGCATAGCAATTAAAGGCATAAACATATTACCTATAAGTATTGAATACATCATATACTCTGGAGAAGAACCGAAAGCTCTTAATATAGCAAGTACAGCACCTATTAAAATAGCATAGATCCAAGCACCTAAATGACTTGAAGGGCAAGTAACCATATCAGTAGCCATAAAGAAAGCACCTAAACCGAAACCGCCTGCTAATACTTGATATATAGGAGAAGGGAATTTTCCAGGCATTCCTAAACAAAGTAAAAGACTTACAAACATTAAAGATAAACACATTCCTAAAGGTATTCTCCAATCTATAGTCTTAGTAGCAAGCAAGTATATACCGCCTATTAAAAGAAGTAAGAATGAAGTTTCACCTATAGCACCTGAAGTACTACCTAATAACATTTGAAGATAATAATGTGATTCAAAACCTATTTGTTCAGCTAAAGAAGTGCTTATATTAGCATTGTAAGTAAATTTCATAAAAGTTAAAGGAGTAGACTGAGTCAAAGCATTCATCATATCTATAGACTGAGTACCGCCTGTAACGCTATTAACTAAATTATGTAGTCCTGGAGCAAATAAATCCAAGAAAGGCACTCTAGCAGGAGCAGCATATATAGTCATTTGAGCAGGGAAAGCTACTTGTAAGAAAGCTCTTCCTACCAAAGCAGGGTTGAATATGTTAGAACCCAAACCGCCGAAAACTTCCTTAGCAAATACTATAGCAACAGCACTTCCGATTACAACCATAGTTATAGTTGAAGAAGGAGGAAGAGTCATAACTAAAAGTATAGCAGTAACAATAACAGCATAATCAGGTAATAAAGGTTTTTTTCTTACCTTTTTAACAATTACAGTTGCAAGTATACAAGTAATAATAGCAGTCAAATATAAAACTATAACTTTAGCTCCGAAAAGCACTATACTATATATAACAGCAGGTAAAAGAGCTATAATAACTCTTAACATTATCTTATTGGTAGTATCTCCGTCTTTAATATGCGGAGAAGATTCTGTATAAAATTTCATCATTATCTCCTTAAACTATCTTCTTAATAAATCTTTACCAAATCTAATCCACTGCACCAAAGGAATTTTTGAAGGACATATATAAGTACAGCATCCGCATTCAAAACAAGTTGCTATATCTAAATCATTCAATTTATCTTTGATTTTAGCTTTTGCAGTATGAGCAAGCTCAGTAGGAGATAAGTGAAGCGGACAAGCATTACCGCATCTTCCACATTTAATACAAGGATATTCTACTTCTTTAGGTAATTTATCTTTATCTAAGAATAGAAGTGAGTTAGTACCTTTATTAACACATTGTTCAAGATTAGGTATAGCAGCACCCATCATAGGACCGCCTGAAAGTATAAGAACATTTTCAGCAGTGATTCCGCCGCATTCTTCAACAACATGTGAAATAGGTGTACCTAAAGGAAGCCATACATTTTTATGTTCTTTTATAGCATCACCTGATACTGTAACAAGTCTTTCTATAAGAGGTTTATTTTTAGCTACAGCTTCATATATAGCATATAAAGTAGCTATATTAACAACTATAACACCAACATCCATAGGAAGTTTGCTTACAGGTACTATTCTTCCAGTAGTAGCTTCTATAAGCATTTTTTCAGCACCTTGAGGATAGCGAAGTCTTAAAGGCATAACTTCAACATTATGTTCTTTACCTATTTTAGCCATTTCCTCTATTGCTTTAGGCTTATTATTTTCTATACCAATAATAGTTCTTTTCACAGAAGGGATTATTTTTCTTAAGATTTCAATACCCTTGAAAAGATCCTGAGTATATTCTATCATAAGTCTATAGTCACTAGTGATATAAGGTTCACATTCAACACCATTAATAATTAAAGTGTCAGCATTTCCCTTAGCAGCACCATCAACTTTAACATGAGTAGGGAAAGTTGCACCACCCATACCTACTATACCAGCTTGCTGTATTTTTTTAGACATTTCTTCTACTGGCATAGACATATAATCAGAACTTTCAAAATAAGCTAAATTATCTGCATTGCTGTCAACATTGATAAGCAAGGCATTAGCACCGCGCCCTAGAGGAGGAGCAGCAATTTCTACAGATGCAGCAGTACCTGTAACAGAAGAATGAACATTTCCTGATACATAACCGCCGGCCTCTCCTATAAGTTCGCCTCTTTCGATTTTATCCCCTTTGTTTTTTAACATTTTAGCCGGAGCACCAATATGCTGAGACATAGATATTAGGACGGTTTTAGGGGGCTTGGATAGAGCTGATGAAGCAATATCGGCTGTATCCTTACTGTCATGCGGATGAACTCCGCCAAAACGAAATCTACCTAAGTTCATATTATCAATCCTTCACTCAATTAAAAACTAAATACTATTTTTTAATTTTATTAATTTATAGAAATAACAGCTACAGATTTGGTATAACCACTTCCATAACTGCATATAGCTACCTTACTGTTTTTCTTTATAGAACCATCTTCTAAAGCCATAGATAATGCCACTCCTGATGAAGCACTCAAAGATGAATGAGCATTTTCCATTTTTGAGTACACTATATCTTTGCTTACAGACAAAGCATCAACAAAAGCATTGTATGCATTAGGGCTTGAATAAGATGGTATATATAAATCGGGATTTATGTTATTAGATGATAAAATATCTTTAACATAAAGACCGGCTTTTTTAGCTTCTTCTTCAAAAATACCGCTGTCTTTTATAGAAATAAAATGTTCTTTATTGAGTACGCCTTCTTTTGTATAAGGCTTAGCTGTTCCGCCCATAGGAATATAACAATTTTCTAACGCATTTCCGTCTGTTACTGAATCTATAAAATCTATTTGAATATCTGATTTTTCATTTGTTACTAAAGCAGCAGCACTAGCATCATCGAATCTATTTTCATCATCACATATATAAAATGATTCTGTGGCAACTACTAAAATATTTTTATATCTTCCGCTTTTTACAAAGGCATAAGCTAATCTTAATGCTGATAAGAAGCCTGTAAAATCACTCTCTATATCAAAACAGAAAGCATTACTTGCTTTGATTTTTCCTGCTAATATACAAGCTGTGGAAGGATAAACATAATCTTTAGTAACTGTAGCACAAAGAATTGCATCTATATTATTGGGATCTATATCTTTAATTACTTCATTTATCGATAGTAAGGCTAAATCTGAGGCTGCCATATTGGTTTTATTATTTTTATAAGTGCCTTTACAAGATTTAATATATACCATTAAAAATTTCCTTTAAAAAATTCTTCTTTTAGCTCCGGAGTCATAAAGTTCTTTAGCTATTTTTTCATTTACTTTGGCATCTAAGAATCTATACATATTTAGTATGGCATTTTTTATACCGACACCGCTAGTTTTACCATGCCCAACAAAAGCTCCACCGTTTAAACCTAATAATATAGCAGAACCATAAGAATCGGAACTCATTTTTGATTTCAAATTATTAAATACAGGTTTCATCATAAGACCGCCCATTACACTAACCGGATTTTTCTTAACCTCTTCTTTTAATAAATTAACAACAAAAGAAGCTGTTCCTTCTATTGTTTTCAATACTATATTACCATCGAATCCGTCTGTTACAACTACATCTACACTATCCGATTTTAACATATCATTAGGTTCTATATTACCGATAAAATTAATCTTTTTCATTTTTTGAAGACGTTCAAATGATTTTTTAGCATTAGCATTTCCTTTTGAGTCCTCCTCTCCTATATTCAAAAGGCCGACTCTAGGATTATCTATTTTTAAGTATCTTTTAGCGAACACTCTGCCCATAACTGCAAATTGAACTATATAATCTGTAGTACAATCTACATTAGCTCCCATATCCAACATACAGAACTCACCATTCAATTTTGGAAGTGTGGATATAAGAGGAGGACGCATAACACCTTTCAAGCGTCCTATTTCTGTAAGAGCTGCGGCTAAAGTAGCTCCTGTATTGCCAGGAGAGAAGAAACCATCTGCCTCTCCCTCTCTAACCAAGCGTGCAGCCAATAAAACAGAAGCATTTTTCTTATGTTTTATTCCATTAGCAGGGCTTTCATTCATATCTATTATTTCATCTGTATGTCTTATATCTATACGATTATGATCATATTTAGTTTTAGATATGGCTTTTGATATACTTTGTTCATTACCCACTAAAATTAAATTAATATCTTTATTTTCTTGTAGGGCACTAACAGCACCTGAAACTAATTCTTCGAGAGGTTTTTCGCCGCTGGCTACATCTATGGCTAAATTCATAATAACTTCCTAAAAATTATTTTATTATTTATTATCCGGCATTTTGTGTTTTTGGAGCTTTTACTACTCTATCTTTATAGAAACCGCATTCTGGACAGATTCTATGAGGCATTCTTTCTGCTCCGCATTGAGGACAGATTGATAATGAACCTAAGAATCTTTTATCATTAGCTGCTTGTCTTGATCTTTTTTTTGCTTTCGACTTTCTATGCTTTGGTACTGCCATTTTTTTTCTCCTTCTTATATTGAATTATTTACTAATCAATTTCAAAAATTAAGATAATTATCGCTATTATACGATTTAAAGTTTAAAATATAATACTATGAAGCACTAATTTTGTCAAGCAGAATTAACATAATATATAGCCTATTTTTTTATTACTTTACCATCTTTTATTAATAATGAACTTATATCCAGTATTTCTTCTGTCAATTTTATATCATATTCTTCAGCAATGTCTTCATTTACTAGAATTTTATACGAATCAGACAATTGTACAAAGCCTAAACCTTCTGTTTTGCCATTATTATTTATAACATCATTAAGTAATAATGCTAATTGCCTGCCTAAATAATAATAATTAAAGTCCAAAGAGAATAATATTGCTGTATTCACTGCTTCAGATACATCTGTATTTATCAATGGTATAGAATATTTATCACATAAATAGGCTATTGAGTATATATTATCATTTATATAATCTTCATCGGCCAAAATTAAATAATCTATATCTTTTGATTTAATAGCATCTTCTAAATTATGAGAATTTAAATTATCATCTATAATTAAAGGATAATATATTATATTCTCATTACGGCAGTATCTGGCTATATATTTGGAGATATTAGCTGACATTTCCGAATTTTTTGTATACAAATAGGCAATATTAGCGACATTTTTATCAGAAATAATTTTTATATATTTGGTGATATCCAAATTTATATAAACTCCGGTAATATTATTATTCTGAATATTATTCCTATTGATATTACTGACAGATAAATCATCAAAACAGCCTGCAAATATTATTGTTTGAGGAACTATTATATTCATGGATAATAAAGTTGCATTTTCTCCTATAACTATTGCTATGCTGGAATTATCATCTCTTACATTATTGGCCGTTCTTATAATCGATAATTCATCATTATCTAATGAATAAAAATTTATTTGAACATCCATTCCATCTGAATTTATTTGATCTAAAAGTCCCTTCTCTATAGAATTATATCTTCTTGTATTTTTTTCTTTTATTATACTTATGATAGTAGTTTCTTTTGAACTTTCTTCATCGCTGCAGGAAATTACAAAAAATATTAATATAAAAAATATAATTTTTAACTGATTAATCATCATATATTTTTAGAATGAGCAAAAAAGTATATATTATGACCTACTGCCCTCATTTTCTCCTCATAGAGTGTAACTCCATATCCTTCCAATTTATGAACATATTCACTATCCAAAACATTCTTAAAGTTTTCTGCTTCTTTATAAATAGGATTCATTATTTCTAATGCATAATTATCATCATCTGTTACTGAATAGAATATGCCGTCATCTTTCAGTATAGTATGCATTTTATCCAAAAAAACTCTAGTAAATATTCTTCTATGAGCATGCTTCTTCTTTGGCCAAGGATCTGGAAAGTTTAAATATATTTTATCAAAATAATATTTTCCTCTCAAATATTTTTCTATTACATTATTAGCTTCGCCGAATATAATAGTAAGATTTTTTATATTTCTCTTATATGCTTTGGACACAGCTTTTTTAGCAGCTTTATATGAATACTCTATTCCTACAAAATATTTATCTTTATTATTCATAGCAAGTTCAACTATAAACTTCCCATTGCCGCACCCTATCTCTAATTCTCTTATTTCATAATCTGATAATCTTTTTTGCAGCTCATTTTCTATTATAGAACTATCTTCTGAATTAAAATCATCTAATAAATATTCGCTTAATATTGCTTCATCAAGATTTAAATTTCTCAATTATTATTCCCCATTAATAATATTTTTATTGAATGATATATTACTTAATATTTATGTCAATACAATCATATAAAAAAGCATTATTATATATACTATAACGCACGGTAAGATAAATTTCAAATATAATAAAAATCCATTAATAACAAATTTTATATTTTTAATTTTATTATACGTGCGGTGTAAAGGCTATAAATTTAAAAAACTCTTGGGTGGGTGCTATAATAACAGTGCAAACAAAAAAGAAAATAAAACAAAAATGACAGAATAAAATGATAAATATAGAGGGTGGGCAAATGTAATTAAACTTTAAAACTTTAATTACATACCCCGCCCTTTATTATTTATAACATATATTTGAAACTTAATTTAAATTATCTTTATTGCTTAATTAGAGATATTAATCCCCACCCAAGTATTATTTAATTTTAAAATTTACATTAACGCACGATTAATATATTTTTATTATTACAATGGATTTGTATTTATAATTAACTTAATAATAAAATTTTATTTACCGTGCGATCATCAATTAAAATACAGCCTTCATAGCAATATAATATCTTCCATCTGTTGAACCTTGGAATCCGAAATAAATAGGATCAAATTTAACATAAGCAGAATATTCCAAACAGAATAAATCTTTTTTAGGATCAAATTTATTCACATGATTATCATCATCATAATTAACCGGTATATAGAATAAAGGACGTATAGCAATATTAAGCATTTTCCATTCAAGCCCAATTTCAAGCCTTACATAATGAGCATCATTATCTCTCCAAGTATATTCACCAAGCAAATTAAGCCATAATTGTTTGTCGAGAAAAGGAATTCTTCCCATACCAGATAATTGAACTAAATGATGTGTATAATAGTCTTCTTTATTGTTGATATTATTATTATATATGCTTTGAAAATTTTCTGGAGAAAGTGAATTTTTATCATTATATTGATATAGGAATTGAGCCCTAAAATAATCTCCGTTAATTTTTAAAGCAACCGCTAAAGGATTAGAATCTTTAGAATAACCTTGCGAATAAGATAATTCATAATTATATCCTATAAATCCAGCTCTGAAACCCATTTCATTATTAACTCTAGGAATATACCAATGGGGAGCAAAACTTGCAGATTCACTGTCTATAACTGAAGGAAGCAGCATAAATGTGTTTCCGTTTATATCATTAACAGCTTTCATTCTAAATGACAATAATATTCTAGTTAAAGTAACAGTTTCTATACCAGCATCATATAAACCTATACTTCCAGTAGCATGATCTTTACTAAATACATCAAATTTTGAAGTCATAGTTACAAAAGGAGTAGCAGAAAACATCCAATCAAAATGAAAACTTTTGCCAAGAGATAAATACATATTAGGCATACTGAAATGTCCATCTTTTAAATTGACACCTATTAAAGTATTCATATGAACTTCTATAGTAGAAAGTTCATATAAAATCCTTGAAGGAAATGAATTTTTTACCCTATTTTCTCTTTTATGACTTTCATGTATATAATCAAAAGGCATATAACTTTCTGTAGGCCTTTCGTATTCTATACCTATAAATGGCCAAGCATCTATGGCACCTTTCAAGACTTTTTGATCTTTATCTGTATATGGTGATTGTCCGTATATTATTGGACAGGTGATTAATACCAAACTCAAGACAATTAACTTTAATTTCTTCATAAAAACCTGTTTTATATTATGTTTTATAAATTATATTGTATCATAAAATAAAAAATTGACAATTGAATTTATATGTGATATAATTTTTAATATACATTTTTTTGGGGGGAATTTTGAAAGAATTTACAATTTTAGAAGAAAAATTGAAAGATTTTCTAGATGAATACCAAGTAATTTCATTCGATAATAAAGAATTGCATCAAATTATAGAACAGCTCAAATCCGAAAAAGAAGAGTTAATAAATAGTTTGAAAAATGTCAAAGATAGTTTCAATATCTTAAAAGAAGAAAAAACTATACTAGAAGCTGATAAAAGAAATGTTACAGATAATTATAATTCTATAAAAGAAGATAAAGATAACTTAATAAAACAATTAGAAGCTACTAGAATAGAAAGAGATACTCTTAAATCTAATTTGGAAAATACAGAAAAAGATTCTATGACTTTAATAGAAGAAAATGATAATCTTAAAAAAGAATTAGAAAAAGCAATAAGAGCTATAGATTCTCTAAGTAAAGAAAATAATGAACTTAAAGAAAAATTAAGTATTCTTATAGAAAGAATAGACAGTGTGAGAAAATCTAATTTTGAGGCTAAAAAATCTCATCATGCTTCTATGATTCATAATACAGAAAATGCTGTTCATAATGAATCAGTTAGTAACGAATCTTCTAACAATACATCTAATAATGCAAATGAGATTATTGAAGAAAAAGAGGATAAGCCATTAGAAGAACCATCTCAAGAAATTAAAGAAGAAGTAAAAAGTGCTGAAAATGTATTTGAAAGCAGTGTAGAAGAGATTGATGAAGAAGACCCTTTCTCATCAGCTGATGAATACGAAGAATACAAAGCTGAAAATAATGTTAATAAAACTGATGAGATCAAAGAAACAAAAGAAGTAAGAGAAATCTCAAATGTAAAAGTTACAGAAGATGAAGATCCTTTTAGTAATGCTTCAGATGCCAGCTGGGATAATGACATAAAAGAAGAACAGACAAAAAATAAAACTAATGAAGCAGTAGAAGAAAATATTGATAAAAACAGCAAAGAAGATAATTATGAATTCGATATAAATGAAGATGATCAATATATGTTTGGTGATGATGATGAGGAAGAATTTTTCTTTGATAATGAATCAAAATAATAGGTAAATAATTATGGATGATATTACTATTGTAGAGGTTAATATATACGGCAGAATGCTAAGCATAAAATCTCCAGAGAGTAATGCTGAATATTTAAAAGAAGTTGCAGAATTTGTTAATGAAAGTATGAATGATATAGCAGAACATTATGGACCTAATTATCCTAGAGATACTATAGCAATACTCGCATGCCTTAATATAGCAGATCTTTTAAAAAGAGAAATAGCAAACAATAAAGCAGGAAAAGATACATTATTAGCATTAAAAGAAAGTATAGCTTCCAGATCTAATGAGTTAATAAGACTCATAGATGAAACCAAAGAAACAAAAGAATCTAAAGAAGCCAATAAAGAAAACTAATAAAATTTAATTATATTAAAAAATAAAGAGCTGACAACTTATCAGCTCTTTTTTATTATTCTATATAAATTATAATTAATTACATTTTGCTGTCTCTAAGCATATAATTAAATTGATTTCTTGTATAAACTTTAATTTTGTCATTATGAGTAGCATAACTTCTTGCACTATTTGTAAGTTCAAGAGGAAGAACTAATATTCCATTTTTTGCCCCTGCCTCATTAATAAGCAGCAGAAAATCTCTTATTACAAGTTCTCCTACTTCTGTATTTCTCCAGCGTTTGAACGATATTAATGTTAAATCTTTTTTACTCTTGTTCACAGCAAATGCTAAATAATTAACCTCATCTCCATAATCATAATCTATTAGCTTTTCATTATATTCCTGTACAGCTGAATACAAAAGTTTTTTCTGTATTATATCCTGACATATACTTTTAAAAGATGATAAACTTATATCAAAAATTTTATCTACTTTCTTACTGCTTACATTTTCTATGGTAGCATTATTTTCATTGATATTGCATTCCAATAATATTTTTTCAATATCTACATTCCTTTCTATTTCTATCAAATTTAATATGGTATCTAAACTATTAAATGAATCTTCCCATAATCTTACAGAGTTTTCCCAAGATTCTATATATTGAGCATTTACATATTTTTCATAATTCTCTTTTACATATTTATCTTTATTATTTAATTGAATATCTCCTCTCAATTTTTTTAATTGGACTTCGGCTTTAGCAATTTCTGATAAATAAGTAAATATACTGTCCAAATCATATATATCAAATTCAGGATCATTAAATAATCTTATATGCTCAAAATAACTCATAGCACTGTTAATATCTTTTATAAAATAATTATAAAAAGCAAAATCCAAAATTATAATACTTTCTTCTTTTTTTATTTCATCTATTCTGTATTGCTTTGAATATTGATTATATAAGTTTATAAAAGCTTCATTATCATCTGATTTATACAATATATATAAATATATTCTGTTTATAAAGAAACGGTATCTGGGATAGTTCCTAATTGCTCTTGATGATAATATTGATTCTGTGAAAGTTCTAGCACTATTAATCTCATCAGTGATGATATATAATGATATCAATATCTTTTCTACCAATATAAGCTCATCATAATCATCTTCAATATTGCTTATATTTCTGCTTAATCTTTTATGAAGTTCTTCAAGCATAGCAATAACTTTTCTATATTCCTTATTCATGAAATATGATATAGCCGATATTTTAAGTTCATATATTTCAAAATCATTTTTATTATTTAGAACTCTATTGAAATATTCAGTAGCTAATTTATAAGCTCCTTCCCTTCCGAGTTCTGTAGCTGCTTTTATAGAATAGTATGTGTTATTAACATCCATTTGAGCTATTCTCAAAGTGTATTTTAAACTTTCTTCTTTGTTATCTAATTTATTATATAACTCTTCAAGTTTTTTATATATATTTAATTCTTCGCCTTCAAAATATTTAATGCTAAGAAGTTTTTCGTATTTCTCCAAGGCCTTTTCCGGCATATTATACTGTTCTTCTATTACCGCTAATTCATACATTGAATTATAATCTTTAGGATTAAGCTGTATTTTTTTCTCAAGCTCTTCTATTTTCTTTTTTATATTTTTTGGTTTATATGTAGCATTGTTTCCTGTTATAGTTTTGAAAAAGAAAATAAGCCCTAGTAATATTACTATAGATATTGGAACAATGACTATATAAATATAAGAGTCTAACATAATTTTTCCTTATTAGTTTAATTTACAAAATTAGTTTTCAAAAATGAATTAAATTGACTTCTTGTATAAACTGTAATTTTATCGTTATGTTTTGCATAGCTTTTTGCACTATTTGATAATCTTACAGGAAGAATCAATATACCATTTTTTGCTCCTGATTCATTTACCATAAGTAAAAAATCTCTTATTATCAGCTCCCCTACCTCTGTATTTTTCCATCTTTTTATAGAAATTAATGTTAAGTCTTTTCGGCTTTTTGTTACATGATACGCTAAATAATTAACCTCATCTCCGTAATTATAATTTATTACATTATCAGTATATTCCTGAAGTATAGAATATGATAATTTATTTTGAATCAAATTCTTACATAGTTTTTTAAAATTACTTAAATTTAAAGAATATATTTTATCTATTTCATTTAAATTAATATTTTTGGTGCTATCATTTTCCCTAGCAGCATTTAGTTCGGACAATATTTTATCTATATCTATTTTATTTTCAGGATTCGGAGCATTTGAAGTGATATGATCAAATTTAATAAATGTACCCTGCCATAAACTTAATACTAATTCCCATATATCTATTAATTCAGAATCTATATATTTTTCATAATTTTCATTCTTATATTTTTCATTATTAAATTTTCCATCACCTCTTAATTTTATTAATTGAATAGATGCCTTATTAACTTCATTAAGATACTCTAATATTTGATCTAAATAATAAACGCTATATTCAAGCATATGAAAAGAATTTAATTTTGTAAAATAATTTATAGAAGTATTTATATCTTTTAAGAAATAAGCATAAAATGCAAAGTCAAATATTAATGCCGCATATTCTTTCTTAGCTTCATCTAATTTATAATAAGTTCTTAATTCATTATATTTAGAAATAAATTTATCATTATCTGAAAGTTTATATAATATGTACATATATATTCTATTAACATATAGTTTATGATCTTCACTTATATTCCTATTAGATAATATTTGCTCTAAAAATGTAATTGCTATATTAAGTTCATCTGCGGATATATATAAAGATACAAGCAATATTTCAATATTATAAATTTCTAATATATCTATTTCTTTATCATTTAATATTTTTTTATATAACTCCTCTAAAAATATTATAGATTTTTTATAATCTTTAATCATAAAAAATGACAAAGCTGCAGTTCTAGCTTCTTCTATACTTATATTTTCTTTTGATACTATCACTTTATTAAAATATTCGGAAGCTAATTTATATTTTCCTTCCTGCCCCAAAACATTACCTATTTTTAAAGCATAATCTATATTATTAGGTTCTAATTTGGATATCATCATCGCATATTTAAAACTATTCTCTTTGTCTTCAAGCTGATTATATCCTGACTCTAATTTTTTATATATTTCTATCTCATTAATATTATTATCTTTAAAATATCTTTTACTTAATAGTAATTCAAATTTAGGCAATGCCCCTGTTAATTCCTGATATTCTTCTTCTATAAGAGCTAACTCATATAAAGAATCTAAATCTTTAGGATTTAATGAAACTATCTTTCTTAGTTCATGCATCTTTTTCTTTGTATTTTTTGAAGGTTTATGAACTTTTTTATTGAATATATTTTTTATCATTATAATTGTAGATATTAATATAATAATAAATATTGTTGCTATTATAATATATAATGTAGTATCGCTCATATTCTTTATCCGGTTTTTTATCCAATTTTTTATAATATAATAGTATATACAAAAACTAAAAAGTTTAAATAATTTTTTTAATTTTGATTATTAATTATCACATTATTATTCAATTTTTTATTATATTTTCTATCTTTTCTACAAAAATATCCATTTCTTCATCTGTACCTATAGTTACTCTTATATAATTATTTATAAGATCGTTTTTAAAATATCTTACTAATATACCATTATCTCTTAATTTCATATAAATATCTTCGGCAAATACATTTTTATGTGATATAAATATAAAATTAGATTTAGAATCAAGTACATTAAATCCTAATTCTTTTAATCTTATTTTTGTTTTTTCTCTTGTTTTTATAACTTTATTTACAGTATCTTTAAAATAATTATTATCTTTTATAGCTTCAATTCCTGCAATTATAGAAAACCTATTAATAGTGTAAGAATTGAAAGAATATTTAATATTTTTAAGTCCCTGAATAAGGTTTTCATTACCTATAGCAAAGCCTAAACGAATTCCCGCCAATGCTCTAGATTTTGAAAAAGTTTGTATGACTAAAAGATTATCATATTTATTTACAAGTTTATAAGCACTTTCTGTTTCAGCGAAATCAATATACGCCTCATCTACTATCACTATATTATTTCTATTATTTATTATAATTTCTTCTATCTGTGATAAAGTAAGAAGTAATCCCGTAGGAGCATTAGGATTAGCTATAAATATACCGGCATCCAAATTTTTATAATCATTAATATCTATACTAAAATCATCTTTCAATGGTATTTTCACTTCGTTTAAATCAAAAAGAGATGAATATACAGAATAAAAGCTGTATGTGATATTAGGATAATAAACTTTATCTCCTTTATTAAAAAAAGCCATAAAAGAAAAGGCTAATATTTCATCAGAGCCGTTTCCTACAAAAATATTATTTGTGTGTACATTGTATAGTTCAGCAATTTCTATTTTCAAATCTGATACATTAGGATCAGGATAAAGTCTCAAATCATCAAAACTGCTTCCTATTAAAGCCTTTTTCACATTTGGTGAAGGAGGATATGGAGATTCATTTGTATTTAATTTTATATAATTTTTATCTTTGGGCTGCTCACCTGGAGTATATGGTTCTATAGATTTAGCTTTATCACTTAAAAACTTACTCATAAAAAATCCTTATATTTTTTATATTAATAGAAATTTTATTAGAAGTATTATTATATACAATATTTAATCATATCACAATAGAATTAATTAAAAAATTATCAAATATGATATTTTTCACCATATATAAATGTAGAATATGTATTTTTTATTATATAAATAACAGTTAAATTTCTCAAAAAATCAAAAAAATTTTTTATTTTTTTAAAAAAATTCAAAAAAAATTTGACAACATAATTTTTATTGTTAGATTAATACTGTCAATATCTGATAAACATATTTCTTAATTTAAATTACAAGTAAATAATTTTAATCATATATAGAGGTTTTTATCAATGAAAAAAATACATAGTTTATCTTTCAAAATTCCAGTTATAATAAGTTCTATTATTTTTATAACAATAGCTTCATTAGCTTCTATTTCTATATGGTCTTCTTCAAGAGCTATTAGAAAATCAGCTTTAGAAGGTTTTTCTTCTACAGTATCAGGATATTCATATATGATAGATATGGTTCTTCATGAACAGTTATTAGCAATAGCAACTTATTCTCAGTCCGGCACATTAGCAAACGGAATTATAAATATAGATGATATAACTGTAAGAAATGAGGCAGAAAAAAGATTAAAAGATTTTGCTTCAGTAAATACTTATGCAGTAAATGTTGGACTTGCTGATATTAATGGTGTAGTATTACTTGACAGCTCTAACCCTAAACTTATAGGAGCATCTATAGCAGAAATTCATAAAGATTTATTTTCACAAATGAAAGCTAATAACTATAAATTTACTTATGATAATTCACCAAGCATATCATCTACAACAGGAGGACAGGCACTTCTTCTTTGCGGAGGAATTAAGAATTCTCAAGGTAATATAATAGGATTAGTTTACATTAATTTAGATTTGCAAAAAGTAAATGATGAATTTATAAGCAGCTTGAAAATTAATGGAAGAATAACAGTAGCTAATAATAATGGTAATATAATATTATCATCAGATAATAAAAGAATAGGCGGAAACTTACCCGAAGTTTATGATATAATAAAAACAAAAAAAGAAGGCATAATAGAATCATATACTTATGAGGGTTATGAAGGTAAACGCTCTGCCGCTTATCAAAATGTTAATATAATGCCTTGGACTGTTGTATTTGCTAAATCAGATAGTGAGATATACAAAGAAATAAAATATACAATTCTTCGTACTGTAATAATAGGACCACTATTTATAATATTATGTACTGTATTAATATTTATGTATATCAAGAGCATTACAAAACCTTTAGACGAATTAGTTCTAATATCCAGAGAAATTTCTAATGGAGATTTAACTTCTACACATAGAAATATAAAACGAAAAGATGAGCTTGGAGTATTGGCAAACTCTTTCTTTGATATGAGAGACAGACTTTCAGATATTATAATTAAAGTAAGAACTTCAGCAGATGAAATAAGAATGAATGCTAAAGAGCTTTCCACAGGAAGTATAGATTTATCAAAACGTACAGAAGCACAGGCAGCAAGTTTGGAAGAAACAGCTTCATCAATGGAACAAATGGCTTCTACAATAAAATCATCAGCAGATCAGTCTTTGGAAGGTAATAAAATGATGATAGATTCAAGAGAGGCTATTCAAAATGCAGGGGAAATAATACTTGATACAACTAAAAATATAGAAGAAGTTTATGATGCAAGCACTAAGATTAAAGATATTACTAAAATAATAGAAGATATTGCTTTCCAAACTAATATATTAGCTCTTAATGCTGCAGTTGAAGCGGCCCGTGCTGGAGATATGGGTAAAGGTTTTGCGGTAGTAGCTTCTGAAGTGAGAAATTTGGCACAGACTACTCAGTCATCAGTAAAAGATATTACTACTTTGGTAGACAATGCCTATGAAAAAATTAATAAAGCCACAGAATCTGCAAGAGTTTCACAAGATATATTCAGTGAGCTTCAAGAAAAAATAGAAAATACAGCAAAAATAATGCAGGATATTAGCTCAACAGCAGTAGAACAACATGAAGGTGTAGAGCAAGTTAATAGAGCAGTTACAGATATGGACACAGTAACTCAGCAGAATGCAGCATTAGTAGAAGAGGCTTCAGCTTCATCTAACTCTTTACTTAATCAGGCTGAAGAATTAGTTAATGCTATGAGCTTCTTTAAAGTTTGATAATTTCAGTATGATTTTTAAGGGTTATTTCCTAATGTAAGGAAGTAACCCTTTTATTTTATATTTTCATCTTTCATATTGAATAAATAGCATAAAATATAATTTTTATAAAAAATTACAATTTTTTTTATTTTTATATTCAAATTATTCGAATAAAATATATATTAAAACAATTATTTTAAAAATAATAACAAAATTTCATTAGGGTTTATATGTATGAGAAAAATGAAGAGTTTATCTTTTAAAGTTCCTTTCATTATAAGTATTATCATTTTTATTACAATTCTTATATTGGGTACACTTTCTGTATTATCATCTACAAGAGCAGTAAAAAGAGCAACATTGAATGGATTTAAATCTACAGTTTCAGGATATGCTTCTATGGTAGATATGGTGCTTCATGAACAACTGCTCGCTATTGACACTTATTCTAAATCATCAACCGTATTCAATATACTTTATACTAATGATGTTAATGTAAAACAGCAGAGCATAAATAGATTAAAAGACTTTAATTCTGTAAATAGATATGCTCTTAATATGGGACTTGCAGATGTTAATGGAAAAATAATATCTGATAGTGATAATGCCTCTCTTGAAGGTACATCTATATTCGATTCTGATCCTGAATTATTTACAAGATTAAAAGCAAATAATTATAACGGAACTTATGCCAATACCATCGCAAAAGATTCTCAAGCTATACTTCTTTGCAGAGGCTTATTTAATTCTCAAGGAAATTTAATAGGTATTATTTACATAAATATAGATCTAGGAAAAGTCAATAAAGATTTTATTGATAATATTAACTTTGACGGCGATATAACAATAGCAAATGATAAGGGTATTATCATGCTTTCATCCGATCATAACAGAATAGGCACTTCATTACCTCAAGTTTATGATATAACAAAGACTACATCAGAAGGTCTTATAGAATCTTATGTGTTTGGAAATGATAAAAATAAACGTTCTGCTGCTTATAAGAATATTAGTATAATGCCTTGGTCTGTTATATTTGCAAATTATAACAGTCAAATTTATAAAGATATAAGAGGTATAATTTTTAGAACATCTACAATAGGTCCGTTCTTTATAATATTAGCCTGCTTTGTAGTTGCTCTTTATATAAAGACTATAACAAAACCATTAATTTCACTTGTATTATTTGCCAAAGAAATATCTCAAGGTAATTTGGTTTATGAACATCAGAATATTAATAGAGATGATGAATTAGGTATGCTTGCTAATTCTTTCTTTAATATGCGTGATGTACTGCTTGATATTATAATGAAAGTTAGAGTTTCTGCTGATGAAATAACTAATAGTGCAAGAGCTCTTTCAAAAGACAGCGAAGATTTATCAAGAAGAACAGATACCCAAGCATCTAGTTTGCAGGAAACAGCTTCATCAATGGAAGAGATGGCTTCAACTATAGTATCATCTACAAATAAATCAGTAGACGGAAATAAAATGATGATAAACTCAAAAGCATCTATTGAGCATGCAGGAAGTATAATTTTAGATACTGTTCAAAATATAGAAGAAGTTAATGAAGCTAGTACAAAAATAAAAAACATCACAAAAATAATAGAAGATATAGCATTCCAAACTAATATACTTGCTCTTAATGCCGCAGTAGAAGCAGCTCGTGCCGGAGATCAAGGTAAAGGTTTTGCGGTAGTAGCCTCTGAAGTAAGAAATTTGGCACAGACTACTCAATCATCAGTAAAAGATATTACTAGCCTAGTAGATAATGCTTATGAAAAAATTACTAAAGCCACAGAATCAGCAAGAGAATCACAGGAGATATTTAAAGATATTCAAGATAAAATAGATGTAACCTCAAAACTCATGGAAGATATAAGTACAACAGCATTAGAACAGCAATCCGGAGTTCAACAGGTTAATAAAGCAATAACAGATATGGATGCAGTAACTCAGCAAAATGCCGCATTAGTAGAACATACTTCTGCATCATCTAGTTCTTTGCTTAATCAGGCTGAAGAATTGGTTAATGCTATGAGCTTCTTTAAAGTATAAATTTTTTGAAAAATAAAAATTATAATGAAAAAATAATAGACTGTCTTTTAAAAGATGGTCTATTATTTTTTAAATTTTGCTGGCATATTTTTTTATTATTCAGTAATTATATATATTTATTTTAACTCATAAAATATTATTCAGAATTTAGTCCTTAAAAATTACACTATACCAAAACCTGTCAATTAAGAAAATTATTTCATCAAATAAAATATATACTAAAAAAATATATTGTTTTAGGCTTATTTTATAAAAAGAATTTGTTTAACTGATATTAAAAATTAATCTTATCTATACTTATATTATAATTTTGGAGAATAATAAATGAGAAAGATAAATAGAATGAGATACCTGTTAGCATCAGAAGGAAATGAAGAATCTTTAATAAAAGTATAAACATAAAACATATATGCCATTTTTTTATTATGTTACCTTTTGTTACAATAATAATAAAAAAAATGTAATAATTTTTTTTGTAAATACGATAATTCTAATAATTAATTAGAAGCAAATTATTTTTTTAAGGAGCATAATAATGTCAACAAGCTCATTTTTCGGTATAGAATTAGGTAAAAGATCATTACAAAACTTCAAAACAGCTTTGGAAGTTACAGGTCATAATATAAATAATGTTGCCACTAAAGGATACAGCAGACAAAGAGTGGTAATGCGTTCATTCGATAAGCCTTTAGAAGCCCCTAGTTTGAATAGAGCTGAACGTGCCGGTCAAATAGGACAGGGTGCTGAAATAACTACAGTAGAGAGAATAAGAGATCAATTCATTGACTCTAAAATAATGATGGAGCTTGGTACTGACGGTTATTGGAAAACAAAATCGGATTATTTAAAGCAATTAGAAGCTATATATAATGAGCCCGGCAATGCAAATTTAAGAAGCGATTTAGATGCTTTCTGGGATTCTTGGCAGGAAATGGCTGCTAATCCTACTGAAAGAGGCACTAGAATGGTGCTTGTAGAGAGGGCCGACAGAATCAATAATTCTATTAATCAGATGTTCAATCAAATGAACGGTATGCGTAATAATTTGAACAACTTAGTTGAAAATAAAGTTAATAGAATCAATGATATAGCTAATTCTATAAAAGATTTAAACACTGAAATTGTAAAACAGCAGGCATTGGGACAAAGCCCTAATGACTTATTAGATAGAAGAGATTTACTTGTTGATGAGCTTTCTTCTCTTGCTAATGTTGATATAAAATCTATGGACCCTGATGAAACTATGATTTATATAGGCGGAAGAGCTTTAGTTCAGGGAAATGTAGTAAGCGAATTAAGTGCTGAAAAAAATATCAATAATGAAGGAATGTATGATATTTATTGGAAAAAAGATCATGTTCAAGTTCAGTTTGAAGGCGGAGAATTAAAGGCTTTATTAGAGCTTAGAGATGTTGATACTGTTGATGCTATTAATGATTTAGATACTTTCGCTATGAATTTAGCAGACAGCGTAAACGAAGTTCATAGAAGCGGTTTCGGACTTAATCAGGAAACAGGTATTGATTTCTTTACTGTTACAAAAACTACTCCTTCCGTAATAGGTAATTTTGATATTAATAATGATGGACAGGAAGATTCTACTATAATGTTCAAAGTAAGCGGTGTTAATTCAGTAGATTCTACCGCAAGTATAGGAAGTAGCGGAACTTTAGTATTCGGAAATAAATCAAGAGAAGGTGCCGATGTTGCTATAGATTATACTGCTCAAATGAAAGTGGGAGAATTAATAGATAAAATCAACTCAAGCGAAGCTAATGTTTCAGCTTATTTAGATGATAAAAACAGACTTGTTCTTAAAGCAAGAGGTTTTGATGATTATATGAAGCCTTCATATTTCATTAAACATATACAAGATTCCGGTGATTTCCTTGTAGGAATAACTGGAGTATTGAATCAGTCTGGTGCCGCTGGTGCTTATAATTGGCAGACAATAGATCAAGTAAACCAATTAGCAGGAGATTTCAGAAACTTTACAGTTACACCTGACAGACACCCTGCTGCAGCTATCGCTGTTAATGATATTATCAGAAATGATGTAAATTATATAGCAGCTTCTAAAGGTATAGATACTACAGGTAACGGCTTCAATGATAAATGGAATGGTATAGGCGATGGTTCTAATGCTTTGGCTATTGCTAATTTGAAAACTAAAGAAATAATGGTAGACAGCAAATCTACATTCAATGATTTCTATACAGGAAGTCTTGCTAAAATAGCTTCAAGAACAGAAACGGCTAATGCTGAAACAGAAAAACAAACTGTTGTTATGGAATATCTTGAAAAATTAAGACAATCCGTATCAGGTGTTAACTTAGATGAAGAAGTTGCTCAAATGGCTATGTATCAGCATGGTTATAATGCATCTGCTAGAGTTGTAAGTGTTATGGATCAGCTTTTAGATGTTGTAATAAATAGAATGGGTGTGTAAGTAATATATAGATTTTTTGAGGCGGTATCAAATAAATTAGATGCCGCCTATTTTTATATTTAAAATTTAAAAGTATAATAAAAAATATTATACTTTTTTATCGATATCCCTTTACAGCTATTAGTTTTAAATATATTATAGATATTAATTCTTTAAAATATATACTTCCAATGCCGATATTAACTACACAGGAGCATTTTGAAATGGGTATAAAGATTCGTATAATTTTAATAATAGTTGGAGTTATGGTTTTGGTGGCTTTCAGCACCAATTTCTTAAGTAATACTTTAAATACGGAAACTTTTTCTACTGTTATAGAAAGAAGTTTAGATAATAGATTTAGATTAATAGAAAAAGAATTTGAATATAATATACTTTCAGCAAGAGAAGAATCTGCCAAAATTTCTACAACACTTTCAGTTGTTTACAACAATATTAAAAATTTTACTATAGATGATAGAGATGAATACTTTAAAAATTTCTTATCCGCTACTGTAAATGAATCTCAATTATATTTTAATAGAATTGTTAGCGTTTTATTTCACCCTAATGCTATAGCTGATGGAAATGAACCTTTTACTCTATACAGATACTCCACTTTCAATAAAGAATTCACAAAAGTAAATACCACAAACAAAGCTATGTGGGATGTTTTGACAAATACTTATGGACAAACATACAAAAGTATATTACGCAGACAAATATTGAAACCATATATGATTAATGAAGGCCCTCATATTGGAATGACATTCAATATAGCTTCTACAATACCAGATATTCAAAATGAGGAAAAAATTGTTGGTATTGCAAATGTAGGAGTTCTTTTCAATTATTCTACAGAGAATATAAAAGATATTCTTAATATAGAAGGTGCCGATATAATGGTAATTGATAAAAGAAATTCAGCTATCATTAATTCAAAAAACCCTGATATAGTAAATGGAAGATTAGATATATTATATCCTCAATACTATGAAGTATTTAATTCTAATCTAACTGCAGGATTTAGTAAAACAGATAATATAGAAATAAATAATACTTTATGTAAAGCTTATGTTGCTAATATAGCAGGACTTATAAATATAGTAATGCTTATACCTAATTCATATTATACTGCTCAAATAAAAGATATGAATGATGCTATATTCTATACTATAATAATAGCATTTTTAATGGCAATAGTTACTATTATATTCTTCATCAAATTATTATTCAGTTCTATTACTAAAATATCTGATGCTATAGGTAATTCTGTTGATAATAAAGATTTAACTGTAAAAATACCTGCTGTTTCAGGAAGCGATGAAATAGGAGAGATGACTAAATGGGTTGGGCTTTTGAATAACTCACTTCAGTCAGTACTTTCAAGTGTAAAAAGAACTATTTTAACTTCTAAAAAACAAAGTGATACTCTTTCACAAAAAATTAGTGATAATTTAGAAATAATATATGGTATCAACAATAATATAGAAGTTATTAAAAATAATGTTAATGATGAATTGAATCAGGTAGAATTAGTAGAAAGCAGTAACCAAAATATGCAGGAGTATATAGCTTCAAATACTAGCAATATTGATTCAGTTGAAAAAGATACTAGAGAACTTCAAAGTAAAATCATTGAAGAAGGTGAAAATATAGAACAAATAGCTGCCTCAGTAGAGGAAATGAGCAAAACTATAGAAAATATAGATGCTATTATTTCTAAAGCTACAAATAAAGCTAAAGACTTGTCATTGGCTTCTGTAAAAAGTAAAGAGAAGATGCAGGCTACTTCTATGGCTACAGGAGACTTAAGAAATGCTTTAGGATTTATTTCTAATTTCGTAAGTTCTATTAGAAACATCGCACATCAAACAAACCTTTTGGCTATGAACGCTGCTATTGAGGCTGCACATGCCGGAAAATATAGTTCAGGTTTCGCGGTAGTTGCTGAAGAAATACGTAAATTATCTGAGGTTTCTAACGAGCAGGCTGATAATGCTAATAAAGTTCTTCAAAACATCGAAGAAAAAATCATTATCACTACTAATGATTTGACAGAATCTACAGAGCAATTTGATATACTTACAAAAGATGTACAGGAAGTTACAGAGATTATGGATACTGTGCATGTATCTTCTGTAGAACAGTTAAAGGCTATTAATGAGATAGTAGACTCTATCACTAAAATTTCTCAATCAAGTGATCATATTAAAACTCAATATATTGATATGGCTGATAAACTTGGAAATATAAGAAACAGTCTTGAATCTCTTAATAATATTTCTATTTCTACATCTAAGACTATGAATAAGCTCAAAACTATATCTGAGTCTATACATACTAGTGTAGTAAATATTTCTGACAGTTCCAATGATCTTTCTACTTCTGCAAATGTTATGAATAAATTTGCAAATGATAATAACAAACTATTATCAGAACTCGAATCAGAAATATCTCAATATAGAATTAGAGATATTAAAACTAAGAAAGATACTGTTACTCAAAGAGTTAAAGGTATTACATTAATAATATTAAAAGAATTCATAAAAACAAAATTCGGAGAAGAAGGATATCAGAAATGGGTAACTGCAATGGAGCCTTCATCTTCTTTAATATTTAAAAATGAAATATCAAGTAAAGAATGGTATCCTTATATGACTTCATTCCATAAACCTTATAAATTGGTATGTGATTTATTCTATGCTGGTGCTAATACAGGTATTAAGGAAATTTCAGAATACCATTACCATCAAATAATACCTAAATATATTAGACCATTACTTTTCTTTGTACCTAAGCATTTCGCTTTGACTTATGCTGCTGAACATATATTCACTGATTTATTTGATCCGGCTAGAATAGAGTTAATTAAAGCTAGAAAAAAATTATTGGTAGTTCATCTTACTAATTTCAATGATGATCCTGAAGTTATTGAGCTTGCTGTACTTGCTTGGGCTAGCCTTTTACTTGAATCTCTTACACATATTAGATCTACTATGGAAATTACTAAATCTATTAAAGATGGAGAGATTTACACAGAATTCGTACTTAAATGGTAATTTAAGTTTTGATAAAATAAAAGGAGCTGTAAATAACAGCTCCTTTTTTATTATTTTTTACTGCTTTAACTTTCATCGTCATCTTTTCTATATACTTTTTCACAGTAAGGAGCATTATAACAGTTGGCACAATTTGTGATATTGGATATATAAACTAATTCTCCTTCTAAAATTTTATTAAACACCTCATCAAAATAATCAGTTAAATTGTATTCACTGTCAATAAACCCGCATATAGATAAAAGCATATCTCTGTCATTATACATCTGATTAATTTGCTGAGATTCATTTATAACTTCTTTTTCCCTATATACTGTAAATACTACTTCACAATGCTTTATTTTTTCTTCTATATTCTTTTTAATATATTCACTAAGTATATATTTTAAATATAAAATAGGCTGTAAATATATTCTGATTGTTTCTCTTATAATATCTTTTTGAGTTTCGCCTTTAGGCTTTTCTAATTTATAACTTGACTTATAATCAACTATTCTTACACCATTTATATTTTTATGTTTTTTATCAGAGTAACTTAAATCAATTCTATCAACTATACCTCTTATTTTTATAGATAAATCTTTATTTTTATATATTACAAAATCTTTTTCATCTCCTATTTTTTCTTCAAAATATTTTGGTATATAGAAAGCTCCTTCATCTTCTTCTTTCAATTTATTATTTATGATTTCTTTTTTTATGAAAGATGACATAACATTTAATGCTTCTTCTCTTATAACATTTAAATCAAATTTATATTCTAATAAATACTTCTCTTCCAAATCCTTTGAAGAATAAGACTTTATTAATTTATTTATATGATCTTCTACAACCTGATTTGCTATATTGCAGTAATTATTAAATTCGCTTTCTATTAAATGGCATCCTTCATCTGAATACTGATTTCTAACTTCCTCATAGAAATTCTGAAAGAATCTATGATATGCACTTCCTCTATCCATATAATTTATGCCTTGTATTTTTGACTCGACAGATTCTTTTGAGTATAATCTTGAATAGAAGAATTTAGCTGGACATTCCATTATAGCCTGTAAAGTTGTAACGGATACTTTCTCTTTTAAAATATTCAAAAAGAAATTTTTTATATCTTCATTGTTATTAAAATCATGATGTATATTTTTATTTTGCTTATGATAAACAAGGTCTATAATACTTTCTGCATTATCAATTTTATAAGCTATATCATTATATAAAAATAGGCTCATAAGATTTTCTTTATCAGTATGGATATTATCTTCTCTTTGTATATATTCTTTTCTGTATATGAGTCCGTTTTTCTCTAAACTTTCAAATTTAAAATCTTCATTATATAATTCTCTATAAAGATTTTCTAGATAATAAAATGGTATCTCCAAATTTCCTTTTTCATCTTTAAATCTAAAAGAAAAATAAATATTACTATCCTCATAACTTGAAGACAATATATTTAAAAATAAAGCATAATGAATATCTGATAAATAGCTTTGAGTATTGAAAACTATTTTTTTATTTTCTTTATTTATTGCCTCTCTAAATTTGGCACTTATAAAAAATGCATTAGGTCTTCTATTTATAAAATCATTATTCATTCCTAATATAAATATATGTTTTAATTTTAAACCTCTGGCATCATATAAATTACTTACTGTAAGAGTTATATCTCTATTTTCATCTTCGCCTATAGATTTGTCTCTTAAAATTGTATTTAAAGCTGAATGAAAATCAAAATGGCTTATATCCTGATTATCTATATTTTCAAGTTTTTCTGTATATGCTATTTCCAATATAAGATTAATGAATAAAGCTAATGCCTCATTATCTCTATAGAAATATTCATTTTTTTTATCATAAATATTATCTAATTCTTCTGAATCTTTTGTATTTTCTATGTTTCCTATATTTAAAAAATTCAAAATATTTATATATGCAAGCCCTATTTCTTTATAGCTTTTCTTTGATACAAGATTATTTAATAAATCCAAAAATTCCGCTATAGATTTTGAAGCCTCATTATATTCAAACTTCTTAGAAATTTTATTTTTAAAATCTTTGAAAGACATTTTTGAAAATATTTCTATGGAGTTAAAATGCTCATAAGAATAAATCAAATCTCTTATATTATAAGGATTAACACCATCAAGTTTTATATATGCAGAAGATAATATTTTTATTAAAGTATCTACATCTATTTCACCATTATACTTATCCAATATTAAAAATATTGAAGTAAGCACAGGTATTATAGGAACTTTCCATATAAAGTTGGCTCTTCTTTCATTGAATTTTATTTGACATTCTTTTAATCTGCTTGAAACAATATCGCTGTATGATTGAATATCTGAAAATATTATTCCTATATCATAAGGATTAACTCCACTTTCTATAAGTTTAATTATCTCATCAATAACAGTGTCAGCTTCTTGTTTAGCACCGAATCCGGATATAAACTTTATTTTATCTTTATATTTATTTATATCCTTATTTTCTCCAATCAAAGCCTTAGCAAAATTTGAAGTTTCATTTATTTCAAAATTATCAATACCTTGATAGAATGATTTATAATTATTAAAATGCTTTTCCATATCATAAGGCATTACAACTTTTATATTTTTATTATAATGCTTTTTTAAAGATTCAAGAAATATCAAATGCAAAGGAGGAATTTTTTCAAAATTATAAATCGTTATAGATTCATAAGTATTTAAAAATTCTAATTCCTTATTTTCTATAGATTTTATAAAAAGCTCGAAAATATCAAATTCATCTAATAAATTATTTTCCTTATTGTATTCTTTATACAGATTTATTATTGCATTTATATCTTTAAGATTATTGTACTTTTCTAATTTAAATCCGTAAAACTTGGCTAATGTTATTTCCTCTATAAGTTTATATAAAGTATATGCCAATTCATAAGTTGTATTTTGTTTTGATATTAATGCTTCTTTATTTTTTTCTTTATACTGAAATAATATATTATGAATATTGATTATTGATATTGATTCATCTATATCCTGAACATTATTATCTATTTTATAATTTTCAAAAAACATTTCTTTACTGCTTCTATAGTATTGATGCAGTGTTTGATAATTGGTTATATCCAAAGTATATTTTTTGAAACGATCTTTTAGATAATTATTTTTTGCTTTATAATTTGGAAATAAAAATAATTCTTGCATATATGATATCTCTTTTTTTATTTTATTATACTAGAATGAATATATTTTGTCAAAATGAGTTTTAATGCGTATTTAGAAATTTTAGAACCCACCCAAGATTTCATTATATTTATAGCTAAATTATCACTTGATTAATGCTTGATAATAAAAATCAAATATAATATAATAACCCTTTACTTTTTTGGGAAAACATTATGAATCAGAACGATAAAAAAATAGATATATTTGAAAATTATCCAGTATATAAAGCATTAATAACATTGGCACTTCCAACTATACTAGGAATGCTTGTTAATGTATTTTATAATATGGTAGATACTTTTTTTGTAGGACAAACTAATGATCCTAATCAGGTAGCTGCTGTTTCTTTGACTATGCCTATTTATTTGGTTCTTATGTCATTCGGCTCTATATACGGAATAGGCGGAGCTTCTTACATATCTAGAAGTTTAGGTGCTAGGAATTATGATAAGGCGAAGCAGGTTTCATCTTTCGCTTTTTTTGCGAGCGTTATTACAGGCTTTGTATGTATGATAGTTTTTTTATTATTCTTAAATAATATACTAAAATTATCAGGAGCAAGCCAAAATACTTATAAATTTGCCAAAGACTATTTGCTTATAGTGGCATTCGGAGCGGTATTTGTAGTTTGTCAAATGTCATTGGGGCAGATTGTACGTTCTGAAGGTTCTTCAAAAGAGGCCATGATAGGTATGATGCTTGGTACTATAATAAATATCATATTAGATCCAATAATGATACTATATATGAATATGGGTGTTGCTGGTGCTGCTCTTGCCACTATAATAGGAAATGCTTCTTCTACATTATATTATATTTGGCATATAGCTAAAAAAAGCAGTTTCCTTTCAATAAGATTCAAAGATTTTTCATTAACAAAAGATATATTAAATAATGTGTTTTCAATAGGGTTCCCTGTGTTTATGAATAATGTTCTTATAAGTATAGCGAATATTTTAATAAATAACTTTGCCTCAAGATATAATGATAATGTTGTGGCAGGGCTTGGAGTTTCACAAAGAATATTTATGCTTGTTCTTCTAGTATTCATAGGATTAGGACAAGGGGTACAGCCTTTTATAGGATACAATTTTGCCTCAAAAAATTATAAAAGAATGAATGCTTCAATAAAACTTTCATGCCTATTTAGTTTTGTATCAGGAATAATATTTTTAATTTTTGCTTTTATATTCTCAAAAGAGCTTATAGCGATATTTATAAAGAATGATGAAGTTATAGAATACGGCTCTAAATTTTTAATAGCTGCATATTCCGTAGCTCCTATTATAGGATTTCAATTTGTATTTATATCAACATTTCAGGCATTAGGAAAAGCATTGCCTTCTTTGATATTATCCGTATGCAGACAGGGAATAGCATTTGTACCTGCGATATATTTCGGTACAAAATTTTTTGGAATTAATGGCATAATATGGTCACAGCCTATAGCAGACGTTGTTTCTATACTATTATCTGGTGGAATGTACATCTATATTTATATAACAACAAAAAAGAAAAACATGCTTGAAAATGAGATTAATTCATAATTAATCTTGCAATTTTATATACCGCACGTAGAGTAAAATTCAAAATATAAATTGATTATAAATGATAATCTAAACAATATATAAAAATGCATTCTACGTGCGTTAAATAAATTTTTAAATATAATAAATACTAGGGCGGGTGCTATAATTACAAATTAAAGCTATAAATATAAAAAAGCTATAACTACAAATTAATACATAAAATAATAAAGGGCGGGCAAGTGTAATTAAGTTTTAAAACCTATTTTCACTCCCCACCCTCAAGACTTATAGTTTTTATATAGAATAGAAACTTTTAATTTTTTTATTACTAAATTAGAATTTTTAGCACCCCACCCAAGCGGATTTCAAATTTAAAGACTTTATACCGCACGAAGAGTAAAATTAAATATATAAATTTATTATAAATAATAATTTAAATTAAATATAGAGCCTATTCACCGTGCGTTAATAAAAATTAAAATATATAAAAAATTTAAAGCCTTACTTTGATATTATTTTTTTGAAGATACTCTTTTAATTCTTTTATATCTATTTCTTTAAAGTGGAATATCGAAGCAGCAAGCCCAGCATCAACACCTTTAACCTGAAATACATCTTTAAAATGCTCCAAGTTTCCTGCTCCGCCTGAAGCTATTAAAGGTATGGAAACATTATCAGCTATTTCTTTAAGTAATTCTATATCAAAGCCGTTTTTTACACCGTCTGTATCAATACTATTTATTACAAGCTCCCCTGCCCCATTCTTCTCACCTTTTACAGCCCATTCAATCGCATCGATTCCTGTATCTTCCCTTCCGCCCTTAGAAAATACAGAATATTTTCCATTAACTCTTTTTATATCTATAGAAAGAACCACGCATTGATTGCCGTATTTTTCAGCTGCCTCTCTTATCAAATCAGGATTCTTTATAGCTCCTGAATTTACGCTCACCTTATCAGCTCCGGATTTCAAAACCATATCAAAATCTTTTATAGTGTTTATTCCTCCGCCAACTGTAAGAGGTATAAATATTTCATTTGCCACTTTCTCAAGTACATTTACAAATAATTTTCTTCCCTCATAAGAAGCCGTAATATCATAAAATACAAGCTCATCAGCTAAAGAATTATTATAATATTTGGCAAGCTCTACAGGATCATCAACATCTTTTAAACCTTCAAAATTAGTACCCTTTACAACTCTGCCGTCTCTTACATCCAAGCATGGAATTATTCTCTTTGTTATCATATAAAAACACCCTATTAAATTTATAAAAATTATACAGTAAAAATTTTATTTCGTAAAGCACAAAGAATATTATATATAGTAAATAAATTATTTATTTAAGCTATATTGAAAAACATTTATAAATTTACTATAATGTATGAAACACTATTGATTAAAAAACTTTAAAAATTATCTTAATTTTTTATTAGAAAATACTGTAATATAGAAGTTTAATATATCAATAAAAATATTTTTTCGGAGTTATATAATGAAATTTGTATCTTTTGTTGAATGGAATAATACGGAGTCTGTGGGTATATTAAGCAAGGACGGAAATAAAGTTATTGCTATTAATGAAATAATATCTGATTTCAAATGCAATAATAACCCTATGATACAATTAATAAATATGATAAATGAAAATAATGATATTCTAAATAAATTAAAATATGCTGAAGAAAATTTTGAAAGAGCATACTCTATAGAAAATGTTAAAATATTATCTCCTATAAGAAAGCCCATTCATGATATTATATGTGTAGGGGTTAATTACAGTGATCATCTAGGCGAAATAAAAAAGGACATGAAAGATTTTAAAGAAGTTAAAGCACCTGTATATTTTTCTAAAAGAGCTATAGAAATAATTGGTTTTGGGGACAAGATAAAATCAAGATTCGATTTAGATGAATGCCTTGACTATGAGGCTGAATTGGCTGTTATCATAGGAAAAACTGCAAAAGATATAAAGCCTGAAGAAGTTAATGATTATATATTCGGATATAGCATATTCAATGACATATCATCAAGAGACATACAAAAAAAACATTCACAGTGGTATAAAGGAAAAAGTTTAGATTCATACTCTGCTATGGGACCATGCATAGTTCATAAAGATGATTTTAAATTACCTTTAAAGCTAGATATAAAAAGTATTTTAAACGATGAAGTAAGACAATCCTCTAATACTAAATACATGATCCATGATATAAATTATTTAGTATCAGACATATCAAAAGGTATGACTTTAGAAGCAGGCGATATAATAGCAACAGGAACTCCGGGAGGTGTAGGAATGTCTTTTAATCCTCCTAAGTACATGAAAAGCGGAGATAAAATAATTTGCTCTATAGAAAATATAGGCGAACTTATAAATTTTGTTGAATAATTTTTTATTAATCTCATTAACGCACGGTAAGCATACTCAATATTATAATTTAAATTATAATTATTAATCAGCATATATTTTAAATTTTACTTAACGTGCGGTATATGCATTACAAATTTAAAAAACGCTTGGGGGGCAGTTAATAAATTCTACTTTAGCAATAATGAAAAATAATAATTTTTAAATATTGTAAATCTAATTATAAAAATTGTGAGCGTCCGGAAAGTTTACTTGTCGGAGTATCCTTGCGAACAATTTTTATTAGCAATAATAATAATAATTTTTAAAACTTTAATTACATACCCCGCCCTTTTTTCTATAAAATACAATTTAGAAATTTCTGCTTAATTATTTTTTATATACTAACACTGAAATGTTAACACCCGCCCAAGTTTTTATTAAATTTTCAACATTATTCAACGCACGTTTAATAACTTTTTATTTATTATTTAAATTATAAATTAAAATATTTTTATGTTTTGTAATCTAATTAACGTGCGTAAATTTTGACAAATATAAATATTTAAGTATAATACATAGTAAAAGCAAATAATTTAATCAGGATATTTTTATGAGAACTATATCTTTAAGAAAAATAAATGTTAATATTTTCATATTGTTTCTGCTAAGTATCATAAGTTTAGCTTCACCTATTATAACACATTATTTCGGATTTAAAGGAACTGAATTTCTTCCTTTATTTTTTGCATTGTCTTTGGGAGCTTATATATTAAATCCTGTATTTTTAATAATGCTTAGTTTTATATCTCCGCTTTTGAATTATTTTCTCACAAATATGCCTATGCCTCCTACATTATATTTTTTGATATTTGAAGGAGTTGTATTTGCTAGTGTAATAAGTTTAATGAAAAATAAAAATATATCTTTTATATTAACTTCATTATTTGCCATTATACTAGGAAGATTATCATCTGTAATTCTCACATTTATTTTTGATATAAGCATTAATACTTGGTTAAACGGAGTTATTGCTGGATATAAAGGAATAATAATAAATTGGATTTTTGCAAGCATAATGTATCTTATATTAAAAGATAAAATAAATGAATAATATTTTTACTGCTTATAAAAAATTTAGTATAGACAATATATCCATAACAGCATTAGGAGATTTGGATAAAGAGCTTGGCGATGAATTAAGAGCATTCAAAAAAAAGAGTATTGATTTTCCTATAAAGATAACAGAACAAATAAAAAATTATTATTCTGATTATATAAAAACAAATAATAAAAAATTTGACATTATACTTTATGTGCCTTCAAATAAAAATAATGGTGTAATGGATTTTTTTGCTGATTATATATATAAAGAATTTAATATAGAAAAATGCGAATTTATAAAAATAAAAAAAGATATAAAAGAACAGAAATTTTTGGAAACTCTAAAAGAAAGAAATGAAAATATTAAAGATGCTTTTGAAATAGTAAATTATGATAAACTCAAAAACAAAAATATACTTTTAATAGATGATGTTTATGCATCAGGTGAAACTATAAAAGAGATTATAAAAATATTTAAAGAATTTCAATTCAATTATAATTTAGAGATACTAATTTTCTGTTATAGAAATCATATTTTTAGCTAATTATAAAACATATACATTCATTTTACTCATAAATTAGATAGTTTGTTTATTATAAAATACAATAATTTATTATAAAAATTGATACATATTTTGTTAGATTGTTGATTTTTATACCTATTTATAATATAATTATTATGTTTATTCAAAAAAGAAATATAACTTATTTTTTATAATAAATTTTAAACAATAAAATAATCAACTAAAAAAGAGGAATTAACATGCGTTTTAAAAGTGCCTATAATGGTATATTAACAAAAGATGATATCGGTAAAGAAGTTAAGCTAGCCGGCTGGGTTTTAAGAAGAAGAGATCATGGCGGAGTAATATTCGTAGATTTAAGAGACAGAACAGGATTCGTACAAATAGTATTCAATCCTGAAATAAGCAAAGAAGCACATAATGACGCTCAGGATTTAAGAAGCGAATATGTTATCAGTGTAGAAGGTAAAATCAGAGCTAGAAGTCCTGAAATGATTAACCCTAAAATTCCTACTGGTGAAATTGAAGTTATGGTTGAAAAAATGGAGCTTCTTAATACTTCTGAAACTCCTCCTTTCCTACTTGAAGATGATATTGATACTGGTGAAGATATAAGATTAAAATACAGATATTTAGATTTAAGAAGACCTACTGTATTCAATAACTTATATAAAAGATTCCAAATTACTAATGCTTTTAGAAAACATTTATCTGATAATGGTTTTATAGATGTAGAAACTCCTATATTAAATAAAAGTACTCCTGAAGGTGCTAGAGACTTCCTTGTTCCTTCAAGATTAAATGCTGGAGATTTCTATGCATTGCCTCAATCTCCTCAAATATTCAAGCAAATACTTATGATAGGTGGTTTCGACAGATACTATCAAATAGCTAAATGTTTCCGTGATGAGGATTTAAGAGCAGACAGACAGCCTGAATTTACTCAGGTTGATATTGAAACTTCTTTCCTTAATACTGATGAGTTTTTATCTATTATGGAAAATGTTACTGCTAATATAGTTAAAGATGTTTATGGTATTGACTTACCTACTCCATTCCCTAGATTAAATTATTATGATGCTATGGAAATGTACGGAAGCGACAAACCAGACACTAGATTTGAATTAAAACTTATCAATGTTGAAGATGCTGTTAGAGGATGTGATTTTGCAGTATTCAAAAATGCATTAGATAACAAATTTATAATAAGATGTTTGAATGCTAAAGGCGGAGAGAAATTAAGCAGAAAAGATATTGATGACTTTACTAAATATGTTGGTATATTCGGAGCTAAAGGACTTGCTTGGATGAGAGTTACTGATAAAGGACTTGAATCTAACATAGTTAAATTCTTCTCTGAAGAAAATCAAAAGAAAATATTAGAAGTTACTAAAGCAGAAAAAGGCGACTTATTATTCTTCGTTGCTGATACTCCAAAAGTAACATTCGATGCTTTGGGTAATTTAAGATTAAAAGTTGCTGAGAAATTAAACTTAATAGATAAAGATAAATTAAATTTCTTATGGGTAGTAGAGTTCCCATTATTTGAATATGATCATAAAGAGAAGAGAATATCAGCTACTCACCACCCATTCACTGCCCCAGTACCTGAAGATGTTGCTATACTTGAAAGCGAGCCTTTAAAAGTAAGAAGCGATACTTATGACTTGGTATTAAATGGTAATGAAATAGGCGGCGGCGGTCAGCGTATTTATGACAGCAAAGTACAGGCTATAATATTCAAACTTTTAGGCATAGACGAAGAGAAAGCAAAATTGAGATTCGGATTCCTTCTAGATGCTTTAAAATATGGTGCTCCTCCTATGTGCGGTATGGCTTATGGTATAGATAGAGTTGTTATGCTTTTACAAAAACAAGACAGCATAAGAGAAGTTATAGCATTCCCTAAAACTCAAAAAGGACAATGTTTGATGAGCGGATGTCCTTCTACTGTTGATGCTGATCAATTGGAAGAGTTACATTTAAGTATAGAAGAATAAGAATATAATAATAATTTTTAAATAAAAAAGTCCCATTATATTTTATATAGTGGGGCTTTTTATTTTTTAAAAATTTATTCCCACTCCCAACCTATGTCTTTTTTGCAACTTTGACGAAGTCCATAAAAAAGTTGATAGTTAAAAACATCAACTTTTCCCGTGGCAAAAGTTGCAAAAGCACATAGTAATATAGATTAATATTATTAAATAAGTTTTTTGGCAGCTTTGACGAAATCTAAAAACAAAAATTTTCAGTATATATACTTTTAATTTTTTAATACTTAGCCTTTTATATATTGTTTAATAATTTTCATAATGCTGTATAATATAGCAAATCATCTAAGGTTTATTTATGGAAGTTAATAATACAAACAATAAATATAAAAATAATACATGCATAATGATTATATTATTTTTACTTGCTTTTGGAGCATTTTCGGGAATATATTTTTTACATACTAAAAATATAGAAAGCAGATTTAATAAAGCATTAGAAAATTATTCTCTAAATATACAAACTATAATAAGCAATACAACTATAGATAAAACTGTTACAACTAATGAATCAGAAAATACAATTACAATAAATAATGAATTTATAATTAGTGAAGAAATAGCAAATAATTTCAAATCAACTTTCGATATAAATACAAAAATGCTTGAATCCTCAATGGCAGAGATAATGAAAAACTCAAATGATGTTTTAAGTTTTTGGTTTGCATTTTTATCTGTAATAATGATAGTATTCACATTTGCTGGAATATTTATCAATAATAATATTTTATCTGAGAGCAAGGAAAATTTTAAATATATAAATGACCTAAAAAAAGATATTGAAAACTACAAAGAAAAAATTCATAACTATGAACTTAGTATTGAAAATTTACAATTAAAAATTGAGACAGAAACACAAAGAAAAATATTTGAATTAGAAACAAATTCAAATAAATTTTTAAAAGAAATAGATGAAAAAAACAACGAGGCTCTAAATTCAATAGATAAATTAAAAATAGAATTTAATGATTCCATAAACTCAATTCAAGAAAAATCAAATCAAATGATATCAGATATAAAAGAACAAGCACAGACAGAAAGCGAACAATTAATAAAATCAATAAAAGATAAAGCAGAAGAAGAAACCCAAAAACTCATAGAAAAAAATAATATAAATATAGAAATATCAAATTTATTTAATTCAGCCTATCAGGCAGATAATAATAAAGAATATGATAAAGCTATAAATTATTATAATCAAATCATAGAAATGACAGATGATTTATTGAAAGAATATGATAAAAACTCTGAAGAATATTCTCAATACCAAAACAACTACTACATAGCTTATAATAACAGAGGTAATGCCAAATATAATTTAGAACAATATAAAGAAGCTATTAAAGATTTTGATAAAGCTATAGAATTAAATCCCAATAGTTCAAAAACTTATTATAATAGAGGTAACACTAAATATAGTTTAGAACAATATAAAGAAGCTATTAAAGATTTTGACAAATCTATAGAATTAGATCCTAATAATCAAGACACTTACAATAACAGAGGTATTGTTAAAGCGGATTTAAATTACTATAAAGAAGCTATTGAAGATTTTAACAAATCTATAGAATTAGATCCTAATTGTTCAGAAGCTTATAACAATAGAGGGACTACTAAATTAGATTTAGGATTCAACGAAAAAGCTATTAAAGACTTTAATAAAGCTATAGAATTAAACCCTAATAATTCAAGTGCTTATAATAATAGAGGTAATGCTAAAAATAAATTAGGACTATACAAAAAAGCTACTAAAGATTTTAATAAAGCTATAAAATTAAATCCTAATAATGGAAATGCTTATAATAATAGAGGTAATGCTAAAAACTACTTAAAGAAATACAAAGAGGCCATTAAAGATTTCAATAAAGCTATAGAATTAAATTATAATCAATTTATAGCTTATTATAATAAAGGTATTTCCAAGTCCTATTTAGGACTCAATGATGAAGCCTATAATGATTTTATTAAAGGTTATAATTTAGCAGATGATACATCTAAAAAAGAGTACGAACAAAGAATTATTGATTTAGCTAAACACAATAATGAAGCTGCTATAAAAATATGCGATAAAAAGGGTTGGAAGTATTAATTTTTTATTTTTATATACGGGGCTTTGCCCACACTTTGCGTGATAAATTATATTACATGTAAAATATTTTTTAGTATGATTTAGCACTAATTTTATACTTGCACTTTCGCGAAGCGTATCCGAGCCTGTCGAGGATATAAGGTTCTTTGACTATGTCCGCCTCGCTGTGCGTGCCTTCGGAAGGTGTGCGGCGGGAAAAAGAACAACAAAAAATTTACAAACTTAAAAATTTTTAGTGTATACCTAAACAATTACATTTTGTCAATTTTTATATTTTGTAAATATATTATCAACTTTTTTGTCGCTCAAAAAAGTTGCTGCCACAGGCACGCTTCGCAAAAACGCATATACTACAGCTTAATATTTTAAGAATATGTGTTAAATGTAATATAATACTGTAATTTTATGTCAAAAATGCAGTCTTTTTGGTTCTTTGTGTCAACAAAAGAACTGGGGGTTCGGGGGCTAGCCCCTGAAAATAATAACAATATAAAAACTAATTTTGACAAAATTAAAAATTTTTAGTATATACTACACAATATTAAAAAAAATCGTATTATATAATTAATCAAATAATTTTATTTTTTAGAATTGAAGGAATATAAAATATGAATAAATTAGATTTGGTAATATTCGATATGGACGGTCTGCTACTTGATACTGAAACTATAAGTTTGGCTGCTTGGAAAAAATCTTTTAAAAATTATAATGTCAATATAGATGTTGAAAAATTGTTTTTCAGTAAAATATTAGGATCAAATGAAAATACAATAAAAAACACAATAATGGAAATTTCAAATAATAATGAAAAATTATTTTATGATATAATTAAAAGCCAAATAGAAGAATCTTTTAATATAGTTAGAGAAGATGGCATCAATATAAAAAAGGGAGCCAATGAATTAATAAAGTTTTTAAATGATAATAATATAAAAAAAGCTATAGCTAGTTCAAGCATAAGAAAAAAAGTTGATTTGTATTTAGAGAAAACTAATTTGAAAAAAGAATTTGATTATATAGTTTGCGGAGATGAAGCAGAATCCCCTAAGCCTTATCCTCATCTATATAATAATGCCTGCAGTTATTTTAATGCTGATAAAAATAATGTAATAATATTAGAAGATTCTAAAAACGGACTTCTATCTGCCAAGAATGCTAATATAGAAAAAAGATTTTATATTCCTGATTTACTTTTATTAACTGAAGAAGATGAAAAAGAATTAGCGTACAAAAAATTTCATGATTTAATAGAAGTAAAAAACTATATAGAAAATAATTTTAAATATAATTAAATTTTATTCTCATTCCCCACCCTTTAAAGTTTGATGCCGTATCATGAAATTTTAATGCTAATTATATTTAAAGCCTAATTAGAAATTATAGCACCCACCCAAGTGTTTTTTAAATTTTTAAAAATCTCACAACGCACGTTTAGCTAAATTAAAAAATATAAATAGATTAATAATACAATATTTATTATATTTAAAAATCTGTTCACCGTGCGGTAGAATATTTTTTAATCTCATTAAAACTTGGGCGGGCGTTAACATTTAAAAATCAATAATAAAAATAATTTAGATTAAAATTTAAAAAATAAATTATAAAATATAAAGGGTGGGATTTATTAATAATTTTATCTTATCTTGGTTAAATTTCCTTCACCTATAGCATTATTGCTTGAAACATAATATAGATTCATTATAGAAGAATTAAATGATAAGGTAAGATCATATCTTATTCCAGATGATGTAACTGAAGCTTTATACATATTATCAGATATTTTTATTAGGCTTTCTTTGTATATTGGAATATGCAAATTAATAAGGCTTCCCCAAATTCTTATAGTTACTACACTTCCGCTGCTTACTATTACATTTGCAGTAGCCTGAGATGTGAGATTATTATTTTCTATTATTGTAACAGATCCTTCATAAGTACCATAGTATTTATCATCTATACCATTATTATTAAATGATAATGATCCTGTATTAAAATTAAGACAGCTGCTTATAAAAAATGCAGAAAATATTATTATAATTTTTAATAATCTGTTCATATTTTACCCTTATAGATATATAATACTACAAAATTAATTTATGTCAAAATAATTATAGGAGATATTTATGAAACTAGGAGAAGCATTATTAAAAAAGAGGAATATATCAAAAAAATAGATAATTTAAAGAAAAGAGTAAAAAATAATGTGGCTATAAAAGAAGATAATGAAAATAATGAAAATCCTAATGATTTAATTAAAGAATATATAGAAACCAATAATGAATTGTCCGATTTGATGATGAAAATAAGCAATAAAGAAAATACCACAAGACTAGAAATAGGTATATCAATATCAGAAGCTATTAATATAAGAGATAAATTAAGCAGAGAAATAGATATTTATAAAAGCATTTTGAAAGAGGTGAACAGTAAAGATTTCAGAACAGCAAAAAATGAAGTAAAAATGAAAGTACTAGTTAATGTAAAAGATATACAAAATGAATTTGATAAATTATCAAAAGCATTTAATGATATTGATGTTATGATACAATCTGCTAATTGGAATACAGATTTATAATAAAATATAATAGAAGATAGTATATACCTAAACAACTATATTTTATCAAAAATTATTTTCTTATATTTATTATATGCGGTACTAGCCTTGCTAAGCACACAGACATGCCACACAAGCACTTTTTTAATTATACTTCTATTATATTAATACCATAATCTTTTTGTAACTTACTATACTTTTTTTCAATTTCTTTAGTATTATATATACTACTGCTACAATTTATCATAACATTAATTTTTTTAGTGATATTTTTATCGCTTGAATATACATCACAAATTTGACATAATGTATTATAAAGACTAAAATCTTTTGCCTCTCCGCAAACATATATATATTTATAATTTTTTAATTCATATACCCAAGCCATATCAAAAAATCTAGTTTCAGGAGTAATAACTTCAGGTTTCACAGCTCCATACATTTCAGTTAAACGTTCAGTACCTTTAATTATTTTATGTATATTTTTTTCTCTTAATCTTTCATAAAATAAAAGCATATTATTAAGCTGTTTTTCTATAAGCCAGCCATCTGTACCATGAATACAATGATAAGGCCATATTATAAGATTTCTGGCATTAGCTTTTTCTAACTTTTTTAAATATTGTATCTGCTCTTTTTTATATAATGGTATAATTTCATGATTATATATTTTATCCAATGTAACTTCAGTGAAAGGATCAACATCTTCTCCGCTATGCTTCTTCCACATATATGGGTGAAATATAGAATCATAATAATGGGTATCCATAGTTACATAAATTCTTGATATATCCTCTAAATTTGAATATATAAAATTTATTATTCTTTTTATATCTTTTAAAGCACCTTTTACAGGTAAAGAACCTTTTTTAGGATCTATAAAATCTCTCTGTGTATCTACTATTAATAATGCTATATTATTATCATTATTTTTAAAATTAAATTTTTTTGAATAAATATCAGCAAGATGAAATATATCACTTTGATTGATAGGATTAACTTCCTTTCCTATATATTTTTCATTAACAATTTTTTCGTATACATCACTCATACCGCTAATACTCCTGCAATATAAAAATCGTTTAATTTATAAAAGAACTATCCTCGCTATATTTATGGTCATCGGAATAATATAAAGGCATTTTATCTATTCTATAAATACCCCAAGTCTTTACTCCGAACTTCAAATGATAAAAAACTTCTTTTGTTTCTTTATCAACTTCCATTATCTGAGCATTATTACCAAAATCAAGAAGCATATTTCCATTGCTTAAAAAATCTATGTCTGATATATAATGAGAATATAATTTATTTTCTGTTTTATATTCATAGATTTTTTCAGCCTTCCAAGAACCATGAGAACCAGTGATTTTATATTCTACATATCTTGAACCATTTGGATTTATATCTTCATCGCCTTGATTATCAAACATACCTATTACATTAGTTGATATCAAAAATAAAGCATGCTGACTCTTAGGACCATCAGTATTTCCATCACCTAATACTTTATAAGGATCGAATGATTTTAAATCTTTTAAATATCTGCCGTAAGGATTGTATGATTCCATAGTATCTAAAGTATCATCAGCCATATACCAAATAAGCTCCCATTCGCTGTAATCAACTGCCATAACCGCTAAACTTCTTACAGATAAATAAAGTATATCATTAGACTCATCATAAACTAAAGAATTACAATGTGCCCAGTCCATAGGAAAATCTTTTTTTCTTCCTATGCTGTAATATTTATTGTCTTCATCAAATATTAATTTTTTTAAATACTCTTTTTCTGACTCATCGCCATTTTTATTAACTATCTTTTTTATCAAATCGCCGACATATAAATCTCTTATTAAATTTCCATTACTATCAACTTCGCAAATTCTATCTTCAACGCCCCACTCGGAATTAGCAAGCATTATATAATTACTATCAGACTTTTTTCTTATAACATCATGATGAACTCCTATATTCAATTTAGTAACATCAAGTTTTGCATTTCCAAGTAAATCGCTAATTCCCATAGTATCATATATAACAATATCATTATCTTGATCTATAACTTTTGCTATCTCATTAGTAAGATAGAAGTTAGAATAATTCACATAACGCAAATTACCTTTTCTGCTTACCCCCATTAAAAAAAGTCCTTTCCAGCTTCTATTTATAACAGGACTTGCAAAATATAATTCTGCATTATTATCTTTTAAATTAGTAATAGAACTCTCATCATTGATATTGAAAAAATATACATTTTCTTCAGGTTTTAAATCTCTTATTACTCTGTTTGTAGCTGGAATATAAAGTCCGTCTATAGAAAGTTTATCAACTATTATATTAGTAGATATTCTATTTGTACCATTAATAATATGAACAGTATTTGTATTTTCTGAATAAAGCCCATGTATTGCAAAATTAGAGCCGTAATTTTTAGGATAAGTAAAAATTATATCTTCATCGCCTAGTCTTCCTTCTGTTATTACAGTAACAGGATAATTATTATTAGTTTCTATTTTGTATAATAATGATAAAGGAGTTTGTCCATTAGGATTTAATATAAACTCACCTACCTTATCATCAGGAAGCGGTATTTCTTTTTTAGAACATGAAAAACATAAAAATAATATCATCATTAAAATTATAAATGCTGCAAATCTTTTCATTTTTAAATACCCTAATTATCATAATTAATGTAAACTTTTTTATATTCTAAATAATAAAATAAGTTTTTGCAATAAAAAATATATAAAAAATATAAATATAATTGAAAATATTAATTTTTATATAAAATACAGTATTTAATTTTATGAGTTAATTTTTTATTAAATCGAAATAAGGTTTTTAATAATATGAAAGAATTTTTTGATGCTGCTAAAAGCGGAGATTTAAACAAATTAAAAGAATGCTTAAATAAAAATATCAATATAAATAAGCTAGATGATGAAGGGTTTACTGCCTTAATGCTTGCATCTATATTTAATAGAGTTAATATTACCGAAGAATTAATAAAAAATAATGCTGATATTAATTTGCAAACCGATGAAAATTGGACTGCTTTGATATTTGCTTCATTTTACGGGCATAGTGAAATCGCTGAGCTTCTGCTAAAAAATAATGCCAACTTAAATATAAAAAATAAACAAGGTTTCGATGCTTTTCTTACTGCCGTATTTTATAAAAGAATTGATATTGTTAAACTATTATTAAAATACAATGCTGATGTTAATACAAAAAATAATGAGGGATTTACTCCGCTTATTTATGCCTGCAATCATGATAATACAGATATATTAAAACTTCTTATAAATCATAATGCAGATATTAACGGCAAAACTAATGATGGAGTTAATGGGCTTATGTATGCATGTTTAATGCTTAAAGAAGATATAGTAAAAGAGCTTCTTGAAAATAATATTAATATTGATGAAGTTGATAATAATGGTGATAATGCATATATTTATTTGAAAAGCAATGAAAATAATGAAAGCGATAATGAAGGCAATGAAGATTTAAAAACTATGAATAGAATAAATGATATGATGAATAATTATATAAAATAGAATAAATAAAAATGCTGTTTTGTTCTTTAATCTTATCTCCCACCCGCCCCCTAAATATTAATTTGTAATAATATTTTTTTTGTTATATAATATTAAGAATAATAAATAAATTTTAAATAGTTGTGCGACTTATGCAGGATATATGTATAATAACAGATATAGGAACAATATACGGGTTTGGACATATTACTCGTATGAAGTTCATAGCAAATAAATTAAAAGAATATTATAACTTTACATTTTCTTCTATCAATAATAATAGCAGTATATTTAAAGATAATACTATAAATACATGTAGATACAATGAAATAGAAAATTTAAATCCTTATCTAGTAATAGTAGACAGCAGAGAAGTAGATTCAAAATATATAAAAGAATTAAAAAAAATAAGCAATGTTATAATAATAGATAGTGTGGGAAATGAAAGAGCATTTGCTGATATAGTTATAGAAATGCTTCCGAATATAGATAATTCCAAAGAGGTAAATATAAAGCCTTTCATAGCTACTATATTAAATTCTAATGTAAAACCAAAATATGATGCTGATGCCCCTATTCTTCTTTATTTGGGATTTAATAATGAATTAAAAAATAAAGCTATAGAAATAATAAGTAAAATAGAAGATAAAAATTTTGTATTGATAGATACAGAAAAAGAAAGCGAATATAGTAATATAAGATATAAGAATTTCGGAACTGATATATTTGAAAATCCATACAGTGCGGTTATAACCTATTTCGGGCTTACAGCCTTTGAATGCATAGAATCTTCAATACCTGTAATTTTGCTTTCTCCTACAAAATATCATGATGATTTGGCAAGAATTCAGGAAGAGCTTTTCTTTAATTTGGGATTCTTTCAGAACATAGATACTGATACTGCAATAAATAAATTAAAAGAATTTCTATTTAATAATGATATGCAAAATAAGTTCAGAGAAAAAGGTAAGTTGATAAATACAGATAAATCTTTGGAGCGTATAAAAACTATAATAGATAATATAAAAGATTTCAAAAATATAGAATGCCCATTTTGCAAAAGCAGAAACATAGAAATGAAAAATAGAAATTTGGAATCCAATTTATATAAATGCCAAAAATGTAATACACTATTTAGAAAATATTTTCTTCCTCCATTTACAGATTATTCTTCTAAATATTTCGTTGAAGATTATAAGAATCAGTACGGAAAAACTTATGAGGAAGACAGTGCTAATTTAACTGCTTTGGCTAAAAGAAGATTAGAAAAGATAAAGAAAATAAAACCTAATGGAAAAGTACTTGATATAGGAAGTGCAATGGGTTTCTTTCTTAAAGAAGCTAAAGAATATGGATATGAAACAGAGGGTATAGAGATAAGTGAATATGCCTCGAACTACTGTATAAACACCCTTAATCTTAATGTACATAACTGCTCTTTACTTGACTTTGAATATAAAGAAAAAGAATATGATATAATAACTGCTTGGTATGTTGTAGAGCATATATACAATTTTGAAAGTATTTTAGAACGCATAATTTATTCGCTTAAAGATGATGGAATATTAGCTTTTGCAACTCCTAATGGTAATGGTTTGAGCGGAAGATACAATAAAAACTATTTTTCTATAGTGCCGTCAGATCATGCATTTGAGGCTAATCCTAAATCTTTAGATATACTTATGTCTAAATATTCACTTAAATGCATAAATTTAGAGAATCAAAGCGTTTATTACAATAGATTTTGCGATGTATTCGGTCTTAATTTCATTAGGAAAAATAACTTTCTATCAGGAATATATAGCTCTTTTGCCAAAAGTAAGAATTTAGGTGATACATTTGAATGCATATATCAAAAGTCATTAAAATAAAATACTGATGCAAAAATGTTTTAAATGTAGTTTAAATTTCATATATTTAATGATTAACTATCAATATATGAAAATAACTATAGTTTTTACAATTTTACAAATATAGCATTATTTTGTTATAATTGTTATAAATGTA